>CAZHFC010000001.1:0-26728 GCA_964531985.1 uncultured Bacteroidales bacterium
CCGGCTATATTTATGCCGACTTTACCACCGACACCTTCTATGTACATGTTGTAGATCCTGAATTTGTCGTAGGATCGCTGCAGTGCTACTATGTAACGGCCGTATGGGCCGACTGTGAGCCTGCTTCAAATGAAGCATGCGTGGTCGCCACCGGTATCGAAAACCCGGCACTTGCCGATGGCATTGCCGTATATCCCGTTCCGGCGCATGAAATGCTGAACGTGGTTTCCGGAAGCGATATCTCACGCGTTACCATGATGAACAACCTCGGTCAGGTAGTCTTCGACAAGAAAGTTGTTGAAGACAGGAGCCTGCAAATCGGCGTTGCCGGCTATGAAACTGGCGTATACATGCTGAAGGTTGAAACAACTGACGGTATCCTCGTGAAGAAGATCGCCATTGCTCATTAAACCCATCAGCGCTGCCATGGCAGTACTGATGAACCATATAAACGGGCGCCCGCCGGGCGCCCGTTTTTTATTATCAGCTGCCGGCTTTCTCATCCATGTATCCTCTTGTGATGTTTTTTGTCTGTGAATAACAGTGGATAAGGAGGAGTTCCATATCAAAAGGATACATTGGCCCTTGTCATCTCAAATACCGTCGGTGAGCCACTTCAGTTCAGCTTTCCGGATTACACAGGGGGGCCGGTCCCTGATGGTTTTATTGCTGATGTTGTTCCTGCCAGCGGATCATCGGCGGGTGCCGACAGCATCGAAGTTGCAGTGCATATTGATGCCGGCACCCGTTAACCGTCTACTCGTTACCCGGCACCCGTTTTTTACATACTTTTGCATTCTGATACTTCAATGATACCATGTACTCCGTCAGCGATCTGGCAGTTCATTATTCAGGGGAATACCTCTTCCGCAATGTGTCTTTCATCATTAACAGGAAAGACAGAATAGGGCTTGTGGGACTCAATGGTTCCGGAAAGACCACCCTACTGCGTTTGCTGTCGGGGCTTCAGCAGCCCGAAAACGGTGAAGTGGTTATACCTTCCGGCGCCCGTATCGGTTATCTCCCGCAGGAAATGCAGTTAAGCAGCGAAAAAAGCATTTATAATGAAACCCTGGTTGCTTTTGATGAGATAATCTTACTGAAGAAAGAAATTGACCGGATCGGTATTGAGATCGCCGAAAGAGTCGACCATGAATCAAATGCTTACCACAAGCTGATCCACAGGCTTTCTGAAGCAAATGAGAAATACCTGATACTGGGCGGGCAAACGATGGATGCCGAGGTTGAGAAGGTGCTGACGGGCCTTGGATTTGGCCGGAACGATTTTCAAAGGCCTGTGAAGGAATTCAGCTATGGCTGGCAGATGCGCGTTGAAATAGCCAAAATCCTCTTACGCAAACCCGACCTTATCCTCCTGGATGAGCCCACGAATCATCTTGACATTGAGTCGATCCAATGGTTCGAAAACTTCCTGGCAGAATATTATGGCGCTGTGGTACTCGTTTCTCACGACCGTGCTTTTCTCGACAACCTGTGTAAGCGCACCATCGAGATCAGCGAGGGGCGCATTTTCGATTACAAGGCTCCCTATAGTGAGTATGTCAGGCTGCGGGAAGAACGCCTCGAACAGCAAATGGCTACACACAGTAACCAGCAGAAACAGATCAGGCAGATCGAACGTTTTATTGAAAGGTTCCGTTATAAGAATACCAAAGCCAGACAGGTACAGTCAAGGATCAAAATGCTGGATAAAATGGAAATGGTCGAAATAGAGGATTTTGACCATTCCGCCATCCACTTTAGTTTTCCTCCGGCACCGCGATCAGGAAAGGTGGTGCTTGAAATCTCAGGACTGGCTAAAAGATTCGGGAAACACGAGGTGTTGAAAAACGTTAACCTTTCCGTGATCAAAGCCGACCGCATTGCCTTCGTGGGAAGGAATGGGGAGGGCAAAACAACCCTCTCGAGGATCATTTTGGGGCTGGTTGAGCATGAGGGGACAGTGAAGTTCGGGCACAATGTGCAATTGGCTTATTATGCGCAGGACCAGGCCGAAGTTCTGGATGGCAACAAGACTGTTTTTGAGACCATAGATGATGAAGCTACGGGGGATATGCGTACCCGGGTCCGTACACTGCTGGGTGGGTTCCTCTTCTCGGGGGAAGAGATCGACAAGAAGGTGAAGGTGCTTTCGGGCGGCGAGAAATCACGCCTCTCACTGGCCCGTTTACTGCTGAAGCCATCCAACCTGCTGATACTCGATGAGCCTACCAACCACCTCGATATGCGTTCGAAAGACATATTGAAAAATGCCCTCCTGAATTATGACGGCACGCTGATCATTGTTTCCCACGACCGTGATTTCCTGCAGGGTCTCACCACCAAAGTGTTTGAATTCAGGAATAAGGGTGTGAAAGAATACCTGGGTGATATATATGATTTCCTTCATTTTAAAAGGCTGGATCATTTAAAGGAACTGGAAGAAAAGAAGGTGACGGAAAATGATATGCCCCGGGAAATATCCAAAAACAAAACCTTTTATGAGCGCAGCAGGCAACTGGAAAGGGAAATAAGGAAAGTAAACGCAAGGATCGGGGCATGCGAAAGGGAAATCGGTAAACTTGAATCGGAAATTGCTGAAATGGATATCGTTATGATGGATCCCCATGCCCACCGGGAAAAATTATCGGATCCGGAAGTGTTTAAAAAATATCATGCCCTGAAAACCCGGCTCGAAAAGGAAATGGAAGATTGGGAAAAACACAGCCTGGAGGCCGAATCCCTGAAAGACGAACAGCAGGCGCTTAAAAACCCATGATTCCGGGGCATTGTCTGCCCATCTGTGCGGACGGACTTGCCGAAATCCCTTAATTGTCGCGGTACATCATTTTTTTAGCAATGGATATGAGTTCCGTCTTATTTTCTTCGGGCAGTTTGAGTTGTTGCAGGTGATATTTGGCGCGCTCATAATAGCGTTCCATTTCGGTGGTGGTGATCTTGTCGATATTCAGTTTTTTATAGATGGCCGTGATGTCCATGATCTTCTGTTCGGGATCACCCTGGTCATCGTCCATATAATTGCAGATGACTTTCTTATCTTTACTGCTGCCAATGCTCAGGGCCTTGAGCAACAGAAAGGTTTTCTTGTCGGAAAGTATATCGCCACCCGGCATTTTCCCGAATTTATCCACATTGCCGAAAACGTCGAGCAGGTCGTCCTTTAGCTGGAATGCCATTCCGATATTTTCGCCGAAAGCATGGATGTTGGAAAGGTCTTCTGCACCTGCATCACCGATGATGGCGCCCATTTTCAGGGATGTGCCGATCAGTGCGGATGTTTTCAGCCTGATCATGTTCAGGTAATCGGAGATGCTGACCTCTTCCTCCGTTTCGAAGTTCATGTCGTATTGCTGTCCTTCGCAAACTTTCCTGGCTGCATGGGTAAATTCATGTAAAAGGATGTTCAGTTTGCCGTTCCCGGTTCTCAGCAGGTAGTCGATGGCCAGTGTGAACATGGTATCGCCGGCCAGTATGGCGGTGTCTTCACCCCAGATATTCCAGATGGTATCTTTTCCCCGTCGCATGATGGCATTGTCCATGATGTCGTCGTGCACCAGGGTGAAATTATGGAATACCTCCACGCAGAGCGCTGCCGGCAGGGCCTCTTCAATATTCCCTCCCCATGCATCACAGGCCATGAGCAGGAGTACGGGGCGGAGCCTTTTTCCGCCCAGCTCCATCATATAGGCAATGGGTTCATATAATTCGGCCGGCCGGCCGGCAAATTGTTCTTTATTCAGTGCAATGCTGAAGCGATCGAGCAATTCTTCGTATGTAAGCATATCCTGTTTGGGTTTTATTCGGTGATTTTAAGCAGATATTCGCCGTAGCCGCTTTTGAGAAGTGGTTGAGCCACTTTCCTGAGCCCTTCCCGGTCGATAAAACCCATATGGTACGCCACTTCCTCAATACAGCCGATTTTAAGCCCCTGGCGTTTTTCCACCACCTGGACGAATTGCGCGGCCTGCAGAAGCGATTCAAAAGTCCCTGTGTCAAGCCAGGCAGTCCCCCTGCCCAGGATGCCAACTTTCAGCTTTTTCTCCTGCAGATAGTGCCTGTTCACATCCGTGATCTCATACTCGCCCCGGGCGCTGGGTTTAATGTTTTTGGCCACATCCACAACGCTGTTGTCGTAGAAATAAAGCCCCGGAACGGCATAATTGGACCTGGGTGCCTTTGGCTTTTCCTCAATGGAAACGGCCATGCGGTTTTCATCGAATTCAACAACGCCGTAGCGTTCAGGATCCGAAACATGGTATGCAAAGATCACACCGCCTTCGGGATCGTTGTTTTCCTGAAGGGTCTTCTGCAGTCCTGCACCATAAAAGATATTATCGCCCAGTATCAGCGACACCTTGTCGTTGCCCACGAATTGTTCCCCGATCACAAATGCCTGCGCCAGCCCGTTGGGCACTTCCTGCTTGGCATAGCTGAAGTTACAACCCAGGCTTTGCCCGTCGCCCAGCAACCTGATGAAACTTTCCTGGTCGTGTGGCGTGGAAATGATCAGTACATCCCTGATCCCGGCCATCATCAGGATGGAGAGGGGATAATAGATCATGGGCTTGTCGTAAACCGGCATCAGTTGCTTGCTGGTTGCCAGACTGATCGGATAGAGGCGGGTGCCGGAACCCCCGGCAAGAATGATTCCCTTCATGGTAATGTATTTTTTTCGGATGAGGTAAAGGTAAGGAATTATGGAAAAATCCCAAAAAAATGTCAGGATGCCCCGCGGGTATCAGGCTCCTCGATCTCGAGTTCCTCCAATTCTATATCTTCCTCCTCATCAAAGATCTCCAGCAGGGGTTCCCTGAATCTCCTGGTTGTAATATATTTATCAAGGCTCAGCAGGAGCGATGGCAGCAGGAATAGGTTTGACAGCAGGGCGATGAGCAGCGTAAAGGAAATGAGGTATCCAAGGGCTTCGGTCCCCCCGAAGGATGAAAGGATAAAAATCCCGAAACCAAAGAATAATACCACGGATGAATAGATCATGCTGTAGCCGGTCTCGCTCAGTGCCGCAAGTACGGAAGGTTTGATATCCCAGTTGTTGAATTTGAGCTGCAGCCGGTAACGGGAGAGGAAGTGTATGGCATTGTCGACGGATATCCCCAGCGCAATACTGAAGATGAGGATGGTGGAAGGCTTGATGGAAAGCCCGAGGTACCCCATCAATGCTGCCGTCATCAATTGGGGAATAAGGTTGGGGATCAGTGAGATCACGATCATCCGGGCCGAAGTGAACAGCAACGCCATCAGCAGGGAGATCACCGCAAGGGCAAGCAGGAGGCTGGTGAGCAGATTTTTCACAAGGTAGCTGCTGCCTTCCAGGAACACCACGCTGGTACCCGTGAGTACCACGTCGTAATCACCGGGAGGGAAGATCTCATCAAGATGTGGCCGCAGCCTTTCGGTGATCATACTGATCTCGCCGGTGCTGACATTGGCCATCTGTATACTGATGCGTGTAATGCGGTTACCGTCGTCGATAAATGAATGGAACGGGTTGTTTCCGGTGCTGTCCATGGTCGCGGAGTAGTGGTTCAGTTCCGACAATTCCGTAGGTGGCGGCAGAACGAAATACTTCGGATCGCCGCCATGATGGGCCTGATTCAGGAAGCTGATCCCGTCGACAATCGACAGGGGTTTGGAAAGGTAGATGGAGAAAACCGAATCCCGCTCCAGCAGCCGGTGCAGCCTGCGCATCCCGTAAAGGGTTTTGCCCCTGTCGGCAAAAATGCCTTTCTCTTCTTTCGCATCAATGGATATCTCAAGCGGCATCACCCCCTTGAAATGCTTTTCGAAAAACATGAGGTCCTTGTACAGCTTGTGCTTCCTCGAGATATCATCAACAATGTTACCCGTTGACCTTAACCTCGAAACCCCGATGACCCCCGCAACCAGCATCAGACCCGTAATAATGTATATCAGCCGCCTGCGCGTTTGAACAATGTGCACAATATGCCGGATGATACTGGCAACTGCCGATTTGTCGAGGTGTTTGGTGTGCCTGCGCCCCGGCGGGGGAAGGTAACTGAAAAAGATGGGGATGAGAAAGAGAGAAAGTACATAGGCCACCATGATATTGATGGAAGCAATGATGCCGAACTCGGTAAGCATTTTGTTCCCGGTAACAATGAAGGCGGCAAAGCCGACTGCCGTAGTGGCATTTGTGAGTAAATTGGCATTGCCGATACGGGTAACCATCCGCGAAAGGGCTTTCGCCTTGTTCCCATGCATCAGGTATTCGTTATGGTATTTGTTGAGCAGAAAGATACAGTTCTCCACAACGATCACCACCAGCAAAGGCGGCAGGATGCCGGTGAGGATGGTGATCTTGTACCCGAAAAGGGAAATGGTGCCCAGAACCCATATTACTGCGATCCCCACGATGAGCATGGTGAAGAACACGGCTTTAAATGAGCGGAAAAAGATGTAAAGGATCAAAGAGGCAATGATCAGGGCCATGAAGATGAAAAAATACAGTTCGTTCTGCACCATTTTTGTCGTGATGGTGCGGATGTATGGCAATCCCGAATAGTGCATTTCGCTCTCATGCTTTTTGCCATAGGCCCTGATCAGCTCACTGATCTCGGCGATCAGTTGCACCCGGCTTTTGGTATTGAGCTTTTCCTTGTCGAGGGTAACCATGATCATGGTAACATGGTCTTCATGATTCGAGAGCAGCCCTTCATAAAATGGCAGCGACAGGATGATGTTCTTCAGGCTGTCGAGCTCTTCCTGTTTCGAGGGTTTTTCAGCGACCACGGGGAGGAAGTCCATCAGACCGGTACTGTCGTTTTTAACCAGGTGGTAGATCTTGCCGATCGAAAGCACTTCTTCCACACCTTCGATCTGCCTGATCTGATAGGAGAGGTCGAACCAGTCGTTGAATTTTTCCAGCCCGTAAATGCCCTCATCCTGTATGCCGACGAACATCACGCTTCCGTCCTGCCCGAATTGTTCCTTGAAGGCCTCATAGGCCAGACTGGTGGGGTGTGATTCGGGAAGCATCCGGGCCATCTCGTACGACATCTGCACCTTCAAAGCCTGCCATCCCATAAAAATGGTGATCAGCATGATCACAACAAGGTTGATGATGCTGTTACGGATGATCAGCCTGACGAGATATTTCCACATATGTCCGTCCGGTATGGGGATGAGGATGCGAAGTTAAGGCAATTTTTTGGTAAACCGTGATTTTGGCAAGGAATTGGTATGGAATACAGGTGTTTGGTCCCGGGAGACCTGATGGGGTGCGGCAGCTTTGCTGATAGGAATTTTACTTCCGCCAGGTTCTCATGAACTTGAATTATCTTTGTATAACCTTAATGAAATAGTGTGATGATGAAAAAATACCTGCTTTTACTGTTGCTTTCCGTTCCCATGGCCGGCTATGCGCAGTCGCCCGAAAAACTGATCGAAAAAGGTTCCTACGATGAGGCCATTGATGTATGTGTAGAGCGGATCTCTGCGGGCCGGCGCAATAAGGATAAATACTACGCCCCGCTGAAAACGGCTTTTGAAGCTGCCGATGGCTATGACAGGGAGAAGGTCCGCTCACTCAGGGCAACGGGCGCTCCCGATATCTGGTATGATGTGTTCATCCATTACGACCGCATGCAGAAGCGATACCGCAAGTTAAAGCGCATTGAGGGCTCCCTGCAGGGCAATGGCGTGGACATACGCCTGACCGACTACAGCTCCGACCTGGAATCGGCACGGGAGCAGGCCGCTGCATATTTTTATGCCCATGCGGGCGTTTTGATGAAAAGCGGTGATCATGAAAAGGCAAGGAAGGCTTTTGATGAACTGCGGATGATCTCCAGACTGTATGAGCAATACAGGGATGTGGAACTGATGATGCGCCGTGCACTGGGCTTGAGCACCGGCACGGCACTGCTGGAAGTGAGAAACAGGAGCAGGGTCTCCCTGTCGCCCGATTTCCTGGCGAGCCTGGAGAATATCCCATTGACGGGAGCCGAAAAACAATACCTCGATTTTGTAAGCGGGGCCGGAAAGGGACAATTCCCCCTAAATATTCGCATTGATATTATGAGGGTGAAGATCACCCCGGGAACACTGACCGAAAAGGAGTACACCAGCTCGCACAAAAACCCTGAAAGCTTTGAAGCTTATTATGAAGACAAGGAAAAATGGGAGAAAGACAGGAAACATCCCGACTTCAACAAATGCAGGATAAAGGAGGTCTTACAGGAAAAAGAAGCCGAAATGCATGCCGTGTTGCGCTATATCGATGGCCGGAACGCCCGCATGCTGTACAATGTGCCCATAACGGCCCGCACCCGTTTTGAAAACAGGACTGCCACGGCATCGGGCGACCTGTATGCCTGTCCGCCCGAGCTTGCCGAAATCCTCGACAAGCCCCGGAAAAAGATGCCTTCGAACTCCGATATGATGGGTTTGCTCGGCGAGGAACTAAAGGCACTGGTAAAGGGCATCATCTGGGATGAATCATTTATCGGTGACTGATCATGCAAAGGCCGGCGAAGAACAACAGGGTATTGCTGCTCGATCCCAATCATCCCTTGCTGGAGGAACGGCTGGCCGGGGCAGGCTTTCGCTGTGATTTTTTTCCCTCTCTCACCCTGGCGCAGCTCGAAGAGATCATCCCTGATTATGCAGGCATCATTTTCAGAAGCCGTTTCCGCCTGGATGCCGCCTTGCTGGGGCGGGCCCGTAACCTCTGTTTTATCGGCAGGGTAGGTGCCGGCATGGAAGGCATTGACGTTTCGTTTGCGGCGGATCAAGGCATCCGCTGCTTCAATGCCCCCGAGGGCAACCGCGATGCCGTAGGCGAACATGCCCTGGGCATGTTGCTGGCACTGATGAACCGAATGCTTCCTGCCGACCTTGAAGTGCGGAAAGGCATCTGGCGGCGGGAGGAAAACCGGGGTACCGGGCTGGGCGGGAAATGTGTCGGCATCGTTGGCTATGGAAACACCGGCGGTGCCTTTGCCAGGCGGCTTTCGGGCTTCGGCTGCACCGTGCTGGCCTATGATAAATACAGGAAGCGATATACCGATGCTTATGCCGCGGAGGCCGGCATGGATGAGATCCGTGTAAAAGCCGATGTGCTGAGCCTGCATGTGCCGCTTACCCCTGAAACCCTCCATCTGGTGAACAGTGCATACCTCGGGTCCTTTGCAAAAAAAATCTGGCTCGTCAATACCTCCCGGGGTCCGGTAGTGGACACACCTGCCCTGGCCGCAGCCCTGAAAAGCGGTAAGGTGCGGGGGGCGGCACTCGACGTGCTTGAATATGAAAGCCTCAGCTTCGAAAGCCTGAACGAAAATGATATCCCGGAAGCATTCAGTGAACTGGCGGCTTCTGACCGGGTGATCCTTACACCCCATGTCGCCGGATGGACGCATGAATCAAAGATCAAACTGGCGGAAGTGATCGCGGAAAAGATACTTGCGGAATTCAGGATCCCTTAACATTTTTGCTGATTTTGCATTTATGCGGGTCGGGATCTTTTCCCGTTGCCGGGCTGTGGTGGTTGCCTGGAGCTCTACCAGCCGAGGATTTCCCGGAAATCATATTCTGCCGGCTCGGGAAGCCAGGCCCTGGCCTGTTCATAATCGCCCGGCGTAAGGTATTGCAGCCCGTGGTTGAAAACCAGGTCGGCTTTCTGTGAGTTCATGTTCACCAGGCGGGGTTCCACCTTATTGTGTTCGTTCATGACATCCTCGAGGAAGAGCGGGCTGATGTCGCCGGCCGGATCGGAGGTGACCATGCAGCCCGTATAGCCTTTGTCGAAGAGCTTTTTAACGCCCATGCCCAGCAGGGAGCAATACATCAGGTCGAAGGCGATGGGGTTCACGCAGCGGATGGAGTAGCCAAGCTCCACCGGACGGCTCTTGATGCCGATGCCAAGTAATTTCAGCTTTTCCTGCAGCAGCACGTTAAAGATATGTGCCTTGCTCACATTTCCCAGTTCGGGATGTCCGTGATCATCGTAAGTGAAATGGATGCCGGTGGCCTTGATCTCGTCATCGGACATGAAGTGGAAGACCCCTTCGCTGATGATGACGATGCCATAGGGGACACCCTGTATCTTTCTTTTGATGATGGTGGAGATGATCAGGCGGATGATGGCATCGAAACTGACCGGTGTATGGGTGAACATCTCGGGGATGATGATCATGGGTGAATGAACGGCGGCGCCGATGCCGAAGGCCAGGTGCCCCGCTTCGCGGCCCATGGCCGAAATGATGAACCAGTTTCCGCTGGTGCGCGAATCCTCATATACCGTCTGGGCAATCTTCACCGCGGCTTCCTTGGCCGACTGGTAGCCGAAGGTGGGCTGCCCTTCCGGCAGCGGAAGGTCGTTGTCGATGGTCTTGGGTACGTGGATATTCTGTATGCTCACACTCTTTGATTTCAGGAAACCGGAAATGCGGTTTGCCGTGGAGGCTGTGTCATCGCCGCCGATGGTAACCAGCAACTCCACCTTGTTTTTAACAAAGAAGGTAGTGGAAAACTCTTCATCTTTGGGTTTGTACCGGCTCATCTGCAGGGCCGAGCCGCCCTGCCCGCGGATGCCGTCGGCAAAATCGAAGTCGATATCGCGGTAAACGGGATTTTCCGCAAAAAGGCTCTTGTAGCCCCCGTGCAGCCCGATCACCCGGTAGCCGTCTTTCAGAAATACTTTCGAAACCGAACTGATCACGGAATTGATACCCGGCGCCGGGCCACCTCCGCATAAAATAACGATGCTTCCTCTCATGCTTGTTTTTTTGATGATGCAAAAATAGCAATTTCGGGATTTGTCCCGACTGAACTTTTTGAGGTGCAGCAGGTTTTGTTTTGTGGCCGGAAGGATTGATAAAAGCCGGTTAATTTTTCCCCATTCATGCCTGCTTAACCACCATCTGCACGGTGAGCCTGCTGCGTTGTTCGAGCAGGATCTCCTTTCCTTTTGTCAGCTTTTCGATGGTGGGCTGGTCATAATGCCTGATCGTGATCAGTTGCAGGCCATGGTTGTACCTGAGCCTGAACTCCTGTTGCAATTCGCTGAGCAATGCCGGCAGGCGCGGGTTATTATCCACACAAACAGAAAAGCTGATGGCCGAATTCTGCATCAGGTTGATGGCGGTGCGCCCGGCAGCCATCAGGCCGAAAATACGGTGAAGGTGTTCTTCGGCAATGAAAGAAAAATCGCGGGTTGAAATGGATATGAGTACCTGGTCTTCCTTGATGATGCAGGAGGGTACAAGGGCATCGGAGGAAAGGTCGCTGTGGATCAGGGAGCCCGGCGCAACCGGATCAAGAAATGACTTCACCCATAAGGGGATGTTCTTGGCCTTGAGTGGACGGATGGTTTTCGGATGAATGATCTTGGCCCCGTAAAAGGCCAGCTCTACCGATTCGTTAAAGGATAATTTATCGAGTTTGACGGTATTTTCGAAATACCTCGGGTCGGCGTTCAGGTAACCGGGCACATCCTTCCATACAACAACCGCATCGGCGTCGAGCACATGGGCAAAAATGGCCGCGCTGAAGTCGGAGCCTTCCCTCCCGAGGGTGGTGCTATGCTTGCCGTGCCCGCCGATGAAGCCCTGTGTGATCACCATCCGGCCCTTTTCCAGTTCCGGCACTACCGCCTCTTTAATGTTCCTGCCACTTCGCTCCCAGTCGACCGATGCCGCCCTGTAAGTATTGTCGGTGATGACCAGCTTCCTGGCATCAAGCCGGCAGTTTTCAAGGCCGGTCATAGTCAGGTATTTGCTGATGATCAGTGATGAGAGCAACTCGCCTGCCGGAACGACCTGGTCGTAATACAGGTCGTAGGAATGATCATCATTGCCTTTCTCCTGAGGCTTCAGCCAGGGCTGCAGGCTTTCAAGGATCTGAGCGATCTGGATGAATATATCGTCTTCCGGGTCTCTGAAGAGTTCCCCGGCAATATCCAGATGAAACTGCATGATCTCCTCATACAGCCTGCCGGTTTCCGCTTTCCCGTTAAAGGCGGCATCGTGCAGGGCTTCCAGGGCATTGGTGGTTTTGCCCATGGCCGAAACGATGATCACCAGTTGTTTACCGGTGTATCCCGACAGTATTTCAGGAATGTTCCTGACCGAAGCGGCGTCTTTTACCGATGCACCGCCAAACTTGAATACTTCTGTCATCCCATATTTGATTGTAGTTCACAAACATGGCCATATCCATGCCGGCTTTTCTTTTTCTGAACGGGCCGCCGGCCGCTTTCTTGCCTTGTCATACCTGCAAAGATATCACATTTCGCTATCTTTGCCCGCAAAGCGGCCCATAAAGCCTGTAACCCCGGGAACAAGAGCAGAATAATATGAAAACCGATGAATTGCTGGCATATTACAGCAGGCAACCGGTGGTTGGCGAATTAAGCGGCCTGCTGGCTGCAATGCCTGCAGGAGCGCTTGCCGGCCTGGGCGGCCTGGCCGGATCGGCAGCCGCGGTGATCGCCGCCTCGTTGATAACCGGCATGAAGGGCACCCACCTTTTTGTGTTGAACGACAAAGAAGAGGCTGCTTATTTTTTGAACGACCTGGAAAGTTTGCTGGATGACCGGGATGCCGGTTTCCGTCGAAAAAAAGTCCTGTTCTTCCCGTCGTCATACCGGCATGCGCATGACTTCAACCGTGCCGACCCTGCCAACGCGCTTGAACGCTCGCGGGTTGTGGAAAAACTTGCTTCATCCGCCGGATTGAAAATTGTGGTTACCTACCCTGAGGCACTGGCGGAAAAGCTGCTTGAAACCTCCTTCATTTCCCGCAATACCTTTCGCGTAAATTCCGGGATCGTTATAGAAATGGATGAACTCATCGATTTCCTTGACGAAAAAGGCTTTGAAAGGGTGGATTTTGTGTTCCACCCTGGCCAATATGCCGTCAGGGGAGGCATCCTCGATGTATTTTCCTATTCGGATGACCATCCCTGCCGGATCGAGTTCAGGGGAAATGAAGTGGCTTCCCTGCGCTCTTTCAATCCGGGCGACCAGCTCTCAATTGATAAGCTCGACCGTATCACCATCATCCCGGATATTGGCGACCGCCGTATCCGGCATAAAAGATCGGAATTCCAGTCGATGCTTCCGCGGGATGCAATCATATGGCTGGAGGATATCGCTTTTACGGCCGACAGGATCAGCAGTGAGCAACAGAAAGCTGTAACGGCTGCCGGAAATGATGATGAAGAGGCAAATTGGCAGGATCCGGAAGGCTTGTTCCAGGATGGTGATACCTGGCTTGCCGGTCTGTCGGCTTTCAGGCTGGTGGAGCTGAAGTATCAGCCGGAAATTGGAAACCGGAAAATGGTTATGGCAGACATGCTTCCCCAGCCTTCATTCAATAAGAATTTCGATCTTCTTTCAGAAAAGCTGAAGAGCCAGCAGGAATCGGGGTATAGGAACCTGATACTTTCATCCAACCCCAGACAGCTTGAAAGACTATATCGCATTTTTGAAGATATGGCTGCCAGGAAGGCTGAGGCTGCGACACCTGTTTTCGATACCATGAACATTTCGCTCCATGAAGGCTTTATCGACAGGCAGTCGAAACTGGCATGCTTCACCGACCACCAGGTTTTTGAACGTTATCACAAGTTCAGGTTACGAGAAGGTTTTGGCACGAAAGAAAGCCTCAGCATCAGGGATTTGAGCGAATTGAAGCAGGGCGATTACGTAACGCATATCGATCATGGCGTCGGGCGTTTCGACGGGCTCGAAAAGATCGTGAGCAACGGCAGGGAACAGGAAGCCATCCGCCTGGTATATAAAAACAATGACCTGTTGTACGTAAGCATTCATTCACTGCACCGGATCGCGAAATACACGGGGCCGGAAGGCAGCGTCCCGCAGTTGAATAAACTGGGCAGCAATGCCTGGAACAAGCTCAAGAACAAGACCAGGCAAAAAGTAAAGGATATTGCCAGGGATCTGATAAAACTCTATGCAGAGAGGAAGGCAGCCAGCGGCTTTGCATTCTCGCCCGACTCTTACCTGCAAACCGAACTGGAGGCTTCCTTTATTTATGAGGATACCCCCGATCAGTTAAAGGCTACGCTGGATGTAAAACGTGATATGGAGGCCGGTAACCCCATGGACCGGCTGATATGCGGCGATGTGGGATTCGGGAAGACCGAAGTGGCCATCAGGGCTGCCTTCAAAGCGGTTGCCGACAGCCGGCAGGTGGCCTTGCTGGTACCTACCACCATCCTGGCTTTGCAGCATTACAAGACCTTCAGCGAGAGGCTTGACGGGTTCCCCTGCACCATTGACTATATCAGCCGTTTTAAGTCTGCAGCCCGTCAGAAAGAAACCATCCGCAAGCTTGCAGCCGGAGAGATCGACATCCTGATCGGTACACACCGCCTCATCGGCAAGGACATCCGCTTCAGCGACCTCGGGCTGCTCATCATTGATGAGGAGCAGAAGTTTGGGGTGTCAGCCAAGGAAAAGCTCAAAAGGCTAAGGGTTAATGTCGACACCCTGACCCTCACAGCCACTCCGATACCGCGTACATTGCAATTCAGCATGATGGGGGCGCGCGACCTCTCGGTGATCAATACCCCTCCGCCAAACCGCTATCCGGTACATACCGAACTGTGTGCATTCAGTGAAGAAAAGATCAGGGATGCCATCGAATATGAATTGTCGCGCGGCGGACAGGTATTCTTTGTCCACAACAGGGTGCAGAACATCCTTGATGTTGAATACATGCTGCAGCGTTTTGTTCCGGGGGCCCGGATCGCCGTGGCACATGGGCAGATGGAAGGCAGGGAACTGGAAACAAGGATGGCCGGTTTTATTGAAGGCGAGTATGATATACTGCTGGCTACCACCATCATCGAGTCGGGTCTCGACATCCCGAATGTGAATACCATCATCATCAACAATGCACATCATTTCGGACTGAGCGACCTGCACCAGCTCAGGGGCAGGGTAGGCCGTGCCAACCGCAAGGCTTTCTGTTATCTGCTCACCCCTCCCTTGTCGGGATTGACAACGGAAGCCCGGCAGCGTCTGAAAGCCATCGGAGAATTTGCCGGGCTGGGAAGCGGATTTAACATTGCCATGCGCGATCTTGATATCCGCGGAGCGGGAAACCTGCTCGGGGCAGAACAAAGCGGGTTCATATCGGAGATCGGCTTTGAAATGTACCACCGCATCCTGGATGATGCCATCCGTGAGCTGAAGGAAAATGAATTTGGTGAACTCTTCGGGAAACAGGAAGATGCTGACTTTGTCGGCGATTGCCAGATCGAAACTGACCTGGAGCTGCTGATCCCCGATGAATATGTTACCAACATACGCGAACGGCTCAGCCTGTATAAGGAACTCGATAACATTAAAACCGAAGAGGGGCTGATGGGGTTCCAGGAAATGTTGATCGACCGTTTCGGCCCCCTTCCCGATCAGGTAAGCGGGTTGATGAACGCCCTCAGGTTACGATGGCTTGGCGGCAAAGCCGGGTTTGAAAAACTTGTGATGCGCAACGGAATCCTGACGGCCCATTTTATCAGCAGCCAGGATTCAGCCTATTTCAATTCCGGCACTTTCAGAAATATTCTGGCTTATATCCAGGTTCACCCGGCCATTTGCCGGATGAAGGAAACTCCCGCCAGGCTTAGCCTGAGTGTGCGGGGCGTAAGAACGGTTTATGATGCCCTGGTCTTGCTCCGGCAGCTATTGCAGGAAGGGGAGAATTAAGCTCTCGGGCGGGAGTTGCTTATCGCACCTTCCTGATCAGGTAAATGTATACGGGGAAGTGGTCGCTGTAGCCGCCAATATAAGCGCCATAAGAGTAGGTGCGCCAGGGATATCCCTTAAAACGGCCTTCTTTCTGGATCAGGAATTTTTCATTGAAGACCTTCGCCTGGTAAAACTTATAGGATGAGCGGTCTTTGCCGGTCAGGGACCGGGAAACCAGGATCTGGTCAAAAAGGTTCCATGAATCCCGGTAGGCAAGGGAACCGATGCCTTGTGCATGCAATGGTTCGTAAGGGTTGAAGAATTGGTCTTTATCCATACGATCATAATCCTTCATGGTGTTCAGGTGTTTTTTTATACTCTTGTCGGTAGGATCATCGTTGAGGTCGCCCATGATGATGATCCTTGCGTTTTCATTGATCCCGAACAGTGAATCGGCTATCTGGCGTGTCAGGTCTGCCGCGGCGATGCGCAGTGGCCTCGATCTTTTTTCACCTCCGCTTCTCGAAGGCCAGTGGTTCACGATCACGTGAATGGTGTCGCCGTCAAGGATACCGCTCACCACCAGTTGTGCCCTGGTATTGAAGTTTTCGCGGTCCGGGATATTCAGCTCATGGCTGGCCGAATGCAGTACCCTGAAATATTTGGGCTGATACATGAGCGCCACGTCCATCCCCCGGTAATAAGGCGAATCATAATGTACAAACTTGTAATTCCGGTCTTTCAGCACATCCGTATTGCAGAGGTCGGTCAGTACACCTTCGTTCTCAAGCTCGCAAAGCCCCAGCAACACGGCACCGTCGGGCGTGTATTGACCCGTGCCGATCTCAGAGATGACTTTTGCCATGTTGTTCAGCTTTTCAATATACCTTTCGGGGGTCCACCTGTTCTTACCTTCAGGGGTAAACTCTTCGTCGGTTACGCCATCCTGATTGATGGTGTCGAACAGGTTTTCGAGGTTATAGAAGGCAATGCAGCAGAGACGGTACTCCCCGGCATCCTGCGAGACCAGTCTGATCGAGAAAACAGTAAAAAACAATAATGATAAAGCCAGTGTGAATAATTTCCTCATGATGGGTACGGATTGTTTTCTGATATGCAAAATTAATCTTTTTCACTTGCGGAAAGGATAATTCGATAAAGTCATGTGTAAAAGTCCTGCAATAATATCTTTCCGCGTCCTCCGCGTTTTCTGCTTATTGTCTTGATTATTGGATCCCAGTTTCAGGCCACCTGTTATGTCAGCATTTTACATTGAAAACCGAAAGGTGCGATGATAATAATTCTTACATTTGCCGGGAAAATACTTTCCATTCATAACATTATCTATGAAGAAAATTAGCTTTTATCTAAGCGCACTGTTACTGGTTTTCCCTTTTACGGTCTGGTCGCAGGAGGATACCATCCCTGCTGCGGAGATCATGCCCCTTCCGACTTTCAATATGTCAGAAACGGAACTGGAGGGATACGGGCAGAGCCAGGATGTATCGGGATTGCTGATGGCCTCAAGGGATATTTTCGAGTCGACGGCAGGCTATACCTTCGGCCCCGCCAGGTACCGGATCAGGGGTTACGATACCGAGAACACAATTGTGCTGATCAATGGCATCAGGGTGAACGACCCGGAGTCGGGCCGGGCATACTGGGGCTCATGGGGAGGCCTGAACGATGCGCTGCGCAACCAAACGGTTTACACCGGCATCAATGCTTCAAAATATGATTTTGGCGGTATAGGGGGTATGACAAATATCCATACACGGGCGTCAAACTACGGTAAGGGCCTGAAAGTGACATACTCCATGGCAAACCGTTCATATCGCAACCGCTTTATGGTACTGTATTCGACCGGCATGACCGACAAAGGGTGGGCACTTACCGTTTCTGGCTCGCGCAGGTGGGCCGAAGAAGGATACGTGCGAGGCACATTCTATGATGCATGGAGCTATTTTGTCTCAGCCGAAAAGAAGATCAGCAACAAACACAGCATTGGGCTCACAACCTATGGCGCACCGAATAAAAGAGGGATGATGGGCCTGGCCGTGGAAGAAGCCAACATGCTGTCAGGCGACAATTTCTATAATCCCAACTGGGGATACCAGGATGGTGAGGTTAGAAATGCAAGGGTGGGCAACTATCACCAGCCCATGATCATGCTCAGCCATTACTGGAACCTGTCGTCAAAAACAAATATCCAGTCTACCTTGTATTATAATTTTGGCAGGGGAGGGGCCACGGCACTCAACTGGACGGAAACAGGCGACCCGCGCCCCGATTACTACCGCAACCTGCCGGGCTACGCCCTGGCGGGAGGAGATGTGGCCAGGTATGAGTACCTCACCAGGATGTGGCAACAGGATGAGGCTTTCCGCCAGCTAAACTGGGACCATATGTATTTTGCCAACAGCAAATTCCTGAGTACCATCTATGATGTTGATGGTATCCAGGGAAACAATGTGACGGGATATCGTTCCAAATATATTATCGAAGACCGGCGTAATGACAAAAGCCAGCTCGGGTTTAACATGAACCTGGCTACAGAGGTCAATAAGCACCTGGATGTTACGGGCGGACTGGATCTTTCCTGGTATAAGGGATTTCATTTTAACGAGGTTGTCGACCTGCTGGGCGGTGAATTCTGGCTGGATATTGACAAATATGCCGACCAGGAAGGGACCAGCACTTACTCCGATGAATCGCAGAATGATTTGAGGAATCCCAACCGGCTGGTGCGTGTCGGCGACAGATACAGCCATGACTATACGGCCAACGTAAGCAAATACGGGGGCTTTGCCCAGGCGGCATTTACATACAGCAAAGTTGATTTTTACGCCGCCGCCAATGTCTCCTACACCGAGTTCTGGCGTACGGGAAATATGCAGAATGGCAGGTTCCCCGATAACTCCTTTGGTGATTCCGAGAAAAGGCAGTTCACCAATTATGGCGTGAAGGCCGGTGTGGTGTATAAAATAAATGGCAGGAATTTTATTACTGCCAATGGCGAATACGGAACCCGGGCGCCCTTCTTCCGGAATTCCTATGTTTCGGTAAGGACAAGGGACTTTACAGTGAACAACCTGCAGAGTGAAAAGATCCTTTCAGGCGATCTGAACTATAATGTCAGGGCCGGCAAGGTAAAAGGCCGGCTTAGCCTGTACTACTCAAAGTTCACGGATCAGACCTGGGCGAGAAGCTTTTATCATGAGGACCTGAGAACTTTTGTCAATTATGTAATGACGGGTGTTGATAAAGTGCATGCAGGCATGGAACTTGGCCTTGAGGTTAATATTACCACAGCCCTGGTTGCCTCCGTTGTATACGGACGAGGACAGTTCATCTATGATTCAAGACCCCTTGTTACCATTACGGAAGATAATAATGCGGAATTACTGGCAGAAGACCGTACCGTTTACCTCGAAAACTATTTTGTTGGCGGAATGCCCCAGACCGTGGGTTCTGTCGGACTCAAATACAATGCCAGCAGGTTTTGGTGGCTGGGCGTGAACCTGAATTACTTTGACGATATTTATCTTGATATCAACCCCGACCGACGGTCGGAAGAAGCATTGGCGGGATACTCTCAGGATGATTACCGCGTAAAGGAGATCCTCGACCAGGAAAAACTGGACCCGGGCTTTACCGTCGACCTCTTTGCCGGCAAATCTTGGAGGATTAATTACAAATACTTTATCGGGCTCAGCCTGAATGTGAGCAATGTCCTGAACAATAAAGACCTTGCTATCGGAGGGTTTGAACAATTGCGCTACGACCGTGGCGATATCGATAAGTTTCCGCCGAAATATTTTTATCTTTTCGGAACACAGTATTTTCTCAATATCAACTTCAGGTTTTAAAGGGATTCATAAACTAAGTACAACATATTACTCAGATGAAAAAAGTTATTGCAATATTTATCATGGTGGTTTCGGCAGCACTTCTTACCGTAACCTTTAACGCATGTGTTAAACAGGATTTTGACCAGCCTCCCATCGGGATGATCCCGATTGGCGAAAAGCTGAACATTGCACAATTGCGGCAAATACATGCCGACAGCGGGGCCTACCTGTTCACTTCCGATTATTCACTCTATGCCACTGTGGTGATGAGCGAATCGAGCGGTAATATATACAGGAGCGCCTATCTGCAGGATACCAGCGGTGCCATTAACCTGTATATGAAAAGCCCCGGTGGGTTGACCCTGGGCGACAATATCCGCGTGTATCTGAAGAATTGTGAGCTTTCCACATACGGAGGCCTGCTGCAAATTGCCAATGTCGATAATGATTCCAATATCGTTATCAATTCGAACGGTAATTATCTCGAGCCCATGACCGTGACCATCGCTGAACTTAATAACGCCATCGAAAGCGGGAATTTTGTTCAGTACGAATCGCACCTGGTCCGTTTCGATTCGGTGCAGTTCAGTGTGGGCGACCTGGGGAAAACCTATGCCCCGTCCGATGACTATGGCGAACGCTACATCGAAGATTGTGATTTTAACTCGGTTATGGTACGTACAAGCAGCTATGCCAGCTTTGCGGATAAACTGCTTCCGGAAGGACGGGGGCCGCTTACGGCCATCGCCGGGAGGTACAACAATACCATTCAGCTCATGATACGTTCAACACAGGAAGTGCAGTTAAATGGTCCGCGTTGCGGCAGCGGCGGCAGCGGGGTTACAGCCATCAACGAGGATTTTGGCGACCAGCAGAACAACGTCGACATCAATATAGAAGGCTGGCTGAACGTGGCCCTTGAAGGTTCGAGAAGGTGGCAGGGAAAATCTTTCCAGGATGAATTGTACGCGCAGGCTACCTCCTACAATTCGGGTGAAGCGAATGAATGCTGGCTGATCACTCCGGGTATCGACCTCGATGCCATGTCGCAGGCCATGTTGAGTTTCGAAACTGCCCAGGCCTTCTGGGAACATGACGGTTTGTCAGTGCTCATTTCCACCGATTTTAACGGAGCCAATATCAACGGAGCCACATGGATGGAGCTTGAATGCACCATTGCCGGACAGAGCGATCCCTATCATACATGGATCCCCAGTGGCAACATCGAACTTTCAACCTATTCGGGTATGGCCTACATTGCCTTCAGGTATACGGGCAGTTCACTGAACGGGAACACCACCTCTTACCGTGTAGATAACGTGCTGGTTTGGGATGAAGGCAAATAACAGGTGATATATTCGCCTGTTGCCATGATTGCCGGAGCCATTGCAGACATGCTTTCCCGGTAATAAATGGAACCGATGAATATCGTGCGGATTGCGGCCATTATTAAATATTTCGTAAATTGCAGTATGTTAACCTGTAAATAAATAATATATGTCAGAACGACTGGTGATCACCCCGACATATAACGAGAAAGAAAACATTGAAAAGATTATCCGTAAGGTCTTCTCGCTCGATATGGAATTTGATATCCTCATTGTGGACGACGGATCCCCGGATGGCACAGCAGATATTGTTAAAGAACTCATGAAGGAATTTCCCGGAAGGTTGTTTCTGGAGGAACGCCGCGGGAAACTTGGTCTTGGCACTGCTTATATTCATGGATTTAAATGGGCGTTGGAGCGAAATTATAGGTATGTAACAGAGATGGATGCCGACTTTTCCCATAACCCGGAAGACCTTCCGCGGCTGTATGATGCAATCATCAAAGAAGGGGCCGATGTGGCTGTTGGTTCACGATACTGCAACGGGGTAAGCGTGGTAAACTGGCCCATGGGACGAATCCTTATGTCATATTATGCATCTGCTTACGTACGTATGATCACCAGGCTCAAGGTCAGGGATACCACAGCAGGCTTTGTCTGCTATTCAACAAAGTTTCTTTCATCACTCAATTTTGAAAGGATCAGGTTTATCGGTTACGCATTTCAGATCGAAATGAAATACCTTGCCTGGAAACTCGGCTTTAAGATCGTGGAGGTTCCCATCATTTTTATCGACCGCACGGAAGGTACCTCCAAGATGAGCTCCAGCATTTTCAAGGAAGCAATTTTCGGCGTTATGAGCCTGCGGTTTAAAAATGTAAAAAAAATCCACCGGAAACCTTCCTGATTGCTTTAACCATCAATCTTTTGTAATTTAGCATCATGAACAATGCTTATTTCATAAGAAATGCCATTGTGGTGAATGAGGGGATGGTGTTTGGCGGAGGTGTTTATCTGGTTAACGGCATCATCAGCATGGTATTCATGAACGGCGATGAACCGGCCGTACCCGAAGGTGCTGAAGTGATTGATGCCTTCGGCCTCCATCTCATTCCGGGCGTGATCGACGATCAGGTCCATTTCCGCGACCCCGGCCTTACGCATAAAGCTGATATTTATACCGAGAGTAAGGCCGCAGTGGCTGGAGGGACCACCTCATTTATGGATATGCCGAATACTGTCCCGCAAACACTCACACAGGAACTTCTTGAGGAAAAGTATCAGGCAGCGGCTGAAAAATCACTGGCCAATTACTCCTTTTACATGGGTGCGTCAAATGATAATCTCAGCGAAGTGCTGAAGACCGACCCGTCAAAGGTTTGTGGTATCAAGGTTTTTATGGGGGCCTCAACCGGTAATATGCTGGTGGATGATCCGGAGGTTTTGAAGGAGATATTTTCAAAATCACCGGCCCTGGTCGCTGTCCATTGTGAAGATGAAGCAACCATCAGGGAAAATCTAAGGATCATGGGCGAACGATTCGGAGATGAGATCCCGCTGGATTATCATCCGCTGATAAGGTCCGAAGAGGCTTGCTACCGTTCTTCTTCACTGGCCGTTGAAATGGCTGCGAAATACAACACGCGCCTGCATGTGCTGCACCTGTCGACAGCCCGTGAACTCGACCTTTTCGATAACAGTCTTCCGCTTGAGAAAAAGCGGATCACTGCCGAGGTTTGTGTCCACCACCTCTGGTTTCACGATGCCGATTATGAAAGGCTGGGAATGCTGATTAAGTGGAATCCTGCCATAAAAAGTATGGACGATCGCGATGCTTTGCTCAATGCATTGCTGGAAAATAAAATAGATGTGGTGGCAACCGATCATGCGCCCCACACCCTGGATGAGAAATCGCAATCATATTTAAAGGCTCCCTCGGGCGGGCCATTGGTGCAGCATGCCCTGCCGGCCATGCTCGAGCTTTATCATAAGGGGGTTATCAGCTTCGAAAAAGTGGTTGAAAAAATGTGCCATGCTCCGGCAAAATGCTTCAGGGTAAAAAACCGTGGCTTTGTAAGGGAGGGTTATGCCGCCGACCTGGTCCTGATCGACCTGGATGATCCCTGGAGGGTGGAAAAGGACAATATCCTCTATAAATGCGGCTGGTCGCCATTCCGGGGGCAGCTCTTCCGTTCGCGGATCACGCACACTTTCGTGAACGGGCAACTCGTTTACCAAAATGGTGTTTTTGATGAATCGGTGAGAGGAGAAAGATTATTATTTGAGTAATTTTGCTTAAGTATCATGCCTGCCTGCGGGTTTATCCGCGTTGAAGTTCAGGCAGAATTGAGTGGTGAAAGGGTTAAAAAATCCTTCAGCCAAAGAAAACATAAAGCTTTTTATTGATGAAAAAATTATTGTTGTTAATTCCCCTGCTTGCATTGATGGCATGCGGTCCCAGGCTTGAAAAGGTTATTGAAGATACCCATCCCGACGGAACAGTCCGGCTAATCGTATATTATCAAACCATAGATGGCTTCAGGGAAAAGGTGAAGGTAGAGGCATTCTATGAAAATGGCACTAAACGTTATGAAGGTGAGTTTTCTGATGATAAGCGCAATGGTTTCTGGGTATATTGGTATGATAACGGCAATAAATGGAGCGAAGGCTATTTCAAGGATGACCTGCGTGATGGTTTTGGAATAGCATGGCATAAGAACGGACAGAAACATTTTGAGGGCAGCTATAACGAAGGGGTCAGGGCTGGTGTCTGGCGTTTCTGGGATGAGGATGGCGTGTTGGTGAAAGAAATCGATTATGATGAACGGAAGTAGCGTGAAATATTAACGCTACGCTCCCGGGATTTGTTAAATCAGTTGCCGACAGGTGTATATGAACCGGATTCTTTCATAAACATGTGTTTACATGTGAAAGATACCGATGACAGCTTCAGAACCTGAATTTTTTCAGGCGTTCGATCACCCTGCGCTCTTTCTTGGTTGGCCTTCCGCTGCCGCGGTTCCGGTTTTCTGTGTTCAGGGCCTGCCTCATCTTTTGCTTGTGGTATTCTTCCTCAGGCGTAAGGTCTTCCATATGATCGGCCAGCAGTTTGGCGGCCACCCGGTTTTGCAGAAGGGATTTTACCCTGACTGTCCTGGTGAAAGAGGTCAGCGAAATATTAACGATATCGCCTTCCTTCAGTTCACGTGATGCCTTTACATTCTGTCCGTCGATCTTTACCTTTCCCCCTTTACAGGCATCGGCGGCGAGGCTCCGGGTCTTAAAGACCCTGACCGCCCACAGCCATTTGTCGACCCGTACGCTTTCCATTATTTTTGTCTGAAATATAAGCTGATGGTTACACCGGTAAAGGGAAATTCCTTCCTCATCTGGTTTTCGAGGAACCGCTGATAGGGTTCTTTAATATACTGGGGGAGGTTGCAAAAAAAGACGAATGCGGGATAGGCAACTTTCAGTTGTGTTACATATTTGATCTTTATGCGTTTGCCCTTGGCCATGGGCGGAGGGTTTCTTTCGATCAGCGGCAGAATGAACTCGTTTAAACGGGCGGTAGGGATTCTCTTCGAGCGGTTTTCATAAACCTTCCCGGCTGCTTCCAGTACCTTCAGCACACGCTGTTTTTCTGCCACAGAAGTGAAGACGATCGGGATGTCGGTAAATGGGGCTGTTCTTGACAGTAAGGCTTCCTGGTATTCGAGGTGTGTATTGGTTTGCTTGTCGATCAGGTCCCATTTATTCACTACCAGCACCAGTCCTTTCTTGTTTTTTTCAACAAGGCGGAGGATATTCAGATCCTGCTGTTCAATGCCGTCGGTGGCATCCAGCATCAGTATGCAAACGTCGGCACTTTCTATGGCCCTGATTGAGCGCATCACCGAATAAAATTCAATGTCTTCGCTTACTTTGCTTTTTTTTCTGAGGCCGGCCGTGTCGACAAAGAGGAATTCCTGCCCGAAACCTTTAAAGGGGATGTAGATCGAGTCGCGGGTGGTGCCGGCTATGGGGGTAACAATATTCCTTTCTTCACCGATAAGGGTATTGATCAGGCTTGACTTCCCCACATTCGGCCTGCCGATCACGGCGTATTTCGGGAGGTTGGTTTCGGGAGCATCCTCATAGGTGAAGTGCTTTACAACTTCATCGAGCAATTCACCTGTGCCACTTCCATTGATTGATGAAAGGGGGAAACAGGTACCCAGCCCGAGTGCATAAAACTCACCGGTATTGTGCATACGGGCAACATTGTCGGCTTTGTTAACCGCCACAAAAACTTTTTTCTTAACCCGGCGGAGCATGTTGGCAATTTCTTCATCCATTCCGGTGAGACCGTCTTTGACGTCGACCATGAATATGATCACGTCGGCTTCGGCTATTGCCAGGTCTACCTGTTTGCGGATCTCTTCTTCAAAAATATCTTCTGATCCGATCACATAGCCCCCTGTGTCGATCACGGAAAATTCGATGCCGTTCCAGTCGGCTCTTCCATAGTGCCTGTCGCGCGTTACGCCGCTGGTTTCTTCAACGATGGCTTGCCGGGTTTTCGTCAGCCGGTTGAAAAAGGTTGATTTGCCCACGTTGGGCCGGCCAACTATGGCGAGGATGTTAGGCATGGGGTGTTTTTTTGCAAAGATAGGGATAAAATAGGGTTGCCAACCTTAATAGGGTTGCCAACCCTATTAAGGTTGGCAACCCTATTCATAGCCAAACCTCTTCAACTTCCCCGCATCATCCCGCCAATCCTTAACAACCTTTACATTGACTTCCAAAAAGACTTTTTTTCCGATAAACTCCTCAATGTCCTTACGGGCCTGCGTAGCCGTCTTTTTGATGGCTTTGCCTTCGTGCCCCAGAATGATGCCTTTCTGCGTTTCCCGGCCTGTAAAAATATAGGCCATGATATGGACAATATTCTCCTCTTCTTTGTAGCGTTCAACAATTACTTCACATGAATACGGGACTTCCTGCTGGTAATTCATGAATATCTTTTCCCGAATGATCTCAGAAACAAAAAACCGCATGGTCTTATCGGTTAGCTCATCTTTCGGATAATATGGGGGCGATTCAGGAAGGGTATCAACGATCAGCCGGAAAAGAATGTCGATATTGAAGTTGTGTAAGGCAGATAATGGAATGACCTTTGCCCGGGGAAGCCTGTTTTGCCATGATTCATGCAGTTGCTCAACTTTTTGCTGATCGCTGAGGTCAATCTTGTTAATGACAATGATAACCGGTGTTTCAGTGTTTTTCAACTTTTCGGTAATCTCATCTTCTTCCTGCTGTTCATCTGCGGCTGTGATGTAAAGGAAGATATCCGCATCAAGCAGGGCATCTTCAACAAATTTCATCATCGATTCCTGTAACTTATACCCGGGCTTCAGGTAACCGGGCGTATCGGAAAAAACAATCTGGTAATCATCACCACTTACAATACCCAGGATACGGTGGCGCGTGGTTTGTTTCTTGGGGGTGATAATAGACAACTTTTCCCCCACCAGCTTATTCATCAGGGTGGATTTGCCAACGTTCGGCTTCCCGATTATGTTTACAAAACCTGCTCTGTGCTTCATCAATATAAGAATAATAAAAAAAGATTTGGTGGGGAAGGTACAAAAAATTATCTTTGCAGTCCCTTTAAGGGAAATACTGCGGGGTGGAGCAGTGGTAGCTCGTCGGGCTCATAACCCGAAGGTCGTAGGTTCGAATCCTGCCCCCGCTACAACAAACCCTGATGCGAAGCATCGGGGTTTATTTTTTTATGGGAGGATGAAAACTTGTTTTCAATCCGGAATATAAAAAATAAACCCGCCATGAGC
>CAZHFC010000001.1:26828-257995 GCA_964531985.1 uncultured Bacteroidales bacterium
GTAGCGAATGAGGGTTTGTTGTTAAGCCCACCCCCATCAGGATCAACGAGCGCAGCGAGTTAATCCTGCCCCCGCTACAAAGCCAAAACCTCACACGAAAGTGTGGTTTTTTTTATTTTGTATAAGGATGAAAACTTGTTTTCAATCCGGAACATAAAAAATAAACCCGCCATGAGCGTAGCGAATGAGGGTTTGTTGTTAAGCCCACCCCCATCAGGATCAACGAGCGCAGGGGCTAAGCGAGAAGTAAGAAAAGAGGAGAAGGGGAGATAAGGAGATTGGGAGATGTTGGGGCTGTAAAATGTTTTTTTGTGTGATGAGAAATAGGGATAATAACAAAAAAAACACAGATCAGCTTTCCTGGATGCCCGCCGGAAAATATACTTCTTTGATCTGTTCCCTCAGCTTCTCATTGGCCCCGATCTTTCCTTCCAGGAATTGTTTTTCAAGTGCTTTCATCGGGATGGCCTTTGTTTGCCTGACAAATTCAAACATGGCCATGACCATGGCATTGCGCCCACCCACATGTTCACGGAAATGATGGCGCACCACGCGTGCCCCGGTATGGATTTCAGGCAGGGAACTGTCGATGATCAGCAATGTTCCCTCAGACGCTCCCCCGACGATTTTTCCGGCAAATTTCAGCCCGTCTTCCGATGTGATGATGACCACATCAGGATTGGGCGCACCCGTATAAAGAACGGGTTCAGGGGAGAGGATGATGTTGGAAGCAGAAAACCCAACCCCCACGGTTACCGGATAGCTTCCTTTTTTGGTGCCATGCAGTCCACAGCGCATGCCTGCACGGACCATCATCTCGGCCGCCGACTGCACGCCTTCGCCGGCGGTTCCGCTCAGGAAGATCCGTACTGCCTTGTCGAGCTCATGCCCGAATTCCTGCCCGATCGCCAGCTTTGGGTCAAACAGCGTGGGGAGGTTTTGGCGTTCTTCCGTCGCGTAAGTCTGCCGGGCATTGTCAGCATATACCCTGATCTCGATACCTGCTTCCTCGATCAGGGATTTCAGCTTCATGCCGGGGTTGCTTTTTATGCCATACGACGGACATATTTCCATCACTTCAACCAGTGAAAAACCATCCCGTGAGAATGCCTCAGCAAGCTGGCCGGAAATGTCGCCAATCCCGGTAATACGGCTTACATACCCGGCGCCGGCAGCAGCCACCAGCGCACATATGTCGTAGCCTTTGTGTGTTGCTCCCTTTGGCAGGGTGGGCGTTTTAAATCCTTCTGGTGTAAACTCACTGGGTTGCCCGCCGGTCATACCATACAGCATATTGTTGTGGATCACCACGGTCATGTTATAGCCGTTATGGGCAGCGTCGAGCAGGTGCTGCATGCCAATGGTGGCTCCGCCGTCGCCAATAAAAACGATAACTTTCTTTTGCGGATCGTTGATCCCTGCCGACACACCCGAGGCCAGGGCCACCGAACGCCCGTGTAAACCATGAACGGTATGCGTGTCGAAGGCCTTGTCGATGATCCCGTGACAACCAATGTCGGTTACCAGGATCACGTCCAGTAAATCCAGGCCAAGCTTTTGTAAAGCCTTTTCAGTATTCTGACTGATGGTGGTATGCCCGCAGCCTTTGCAGAATGGCAGCGTGTCGGTGTTGATGAATTTAGTTTCCATGCTTTTTCACCTCCTCTGTGATTTCATCGGGACTGATCATATGACCGATTTTGGTGACAAAATGTACATTGTCAGGCTGTGCGGCCCCGAATAGGATCCTGCCGTATAGGCCGGTATGGTTTTCTTCTGCTATGACAATATTTTCATAGCTGTTGAGCAGTTCCAGATACAATCCGGGTACAGGTAGCATCGTTTTGGGTATGAGCAGCGAAACCGGCACCCCTGCTTCATTCTGGCTTGCAACAGCTTCCCTGGCAGCGTTGGCCGTGATGCCATAAGCCAATACAATGGTTTTTGCCCCGCTTGCCCTGCTGTATTCGTAATGCAGGTAAGCGTCAAGGTTCTTTTCTATCTTTTCATGAATCCTGATGGTGTTGCTGAGTGCCGCAGGCGTGATCCCTTCCAGTATTCCTTGTTCGTTATGTGTGGAAGCGGTATATCTTACCTGGTGCCGCTTACTGCTGACCGGCAGAAAGGCAGGAACCCCGCGCTCATCCCTTCTGTAAGGAACGAAATCCTCATCATCCTGATAATATTCTCTTTTTACAGATTCAATGGCGGCCAAACTGTCGAGATCGAAACTGAACTGTGTCATAACTTCTTCCTTGGAAGTCAGCAGGATGACAGGCGTGCGAAGGTCAACAGCGGTTTTCAGCGCATGATCAGCCATCTCCCAGCAGTCGTCAGGCCCTGAGGTGCTGATCACCGGCAGGGAATAACCGCCCGAAAGCATTCCGCTCAGCAAACCGATATCGCCCTGTGCCCCGCAGGTGGCAGTACCCGTGGCAGGCCCAAGCCTCTGTACCAGAATGATCACCATGGGAAGTTCCATCATATAGGCCATGTTGATGCTTTCCAGCATCAGGGCAAAGCCCGGAAAGGAAGTGGCCGTAACCGGCAGCTTTCCTGCTGCAGAAAAACCGCACATCCACTGAAGTGTGGTGATCTCGTCGGGGGCTGCCATAAAGGTTGGGTAACGCCTCCCTGCATAAAGATATAGATTATTGGCCGGAGTGATCGGATAACCGATAAACACTTCGGCACCGGCCCGCACAAGGGCTTCAGTCATGAGTCTCGACCCGTCGATCAATGCTTGCATGCCATAAGATTTTTCAAAGGACAAAGGTATTAAAGATGGACCATAGGGAAGGGAGAAAAATCTATTTTGAGCCAATATAAATTATAAGAATTCTGTGAAATTATTAACAATATGGCTAATTTTGCCGCTTACTCCGTTTGAAATAAAAAAACTGAAAAAAACATGGCAGCAAGCATTCAATTTGTGGCACCCGACCATTACCTGGTTGATGAACTTTATACCGATGAACATAAGATCATTCGCGATGCGGCGAGGGATTGGGTAAACCGTTCGGTAAAACCCGTTATCGAAGAATACTTTGAAAAAGCGCAATTTCCCAGGCATCTGGTAAAGGAAATGGGCGATATGGGCATGTTTGGCCCTTTCATCCCCGAACAATATGGCGGCCCCGGCCTTGATTATGTTTCCTATGGCCTCATCATGCAGGAACTTGAAAGAGGCGACTCGGGCATCCGCTCCATGGCCTCCGTGCAAACTTCGCTGGTTTGTTTTCCGATATGGAAATATGCCACGGAAGAGCAAAAACAAAAATGGCTTCCACGACTGGTCAGCGGCGAGATCATTGGCTGTTTCGGCCTTACCGAGCCAAACCATGGCTCCGATCCCGGAAGCATGGTCACTCATTTTGAAGACAAAGGCGACCATGTGGTGCTGAACGGTGCCAAGATGTGGATCACCAACTCCACCATTGCCGATATTGCCGTTGTCTGGGCAAAAGACGAACAGGGCGTGATCAGGGGAATGTTGGTGGAAGCAGGTGGTGAAGGCTATTCTGCCCCCGAAACCCATGGAAAATATTCACTGAGGGCTTCTGTTACCGGCGAGCTGGTGTTTGACAATTTGAAGGTCCCCAAAGAAAACCTTTTCCCTGAAATAACAGGCCTGCGCGGCCCGCTGAGTTGCCTCAACTCCGCCCGCTACGGTATCGCCTGGGGAGCCGTGGGCGCAGCCATGGACTGCTACGATGCAGCCCTGCGCTATTCCCTTGAAAGAAAACAGTTCGGCAAGCCCATCGCTGCCTTTCAGCTTCAACAGAAAAAACTGGCCGAAGCCATTACCGAAATCACCAAGGCCCAGCTTTTGCTCTGGCGACTGGGATTTCTCCGCAATGAAGGCAAAGCTTCCGCCGCCATGATATCCATGGCCAAACGGAACAATGTGAACATGGCCCTGGAAATTGCCCGCGAAACGCGCCAGATACTCGGGGCAATGGGCATCACCAACGACTTCCCGATGATGCGCCACATGATGAACCTCGAATCGGTGATCACATACGAAGGCACCCATGATGTACATCTCCTCATAACCGGTGCTGAAATTACGGGTATCCCTGCTTATAAATAGCATATCCCACAATTATCTGAATAATAAAAAGTGAACATACAAAAAGAGGCTGTCTCTTTTGATTCGAGACAGCCTCTTTTATATTTAGATGATCACGCTGATCACTTCTGTACTTTGATCTTCCTGATCACCTGCGTCTCACCGGCAAGCACCCTGAGCAGGTACATGCCATCGGCAAGGCCGGATATATTGAGTTGTTGTGTGTTCTGACCGGCACCCTGGTAACCTGAGTACGAATCCATAACCTTGTTGCCAACCATATTGTAAACTTCAAAACTTACAGTTTCGGATTGTGAAAGCGTGTAGTTGATGTTCACAATGCTTCTGGCCGGGTTGGGGTAAACATTAATGCTTCCTTCATCAATGACCACGCCCTCATCAACAGAGGTGGCAATGGATAAGGGGATCAGGTCGCCGCCGCCCGCCAGGGCAACATAGAGGCCAAAGGCTTCGCCGTTGCTGTTGTTGGCCGGGTTCAGGAAACCGGAAGCCAGCACTGATATTGCTTCTCCGTCGAGGCCAAGGCTGGCCAGGGGTGCGGCATAGGTCGCCACAACCACCGTACCGCTTTCATCCCTTACCTCAAGAACATAATCGTTGGTGGCGAGCTCCAGGTATCCTGCAAATTCGCCATACATGAGGTCGTCAATGATGGGGCCGCCAACAAAGGCTGTTTCCCAGATGTCAACGGTCGGCGCATCGGTTGAGCCATGGAATACCACTACGTCGGTGTTTGACTGCTCCGAAGCGATCTCCCTGGCGGCAGGATAAACATAGATATTAAAAGCTTCTGCGGGATCATAACCGCCCGGGCTTACAATACCATTGGCCACAAGGATATACTTTTCACCGCCGGTGAGGGTATAGTTCTGCGACCAGAGCGGGTTTTCAGCGCTGGTGCTGTTGGCCGGCTGGATGGCAATGGTGAATTCCTCACCTGCCGGTGCATCAATAAACGGAGTGGCCGTCCTGAAAGCAAAGTCGTCGATCAGCAATATGTCATTCAGCCATACATCCACTTGCGCCGCTGCAAGGTCGGCAGAGTTGTGGATTACCTGAACGCGTGCTGTGCTGATGCTTTCCTCTGGCAGGGCTATCAGGTCACCACCGGTAGCAAGGGCAACGTAAAGTCCGAAGGCTTCACCGTTGCTGTTGGCGGAAGGATTCAGAAAACCGGAAGCGATCACGCTGATGGCTTCTCCGTCCAGTCCGAGGGTGCTGAGGGGAGCGCCATACTGGGCTACCACATCTGTCCCGGCCGAATTCCTGACCTGCAGTGAATAGTCGGCGGTGGGCAGCTCAAGATACCCGGCATATTCGCCATACATCAGGTCGTCGATAAGCATGCCTGCCGTTACTTCGTAGATGTCAACAACAGGAGCATCCGTAGAGCCGTGAAATACCAGTACGTCGGTGTCCGTCATCCCGCTGCCGTTTTCACGGGCTGCATCATATACATAGATGTTGAAAGGTTCAACGGGATCGTAACCCGTGGCACTGACAATACCGTTGGCGATCAGAATATAGGAACCGCCGTCGGCTAGGTTATAGGTCTGCGACCACAAGGGATTGGAAGCGCTGGTGCTGTTGGCCGGCTGGATGGCGATGGTGAAGTCTGTACCTGCCGGGGCATCGATGAAAGGGGTAGCCGTCCTGAAAGCAAAGTCGTCGATCAGGAGGGTGTTGTCAAGCCATACATCAACCACCGAAGCATTCAGATCGGCGGAATTGTGGATGACCTGGACCCTGGCGGTGGATGCGGGTGAAGTCAACTGTATGAGCTGTCCGCCTTCGGGCAGGGCAACAAAAAACCCAAATGCAGGGCCATCGCTGTTGAGCTGCGGATTCAGAAAACCCGAAGCAATCAGGGCAATGGCTTTGTCGCCCCAGCCAAAACCTGCCAGCGGAGCTTCAAAAACGGCTACAACATCGGTACCCGACTGATCAGTTACCTCAAAGGTGTAGTTGGCGGTGGGTATTTCGAAATATCCTGCAAACTGACCATATTCAAGGTTGTCGACAACCGTTGTCTGGGTGCCGGCCTCAACGAGGTCGATGATGGGTGCATCCGTGGCACCATGGAATACGATCACATCGGTGTTGCCTGACAGGCCCGACATTTCACGGGCCGAAGGATAAACATACAGGTCGAAAGGAGCGGAAGGGCTATATCCTTCGGGACTTACGATCCCGTTGGCTATGAGCATATATTTTTGTCCTCCTTCAAGAAGGAAGGTTTGCGAATAAACTGCTGATGCAGGGCTGCTGCTGTTCGGGGGGGCAATGGAAATGGTAAACGCCGTACCGGCCGGTGCATCAACAAATGGGGTGGCCGTACGGAATGCAAAGTCTGAAATGGCTTTCTCATCGTCGATCCAAACGTCGACAAAAGCGGCATTCAGGTCGGCTGCATTGTGGATCACCTGTACCCGAGCGGTGCTGATATCTTCCAGCGGAAGCGGAATAAGGTCACCGCCGCCAGCAAGGGCAACATAGAGGCCGAAAGCTTCGCCTTTGTTGTTGGCTTCGGGGTTCAGAAAACCGGATGCCAAAACAGAGAGTGCCTGCCCGTCAAGGCCGAGGCCGGCAATAGGTGCGGCAAACTGAGCAACAACATTGCTGCCCGAAGCATCGCGTACCTGAAGGGAGTAGTCGGCAACCGGGAGTTCAAGATAACCCCTGAATTCACCGTAGGCCATGTCATCAATGATGGTTCCGGCACCCTGGGCTACTTCAACAATGTCAACCACCGGTGCATCGGTCGAACCATGGAAAACCATAACGTCGGCATTGTCCATCTGGCTTGCCATTTCCCTGGCAACAGGATTTACATAGATGTTAAAAGGAATGGCAGGCTCGTAGCCGGAAGGGCTTACAATGCCATTGGCAACCAGAACGTATTTCTCGCCTCCCTCAAGGGTATAATCCTGCCACCAGATCGGGTTCTCAGGGCTGCTGCTGTTCGGGGGAAGGATGGAAATCCTGAACTGAACACCGGCAGGTGCATCAATAAAGGGAGTAGCCGTCCTGAAAGCAAAGTCATCAATCAATAAGATGTCGTTCAGCCACACATCCACAAGCTGTGCTGCTTCGTCGGCCGAGTTGTGAATAACCTGCACGCGTGCAGTGGAAATGCTTTCCTGTGGCAGGGCGATCAGGTCGCCACCGCTGGCAAGAGCAACATAAAGGCCAAAAGCTTCGCCATTGCTGTTGTTTCCGGGATTCAGAAAACCGGAGGCCAGCACGCTGATGGCAGCGCCGTCGAGGCCAAGGCTGCCAAGGGGTGCGCCATACTGGGCAACCACATCGGTTCCGGCAGCATTGCGTACCTGAAGTGAATAATCAGCCGCGGGAAGCTCCAGGTAACCCCTGAATTCCCCGTAGGGCATATCGTCGATGATGGTGCCGGCACCCTGTGCAACCTCAACAATGTCAACCACGGGTGCATCGGTTGAACCGTGAAATACAAGTACATCACTCATACCCGGATCCATCGAAATTTCCCTTCCCATGTCATAAACGTAAACATCAAAGGGCTGGGCGGGGTTGTAAGCATTCAGGTCGATGATGCCGTTGGCTACCAATATGTATTTGCCATTCGGCGCCAGTGTGTAGCTTTGCTCCCAGAGCGCGTTTTCGGGACCGCTGCTGTTGGCAGGCTGAATGGCAATGGTAAATTCAGTTCCGGCCGGTGCATCGATAAAAGGGGTAGCCGTCCTGAAAGCAAAGTTGTCGATCAATAAAACATCGTTCAGCCAAACGTCCACTTCCTGGGCGTTTTTATCGGCCGAGTTGTGAATCACCTGCACCCTTGCAGTGGAAATGCTTTCCTGTGGCAGGGCGATCAGGTCACCACCGTCAGCAAGGGCAACGTAAAGCCCGAAGGCTTCGCCGCCGCTGTTGTTACCGGGGTTCAGGAAACCGGAGGCCAGCACGCTGATGGCAGCGCCGTCGAGGCCAAGGCTGCCAAGGGGTGCGCCATATTGGGCAACCACATCGGTTCCGGCCGAATTCCTGACCTGCAGCGAATAGTCTGCAGCGGGCAGTTCAAGGTATCCTGCATAATCACTGTATGCCAGGTCGTCGACGAGCATCCCGGCCGACACTTCAAAGATGTCAACCACGGGAGCATCGGTCGATCCGTGAAATACAAGGACATCGGTATTGGAAGCACTCATGGCCGACTCACGGGCTTCGCTGTAAACATATATGTCGAAAGCAGGAGCCGGTGAATAGCCCGAGGGGCTGACGATGCCGTTGGCAACCAGTAAATAGGTCTTGCCATCGGTAAGGGTGTAATTCTGCGACCAGAGCGGGTTATCGGCACTGGTGCTGTTCGGGGGCTGGATCGAAATCGTGAATTCAACCCCTGCGGGAGCATCAATGAACGGACTGGCCGTCCTGAATGAGAAGTCGTCGATGAGCAACTGGTCGTCCAGCCATACATCAACGGTTTCAGCGGCCTGGTCGGCCGAGTTGTGAATAACCTGTACCCTGGCCTGACCAAGGGCGACAGTTGCGAGGCCGAAAAAGGCCACTGCTGTAATGAGTAAAGATTTTTTCAGTGTTTTCATGTTTTTAATGTTTATGATTTGTTTTTCGTTTTACAACATCATAAACAGCTTTATGGGAATAATGTTTAAGAAAAATAAAAAAAAGTTAAACAAAATATCTTTATAGAAACACATGTTGTTGTTTAACAAGTTATTATATAATAATCTCCACAGAATTTTAACAATTTTTTAAGAATTGAACCGGCTTATCCGGTATAAGCGGGCCCGGTGACAAGCCCGGAAATTTGAATACTGTCGCATTTATTGTTTCGATGTTGATTCAAAAATTCTCCGGCCTCAATAAGCTTCCTTAAAGAAAAGGCATACCTTTATCATACAAACCAATTGATATGGGAAGGAAAACACTGTTTATTATTATCGTCATGGCCGGACTTGTCGGGAGCATACTGGTTTCATGCAATAAGAATCCCGATACGGAATTGCGTCCTGCATACCTGCAGATGCATCTTCCAAGGCATGAGCTGAAACATGGCACTTACTACTGTGTCAGCAGTTCTGAACGTTCAATCGAGCTTCAGTTCAGCGAGGTGATCGATGAAACAACCCTTGATGGCAATATCATATTGCGGGATATGGAAGAGGATCTGACTGAGTCCGTGCAAGTGCAATGCTCGGGAAAGCAGGTGCTGATCATGTTTCAGGAAGGCTTTGCTTTATTGCCGGGATGGAAGTATGAAATCCATGTGCTGCAGGGCCTCAGATCCATAGGAGGTTTAAGCATGCCATCCGGCACCATCATCGAGTGCCGGACATCCATTGATCATGGCCCCGCACAGATACCCGCGGCAGGAGGCAATATGATGCAGCGGAATTCCATCGCGATCATCTCCGATATACACATGGGAGACCCCAGGGCATACAATTATAATTACTGCTGGTTCGGAAAGAACCGCGAAGCGCTGGAATTTTTCCTTGATTTTGTTCGCGACAGCAGCAGTGTAAAACAGCTTGTGATACTGGGCGACCTGTTCGACGAATGGCTGGTTCCGTATACCATTGCGCCTTACGATTCGGCGAATGATATTTCCGGTACCCGCGATTTCTTTATGGCTGTGGCGGCGGCTCCGCTCAACGGCACCATATTTGGTAAACTGCGGGAAATTGCCCTACACGACAGCATTGACCTTGTATATGTGCCCGGGAATCACGATATGCTCGGTACACAGGAGATACTGGAGGAAATCATCCCGGGAGTCCTATGGGCGGGCGGACCCGATGGCCTGGGCTCGTATTCCCCTTTCCCGGAAATGATATTTGAGCACGGACACAGGTATGATTTCTTCAATTGCCCGCAATCTTTGGTTAAGCCCGGACATGTGCTGCCGCCTGGTTATTTTATATCACGTTTATATGCAAAAGGAATGATGGAGTCGGCCGGAAGCGGGAAATCCGGATCGGCGACGGGCAGCTCGATAGAGTTCAGGGCCGCATGGGACATTGCTTATTATTATTGTATTGCCCATTTCATGATGGACCTTCCCGATGCCAATGCTTCAAACATCCTCATGGGCGGCATTGATGGTTATGAAGAACCCTTTTCATTTCATGCCGCCAAAGAAATGTATGCCACCAATATCGAAGACTACTGGCCTGCCACACAGGTGCTGAATGCGGTTCCGGTGCCTACGCCCTGTTGTTTCCAGGCCATCTGGAACGGGCACAGCGATATGTTTTCAGCAGCGGTAAGGCAATACCTTGAACAACCCCCGGCGCCAAAGGCATACAAGATCTCCGCTTTCGGGCATACCCACCAGCCCATGCTTGAGGTTTTCCCCGGAGGATCGGGTTTTACGGGTATTTATGCAAATTCCGGCTCCTGGATCGACGAAGACCAGTCTTCCCACAAGGTGAGGACATTCCTGCTTGTCACTCCGAAAGCATGGACGGGTTCAGAACTGGATGTGGTGGGCCTGTATCAGTATAATCCGGGCATGGACAATGCTTACAAGGCTGTTCTGCTGGCAGAGGAGAGTATCGAATGATCGGATGCCGGAAGCTTATGTTTTCCGGCAACGGGTAGGATAATGCTGGCAGCCCGGACTTAACGGAGCTTGTTGCTCAGTCCGTCTTTCCTGCAGATGGGGCATTCGGTATTCTTGTTGGTTGAAATATAACCACAACGGTCGCATTTGTAATACCTGAAATACTGTTTCCTGCTGGTCTGCGGTATTTTAAGACCTAATTTCATTTCTTTTGTGTTCTATGGGGTTTGACATGCAACGTATAGCAATCAACGTGCCATATGTTGTAATATGTTATTATACAGGTTTTTAAAAAGAAATGTTACAGAGGGAGAGGATTATTTTATCCGTTTCCGGGAGGATGATGGCCTTTTGCATATCCGAAAACGGATATAGCGATCGTTATGTTTGTTATATTTTTATTTGGAAGGGTGGATCAGTATGGATTTCGACCTGATGTTATATTCGCCGGTATTTGAGTCGATGGCTTTGAGCGTAACCAGAAAGGTCTTGTCTTCGCCTGTGTTGTTGTAATAGGTATAAGTGGGCTCGAATTGGCCGGAGGTGGATCCGTTATGGAAGGTCCATACCCATTGATCGCTGTATTCCGATGTATTATGGAACTGGACGGTTGCGGGTGCAGGGCCTTCGTTCCCACTCACGTAAAAACTGGCAATCGGCAGGGTGAGGGTCCCCACATTTTCACGCTCCTGTTCATCAACTTTGGCACATGACATCAAGAGGAGAATGCCGGCAGGCAACAGAATAAATAGCAGGATCTTGTTCATTTTCTTGGGTTTTTATTATGATATAATTGATTCAATATAAAATGGTTCATATGGTTGTATTCGTGCATGCCATTGCCTGGCACTTTGACGATATTGAAAAGTTTATGATCAAAAATAAGTATATAAAACGCATTTTCAAAGGTTATAAAGTATGCGGCTGTATTTTTTAAGTTTACGGCAAAATGTAAATAAATTCGGGTTTTTTGATTTTGGTTTGAGGTTTTGATACTATTTTTGACGAAATGGCGTTTATGGATAAACTTTTTCCGCTTGCATGAAAAAGATCCTTCTCATCACCGTATTGCTGATTATTGCGTTTGGCGCTTCTTCACAGGCACCAAAGTACAGCAATGAGTTTCTTGCAATCGGTGTCGGGGCCCGCCCCCTTTCCATGGCCGGTGCACAAACAGCCATTGCAATGGATGTTACGGCCGGGTATTACAATCCTGCCGGCCTTGTCAGGCAAACTTCCGATTACCAGATCGGTTTGATGCACAACGAATATTTCGCGGGAATCGCCAAATACGATTACGCCGCTTTTTCCATGCGGCTCGACACGGCTGCCGCAGTCGGGCTTTCGGTGATCCGCCTCGGTATTGATGACATTCCCAATACGATCGATCTTTACGACGACCAGGGCAATATCAATTACGACCGTATCACCAGGTTTTCGGCTGCCGATTATGCCATGTTGTTTTCATATGCCCGGAAAAGCAGGATCAGGGGGCTGAGTTACGGAGGCAACGTTAAAGTCATATTCAGACAGATCGGCAGTTTTGCCAAGGCATATGGCTTTGGCCTCGATGCCGGAGTACAATACAGGACCGGTAATTGGTTTTTTGGCGCCCTTGGCAGGGATATCACCTCCACTTTTAATGCCTGGACCTACGATCTGACCGATAATATGACGGAAGTATTCAGGGAAACAGGCAATGAAATACCTGAGAATTCGCTTGAAGTTACCCTGCCCCGGCTTAACCTCGGTGCCGGCCGGTCCATCCGGATATCTGATAGTTTTTCTTCCCTGCTCGTCATCGACCTGGATGTGACCTTCGATGGAAAAAGAAATACCCTGGTCAGATCAAACCCGATTAGCATCGATCCTAAATTCGGAGTCGAATTAACTTTCAGGGATATTGTATACGTGCGCGGAGGCGTGGGCAACATTCAGCAAATCACCGATTTCGATAATAAAACAAGCACGAAGGCGCAACCGAACTTCGGGGTGGGCTTCATCATCAAAAAGATGGTCTCCATTGATTATGCCCTTACCAATGTGGGCAATTCTGATTTCTATTCAAATGTCTTTTCCCTCAGGATCGACCTGAACGGCAAATAGCATTTCCAAACAATTTCCCCTTTTTACCCTCCAGTTTTCTTATCTTTGAAACAGTTTTAATACTGCCTTTATGCATGGATTCTCATCTTATTCCCATTCCCGTGAACAGTTACTGGAAAGGGCTGCCGTAATCCTCCGGCCTGAACTCCGGGCCGGATCACCTACCGAAGCATTGCGTTTTCTGCTCGGTATCATTGACCTTACAAGCCTGGAGGCAACCGATACGGATGCAGGTATCAGGGCCCTGTGCAAACAGGCCGTTTCCTTTTCAGTCCGTAAGCCGGGAACCCCCGATGTGGCTGCGGTCTGCGTTTATCCGCCCTTCACTTCCCTCGTTAAACAGGAACTTCATGGCAGTACTGTTAAAACGGCTTGTGTTGCTGCGGCTTTTCCCTCCGGGCAGGCCCCCCTTCAATTGAAACTGCAGGAAGTTAAATACGCGCTGGCCGAAGGCGCGGAAGAAATCGATATGGTCATCAGCCGTGGAAAGTTCCTGGAGGAAAAATACCGGGAGGTGGGGGATGAGATCAGGGCCGTAAAAGAGCTTTGCGGAAAAGTTAAGCTGAAGGTGATACTCGAAACCGGGGAGTTGCAGTCGGTCGAAAATGTCAGGAAAGCCTGCGAGATCGCCCTGCCTGCCGGAGCCGATTTCCTCAAGACTTCCACCGGAAAGGTGCAGCCTGCAGCTACCATCGATGCCTTTGTGATCATGCTCGACACCATTCTGGAGTTTTACGGGATGACCGGCAAAATGACTGGCATAAAGGCTGCTGGTGGCATCGCCGATGCATCTGCCGCTTTGCAATATTTTATGCTTGTGAAGGAAATCCTGGGTGAGGCATGGTTGAGCAAAGACTTATTCCGTATCGGCGCCAGCCGGCTGGCCGAAAATATCTTCAGTGAACTTTAAAATGCTTCGTTTGTTAATTTTTCACTTGTCGTACGAAAAAAGATTTCAATGAAGCATGTTACCCTCCTGTTGACAGTTTTCTTCAGCCTGCAACTTATTTCTGCACAAACACCGCTTGATACCGCGGTGAACTTTTCGGTTAAGGATATTCATGGAAATACCCTTGAGCTTTTTCCCATTCTGGATGAGGGGAACCTGGTGGTAATCGATTTTTTCTCCACTTCCTGCGGCCCCTGTGCCTTCTATGCCCCGGAGATACAGGCTTCGTATGAGCATTTTGGCGAAAACGGCAGCAATGTCTTTTTTATGGGGATTTGCTGGGGCGATGACAATGCGGGCGTGGCCCATTTCGATTCCCTTTACGGTGTCACTTATCCCTCGGTCAGCGGCAGTCAGGGAGGCGGCAACCTCGTCCATAACCTTTATCAGATCGATGCAACACCCACCGTGATACTGATCACGCCCGACAGGCTCATCGTTGAAAATTTTATCTGGGAACCCACCACCCTTAACCTGAATGCAGCCATCACAGCCGCCGGCGGCTTTCCCCTCGGAACGGATGACCATTATCCCCATACGGGCAACCCGGTGTTCTTTTATCCCAACCCTTCCGCCGGAAAAATATATGCTGCCGTTGAATCCGCCAATTCTTCCAAATGGCATCTTGAGGTGCATAACCTGCCGGGGAGCCTGGTATACCGTTCACCGGCCGAAACGGCCCCTGCCGGGAAACATCTCATAATGGCCGGGCTGGGCGGATTGCCTGGTGGTATATATTTTATCAGGATCTTAAAGGATGATGTCCCTTTCAGCCTGAATAAGGTTGTCCTCCTCGACTAACAGTTTCCATATTTTCCATCAACCATTTTCCGGTCATTACTGAAATATTTTTATTTATGCCCGGCTATACTGCAGGAAACGGATTTTTTTGCAGTAATTTTATGGCACGAAACCGGCAGGTATTGCCATCATTCATTATGTGATCAAACCCGGCAGCCATAAAAAGGTTTCGTCAAAATGTTTCATTAAAACCGATATTTGATGAGAAAAAATATCACCATCAGGCTTTCTGCGGCCCTGGCCATTGATATCCTGGCTGTTTGTGTCGTTGTGTTCATGGGCGACCTGTCAGCTTTTTTTAAGGTACCATTGTACCAGTATGATCTGATGCGGCTCCTGGTCATTTTATCCATTGCCTTTACGCCGCGCTGGAACGGCTTTTTGCTGGCTTTCCTGCTACCCTTGATCTCGTGGTATTTTGGCGGGCATCCGCATTTTCTGAAAAGCGGACTGATGATGGTCGAACTGCTTGTGAATGTTTGGTTGTTCTGGTTCCTTTTCGACCGCATACGCTTCTCCCTGCTGTCAATGATACTGGCCATCCTGTTCAGTAAACTGCTTTACTACACCTTGAAATACCTGTTTATCACCCAGGGATGGATCAGCGGTGAACTTGTCAGCACACCGGTCGACCTTCAGTTGATCACCGGCCTGCTATACAGTGTCTTCATATTCATTGTTTTTAATGTTGGAGGAAGAAAGAAAAAATGATAACGATAAACAAAATCACCAGGGCAGTAATGCTGTCCCTGTTTTCCGTTTTCCTGTTCACGGCCTGCGACACATCGGATGATAATAATCCGTCACCTGTTCCGGATGCCCGCGATAAGTTCACCGGAACCTGGCAGGTAAACGATGAGATTTGCATCAAGGGGAAATATGTTGTCGGTATTACCAGGGATCCCTCGAATTCGGCCCAGGTGCTGATCTCGAACTTTGCTTTCTCCAATACCAGTCAGCCCGATACGGCCATCGTTGCCGGCAGCTCCATCGTGGTATACAAGCAGAAGAACAGTGAAGGCTGGTCGATCGAAGGAAATGGATTTTATAAGTCGAACGGCAGCATTGAATGGACCTATACCCTTATTATCTCAGGCTTCCAGGAAAGCTGTTCGGCTACCTATGTCAGGGGCAAGTGATGCTGGCCTGCCATGTGGGCTTATGCCATGGCCTTCTCATTCAAGGCTCACTTCGCTTTCGATTATGCTGAGCCGGTTAACCACGGCTTCGTATATCTCTTCAAGGGTCTTCAGGTCACTTTTATAATAGTCGAGACTGTTATCGAATTGCTCTTTGCTCACCCCGTGCTTTGAAAATACGTGGGCGTAAAATCCTTCTGCTGTATCTTCTGTTTCATGGCCCAGGTTCTGCTTTTCCCTGAGGGCGGATTCAGCCAGTTCAATGTCGGTCAGGATCAGCACCATTTCTTCTTTTGGGATCAGTCCTTCCGGTTCCCGGGCACGCTCAGTATCATAGGTCTGGTAGCATGAAGCCAGCAAAAACAGGCCGGTTAAAAGCAGGAAAACCTTTGTTTTACCCATGGGATCAGTTGCCTTCATCTGAGAAAAATTTGATGCGCATGAGCCTGACTTCTTCTTCTGAAAACTCATCTTCGCCCAGTTCCTTCAGGGCTTCTTCAACAGAGTCGGATTCGGCTTCCATAAAATACTCGTAGATCTCTTCCTGGTGGTATTCGTCGATATGTTCGTTGATATAATAGTTGATGTCGATCCTGGTTCCGGAGGCGACGATGCGTTCGATTTCAACGAGCAGTTCGCTGAGGGTAAGGTCTTTGGCCTGAGCCAGGTCGTCGAGGGAAATTTTGCGGTCGATGTTTTTGATGATGTATACTTTCAGCCCCGATTTGTTGATCACGGATTTCACCACCATGTCATTGGGTCTGATGATATCGTTTTCCTCCACGTACTGTGCGATCAGGTCTAAAAATGGCTTGCCGTATTTCTGGGCCTTCCCTGCCCCTACACCTGTGATCTGCAGCAGTTCTTCTTCCTTTATCGGGTATTGTATGGCCATATCTTCGAGGGACGGATCCTGGAAGATAATGAATGGCGGCAGGTTTTCCTTCTTTGAGATATCTTTGCGCAGATCCTTCAGCATCGCAAAAAGGGTCTTGTCGGCCGTGCTTACTTTGTGGCCGCCGCCGAAAGATTCTTCATCATCGTTTTCATAATCATGGTCCTGAGCCAGCAGGATGGAGTATGGCTTTTTGATGAAGGCTTCTCCTTCGGGGCTTATTTTAAGCACGCCGTAATTGTCGATATCCTTCACCAGCAGTTTTCTGATGAGGGCCTGCTTGATCACGGCATTCCAGTATTTGATGTCCTTGTCGGCACCGCTGCCGAATATTTTCAGATCGGCGTGCTTGTATGATTTGACCTGGGCAGTGTTCTTCCCGGTCAGGACATTCCCGATGTGGTTTGATTTGAAAAGTTGTTTCGTGGTCAGCACCGCTTCCAGCACCGTCTTGATGTCGGCCGATGCCTCCGTTTTTGTTTTCGGGTGCAGGCAGTTGTCGCAGGCGCCGCAATTTTCCTTTTCATAGGATTCGCCGAAATAATGGAGCAGCAGTTTATGCCGGCACACGGCCGATTCGGCATAGGAAACGGTTTCCTGCAGGAGTTCTTTGGCAATTTCCTGTTCGGCCACGGGTTTCCCTTTCATGAACTTTTCCAGCTTAACGATGTCGTCGTAGCTGTAAAAGGTGATGCAGTTGCCCTCACCGTCGTCGCGGCCTGCGCGGCCGGTTTCCTGGTAATAGCTTTCGATGCTTTTCGGGATGTCGTGGTGGATCACAAACCTTACGTCGGGCTTGTCGATGCCCATGCCGAAGGCGATGGTTGCCACGATCACATCCACTTCTTCCATCAGGAAGCTGTCCTGGTTGTTCTTTCTTGTGACCGAATCAAGGCCGGCATGATAGGGGAGGGCCTTGATTCCGTTCACCACCAGAACGCCGGCCATCTCTTCCACTTTTTTCCTGCTCAGGCAATAGATAATACCGGATTTGCCCGGCTGGTTTTTGATATAGCGGATAATGTCGTGGATCACCGTAGTGGTTTTCGGCCTGATCTCATAATAAAGGTTGGGCCTGTCAAAGGATGATTTATAGACTGTGGCGTCGAGTATTTCAAGGTTTTTTTGAATATCGTGCTGGACTTTTGGCGTGGCGGTGGCCGTGAGGGCCATCACGGGTACTTTTTGTCCGATGGTGTTGATGATCGGCCGCAGACGCCGGTATTCGGGCCTGAAATCGTGCCCCCATTCGGAGATGCAATGGGCTTCGTCAATGGCATAGAAAGAGATGGATATGCTTTTCAGGAACTGGATGTTCTCTTCCTTGGTGAGCGATTCGGGGGCTACATAAAGAAGCTTGGTCTTGCCGCTGACAAGGTCCTCCTTCACCTGGTTCAGCTCAACCTTCGATAGCGAGGAATTCATTACGTGGGCAATGCCGATGTCGGTGCCGAAATTCCTGATCATGTCAACCTGGTTCTTCATCAGGGCGATAAGGGGAGAGACGATGATGGCTGTCCCGTTCTTGATAAGGGCGGGAAGCTGGTAGCACATCGACTTACCGCCCCCGGTGGGCATGATCACAAAGGTATCTTTGCCGTTCAGTATGTTTTTGATGATGGCTTCCTGGTTTCCCTTGAAGTGGTCGAAGCCGAAAATCTTCTTTAGTAGTTCGTTGAGTGAGTATTCCATAGTTTCAGCCATGTTCCTCAAAACTTAAAAATCAATATCTTTGTGAGGCCGTAGTAAAAATTATCAGGAATTAATAACGTTATATTAAATGATTATGTTCTGTGCTTTTCTGATCATGCGCAATTTTTATTCCCGCTTTAACAAATATAAGGATAAAAGCTGTTTTTAAAAACAAAAAAAATAAAAAAAGTGTTAATAAATTCACAGGATAACATCCGGGAAATTGCCTTATCGACCATTGAGAATGAGGCTGCTGCCATCAGTGGCCTGAAAAGGGCCATTAATAAGGATTTCGAAACATGTGTCCGGCGGATATTTGCTTCCTCCGGCAGGCTGATCATTACCGGTATCGGAAAAAGTGCCAATATTGCGCAAAAGATCGTCTCTACACTGAACTCGACCGGCACACCGGCGGTTTTCATGCATGCCGCCGACGCCGTCCATGGCGATCTGGGCATCGTTCGTGACGATGACATCGTGATGTGCCTCTCCAAGAGCGGGGAAACACCGGAGATCAGGGTGCTCGTGCCACTGCTCAGGGCCCGGCAGAATATTTTGATCGCCATGGCCGGTAACATGGAATCGTATCTGGCTAAACAGGCCGACCTGGTCCTCGATACCTCGGTTGAAAAGGAGGCCTGCCCGAATAACCTGGCACCTACGGCCAGCACTACCGCGCAACTGGTCATGGGCGATGCGCTGGCCATGGCACTGCTCTCCCTCCGGGGCTTCACATCCGAGGATTTTGCCCGCTTCCATCCCGGCGGCTCCCTCGGGAAAAGAATGTACCTGAAAGTGTCGGACCTCTGCGTTAACAACGAAAAACCCATGGTACATCCCGGCGCCGGGATCAGGGAAGTGATCGTAGAGATCTCTTCCAAAAGGCTTGGGGCGGCCGTGGTGATGGACCATGACAAACTGCTGGGCATCATTACCGACGGCGACCTCAGGCGGATGCTGGAACAGGATACCGATATAAATGAACTGAAAGCCATAGATATCATGACCCGAAACCCGAAATCCATTGATGAAGATGAACTGGTGGTGAATGCACTGGAGATCATGCGGCAGAATAAGATCACCCAGCTTCCCGTGATAGGGAAAAACACCTATGTGGGCGTCATCCATATGCATGATATCATCAGGGAAGGAATCATTTGAAATCCTGATCATGAACAAAAAAGTTGAAGAATACAATGCCTACCGGCAGCAGATGAACGAGCGGCTGCTGAAAGCCGGAAACAATAAGATCATTAAACGGATCTTTAACCTGGATACAAACACCTATACCGACGGTGCCCTGGATGTACGCACCAAGGAACTGCTTGGCCTGGTTGCATCCATGGTGCTTCGTTGCGATGATTGTATCAAATACCACCTTCAGCAGTGCTGCCGGCTTGGGGTGACAAGTGAGGAGATCATGGAGGTGTTTGGGGTGGCCAACCTGGTAGGCGGCACCATTGTAATCCCCCATACTCGCCGTGCATTGGAATTCTGGGAAGCTTTGCAAGCCGAAAACAATGGAAAGTAAAGACCGGACCCGGATCAATTCCGCAATGGAAAGGATTAAATGAAACGCAGCAGGCAACTGTATACCGCAGTACTTGTCATCATGGCCATGCTTACGGCAGGGCCGGCATCCGCCCAGATCACCAAGATCATGGGAAAGGTGACCAATGCATCCGATTCTGAGCCCATACCTTTCGTCAATATCTATTTCAGCGGTACCAACATCGGCGCCACATCCGATTTCGAAGGCCGTTATGTGATAGAAACCTATTATCCCGGCGATTCGCTTACGGCTTCCTATGTCGGTTATTTGCCACAGAACAGGAAGGTTACGCCAAAAATTTTCCAGATTGTGAACTTTGAACTGTCGCCTGATGAGATCATGCTGAAGGAAGTGGTGATCCTGCCCGGCGAAAACCCCGCCGAGCTTATTCTGAGAAAGGTCATCGAAAATAAGGAGATCAATAACAGGAAGGAATTTGATGCTTACGAATATGAAGTATATACCAAAGTACAGTTCGATGCCAATAACCTGAATGAAAGACTGCAGGACCGCAGGCTGATCCGGCCCTTCAATTTCATCTTCGACTATACCGATACTTCAACCCTGAACGGAAAGGCTTACCTCCCCGTATTCTTGTCTGAAACCCTCTCGGAGATCTATTACCGCAAGGAACCGCGAAGCCGCATAGAGATCATACGTGCCTCGAAACTGTCGGGCGTTGAAAATGAAAGCATCACGCAGTTTCTCGGCGACCTGAATTCCAACATCAATATTTACGATAATTATATCACCCTTTTTCAGAAAAACTTCGTGTCGCCTGTGGCAAATTTTGGGCTGTCATTTTACAGGTATTACCTTGTCGACAGCCTCTATATCGACAATCAATGGTGCTACCAGATCATGTTCAAGCCGCGCAGGAAGCAGGAACTCACCTTTACGGGGGCCTTATGGGTGCACGATACCACTTTTGCAGTTAAAAAAGTGGAGATGGAGATGGCCCGCGACGCCAATCTCAATTTTGTCAGTGCCGGACTGATCAGGCAGGAATACAGCCTCATTGAGGGCAAACACTGGATGCTTACCGGCGATTACCTGCTTGGCGATTTCAATATTACCAGAAACGCCAAAACCATTGGTGTTTATGGGCACCGTACCTCATCCCTGAAAAATTTCGTATTTGACCGGCCGCGGGAGAATGATTTCTACAAAAGTCCGGTCAATGTCATCGTGGCCGAAGATGCGAGGGAACATGACGATCTGTATTGGGAGCTGGTGCGTCACGACAGCCTGACAAGCCGCGAAAAGGGCATATACGAGATGATCGATTCCATCAAGGGCATTCCCCTGTTCGATACCTACATGGATCTGGGATATATGCTGGGAAGCGGTTACTATGTATGGGGTAACTTTGAGCTGGGCCCGTACTATAAGCTATTGAGCTTTAATGCCATTGAAGGGGCCCGCTTCAGGTTTGGCGGGCAAACGAGCAACCAGTTCAGCACAAGACTGATGCTTAGCGGTCATTTGGCATACGGCACCAAAGATATGCGGCTGAAATACGGCCTGGGGTTCCTTTATATGTTCAACAAAAATCCGAGAAGATCCCTGAGCGGGAATTATCTGTATGACATGGTACAGCTTGGGCAAAGCCAGGATGCCTTCAGCCAGGAAAGCTTTTTTGCCGTATTCTTCAGGAGAAACCCGGCCAACAAACTATCCATGCTTGAGAGTTACGACCTGGCGTATGAACATGAATGGATCACGGGCTTTTCAAACACCTTTGTTTTTTCCCACAGGAAGTTGTTCCCGGTAGGGAACACAACCTTTGTGGTTTATCCCGAAGAGGACCTGGTATTGGTGGAGGATAATATTATTTCCGCCGAAATAGGACTACGGACCCGCTGGGCGCACAAGGAAAGATATATTCACGGTGAATTTACCCGCATCACCGTCGGGACAAAATATCCCATCTTAGAGCTGTATTATGGCTATGGCATGCCCGGCCTGTTTCAAAGCGAATATGAATATCATAAGATCCAGTTTCAGGTGCGGCAATGGTTCAATGTGTTTTCGATCGGCTGGTCGAAATATATCCTTGAAACGGGAAAACTATGGGGTACCCTGCCGTACCCCCTGCTGAAACTGCAGCCGGCCAACGAAACATTCCTTTTTGATGAATTTGCCTTTAACCTGATGAACTATTATGAGTTTATCAATGACCAATATGTGAGCATCTATTATACGCATCATTTTGACGGGTTTTTTCTCAATCGCATTCCTTTGATGCGAAAACTGAAATGGCGAAGCGTTGTGCATGGCCGGGCATTGTATGGTTCCCTTTCCCCCCGTAATCTGGCTTATTCCGATTTCCCGGGGCAGCAGGTCGAAAGCACCACCCCTTACTATGAGGCTGGAGCCGGTATTGAGAATATCCTGAAATTTTTCCGGGTGGATGCCATCTGGCGCCTGACGCACCGTGAGAGTGCACGCCTGCGAAATTTCGGGATCTATATATCCGCAGCACTGTCTTTTTAATTAAATTTGAAACTTATGATACTGAGAACCGAAAACCTGATAAAAAAATACGGACGCAGGACAGTCGTGCGGGATGTGTCCTTTCATGTTGAACAGGGCGAGATCGTTGGCTTGCTGGGGCCCAACGGAGCAGGGAAAACAACATCTTTCTATATGATCGTGGGGCTTATCAAGCCGTTTTCGGGAAAGGTTTTTCTGGGCGATCTGGACATCACTTCCTACCCCATGTATAAACGGGCCAAGTCCGGGATCGGCTACCTCGCCCAGGAGGCTTCCGTATTTCGCAAGCTTAGCGTAGAAGACAACATCCGGGCGGTGCTGCAGTTTTCGAAATTCTCCAAAAACGAACAAAACCGGCGGCTCGAAAGCCTTCTTGAAGAGTTTGGCCTGCAGCAGGTGCGAAAAAGCTATGGAATTCAGCTTTCGGGAGGGGAAAGACGGCGAACCGAGATTGCCCGCGCCCTGGCCACCGACCCCAGCTTCATCCTGCTTGACGAGCCTTTTGCCGGTGTCGACCCCATCGCTGTGGAAGACATACAGAGTATCGTTTCAAAATTGATTGAAAAGAATATCGGCGTGCTTATCACCGACCATAATGTTCATGAAACGCTCAGCATCACCCACCGGGCTTACCTGCTCTTCGAAGGCAGCATCCTGAAGGCAGGCACTGCCGAAGAACTGGCTGAGGATGAACATGTACGCAGGGTTTACCTCGGCGAAAACTTCTCACTTACCCGATAACGCACATCTCATACTCCCTTTGCCCTTGCATAAGGTTGAACCATTGAACGATCGATAAAACGAAACAAATGAAGGCTTCTAATATCGCGCAACCCTGCATGCCCGGTCTTTCAGCTCATCAGCTCTGTTCACTGATCAGAAACGGTAAGTGATCTCTGCCATCACAAAACGTCCGGGCGGAAGCTTGCCTTTCCGGTCGATGGTTTTATTGTCGGATATGTTTTGCATGCTCAGCGATATGCCGATGCCCTGCGACAGGTTTTTGCTTATCCTGACATTGAACAGGTGGTGAGCGGGGATATAAGCGGTATTCACGTTATTATACCATTGATCGCCCGTAAACTGCCAGTCGACCAGCAAATTCAGTACCTTGTTTCGCCAGCATACCGAGGCGTAGGCCATGGAGGCGGGCACCCCGGTCAGGGATTTCCCGCTTAGCTCCTTGCCTGCCGGCCCCGGATCATTAAGCTTGATGATGCGTGAATGATTGATGCTGTAATTGGCCGTAATGGCTAAACCCGGCAGGGCTTTCCAGGTGGCAGAGATTTCCGCTCCCGCGATCTCAATTTCGCCGATGTTTTGTCGCTGCAGGATGGAACCGGGGTCGTGGCCGCCTGTTATTGCCGAATCGACCGTGGCAACAAAATACTGTAAATCATGCCCCCGCGAATAATACACCGAAGGCTCCACCACCAGCCTGTTTCCGGCCATCCAGCTAAGCCCCGTTTCATAATTGATAATGCACTCGGGCCTGAGGCGGGGGTTGGCCACTATATAGCCTTCCGATATTTCGCCCGAAACAGTCAGGTCGGTGATTGCCGGGGCCGTAAAACCCGTCGATGCGGAAACATAAACTCCCAGGTTTTTCTTAAGCCGGTAATGTATGGCCAGCTTCGGACTGAGTTTTTGCCATGCATTCGCTTCGAAACGGGTCGAAATATCATTAACGGAACCGGTGTCGGTGGATAACTGGTATGCTTCCCGGTATCCGTCGAAGAACTGTGCATAGTCGAACCGCAGTCCGGCTACCAGGGAGATATTTTTCCGCAGGCTGATCTCATCTTGTATAAAGATGCCTGCCACAGCCAGTTTACCGCCATACTCCGCCTTATCTGAGGAGGTCCGGTAAATGTCATTGACCTTCATCCCGCCCATTTTCCCTTCTGCCCCGGCGGTGAGGAGATGGTTACCGGCAAAGCGCCGCGAAAGGTTCAGCCTGAAGCCATAGTCGTTGATCACCGACCGGCTGTCGGATAGCTTATATACGCCTTCCGGGTTGATGTTTTCGCTTTGCCTGTTGTAATGTTCCAGTTGATAGAACAAGCGCGCATTGATATGCATTTTCCCCTGTGTTTTTTCAAAGCCCGCGCTTGCGAGATGATTCTGGTAATGCTCAAATGCCCCATGCTTTTCAAACACTTTAATGCCACTGCCGAAATGCCCGTTATAATAGCGGTATTGCACGTCAAGGCTTGTGCCAGGATTAAATTGATAGCCAAAGAGAATGCCGGCATTATATTCCCGCAGATCGACTTTTGTATCGAGGCTGTCGCGGCTTTCTTCCGGTTCGGAATAATATCCGTTGCTTCTGCGGCTGAATCCGTTCACTTTCCAGTAGTATCCGCTGCCACGGTAGAGGTCGATGCCGCCCACGCCGAAGGCGCCCCCAAAAGTTCCCATTGAACCGCCAAAGGTGCTTACCCTCCCTTCCACGGGCTTTTTCGGTTTCGGGCTGCTGATGCTGATCACGCCCCCCATGGCGTTGTTTCCGTAGATGGCTGAATTTGGCCCTTTCGACACTTCGATCTTCTCAACCTCCTGTGGTTCTATGAAGCTCCAGTTCATTGCACCTCCGGCCAGTTTGTTCATCGGAACGCCGTTGAGCAGCAACAGGGAGCGTGCACTGCCGGGCAAGCCGCGCATGCTCACATTGGCGCTTTTCGAAAATATTCCGCGGGGCCTGTGGATATAGACATTGGCCACACCCGCCAGCAAGCCGTCGGTGTTGTTTGCCGGGAGCATGCCGGTCTGTCGCGGGGGCAGCAGCGCTACCCGTCCCGGGATCCCGGAATTTTTCCTGCTGTTCAGGGTGGCTGTTATGGTTTCCGGATCAATATCAATGATGTCGGGCCTGAGGAAAATAGTTAACCCGGTCATATTGGTGTTAAAGTTAACAGACAGGCTGTCGCTGAAATATCCGGGATGTGTGATCAGGATGGTGTAGTTCCCCGGTGGCAGTTTTGAAAAAGTAAAAACGCCTTTGTTATTTGTAACGGTGCCGGCCTGTATTTCATTGATGACGACATGCACTTCGGGCAAAGGGGTTTTGTTGTAATCATCACGAACGGTTCCCTGCAGTACGAACACATCACCTGCTGAAGCCGCAAGGCCGGCAAGGAAAAAGAAAAGAATGTTCATTGTTTTTCAGACTTTCCGGCATTCCGGTTTTTTTTGAATCCGGCAAAGGCTTCTTCCACGGCATCATCCAGTTTTGTGCACAATGCATCATATGCTTCGAGTAATTTCAGTGCGCCCGGTGTGAGACGTGAATAGCCTCCTTCGTGTCCGCCGCGTTTCTTTTCCGTCAGCTCATACCCAAGAAGCGATTCTGCCTTTTTCAGGTCGCTCCATGCCTTGCGGTAACTGACCCCCTGTTTTGAAGCTGCGGCCGAGAGCGATCCTTTTTCCAGGATCGCCCTCAGCAGGCCGTAGGTTTCTTCAGAAAGAATGTCTTCGCCGCTTACCGACGACAGCCAGAGTTTATAACTCAACAGTACGTTAAAGCGGCTGTTTTTCCTTTTTGGTGCCATCATTTGCTTTAGTTCATTATGTAAAAATAAACATAACGTTATAGATTACATGCAACAGGCATAAAAAACCATAATGGATTTTATCCGGGGCGATGGTATGCGTGCCCTGCTTATGTCAGTGGCAGTTTTTCGAATATTGCTTCACTGCCTGGTAAAAATATTTTTGTTTGGCTTCGGTATCGCAATAGGCATCGATCTCTTTGGAGAGTGCCGTTAATTGCTGATCGAGGCTGACAATGGCCTCTTTGTGCTCTTTCTGGGCCACATCGCTCAGGGCCATTTCTGCAGATTTGTTCAGGTTTTCCATTTTACAGACCATTTCTGCTTTGCGCTCGGCGTAGCCGTTGATCTTCTGCACGTCTTCGTATGAAAGTCCCGTTCTTTCGCTCTGGTTTTGCATGCGCTCCTGGTATTCTTCGTATTGCTGGGTGTTTGGCGTTGCCGTAAGCTGGCGGTTTTCGGTGGTCGTTTCGCGGGTTGATGAACAGGAAGCAAGTATTAAAAGGCCGAGGGCCGGCAGGAGAAATGACAGGGTTTTCATTATATCTCGTTTAGTGTGATGGTTGCTGCAAAGATAATAAACTCCATGAACAATCTATACATGATAAATGTTAGTTGGGGGCGACAATGACAGGCAGGCCTGAAGCGGTCATGCCGGCATGATAAAAGCATAATCTGTTTCTCTCAGATTATTTTTTGGTTTTGTTTGATTCGAGAAAGGGCCGGGATTCCGGCCCTTTTTTCATTACTCCTGGTGTGGTTTAACCACCTCGATCAGTTCCGGCAGGTCCATGCCCAGTTCCTTGAGATGGGAGATTTTCGGTACACCGTTTTTGGTCCATCCGCGACGCAGGTACACGGCATCGAGGAGTTTCTCATAGCGGTCTTCGCGGTATTTCCTGAGAAGGGCTTTCTTCTCGGCGGTTGTTTTTCCTGCCGGATCGATGCCAATCGTTTCCTTAAGCTGTTTGTCGTAGCGTTCTGCTCTGGATTCGTATTCTTCGTCGGTAACGGGTCCGGCTGCACGAAAAGGCTGGGCATCGAATTTCCTGATTCCATAGCCCCGTCTGAGGTTGAAGATGCGCTGGAAATTGTATACCCTTTCCGACTGCCTGATCAGCTCTTCCTTGCCGAAGGGTTTTCCCGTTACGGCGCTGTAAATGGTTACGTAGTTATCGACGTGTTCGGGTACCTTGGCCGGCTCATCGGTTTCGGCATTGTTTTCGGGTTCAACGTCGTTCCAGGGCAATTTGCACAGGCCCACCAGCCCGAACCATGTACGGAACATGGGGAAGTAGTGCAGGGCTTCGGCCTTGTCCTCGAAAGTGGGGATCTGGTTGTTTACCATATCCATGAAGATAAGCCACGCTTCGTCATGCTGTGGTCCCTTGTTGGTCATGGCAAAACCACCCTGCTGGGCCAGTGATTCTTTGGATACGTATTCGGAGTATTCCAGTCCCTTGTTTTCCATGCCGATATCCTGCAGGAAAGCGGGGTCGCCCCAGCCCTTTTCAATGAACAGTGCTTTCATCCGGCGAACGCCCAGGCCGGCCACCAGTCCAAAGCCTTCGCCCCGGGCAAGCTGGTGTATCAGTTCCATGGCTGCATCGGCATTGCCGAAGTTCAGTTTCAGTCCGCCTGTACGTTCTTCGTTGAGGATGCCGTTTTCGTAGCATTCCATAATAAAGGCCATCAGCGTTCCCCAGGTAATGGTACAAATGCCGTAGGTGTCGCAATAAAAGTTTGCTTCTATCACATAGTCGGGGTTGAAGATGCCGCAATTGGAGCCCAGTCCGCCGGCATTTTCATATTCCGGACCATCTACGATCACTTTCTGGCCGGCATAGGGGCCGGTCCTGACAAGGTATTCATCTACGCCCTTGGAGCAGGACATGTTGCAGCCGATCCAGCAACCATCCGGGATGCCCTGTGTAAAGCGCGATTTCCACACTTCTGAGTGTATGCCGTCGGCTTCGGGATGGCTTCCGAACTTAAAATTATGCACAGGCAACAGGTCATAGTCGTTCATGATGTTCACCAGGTGGGCCGTCCCTTTGGACCTCATCTCTGCCTGGCTGTCGTCAAGCTCCCGCATTTCCCTGTTAAAGCGTTTACCGCGCTCCATGATCGCGTCGAGGTCGGCTACGTCGTTAAGGTTGCCTTTAACGCCCGGTATCCTGCAAACCAGGGCTTTGATCTTTTTATTGCGGAACACCGTTCCGATACCGCCACGGCCTGCTTGTTTCAGCCTCACTTTTTTCCTTTTCGGATCGTAAAAACTGAAATTCAGCATGCCGATGAGTGAATGGCCGGCGGCAGCGCCGGTCGATACTACGGCTATGTTTTTTCTGTCTTTTTCGTCTTCGGCAAACATTTCGGTAAGCACTTCGGCCAGCTCATGGCTGTCGATGGGTTCGAGCGGCGCTTCAAAGATCTCCACGCGGTGATTCACGCCGTCGATAAAGATCATAATGTCGTTCTCAGCCTTACCCTGCAGTTCAATGGCGTCGAAGCCCGAAAACTTGAGGAAGGGGCCGAAAAACCCACCCACATTGCTGTCGATCGGGATGTTTGTCTGAGGGGAGATGGAAACACAGATCGATTTCCCTGTTCCCGAATATTGTGTGATACCACCGATAGGGCCGGAAGAGATGTTGATCTCGTTTTCGGGATCATCCCATTTGGTTTCGGGCGTTGTAGCGTCCCATAACAGCCGCAACCCGTATCCCTTGCCCCCGATGAACTTCTCCTTCATCAGCGGTGGCACTGTTTTTTCTCTTATCTCATTGCCGGATACGTTGATGTAAAGTATCTTGTCGGTGTAACCCCGGTGCAATGGCGTCCATTCATACTTCCATTCCTTCAGGGTTTTGTGGGCGTTCTTCATTTCTGTAATATCCATAATGATCAAGCTTTATAATGCCGTTGAAATTAGCTTTCAAAATTATCAATTTATCCTTATCCAGCTATGGATTTGCAATGTTAAAAAACTGATATGCAAATTAATGCATATCGATTATGAAATGATAATGCTTTAAGGTATACCGGATTACGGACTGTTTAGAAGTTTTTTAAATTAGAGAAAGGTTTTGCCTGGGGGAGTGAAATCTGATTAAACTATCACCCCGAACCCGGTACCTGTTTTTACGTGCAAATTCTTTTCGGTTTTTGATAACAACCATTCCGCCACTTCAAATATCAAAAATCAGCTATCAGCGATCATCTGCCGTTTTTTCAATTCCAAAGGTCTCACAGCCGTCACAAGCAACTGAACAATCAAACGAAACCATTATCTTTGTATGCAGATATGACATCCGAAGCGATAAGGGAGCGGTTAAAAGGCAAAACTGTCGGTATAGCCGGCTGCGGGGGGCTGGGCTCCAATGCGGCCGTCGCGTTGGCGCGGGTTGGCATCGGGAAGCTTATCCTGGTGGATTTCGACCGAGTTGAGGCGTCCAACCTTAACCGGCAGTATTATTTCCGTGATCAGATCGGACAACCGAAAGTTGAGGCCCTGAAGCAGAACATCCATGCCATCGATCCGGAGATCACCATTCGCACCCATATGCTCAGGCTCGACCCGGAGCGTTTGGTTGAACTGTTTTCCGGCTGCGAAGTCATCATAGAAGCCTTCGATACCGACTGTGACAAGCAAATGATCATTGAGACCGTGCTGACCGATATGCCTGACAGATACCTGATATCAGGACAGGGGCTTGCCGGGTTCGGCGATAATGAAAGCATCGTCACAAGGCAGTACGACAGGCTTTTCATTATTGGCGACGGTTTGCGTGAGGTTTCCGACGGGCTTCCGCCACTTGCCCCCAGGGTGGGGGTGGTGGCCGCCATGCAGGCCAACCTGGCCCTTGAACTCCTGATGAAAAACGAATGAGATGGAAATTACACTGAACAACAGGAAAGAAAATATCGAACGGGAACCGATCAGCCTTGCTGAACTGATCGATTACAAGAATTTTTCATTCAAACTGCTGGTGACCAAGGTCAACGGGAAGCTGGTTAAAAAAGAGGAACGCGATGAGGTCATGATCAGGCCGGGCGATGAGGTGCAGGTGTTGCACATGATCTCGGGCGGATGATGGACTTTGTGATGATTCGGTTGTGGGATCCGGGAATGCCGGCACTGGCCCTGATAAGTGAATAGGTCACATCGCCTGATGCCTTATCGCCCGGTTTTTGAAATGACTGCCAGAAGGCTGATCATACCACTTCCGCTACCACAAAGGTGCTTCCGCCCACAAACACCAGGTCGTTTTCCCCTGCATTCTGCAGTGCTGCATGATAAGCTTCTTTTACTGTAGCAAAGATGTTTCCCTTTAATCCAAATGCCGAGGCAGCCTGCCGCAGCTCCGCTGCATCCATCGCCCTTGGGATACCGGCCTTGCAGAAATAATATTCAGCGGTGGCCGGGAGCAATTCCAGCACCGGGTCAATATTTTTGTCGGCTACCAGGCCCAGTACGAAGTGAAGGTTTTTATGCGGCGTTTGGCCGATCATGTCCAGCACTTCACGGATGCCGTCGCGGTTATGCCCGATGTCGCATATGGCCAGAGGATCCATCTGTATCACTTGCCAGCGGCCCAGCAATCCGGTGTTTTCAACAACTTTTTCAATCCCGCGGCGAAAATGAAGGGGTGAAACTGAAAATCCGGCTTCTTTCAACTGCTCAATGGCGGCCATTACAGTGACCAGGTTCCGCTTCTGCCAGGGGCCCTTCAGGGCCGGCTCCATAAGGGCAACATAGCGCTGGTCGGCAAAGACCAGCCTGGTTTGCACCTCTCCGGCCCTGCCGGCGAAAACATGTTTTGTTTCCTCCTGCGTTTCGCCCACGATGGCCGGCACGCCGGCCTTGATGATGCCGGCTTTCTCCCTGGCGATCTTTTCCAGCGTATCGCCCAGGAACTGCATGTGGTCGTAACCGATGTTGGTGATCACCGACAACAGGGGGGTGATCACGTTGGTCGAATCCAGCCGCCCGCCCATGCCGGCCTCGATCACGGCAATGTCAACCTTCTCATTCCTGAAGTGGTCGAAAGCCATGCCCACCGTCATCTCGAAAAAAGAAAGCCCCATCCCTTCAAATTCTTCCCTGTACCCGGCAATGAAATCCACCACCTTGTCCTCCGGGATCATCTGTCCGTTGATCCTGATCCTTTCCCTGAAGTCTTTTATGTGTGGTGATGTATAAAGCCCGGTTTTATAACCGGCCTGCTGCAGCACCGATGCCATCATGTGCGATACCGAGCCTTTGCCGTTGGTCCCGGCCACATGCACCGCCCTGAAAGCGTTTTCGGGATTGCCGAGCAGGCGGCACAGGGCAATGGTGTTCGACAGGTCGGCCTTGTAGGCAGCCGGCCCGATGCGCTGGAACATGGGCAGTTGGCTGTACATATAATCCAGAGTATCCCGGTAGTTCATGTCGCAAAGGTAATAATGAATGATGCATGCTGTTTGGGTTAAAGGTTGGACGGTATTCCTTTTCCAATCAGCCGGTTTAACGGCATCATCAATTCAGCCTGATAAAATTATAGGTGATGGTCCCTCTTTGCCTTTCGGGTGCGTTGGGATCGGAGGCGAAGACCGATCGCAGGGCGGCTTCTTCGGCCAGCCTTCGCAGACGCAGGTCGGTGATGGTGGTTCCCCTTGCCCCGGCCATGGCCGAAACCACTTTGCCGCTGCGGTCAACCCTGATCTCCACCACTACCTTTCCCTGTTCTTCTGAGTCGTATGCAGGCTTGGGCAGGTGTTTCACCCCTCGTCCCCCCAGGTCATAACCTACACCTTCACCCTGCCCGCCCTGTCCTTCATAGGCAGCGGCAGCGGGCGTGCCGTTGGGATCGCCCTGGTCGCCGGGCTGGCCGGTTATTCCTTCGTTGCTGCCGTCTCCGCTGGTCTGGCTGCTGCCACGGTATAAGGCCCGTTCAATCACTTTGGGCGGCTCCGGCTCAGGCTCCTCTTCCTGAACAACTTCTTCTTCTGCAGCTTGATCGTCGGGGTCGACAGGTTTTTCTTCTTCCCTTGGTTTTTCTTTGTCTTTAATGTCTTCCTGGCGGATGGCCGGTGCCTCTTCCACTTCCTGTGTAATCAGGTCTTCTTCGGGCTCCGGATCCGGGTCGGTCTGCGGGGGAGGTGTTTGTCGCTGCGGGCGCTCAACGGGCGGTGGCGACAACTCCTGCACAACCCCCATACCCTGGCGGCTGCTACCCAGGTTCACCTCCACGCCTTCTTCACCGGGCAGAGGAAGCGGGGTGGAAAGGGCAAAATACAAGAGCGCGAGCAACACCAGCAGGTGAAACCCGATGGTTACAACCAGTCCCCTGAACCTGTTATTGTTCTCGCTCATTTATGCTATCGTTTTGGCTGGGTGGCCAGGATCACTTTATGTTTGGTATTGTATTTACGGTTGATGTTGTTCACGGCATCGATCACGTTCACCACATACTGGACAGGAACGCTTTTGTCAGACCTGAGCACCACCGATGCATCGACCTGCCCGGCAATGCTATTGTCGATCCTGTCCTGCAACTGTAATTCGCTTACACGGTTTTCGTTCACGAAATACTGGTACTTGTCGTTGATGTATACCGTGACCGATTGCTTGGCCATGGTCTTGCTGTTGCTGGTCGGCAACAGCAGTTTGATGGCGTTGGGTGCCACCAGGGTGGAGGTAAGCATGAAGAATATCAGTAGCAGGAATACCAGATCCGACATGGATGCCATGCTGAATTCCGCCTTTCTCTTATTTCTTGGTTGAATGGCCATTTTACTTGGTTTTAGGCTGCAGGTTCGTTCAGCAGGTCCATAAATTCGGTGGACCTGGCTTCGAGCAGGTAAACCAGCTTCTCAACCTTGGCCACCAGGATGTTGTAGCAGACATAGGCGAGGATCCCTACGATCAGTCCGCCAACGGTGGTGATCATGGCCTGGTAAATACCCGTGGAGAGCAGCGAGATGTCGATGTTATTGCCGGCCATCGACATATCGTAAAAGGCAATGATCATGCCGATCACGGTGCCGAGAAAGCCCAGCATGGGGGCTGCACCGGCAATGGTAGCCAGCCCGGCAACATTCTTTTCAAGCCTCGAAACCTCCAGCTTTCCCACGTTTTCGATGGCTGCGTTGATGTCGTTGAGTGGCCTGCCGATGCGCATCAGCCCTTTCTCTATCATGCGTGCAATGGGGCTTTTGTTGCTTTTGCACAAGGCAAGTCCCGAGTCAACACGGCCGCCTTTGATAAAATCGCGGATGTTGTTCATGAAGTGCTTGTCTTCGCGGGAGGCTCTGTTGATGGTAAGAAACCTTTCAACAAAGATGTAAACGGCAATGACAGACAACAGGCCGAGTATGGCCATGATCCATCCTCCCTTCAGGACAAGCTCGTAAATGGTCAGGGAGATCTCCGTTGGTTCCGTGCCGGCCTGCCCGGCCGCATCGGTCAGTTGTAATAAAATGCTTAATATCATCTTAAAGTATTTTGCATTAAAAGTAAAATGTTAATCACTTGCCGTATTCGTCAACGGCCTCCATTTGTCAACATGAGTTTGTTAATATTAACTTGGAACGGGCCGTTTTATTATATGCGATGGCCGGCATCCGGCAACCCGTTGAAAATAATTTCTTTACTCTCAGGAGATGACGATCCTGCCCGAACTGTGATCCTTTCCCGATCCGGTTACTGAACCAAGGATGTTCACCCTGTTTTGGAGACGCAATAAGCCGAGAAGGGCAAATATCATGGCTTCCTTGTAATCTGTTACTGTCGCTTCGGGAACAACCACTTCGGGTCCGCTCTTTTGCCTGATCCTCTCCATCAGGAATTCGTTCCAGGCGCCCCCGCCCGTGACCAGCATCCTGCCCTTGTTTTTATTATCAGCTACGGCGGCAACGCGCAGGGCGATATGTTCGGTGCAGGTTCTGAGAAGGTCGGGGATGGCTGCCCGGCAGTTGTCGAGCATAGGGAAGATATGTTTGCTGGCATATTCGCGTCCGAGTGAACGGGGTCCTTTCAGCTTGTAAAAGGGCAGGGATTCAAGTTTTTCCAGCAGGCCGGGCAGCAAATTTCCCATGGCTGCTGTTTTTCCGCCCTTATCATAAGGCATGCCGGTTTTTTCCGCCAGGTGGTTGAGCATCATGTTGGCCGGGCAAACATCAAAGGCGATCCTTTTCCCGTCAAGGTCGCAGGAGATGTTGGCAATTCCGCCCAGGTTCAGGCAGTATCCGTAATCCGCGAACAGCAGTTTGTCGCCCAGGGGTACCAGGGGTGCCCCTTGTCCGCCCATTGCCACATCGGCGCTCCTGAAGTCGAATATTACCGGCAGTCCGCACAGGCGGGCGATCTCTTCACCCTTGCCGATCTGAAGGGTCAGGCCGGCCGCGGGGTCGTGGAAGATGGTATGGCCGTGCGAGGCGATGAAGCCGGGACTGATCTGGCTGGCTTCCATGAAATGACGGGCTGCTTCACCCATCCATATGCCCAGGTCGCGGTCGGCGCGGGTGATGGCTTCCTCACCGGCTCCGGGCAGGGCCAGCAGTCGTTCCCGCCATTCCGCTGTGTAGGGGATGGTGGTCGCCCGAAGTATGGCGTATGACCACCTGCCTTCCCCATCCTCCGAAAAACGGCAACAGGCAAGATCAAGGCCGTCGTGTGAGGTCCCTGACATGATCCCGATGCCATAATGTTCCTTCAATGCTTTTCTTTACAGGTATTCGATCAGTTTTTCAAGTTCCATGCCCCTCGAAGCTTTCAGCAGGATATGACAGTTGCGGAAAGGATGATGCCTCAGCCAGTCGGCAGCGGCATCCGCATCGTCGAAGACCGGGATCCGGCGGTCGGTGCAAACGGCCCGGAATTGCGGGCCAACCAGGATGATCTGTTCAAAATACATGCGTGCTTCCTCAAGTACTGCCCGGTGTTCGGCCTGAGCGTCTTTACCAAGTTCAAACATGTCGCCCAGGATGACCACCCGGGGTTCCCGGCCGAAATGCCTGAAGTTTCTGAGGGTTCCCAGCATACTGGCGGGGTTCGCATTATACGCGTCCATCATCAGCGTGTTGCTGTCACGTGTAATAAGCTGGCTTCTTCTGTCACCGGGAATATAATGGCTGATGGCTTCAGCAAGGTCATCAGGCCGGATGCCAAAGGAATCACCCACGCATATGGCGGCCATGATATTGGCGAACTGATAATCGCCAAACAACCTGGTACCGATCTGCCGACCCTTCCATTCCACTTTCACAAAGGGAGTCGGGCTGATGAGCTTGCCCTGTACATCGGCTTCCGGGCCGCTGCCATAGGTGGTTTTCGGGTGTTCCTGCAACAACTGCATCAGCAGGCTGTCGTCGTGGTTCACCCAGATGCTGCCATTCTTTTTTATAAGATAGCGGTAAAGTTCGGTCTTGGCCCTGATCACCCCCTCAAGGCTTCCGAAGCCTTCAAGGTGTGCCTTGCCGATATTCGTGATGAGGCCGTGTGTGGGCGCTGCCAGTTCGCAGAGGTGTGCGATCTCGCCTTCATGGTTGGCACCCATTTCAATCACGGCCACTTCATGCCCGGGATTCATGCCCAGAAGGGTCAGGGGCACCCCGATATGGTTGTTGAGGTTGCCTGTGGTGGCATGAATGCTGAAGCCTTTGGCAAGCACCTTGCTGATCAGTTCCTTGGTGGTGGTCTTGCCATTGCTTCCCGTCAGGCCGATCACCGGGATCTTAAATTGCTTCCGGTGCCATGAAGCCAGTTCCTGCAGGGTTTGCAAGGTGTCATCAACCAGCAGGCAGTCTTTTCCCGTGTCGTATTTCGGGTCATCGATCACAGCCAGTTTGGCACCATTTTCCATTGCGCGGGAAGCGAAGCGGTTACCGTTGAATTTTTCGCCCTGCAGGGCAAAGAATATCATGCCTTTCCCGGTCTGTCTCGAATCGGTGCTTACCCCGCCCGATTGCAGGTAAAGCTTGTAAAGGTTTTGGATGAGCGCCATGGCTGCAAAGATAAAAAAACCCCATCCATGTTGAGGGGATGGGGTGGTGATTCGCTGTTTTGATATTTTTTAGCGGCCCGGATTCGGGCTTCCGACCCTTGACATTGCACAGCGGAAGCCGATATAGTTGGTAGCCACATTCTGGTTCATGAACCTTCTTTGCCCGGGGCTCAGGAAATAAGCAGGATCTCTCCATGAACCGCCCTTGTATACGCGTGCTTCGTCGCTGATGAGCGAAGTGACCCCGTATTCATACATGGCATTGGTCTGGTTCGACTGTGTAGGTTCCGACAGCCAGTCGTTGCTCTCGGAGAGTTGCGACATCTGATCGCCGTCGAAGTAGTTCCTGTTGTCGGCTTTGCGGTAGTTTTGCCTTCCAACCAATTCCTCTTCGGTTACTTCTTCATAGCGGATGCGGCCCAGGCTGTCTTTGTCGACCAGGAAGCCGTCCTGGTCCCTGACGGCATTTTCAAAGATATTTCCCCTGTATGGGTTGAAGTCGGAGAAGTCTTCGAGCGAGAGAGGCCTGTACACGTCGAGCACCCATTCGCTGACGTTCCCGCCCATGTTATAGAGTCCGTAATCATTGGGCCAGTATGAGCCGATGGGTGCGGGAATGTCGGCACCGTCATTCAGTGTTCCGGCAACGCCCATATAGTCGCCCCTGCCTCTTTTAAAGTTGGCCACGAAACTGCCGTAATAGCGTTTTTCGTCGGTACGGGTGTAGTTGCCGTTCCAGGGATAACGCCTTCTTTCAACCACCCTTTCGTATAGTGTGTTCCCGATCAGCCCGAGTGCGGCATATTCCCATTCTGCCTCAGTGGGCAGGCGGTAGCGCGGAAGGATCAGGCCGTCCTTGATACTGGCGTTGCGTTCGCCGGTAGAGTTGGGGTTGAGGTTCCTGAGGGGTTTGTTGACAAGCCCTTCATACTGGCCGGCCAGGTATGCTTCGGTGTTGAAGTTGTTCTCGTTTTTCTGGTCGGGGTCAAGGTCGAGGATGCCTTCGTTGATCAGCATCCATTCGTTTACCCTGTCGGTACGCCATGAGCAATAGTCGTTGGCCTGTACCCAGGTCACACCCACCACCGGATAGTTGTGGTACGCGGGATGGCGGAGATAGGTTTCCACCAGGGGTTCGTTGTACGACAGCCTGTCGCGCCATACCAGGGTATCGGGCAGGGCATTTACATGAACCTGCGGATAGTCGGTGCCGAAAACCCTCTTCAGCCAGTAAAGGTATTCAAGGTAATCGAGGTTGCTCACTTCCGTTTCGTCCATATAAAATGACGATATGGTTACCCTGCGCGGAAAGTTGTCCCAGTCGAACATCAGGTCTTCCTGTGTCGATCCCATCACAAATGTCCCGCCTTCGATCAGGATAAGCCCGGGCCCGGTGACCTGTTCCCGCAACTGGGACACTTCAAATCCACCGTTTTCGGGGTTGTTGTATTCCCAGTTTGTCGTTCGTGAATATTCCTTTTTTCTGAAAAGGCTGCATGACGACAGTGATGCGATGAAAACAATCGTTAGGAATAACAGGGCTAATTTGCTGTGTTTCATCATTTTCGTTGAGCTTAATTATTCGTTAGTGAGTTATTAACTAAAATCGCGGGCAATTTATTGCCCTGATGCGTCTTCTTTTTTGGTCGAGGCAATTAAATTGCCATCCCAGCGACACCTCATGTGCCCCGCCGGTTGTGTTTTTAAGTTGTGAAAGGGTGATATCGTAGCTGTAGCCTACTTTTAGGCCCCTCCATTCAAGTCCGATCATGGGTACGATGGCATCGGCATTTTCGAAGTTATGCCTGAACCAGGCACCGGCCACGAAGGGCCTTTTATTTACATATATGCCAACATTCAGTTGGTGGAACATCCCTTGCTGCATATACATGAAGTTGGGGGAGATGGCGAAGCTGCCGTAGTTTTCGTCTTCCACCACACTGCCGGTCAGGTCGAAGAACAAGCCCCCGTGGGCGGTGATCCTCATGCTGAGATTGCTGGCACTGGCGTCGTAGAAACCATTGGCGGGTTCGGTCAGATGATGAACGGCCACGCCCCCGTAAATATTGCCTTTATGGGAGAATGCGATGCCCGCGGCAAAATCGGGATAAGCAATGCCGGTATTGTCGGGAGGGACTTCGGAGGTGGGGTTTACCACGCCCAGGCCGGGATCGATCATGTCACCGAAAACCAGGTTTTCCCACCTCAGTTTGGTAAGTATGTAACTGGCTTGAAGGCCAAAGTTGATATATGTCCAGTTTCCGACCTGCAGGCGGAAGGAGTACATGGCGCTGATGATATTGGTTGTAAGCAGTTCCCCGGCATTATCCCCGACAAAATAGACGCCTACCCCACCCGAGATCTTTGGAATATGCATGTCGAAGGATGCACTGTAAGTAACAAAGTTGTCGGGCAGCGAGGGCCACTGGTTGCGGTAACTCAGATCGATGCGCGGGCATACGTTCGACCCGGCCAGGGCGGGGTTGAGGTATAGATGACTGGCATAGAACTGTGAAAAATGCGGATCAGGCACAGACTGGCCCCTTGAAGCCAATGCCATGCCAAGAAAAGCAAGCACCGTTAATGTCTGAATCGTTCTTGTCATCCTAATAAGGATCGTCAATATACTAAAATAAGCCTACAATATTACAAATCATTTTGAAATATACCATACAAATATTTCGTGGGTAATTATAATTTTGCAATATTAGTAAAAGTACAACGTTTAAAATTACAATTCAAATATACTGAATTTTATTATTTATAATGGAATATTTCTGTTTCACCCCCGTCTTTTGCCGGGCCTTATAATAATACCCATGATCAAAAGGTTTTCATTCTGCCTTCTTTTTTTGATAATTTTTCGGCCTTTTTTCTCTTTTGCCGATTCGGGTCCACTGAAGAAGGAGCTCCGATGGTCGGATGTGAGCAGGTTCAGCATCAGCGATGACAGGCAGATGTATTTTCTGTCATTTGAAGGATGTGTTTATGAGGAAGCAACGGCCGATCTGCCGGTATACCGGGATCGATTTGCGATTGGCGGCATGAATTCGCGCGTTGAAGCAGTGTTGACTGAGCAGCTTTGGGAGGATCTGCCTTCAGACGAAATTGAAAGGATTGCCGGCTACGGCCTGATCGGCCCCGCACCCCGGATCGTTACTGACATTGCCATTGAACGAAAGGAACCATACGCCACCGTATCTTTCGTTCCGCTTCGCAGGGATCCCGCAAGCGGCCGCTATCAAAAACTCCTGTCGTTTACCCTGAACATAAAGGTAACGCCGGTTGGGGCACCCTCCACGGCTGCAGGCAGGACCTACAGGCAGAATTCCGTGCTTGCCACCGGTAACTGGTATAAAATGGCCGTTAAGTTTTCGGGCATACATAAGATCACATACAATGACCTGATTGCCCTTGGCATGAACCCGGCCGGTATCGACCCCGGGAATATCCGTATCTATGGAAACGGCGGCGGCATGCTGCCCGAGCCTTGCGGCGCTTTCCGCTATGATGACCTGATGGAGAATGCCATCTTTGTTTCCGGCCAGGGCGATGGCAGTTTCGATACCCAGGATTACATCCTCTTCTACGGTGAATCGCCTCACGTGTGGGAGTGGGATGAAGGAAGACAGGCTTTTGTCCATACCAGCAACATCTATTCCGATTACAATTATTATTTTATCACGGCCGACCTTGGCACGGGAAAACGTATCCAGGGCCAGGCATCCGTCACCCTGCCTTTAACGCATCTGGTAAACAGCTTTACCGACAGGAAATTTATTGAAAAGGACGACCTGAACATTGTGAAGACCGGCCGCGACTGGTTCGAATCTCCTCCTTACGAAGTACAGTTGAGCAATGATTATGACTTCAGCTTTCCCGATATCGTTCCCGGGAGCAATGTCGGGATGCGCAGCCGGGTGGCTGCCCGTTCTTCCATGGGCAGCAATTTTAAATATTACCTGAATGGCACGCAGCTCATTGAAACGCTGCCGGTGTCGGCCGTCTCTTTTTCATCCGATCAATATGCCCATACCGCTGGTATCGAAAGTACGTTCGAAGTGGGAAGCCCGAATGTCAGGATCAAGGTAACATACAGCAAACCTGCTTCAGCATCGGTTGGCTGGATGGATTATATCGCCCTGAACGCCCGCCGCTACCTGAGGTTCACAGGTGGTCAGATGGCTTTCAGGGATCCGCAGTCCGGCGGCCCCGGGAATGTGGCCGAATATGAATTGTCGAATGCTTCCGCTTCTGTGGAGGTGTGGAATGTGAGTGATCCCATGAATGTGGCCCGCGTCGGGACAAGCCTTGACGGATCCCTGATGCGTTTCAGGATTCCGGCCGACAGCATTGAAGAGTTCGTGGCTTTCGACGGCACTTCCTTTTATGGGGTTGCAGCCGCAGGCAAGGTGGATAACCAGAACCTGCACGCCATCACCATGCCCGATATGGTCATCGTTTCATACCCCTCATTTCTCAGCGAGGCCAACCGCCTGGCAAACCACCACCGGAATTTCGACGGCATGGAGGTATTTGTTACGACTCCTCAGAAGATCTATAATGAGTTTTCCTCGGGAGCCCAGGATGTGACCGCCATCAGGGATTTTATAAAGATGCTGTACGACAAGGCCTCTCCGGGTAGTGAATGTCGCTACCTGCTGCTTTTCGGCGATGCTTCGTATGATTATAAGGACAGGGTGAGCGACAATACGAATTTTGTTCCCACCTGGCAGGACAAAAGGTCGATGAACATCATCACTTCCATTGCAACGGATGATTATTTCGGTTTTCTCGACGACAACGAAGGGGGATCGGGAACCAACCAGCTTCTCGATCTGGGTATCGGACGGCTGGTAGCGTCAACCCCCGAGTCGGCCAGGCAGATGGTCGACAAGGTCATCCATTATGCCACCGCCACCCCCGATGTATTCGGAAACTGGCGTAATGTGGTATGTTTCGTGGCCGATGATGAAGATGCAAACGTGCACATGCAGCAACATGCAGAAAAACTTGCCACACGCCTCGACACCACCTATGGATACCTGAACGTGGACAAGATCTACCTGGATGCCTATGAACAGATCAGCACTTCGGGCGGGCAGCGCGCACCACAGGTAAACCAGGCCATCAACAACAGGATGGAGAAGGGCAGCCTCATCATGAATTATACAGGGCATGGCGGGGAAGTTGGATGGGCCCATGAAAGGATACTGGAACTCAAGGATATTAACAGCTGGACCAATTACAACAAATTACCGGTTTTCATCACGGCCACCTGTGAATTCAGCCGCTATGACGACCCCACGCGTACATCGGCCGGGGAACTGGTGCTGCTCAACCCCGATGGCGGCGCGATCGCGCTCTTTACCACGGCCAGGGCCACCTATGGCTCACCCAATTTCCAGCTTAACAATGCCATGTTCGACAATATGTTCGAAAAAGTGGACGGTGAATATCCGCGTTTCGGCGACCTGATCCGCTACGCGAAAAACAAGAGCGGGAACTCCACCGACAATGACAAGAAATTCGTCCTGCTCGGGAACCCTGCCCTCAGGCTGGCTTATCCGGAACACCGTGTCCGGACCATACAGATCAACAATGTGAATGTTTCCCCTTTGAACGACACCCTCAGGGCCCTTCAAAAGGTAAGTGTCAGCGGCATTATCCTCGATGAGGCCGGGAACAAACTAAACAGCTATAACGGAACGCTCAGGCCGGTGGTTTATGACAAACCCACACAGATAGAAACACTCGTTACCGACCCCGCCAGCAAACCATTCACCTTCGGGCTCCGCATGGCGATCCTTTATAACGGAAAGGCCAGCATTACCAACGGCGAATTCTCCTTCACCTTCATCGTACCCAAAGACATCATCTATAAATACGGCTACGGCAAGATCAGCTATTATCTGAACAACAACGACAGTGACGGAACCGGATATTACGGGAATGTCATTATCGGGGGATTCGACAGCAATGTGCCCCCCGACGATGAAGGGCCTGAGATAGACCTCTATATGAACGACGAGAACTTTGCATTTGGCGGTATTACCGACGAAAACCCGGTATTGCTGGCCTTTGTTACCGACTCAAGCGGGATCAATACCGTGGGATCAGGCATCGGGCATGATATCGTGGCCACACTCGACAACGACAACAACAAATCGGTGATCATCAATGAATACTACGAGTCGGATATCGACAGCTATACCAGCGGCACCATCCGCTATCCCCTCGCAGGCCTGTCTGAGGGCCCCCATTCCATGAAGCTGAAGGTTTGGGATGTGCATAACAATTCAAGTGAATCCTATACGGAATTCGTGGTGGCATCGTCGGCGGAACTCGCCATTGATCATGTGCTGAACTATCCAAACCCGTTTACCACAAGTACGGCTTTTTATTTTGATCATAACCAGCCCAATACGATGCTTGAAGTACAGGTACAGGTATTTTCCGTGTCGGGCCGTTTGATCAAAACCATCGATCAGTTTGTTATAAGCAATGGTTACCGTTCAGAACCCATTTACTGGGATGGCCGTGACGATTTTGGCGATCGCATCGGCCGGGGGGTCTATATATATAAGGTAAGGGTCCGCAACCAGGATGGCTCCTTTGCCGAAAAGCTGGAAAAACTGGTCATCCTGCGATAGATCGGGGCACAATCCGATAATTGGATGATGCGGGCAACCACAGCAGGGAAATCATTGTCTTGATTAAAACAGTTTATAATAATGAAAAGAAATACCATCCTCCTGTTATTATTATTTTTCTCTTCTCTTTTATCGCATGCCCAGAAGCATACGGCGGAGGTGTACCCGGGTCAGTATATCATTGAAGAACGATACCTTACCAGCGAAATATCTGAAATATTCCTTGATTTTGACCAGGCAAAGCTGGATGATGCCTATGGCATGCTCCCGGTGTATATCAGCCGTATCCCCCTTAAGTCTTCAGAGAACAGCATTATTGCCGGTTTCACGGATGTTTCCTGGCATGTATTGCATGATGAGCGCCTGCCTTTTGTGTCGGGCATAGAACAGGTGGGAAATGAATTCGGACTCGAAACTTCGGTCATGTTCATCGACGGTGAGCCCTATGCTGAATTGCTGATTGTCCCGTTCCGCAATGCTGGCGGCGCTTCCGTTGAAGTGATTGACAGTTGCCGGGTTTCAATTGAGATCACAGAGACCGCGGCAGCGCCGGTCAGCATAAAAAACAATTTCGTATCGAATTCCGTGCTGGCTACAGGAGACTGGTATCGCCTGGCTACCGGCGAAACCGGAATATACCGGATCTCATACGACGACCTGCTGGAAATGGGCATACAGCCATCTTCCATCGATCCGCGTACCATCAGGATCTTCGGGAACGGAAACGGTATCATTCCCGAAAAAAATTCCGATCCCCGGTTCGATGACCTTCTCGAAAATCCCATCCTGGTTTTTGGAGAAGATGACGGTTCATTCGACCAGGGTGATTATATCCTTTTCTACGGACAGTCGGCCGTGTGCTGGAAATATGTTCCCTTTGTGGGGTACGGGATTTTCAGCCATACCATCAACCCTTATACCGACCATACCTTTTATTTCCTTAATTTCAACCAGGAGGAGGGAATGAGAATACCAGTGGCCGACCATTCGGGACTGATCCCTACTTCCTACGTGAATGAATTCAGCGATTATGCCGTTCATGAAAATGATGCGGTGAACATCCTGAAAACCGGCAGGGAATGGTATGGCGAGCTCTTCCGCGACCAAACGGTATACGAGTATAGCTTTCACTTTCCGAATATCGTGCAGGATTATCCCGTAAGCCTCATGAGCAACATGGCGGCACACTCCACCGTCGAGAGCAATTTTGACTTTTATTATGGTGATCAGCACCTGATGAAGGTCCCCATTACCCGGATTTTGCCAGGTACAACTATTTATGCCTGGACCGCTACTCCCGATACCGTTGGTTTTTATCCCGCCCAGGGCGATGAGGTGACCATCAGGGTGGAATATGACAAGCCTGCTTCCATATCGCAGGGATGGATGAATTATGTATCGCTCAATGCAAGACGGAAACTGATCTTTACCGGTCCCTTCATGTCGTTTCGCGACCACCTCCATGTCGGCCCTGCCGCCGTTTCCGAATATAAGGTTTCGGCTGCCGGCGAAGGTTTGTCCGTCTGGGATGTCACCGACCCTTTCTCCATTGTCCGGCTGCAGGGAAGCTTTTCGAACGATAACTTCATCTTCAGGTCGCCGGCAGATGAGATCAGGGAGTTCATCGCCTTTGACGGCAGTGGGTTCAACAAAGCGGAATTCGTCGAAAAGGTGGAAAACCAGGACCTCCATGCTTATGACCCTGCCACCTACATTATCCTGACCCATCCCGATTTCATGCAACAGGCACAGCGTATGCTGAGCCTGCGCCAGCAACTGGACGGCATGAGCGGTTTCATTGTAACCCCCGGGGAAATATATAATGAATTCAGTTCGGGGAAACAGGATCCGGCCGCCATTAGGGATTTTATAAGAATGCTTTACGAGAAGGCCGATTCTGCCAACAGACCGCGTTACCTCCTGCTGCTTGGCGATGCATCATATGACTATAAAGACAGGCTGCCGAACAATACCAATTTAGTGCCGACTTACCAGTCGCAGGAAGCCCTTAAACTCGGCTATTCCTTTGTTACCGATGACTTTTTCGGATTGCTCGACGAAGGAGAAGGGATCAATGCCTTCGGAAAATCAGTTGAGATCGGCATCGGGCGTTTCCCTGTCCATACGGATGAGCAGGCTTCGCAGATGGTCGACAAGATCGAGGCCTACATGACCATGAAGCCATATGTGCTGGATGAATGGCGAAACTATATCAGCTTCATTGCCGATGATGAGGATCAGAACCTGCATTTCAACCAGGCTGAGAAGTTGCAGCACATGATCGATACCGGTTACCGTTCCTACAACCGCCTGAAGATATACATGGATGCCTTTCCGCAGGAGTCGAGCCCGTCGGGAAGCCGGTATCCCGGGGTGACCGAAGCCATAAACGATCTGATGGAGAGCGGAAGCCTGGTGATCAACTATACGGGTCACGGTGGCGAAGCGGGCTGGGCCCACGAAGGCGTGCTCGACATTCCCACCATCAATTCCTGGGATAATCACGACCGCCTGCCGCTTTTTATCACGGCTACCTGTGAGTTCAGCCGTTTCGACGATCCCGGCCTCATCTCCGCCGGCGAATATGTGTTTCTGAACCCCAATGGCGGAGGTATCGGCTTGCTTACCACCTCCAGGCTGGCCTGGGCCGATCCGAATTTCAGGCTGAACCGGGCCGTATACCAGTTTATGTTCAAAAAGCCCGGGGGTGAACATTACCGCCTGGGCGACATTGTGAGGCTGGCCAAAACAGATCAGAACAACGGAACCAATATCAAGAATTTCGTCCTGCTGGGCGACCCCGCCCTGAAACTGGCATACCCCGAATGCTATGTCGAGACGACCTCCATCAATGGCAAGCAAACGGGCTTTATGCCCGATACACTCACCGGCATGGCGCAGGTCAGCGTCAGCGGCATCATCAAGGATGTGTACGGCGACACCCTTCGCAACTTTAACGGCCTGCTGTTCCCTTCGGTCTTTGACAAGGAAGTGATGATGTCGACCCTTGGAAATGACCTGGGTTCCATGCCTGCACAATTCTATGTGATGGGCGAAAAACTATACAGGGGTAAGGTGACCGTGGTGAACGGTGAATTCAGTTTCGACCTGTTCATGCCGCAAAGCACCCTCACGAATTACGGTTTTGGAAAGATCAGCTATTATGCCTACGATACCGTGAACTACCGTGATGCCCACGGATACCGGAAAGTCACCGTGGGCGGCGCGAATCCCGATGCCCCTGCAGATGTAACAGGGCCCGACATGAACCTGTATATGAACAATACGGACTTTGTGTCAGGAGGGCTTACCGGCAGGGATCCGGTCTTCCTGGCCTACCTCTTTGATGAGCATGGCGTTAACGCAAGGGGAAGCGCAATCGGTCGCGATATTACCCTTACCCTGAACGGAGATGCGGAAACCATGGTGGTACTGAACGATGTTTTTGAACCCGAAATCGACTCATACCAGGCCGGATGGATCAGCTACCCCCTTACAGACCTGCCCGACGGAAAGCATTACCTTAGCCTGAAAGCCTGGGATAATATGAACAACCCTTCGGAAAAGACCATCGAATTTGAGGTTAGCGTCGACAGGCCGGTTGCGCTCACCGGGGTGATAAATTATCCCAACCCCTTTACCGAGATTACCTATTTTGTTTTTGACCATAATAAGCCTGAAAACAGCTTTAAGGTTGAATTGCACATTTTCAATATTCATGGTCAACTGGTAAGGGTGCTTACTGCAAATACTCCGGCGCAGGGGCTTTCGGTTGCCCCCCTGGCATGGGACGGCACCGACCAGGGTGGAAACAGGCTGGGGCATGGAATGTATGTTTACAGGCTGCACGTGACCGATGAACAGGGAACGGTTTTCGTCCAGACATCAAAGCTGATCTATACAGGCCGTAAATAATTTAAACCCTGTACAACATATTCATTTGTTTTTTGTTATAAGAGCCAAAGAAATGTTATCAAATTGAATATCAACCATGGCGTGCAATATAAGTTTACAAATAATCGTTACATTTGCACGTTTTTTAAAAGCATACCCTATTAATATGAAACCATCTGCTATCAGCACAGGAATATACATCATTGATGATATGTGCAGCATGGAGGTTCCGTCATACAACTAAAATACGATTTCCATATGATCAAACGAAGCAGTCTTTTTTTGGTGTTAATTTTTGCGGGGATGATCTCTTCGAAAGCACAGGATGTTACATACGACCAGGTTGGTGAGAAAGACCAGTTAAATACCATTACTACGGCGGTGCCCTTCCTGATGATCGCTCCCGATGCCAGGAGTGGTGCGCTGGGCGATGCCGGCGTTGCCTCCACGCCGGATGCCAACTCCATGCACTGGAACCCTGCCAAATATGCCTTTATCGACAAGCAGATGGGCTTTTCACTGTCGTTCAGCCCCTGGCTGCGTAAACTGGTTAACGATATTTATCTCGGTTATCTCACCGGTTATTATAAGATCGACGACATGCAAACGGTGGCCTTCGGCCTCAGGTATTTTTCGCTTGGTGAAATCCTTTTTACCGATGAAATTGGCAACCCGCTGAATTATTATTCACCTTACGAGTTTTCACTCGATGGTACCTATGCCAGGAAGTTTTCCGAGAAGTGGTCGGGCGGCGTGGCGGCCAGGTTCATATATTCAAACCTTACCCAGGGCCAGTATGTGGGCGGGGCCGAATCCAGTGCCGGCGTTTCCGTTGCAGCCGACGTTTCAGTCTATTACCAGAACGAGATTGAGATGGGAACCCTCGACGGCCTCTTCGCATGGGGCCTGAACATCTCCAATATTGGCACCAAGATCTCCTATAACGAAACCAATATCAAAAAGGACTTTATCCCCACCAATTTCAGGATCGGGCCCTCGTTAAGCCTGGATATTGATGATTATAACTCCATGACTTTCATGCTCGACTTCAACAAACTGCTGGTGCCGACACCACCCATTTATGAGCGTGATTCATTCGGGCAGTTTGTAACTACACCTGATGGCGAAAAAGTGATCCTGAAAGGCAGGGATCCCGAAGTGTCGGTGGTGCAGGGAATGATTCAGTCGTGGTACGATGCCCCGGGCGGTTTTTCTGAAGAAATGAGGGAATGGAGTTTCGGCGGGGGTGTTGAATACTGGTATAACAAGCTCTTTGCCATCAGGGGCGGATTTTTCTACGAAGACAAGACCAAGGGCAACCGTAAGTTCTTTACCCTGGGTGCCGGTTTGAGGTATAATGTTTTTTCGATTGATTTCTCCTATCTCATCCCGCTGGAACAGCAAAACCCGCTGGAAAACACCCTTCGGTTTACCCTTCTTTTCGATTTTGACGCATTTAAGAACCAGGATTAAACCATGGATTGGCGGATCGGCCACGGATATGACCTGCACAGGCTGGTGCCCGGCAGGCCTTTGTGGCTGGGCGGGGTGCTGATCCCTTACCCCCTTGGGCTGGAAGGCCACTCCGATGCCGACGTGCTTCTCCATGCCATTTGTGATGCCCTGCTCGGGGCAATCGCCCTGGGCGATATCGGCAGGCATTTCCCGGATACGGACAAGCAATACAAAAATATTGACAGCAAGCTGCTGCTCGAAAAGGTTGCCGCCATGATTCACGAACGGGGCTGGGCCATTCAAAACCTTGATGCCACGCTGGTGCTTGAGGCTCCGAAAGTAGCTTCTTATATTGAGGAGATGCGGAAACTGCTCGCCGCCATTCTCAAGACCGAAACGGGCAGGGTTTCGGTAAAGGCTACCACCACCGAAGGGCTGGGGCCCGAAGGCCGTGGGGAGTGCATCTCGGCCCACGCCCTGGTGCTGATCGCCAGGGAGGACGGCTGAGCCGTTCTCCGCCCTTTCAAAAATGATTAACTTTATGCCCTGCCAATGACCATGGACTACCGCGATTATCTATACCTGCTTGAGTTCCTGCTGCTGCTGGCAATATTCATATACCTTCTTCGCTTCATCTTCTTCAATTACGGTGGCAGGATACGGAAACCCGCATCATGGGTTGCCGCGGTGAAGGAAGGCAGGGTGCCGGAAGCCTTGAAGAGGCTGGAGCGAAAATACCCCGACCGCATCCGGTTTTACAACCTGTGGCTGCAGGCAGAACGGCTCAGGCGTGAAGGCATTGGCGGATGCATGGCCGAAGTGGGCGTATATAAAGGCCGGACAGCGGAAGTCATGCATCATTGCGCACCTGAAAGGCCCCTCCACCTTTTCGATACTTTTGAAGGTTTTCCTGTTTCCGACCTGGAAGATGAAACAGGACGGGCTTCGGGATATACCACCCGGCACTTTGCCGGCACTTCTCCCGACAGGGTCAGGGCCATGCTCGGCAATCCCCCCGGGCTTACCATCCATAAAGGTTATTTCCCGGATACAGCAGCGGCGTTGGAAAATGAAAGTTTTGCAATGGTCAGCCTCGATGCCGACCTCGCCCGCCCGACCAGGGCCGCCCTGGAGTTTTTTTACCCGAGGCTTGCGCCCGGCGGTGTGATCCTTGTCCATGACTATAACAGCGACTGGCCCGGACTGGTCACAGCCGTCGACAACTTTTGCCGGGGTATTCCGGAAAATCCGCTAGCCGTTCCCGATGCCGACAGCACGGTGATGATCGTGAAATCCAAAAAACATTAGCTGCGTGCCACACCCGGAGGCAGAAACCGGATTTTTAAGTTTTGCCGCTCTTCTCTGTTAAAACCGATGGACAGCTTAACGGAATTATCTTATTTTTGTCATTATCAATTAATGGCATATTTTGAAACCCCGTTTATCATTTCCGTGCGTGATCTTCCTCCTGCTGGCAATGGCTTCATGCAGCAATACGAAGCATTTACCCGATAACCGTTATCTGGTTACCCAGAGCAGGGTTCGTTTTGCCGGTAAAAATCCGGGTATTGATGCCGCCGAACTGGCAGGGCTTAACAGGCAGAAGCCCAACAAAAGGTTCCTTGGCATTATGAGGTTTAAACTCTGGGCCTATACCTGGTCGCAGAAACAAAAGGAATCAAGATTCAGCAACTGGCTTGAAAATACCGTAGGGGAGCGTCCGGTGCTCCTCGACACCTTCGATATTGAACGGAGCTGCACCGAAATGAAGAAGTACCTGGAGAATACCGGGTATTTTTACTCCACGGTCGATTATCATGTCGATTTCCGTAAGCGAAAGAAAAGGGCGCATCTGAACTATATCGTTGATCCCGCCAGGCCCTACAGGATCAGAAAGGTAATGTATGAAATTGAAGATCCCGTGCTCATGGGCTGGATCATGAAGGACACGGCCGCAGCACTGGTTAAGCCCGGCCATGTTTATAACGTGTATACCCTCGACAGGGAACGGGAAAGGATCACAGATTTTTTAAACAATAACGGTTATTTCGGCTTTGTACGCGATTATATCTTTTTTGAGGTCGACAGCGCTTTTAATTCCAGGGAGATGGAATTGTACGTCAGGGTTAAAAATATCAGGAGGCCGGACCCCGACACGGCCGGAAAATTCATTGAACACAAGCATTCGCGATACAGGATTGCCCGGGTTACCGTAAATTCCGACTTTGACCCGTCAAGGCAGGGCAGGCAGGGTGCCCCTTACGACACCCTGGTTAACAGATCATACGGGGGGCCGGATGATCACCCGGCGAAAACATATAATATCCTCTACCGCGACAAGCTGCGGATTAATCCCAGGTTGCTTGCCCAGAACATTCTGATAGAGGAAGGCGAACCTTTTAAACAAAGGGATGTTGATGAAACATACAAACGATTTGGCTCACTCGACATCTATAAATACGCAAATATAAGCTTCAGGGAACAACCCGGCGGTGCGGACACTTCCAACGGCTTGTTCAGGAAACTCGACTGCCGGATCAACCTGCAGCGTGCACCGCTCAACCAATACAGTATTGAAGCGGAAGGTACCAACTCAGGCGGAGACCTTGGCATCGGTGGCAACATCACCTACCGGAACCGGAATATTTTCCGGAACGGGGAAACATTGCAACTCCGATTGCGGGGCGCTCTGGAAGCGCAGCGCACCAACAGGCCCGAAGGGGAAGACCAGCAACAGTTTCTGTTCTTTAACACTTTTGAATACGGGGCCGAAGCACAGCTCACATTCCCGCGCTTCCTGATACCTGTGAAGATGGATAGGTTTTCAAAGTATTTTAAACCGGTAACAACCATCAGTACGGGTTATAACTACAGGAGGCGCCCTACGTACGACCGCTATGTGATCAATTTCATTTTTGGATATAAATGGCAGGAATCAGAATATAAAACGCATATCATTCAGCCCCTGAACATCAGTTCTGTTAAGGTATTTCCCACCAGGGCTTTCACCGAGGAGCTCGAAAAGATCAACGATACCAGGCTGAAGAACCAGTATACCGATCACCTGATCATGGCCCTGCAATACAGTTTTGTTTTCAATAATCAGGACATTAAAAAGGTCCGTGATTTTTTCTATTTCAAGGGCGATATTGAGACTTCCGGCAATCTGCTGAGTCTTTTCAGTCAGGCAGCCGGAAGTGTCAGGGATACGGCAGGGTTTTACAGGATTGCAGGTATCAGGTTTGCTCAGTATGGAAGGGTGGAACTCGATTTTCGCTATTACTGGGTACACACAAAGAACAGCCAGGTTGTGTTCAGGGTCTCTGCGGGGCTGGGGCTGCCCTACGGAAACTCTGAGTCGCTTCCTTTTGAAAAGGGCTTTTACCTGGGCGGAGCCAACGGCATGCGCGGGTGGATATACCGCGATCTGGGTCCCGGCGGGTTTTCCGGTGATGGAAGGAATTTTGACAAGATGGGCGATATGATGATCGAAACCAACATTGAATACCGGTTTCCCGTGTATGGGTTTTTCAAGGGAGCACTGTTTACGGATGCCGGCAACGGATGGCTGTTACGCGAAAACGATAATTTTCCCAATGCCGGTTTCAACCCCGACACCTTTTACCGGCAGATTGCCTGGGATGCCGGCATCGGCCTGCGTTTCGACTTCAATTTTTTTATTTTCAGGCTCGATTTTGCCACGCGCCTGCGCGACCCTTCAAAGCCTGAAGGAAAACGCTGGGTGGCTGATCAGGGTATCTGGTTCTGGAATCTCGGGATCGGATATCCTTTCTGATGATTTTGCCAATGAATGATTCCGGCTTTTTTGCAAAGCAATGGCATGATGCCTTCCCCTATCCGCCCACGGCCGGTCAGGAGGAAGCCATTGCCATGATATCTGCTTTTGTCACCAGGCCGGTCAACGATCAGGCCTTTCTCCTGAAAGGCTATGCCGGTACGGGAAAAACGTCGCTTGTCAGCTCCCTGGTCGAAGTGCTCAAAAACATCAGGATGCGCTCGGTGCTACTGGCACCTACCGGACGGGCCGCAAAGGTCATAAGCGGGTATTCGGGGCGAAGGGCATACACCATCCACAGGAAATTATACCAGCAATCGGTCACTTCCGACGGAAGGGTCCGCATCACCCTTACTGACAATAAGCACAAAAATACCATTTTCATCGTGGATGAGGCTTCCATGATCCCCGACAACCCGCAATCGGACGGGAGCCTTTTCGGCAGCAGGAAGCTGCTGAACGACCTTGTTACATATGTTTCGCAGGGTGAAGGCTGTAAACTGCTGCTGATCGGCGATACGGCACAACTGCCACCGGTCGGGATCGAGCTGAGCCCCGCCCTGCACATCCAATACCTGAAAAGCAATTTCCGGCTCGGGGTGGTCATGTTCGAATTGCACGAAGTGATGCGGCAGGCAAGGGATTCAGGAATATTGTCAAATGCCACGGCTTTGCGCGAAAAGATCAGGATGGATGACCCTGACCTGCCCGTACTCGACAATGAAGGCTTTGCTGATGTGGTCAGGCTGGAAGGTGCCGACTTGCAGGATTACCTGCAGGATGCCTATGCATCGGGAGAACTCAACGATACAGTGGTCATCTGCCGGTCGAATAAAAGGGCGAACCTGTTCAACAGGGAGATCCGCAACCGCATTATATACCATGAGGATGAAGTGTGTGCGGGCGATTACCTCATGGTGGTGCGAAATAATTATTTCTGGCTTCCAGAAGGCTCAGAAGCGGGCTTCATCGCCAACGGCGATATGATCGAACTGCTTCGCATCAGGAATACCCGCGTGCTGTACGGGCAACGATTTGCCGATGTTACCTTTCGCCTGGTCGACTATCCAGGCGAGAAAGAGATCGATGCCTGCATCCTGCTCGATACCCTGATGGCCGAAACCCCCGCATTGCCGCCTGCCATGCAAAACAGCTTTTACGAAAACGTGATGAATGACTATGCCGACATTCCGTCGCATGCCATGCGCCTGGCAAAAATGCGTCAGAACAAATGGTTCAACGCACTTCAGGTTAAATTCGCCTATGCGCTTACCTGTCATAAAACCCAGGGCGGGCAATGGAAATATGTATTCGTGGACAAGGGGTATCTGCGGGAGGATATGATCGACCGGGAATACCTGCGATGGCTGTATACGGCCATCACCCGTGCAACTGAAAAGGTTTTTTTGATCAATTTCACGGAAGAATGGTGGCATGGATAAGTTTTATTACCTTTGGATAACAGAGAACCAATAACCAAATCAATGAAACCCCCGTTTGCCGGCCTGTGAAATGTTGGCTTTGCAGCCGCGATATGGGGTTTTATTGAATTGTTAAACTAAAAACCAATGTGATGAAAAAGAATGTAAAAGTGATCTCATCCGCCCTGGCCATTTTGGCCATGGCCTTGTTTCCCTTGCTGGCCGGAGCACAAAACGGCTATGAAATTTCTTCGTTCGAAGGCAGGTTTTCCATCACTTTCCCGGATAAACCGGATTATTCCGTCGAAGATATTGAAACAGACGTAGGCATGCTGAAAATGCATACCTATATCTATGAAGGTTCTGATGATGTGGCTTTCCTGCTTGCATATATCGATTATCCGCAGGACCTGGTGGAAGAATCCGATGCCGACGACCTGCTGGAAGCAGCCATGGAGGGCGCCGTGGGGTCATGGGGCTTTGACATGAACAGCCTGAAAAAGGAAACAAGATGGCACAATGGGAATAAAGGCCTTTATGCCAAGGGGAGCACGGATGATACCCATACTGCCTACGAGGTGATACTGGCCGGCAACCGGCTTTACCAGCTGGCCATCCTGCAATATAACAGTCCGATCGATGAGAATGAACTCAATACTTTTTTCACTTCCTTTAAGATCAGCGATTAAGATGTTTTTTTCTAAGGGTTTTCACCCTTTTTTGCCAGCCCCTGCAGTGCTTGGGGCTGTAGTCTTATTATGGCTGCCCCTTGGCGCTCTTTTATCGCAAAACCTCGAATACCATGAACAGCGCGGATCGGAGGTTTTTGCGTACCATTATGCTTTTACCGAAACGGCGGACGGATACAGGATATTCGTTCACCGCATGAACGGCAGTGACACCACCGACTGGCAGGTGCTCACTACCGGCCTCGCCTTTAAAACCCTTTCATGGCGGTATGTGCGCATGGGCGAAGAAACCGACGTGGAAGCCAGGCTGGTGCATGATGGCGTTCAGATCAGGGGCCGGCTTGATGGAAAGGAAATCGATGAACTGGAAGAGCCCGGTGAAGGGGAGCCTTGGATACAGCTTTTCCCGATGAATCCCGGCATGGAACAATTCATTTTTTCATCAGCGGATGAGATCGTGTTCTGGTCGATAGGGACTGAAAGACCGGCCGATATGAAGATCAACAGCTTCAGGGCAGAGAAGGAAGAAGTTGCCTGGTCGGATGATTATGGCTGTGAAGTGCTGCGTATAAACTTCGCCCCAACGGGCTGGCGGTCGTATTTCTGGAACGGCGACTACTATTTCCGGCCCTCCGACGGCCGTGTGCTGGGCTACAGGGGAGATGGCGCCCCCGGCAAACCTTCATCCAAAACCACCCTTGTAAGGGAGGAATGAGACCGCTGGCGTAGTGTTATGGCTTTCAAGCAGCAGTGATGGGACGTAATTGCTGAAGAGGGAAAAAAGAAAAGCCTCACAATTCCCATGCAAGGCTTTTTGATTAAGCTAACTACTTATAAAGCAGAAAATTGAGTTTTAACCCAAAACTCGTGGGAGTTACTGGATTCGAACCAGTGACCCTCTGCTTGTAAGGCAGATGCTCTGAACCAACTGAGCTAAACTCCCCTAAAGAACGATCATCCAAAAGGGACAGCAAAAATAAGACGAATAATTGGTTTGGCAAAATATTTTGTGAAGGAATTGTTGGTTTTATTCAGAAATCAGCATTCCCCTTATCCCGGAAGGGTAATTTCACTTATCTCCATGTCAGGCCAGCGTATCCTTTGCATCATCTGCATACATCGGGCTCAGGTTGAAGCGGTCGGGGTGCCGCGGATGCTTGTCGCGGTAAAAGTCCTGGATGAGCTGTAAGTCCTTTTCATAATCACCGCTGGGATACAGGGTCAGGCCGTAGCCTACCTTTTTTTCACGGTAGTCCAGATATACGCATCCGATGGGGACATTGGCTTGCATGGCGATGGCATAGAAACCTTTTTTCCATTTCCTGACCAGTTTTCGCGTTCCTTCCGGTGTGACCATCAGGTAAAAACTGTCGCTCTTTTCGAATAACCCGGCAACATGATCAACAATGCGGTTGTTGCGGTGCCTGTCGACAGGGATGCCGCCGGCCTGCCTGACCAGCCACCCGAGCGGTCCCCCAAAGGCTTCCTTCTTGATCAGGAATCGCGTTTTCATGCCAAGGATGGTAGCGGCAAACCTGCCGAAGACAAAATCGAAATTGCTGGTATGCGGGGCGGCCAGCAATACGCATTTCTTCAGGCCGGCCGGCGGCCGCTCGGCAATCTTCCATCCCGATACCCAAAAATAAAACCTGGCGAAAAGACGTATCATCCGTGTCGGTTATTATATTGCAAATATACCGAATTTCAATTCTTCCTCCAAATCAGTGCGAGCAACATCATCATCATGCTTATATTATGCACAAAAAAACAGGTGGCATTAACATCAATTATTATCTTTGTTTCCGAAGTTTAGTTGATTTATTCATTAAAACCTTCCTCCCATGAAAAGATCTTTTGTCCTGGCTTTTGCCATTCTTGCGCTTTTCTCTGTCGCTGCGCAGGATATTAACTACAAAACGGAGGCTCCGGTACCCCTTGATCCAGCCGTGATCTACGGGACCCTCGATAATGGCCTCACCTACTACATCCGTGAAAATGCCAAACCCGAAAACAGGGCCGAGTTTTACCTCGTGGTCGATGTGGGAGCGGTACAGGAAGATGATTCGCAGGATGGACTGGCCCATTTTTGCGAACATATGTGCTTTAACGGAACCGAAAATTTCGAAAAACATGAGATTATCCATTACCTGCAATCGATCGGCATGAAGTTTGGCCCGGAAATCAACGCTTTTACGGGACAGGACGTTACCACCTACATGTTGCAGAAGGTTCCCACCGATAAGCCTTCAACGGTCGATACGGCTTTGCTGATCCTCTACGACTGGGCATATCATGTTGCCTTTGAAGATGAAGAGATCGATTATGAGAGGGGCGTGATCCATGAAGAGTGGAGAACGCGGAGGGGCGCACAGTTCCGCATGATGACGAAAACCAGCAAGACGCTGTATAAGGGATCAAAGTACGCCGACAGGGATGTGATCGGCAATATCGATATCATCAACAACTGTGATTATGAAGAACTGAGAAGGTTCTACCGCGAATGGTACCGGCCGGAACTGCAGGCCGTGATCGCAGTGGGCGATTTCGATGCCGCTGATATGGAAGTCAGGATCAGGGAACTCTTTTCGCAGGCCCCCGTCAGGGAGAATTACCGTGAAAAGGAAATTTATCCTGTTCCGGATCACAACGAGACATATATTGCCATCGAAACAGATCCTGAAGCACAGTACAACCTTGTGCAGGTGTACTGGAAACATGATGTTGCTCCCGAAAAAAACATGGGATATTACCGGAAGAGCATACTCAGTCAGGTTTATGCCATGATGCTCAACAGCCGCCTGGAAGAACTTACCCGGCTGGACGACCCGCCTTTTTTGTATGCCGTAAGCATGTATACCAATATGGTGAGAAGCAAGGATGCTTACATTGCGTTTGCCTTGACCTCGAACGAGAATGTCCAGGCAGGACTTGAGGCATTGCTGGTTGAAAATGAAAGGCTGAAAAGGCATGGATTTACCGAAACGGAATTTGAACGGGCCCGTGCCGACTACCTCAAACAGCTCGAAAAACAATACCGCGAACGCGATAAGCAGGAGTCAGATGCTTATGTGTGGCTGTATTATTCACATTTTCTCCAGGATGAACCCTCGCCCGGTATCGCATATTCTTATGCATTTGTTCAGCAGTTGCTCCCGGCCGTTAGCCTTGATGAAATAAACCAGCTGGCCTCCGAATGGATCAGTGATGAGAACCGCGTGGTGGTGCTCACAGGTCCCGAGTCGGAATCATCGTCGATGCCCGACGCCGGTGAAGTGCTGGAACTGGTCAGAAAGGTGGATGAAATGGAAATAGATGCCTATATCGACCGGTTCTCGGATGCACCGCTGATGGCCGAAACACCGGTTCCTGGCAAGATCATAAAAAAAAGCAGGGATAAAAAACTCGGCACTTTGCGCTGGGAATTGTCAAACGGGGTTCATGTTGTTTTCAAGCCCACCGATTTCAAGGATGATGAGATATTGATGACAGCCTTCAGCTATGGCGGGACTAGCCTGTATGATGTGAAGGACCTGATGTCGGCTGAAAACAGTTCGGGAGTGATCCAAAGGAGCGGACTGGCAGGATTTGACGACACTGAGCTCAAAAAGAAGTTATCAGGGAAGATTGTCAGTGTCAGCCCCTTTATCGGGGAAACTTCCGAGGGTTTTAACGGGCAATGTTCGCCCGATGACCTGGAAACCATGCTGCAGCTGGTACATTTGTATTTTACAAGCCCGCGGCAGGACGAGACGGCCTTTAATGCATACCTGAAGTTGATGAAAGGCCTGATCGACAACCGTTCCAATGATCCCTCCTCGGCCCTGCAGGATACCATCATGGTAACCCTGGCAAACTATCACGATCGGGTGAGGCCCCTGACAACGGAACTTCTTGATGAAGTAAACTTCAGGAAGCTGCATTATATATTTTCCGAAAGGTTTGGCGATCCAGGCAGCTTTACTTTTTATTTTGTTGGCAATATCGACCCGGATGAGGCAAAACCAATGATCCTGACTTACCTGGGCGGACTTCCCCTGGTCGAGCGTAATGAAAGCTGGAAAGACCATGGCATCAGGCCTCCCGCCGAAACAGTGGAAAAGGTGGTCATGAAAGGGATGGAAGTTCCCAAAGCCACCGTATCAATCATGTATACCAGTGTTTACGATTATGATGATGCCATGGGAAGAATGGAACTTTCGGCCCTCTGCGATATACTGGATGTTCGCTATACCGAAACCATCCGTGAAGAACAGGGCGGGACCTATGGAGTGGGCGTGCGGCCGCAACAGGTCAACTATCCCTGGGAACACTATATGGTAAGGATCTATTTTGATTGCGATCCCGAGAATGCCGCCAAGCTGAAGGGCATCGTCTATGAGGAAATAGAAAAACTCAAAACAGAAGGTCCCCGGGCCAAAGACCTGAATGGTGTAAAGGAAAACCTCCTGAAGTCGAGGGCCGAACGGCTCAAGCAGAACAGGTTCTGGCTTAATTCGCTGAAAAGTATGGATTTTGACCAGTCCGACCCCGGCAATTTTTTCAAATATGAAGAAATGGTCAACAGCATGAGCATAGAAAGCCTGAAAGATGCCGCCAACAGGTTTTTTGGCATTGATCATATAGAGGTGATCATGCTGCCCGACGGTGAAGTGGAAAACATCAGGAATCCCCTGTTGCAGAATTGATCTTATCAGGGTGAACACCCGGAAGTGGCGGAGTTAAAAATCGATGTCGAGGCCGAGCTGGTTGCGAAGGTTTGTGATCTCGGGGTTTTTCTCCGCCATTTTCTTATAGATCTCGTCAGGAAAATAAGCCTTGTTTTCCTGTTCGCCCGGGTCTGCCAAACGGATGCCCGCCGAAATGAAGTCGTTGTTCAGGTCCTTGCGAAGATGTGCGAGCATGCCCGGTAAAAGATCCCTGATCTCTTTTTCAATTACCTTGTTGTGCGCCGTGATCTCAATTTCGAAGTTTTCCTTTAGCACGGGCATGGAATCAGTGAGGCTGCTACGCAGGTTTTCGGAGTGTTTGCAAACTGCCGCAACACATGCTGCCCAGCGGCCATGAAGGTCGGCCTCACTGAAAGGGCTCTTGTTCTTAGGCGCGATGGTGGCTTCCGTCTTCTTTTCGTGCCTGCCATTAAGCTTTTCCGAAGTCTTTTTAATGGAGATTTGGTCGAGAATGGGATCAGGTACAGGATCTTTTTTTTCTTCTTTCTTAATAACCGGTTCTTCCGCAACACTTTTTTTCTTCACTGTTTCATTTGAGTAATCACTTTTTGGCGGTTTGGCAGGTCCGGAGCCGGGGCCGGGTAAAACAGCCTTATTTTTGCTTTCCTCTTTCCTGTCGTGGGGATATCCCATCAAGCCACACATCTGCAAGACCGCAAGTTCAAGCAAAAGGCGTTTGTTGCTGCTGGTCTTGTATTGGCTGTCGTACTGATAGTTGATGCTGAGCGACCTTAGCAGGAAAGTCGTGTCGCACAGATCCGATTGCTGCAGGTAGCGTTTTTTCAGGTTTTCGCTTACTTCGAGCAGGCCGGCCGTTTCCGCGTCTTTGCAAACCAGCAGGTTTCGCAGGTGCTCGCCCAGGCCGGTAATGAAGTATTGCCCGTCGAAACCGTTATCAATGATCTCGTTGATGATGAGGAGCGTGTTGGCGGCGTCTCCCTTCAGGATATATTCAATCAGACTGAAGTAGTAATCATAATCCAATACGTTCAGGTTCTGGATCACCTGCTGGTAGGTGATCTCGTTCCCGCTGAAGCTGACAAGCTGGTCGAAGATCGAAAGTGCATCGCGCATCGCGCCATCCGCTTTCTGTGCAATAATATGCAGGGCATCCTCACTGGCATTTACCTTTTCATTGCCGGCAACATATTTCAGGTGTGCGGCAATGTCGTCAACGGATATCCGCTTGAAGTCGAAGATCTGGCAACGCGAAAGAATGGTAGGGATAATCTTGTGCTTTTCGGTTGTGGCAAGGATGAACTTTGCATAGGAAGGCGGCTCTTCCAGAGTCTTTAAAAAAGCATTGAAAGCGGATGCAGACAGCATGTGCACCTCATCGATGATGTATACTTTGTAACGGCCCAGTTGTGGAGGGATCCTGACCTGGTCGACCAGGTTGCGGATGTCTTCCACCGAGTTGTTGGAAGCCGCGTCGAGTTCATGGATGTTGAAGGAGGCGGAACTGTTGAACGACTTACAGGATTCGCACACGTTACAGGCTTCAATGTTTTCGGTAATGTTCTGGCAGTTGATGGTCTTTGCCAGTATCCTGGCACAGGTGGTCTTACCCACGCCACGCGGCCCGCAGAATAAAAATGCCTGGGCCAGTTGCCCGGTCCTGATGGCGTTTTTGAGGGTTCTGGTGATGGTGGCCTGCCCAACTACCGTATCAAAAGTAGCCGGCCTGTATTTTCGTGCCGAAACAATGAAGTTCTCCATTCGGGTTTTGGTGTTTTGGATTTCAAAAGTACAAAATATCCCTTACCGCCTCACCTCCTTTTTTGCACTTTTAACGGCTTATGGCCCGCCCGGATAATAATCCCTCACCATCAAATGATCAAAATATTATCTTTGTATATATGATAATCGTATTCAGCCCCCAGCTAAGCCCGCGGATCAGGTACATATTCAAACTGATCCTGGGCGAATTGCTTGGTGATGAGCCATTGTTTACATCCAGTACCGAAGAGTTTGCGGCCGCCGGGGGGCCGAAGATCAATTATTCAAAAGATCCGAAGCACGGCGGTTTGTTTTTCGAGGCCCACGGGCTGCTCAGCGAAAAGGATATCCTGAACCAGGAAACGGTATTTCCCGAAGGAGATCAATCCCACGGCTTCTTTGCGGTTTACAATAAACAGTCGGCCATGAATTTCGATCCTTTCGCTGCCTCCTTCTACCTGGTTACCCGTTACGAGGAATACCTCCCCTATGTTCGTGATGAGTACGGCCGCTTCCAGGCAGTTGAAAGCCTGGCCTGGAAAAAGGGTTTTCTCGATAAACCGGTGGTCAATACCTGGGCCGGGATGATTGCTGAAAAGATCAGTCAAAAATGGCCTTCCTGGCAGGCAAAGAAACCGGAATACCGCTTTATCCCGACCATCGATATTAATGCGGCATGGCGCTATAAACGCAAGGGCTTTTTCAGGACGGTGGCTGGCCTGGCCAATTCATTGTCGAACATTGATTTCGGGCAGGCTACCGACAGGATCCGGGTTGTCAGCAATCTCAGCCGCGACCCTTTTGATACCTATGATGCCCAACTCGCCCTGAACAGGAAATACGGGCTCGACACCATCTATTTTGTTTTATTTGCCGATTACGATACCAATGACAGAAATACGCCCGTTGGCAACAGGCACTTCAGGATATTGATCAAAACCCTCGCCGACTACTGCCGGATCGGGATACATACTTCCTTTGCTTCGCTGAAATCGACTGAAAAGCTTGACCATGAATTCCGCAGGCTTTCGGCTGTTTTAAATAAGGATATTAACATGACAAGGCAGCATTTCCATGTGCTGAACATGCCGCTTACATACCGTGGATTTGTGAACAGGGATGTTGAAAACGATTATTCGATGGGCTATGCCGTTACACCGGGATTCAGGGCCGGTATCTGCAGCCCCTTCAACTTCTACGACCTCGATTTTGAAGTTGAAACCCCCATGCGGATATGGCCTTTTGCCATAGTCGACAAGGGCCTTGAACAGGGCTTCGGCCTTGAAGATTCGTTCAGCAGCATCATCGCCCGGGTCAAGGCTGTCAACGGTACCCTGGTGACCCTCTGGAATAACGAATCACTGGTGAGCGAAGGTGCCGGCCCGGTCAACATCGGCACCTACGAGACGGTTATCCGGATGGCCCTGCAGTAGGCGATATAACAAAATCATTATGCGACTTCGATTATTCCCAGTATCTTTGCTCTGATCATAGTTTTTTCATGTTAAGAAGCCTTTACCGATACAGCAGATTTTTTTTGTTGAGCATGGTCCCCGGGCGGCTTGCCTACATAATGCGCGATCTCAGGCGGTATTGCCTGTCTGGAAACAGATTTTTCAAAAATGAAGATACCGGGCCCAGGCAAAAGAAACTGGCCATTGCCCACGGGGTGAACTGGCTCCTGCTTGCGCAGGCGTCAACCCCCGATGACGGGATGGGATCATATCACCTCATTAACGGATGGTCGGCTTCCTATCCCGAAACAACAGGCTATATCATACCCACCCTGCTTGAATATGCCGCTGAAAGGAACGATCGCAATATTATGGATGCAGCCGTAAAGGCAGCCAACTGGCTTATCGCGATCCAAAAACCTTCGGGTGGCTGGCAGGGTGGAAGGATAAATGAAAACAGGGCGGAGATCGTATTCAATACTGCCCAGATCATCCGCGGTTTGATTGCCGTGTACCGTGTGCTTAAAGAGGATAAATACCTGCAGTCGGCCTGCCGGGCCGGCGACTGGCTTTGCAGCATACAGGATAAGGCGGGAACATGGACCAGCTTCGCGCTGATGGGGCAGGCAAGGGTGTACGACAGCTACGTCGATTATCCGCTGCTGATGCTGCACCGCGAAACCGGCCTCGGAAAATACAAGGAATCAGCCATCAGCAACCTCAACTGGATCGTTGACAAAAAACAACAACCAAATGCCTGGTTTGAAGATTGTGATAATACTGTTAAACGCAACGACAAGCCCATACTGCATACCATCGCCTATACCATCGACGGCTTGCTCGATTGTGGCATTTACCTGGGGGAAAGAAAATATACAGGGGCTGCCGTTAAAGCTGCCGATGTGCTGATGGAAAAGTTCATGCGCGACGGATATTTACATGGCCGATACGACCGTCACTGGAAAGGCAGCGAGCATATGATCCTTACAGCTTGTGCACAGATGTCGGTTGTTTGGATGAAAATTGCCTGCTACGCGGGTAACAAAAATTATCATGCGGCAGCCGGCCGGATGAACAACCTGCTTGTGAAACTGCAAAGCAGGCATGGCATGAGGCATACTTTGGGCGCTATCAGCGGATCCTATCCGCTCTGGGGCCGCTATGAACCTTTTGCTTTTCCCAACTGGGCAACCAAATACCTGGTAGATGCCCTTATGATGGAAGAAATGAATATATGACAAGGATCACGTGAAACCGGAAAACCAAATGCTTGCCGACAGACTGCAGCGATCCTTCCAGTCCTTCGCTGCCAACCATGCCATTAGCATGGGAAAGCAGACCATAACCTATGAAGCGCTGAACGCCAAGGCCTGCCGCATTGGCAATGCCATACAGCATGCCGCTCCCGCATTCCCGGGGCCGGTAGCCATCCTGGGCAGTGCAGGCCCTGAGACCTGTGCAGCCATTTGTGGCACCCTGTTTTCCGGCAGGGCCTATATGCCACTGAACCCTCGTTTTCCTGATGCCAGGAACCGGAAGATGCTCGACCTTTCAGGTGTTCGTACCATCTTTTGTGAAATGGCATCCCTTGCCTTGCTCCCCGGCCTGCTTTCCGACAGGAAAAATATGACGATTATCTGTGAAAATATTCCTGCATCCCTGCCGCAAAGCATGCCGCAACACCGCTTTCTTGCCTGTGAAAATAAGCAGGAAGAATTGCTGCCGGCAGAAAAACCCTGCCCAGGTGATACAGCCTATCTGCTTTTTACATCAGGCTCTACAGGAACACCCAAAGGCGTGCCAGTTTCCAATGCGAATGTTACGGCTTATCTCGATCATGTACTGAGCAGGTGGGATTTTTTCGAAGAAGATCGCTTTTCGCAGACTTTTGACCTGACATTCGATCTCAGCGTTCATGATATGATGGTTTGCTGGCTTTCGGGCGCATGCCTCTGCATTCCGCCCGACCCCTCACCCCTTAAACTGGCTTCATATATCAGGGAGGAAGACCTTAGTGTATGGTTTTCTGTACCTTCTGCAGCCATGCTCATGGACAGGATGCGCCTGCTTAAAAAGGATGCCTTTGGCAATATCAGGCTTAGCTTCTTTTGCGGTGAGGCCCTGCCGGTCATCCTTGCCGAAAAGTGGTTTGAAGCGACAGGCGGAAAAGCAGTGATTAACCTGTACGGCCCCACCGAGGCAACCATCGCCATCAGTGCCTGTGAGTATGGCAGGGAACAGCCTAAAAGCAAAAACGGCATTGCCTGTATCGGGAAGATCTTCGATAAACAGGAATATTGCCTGCTGGAACCGGGTACCATGAATGCCGTCAGGCATCAGGGTGAGCTCTGCCTGCGGGGCAGCCAGGTGATCAGCGAATACCTGAATGATGAGGACCTCAACGCAAAATACCTGCTTGATATCGAAGGAACAGGCCCCGGAAAGTGGTACAGGACAGGCGACCTCGTGGAAGAAGATGCCGGAGGTGACCTCTTTTACCTGGGAAGAACCGATGCAGAAGTGAAAATTCTGGGATACCGGGTCAACCTCCACGAAGTCGACGCCATCATGGCAGATGCCTGCGGAACAGCCGAAGTGGCATCGGCGGCCGCCGAATATAAGGGGCGCATGCTGATCACGGGCTTTGTCGGAGGAGGGAGCAGGCAGGATGAGGCTGCCATTATCCGTCATTGCCGCAAAAGCCTTCCATGGTATATGATCCCCGAAAGGATTATATTTGTGGAAGAATTGCCGCTGAATGACAACGGCAAGATCGACAGGAATAAACTAAAGGAGTTGCTCAATGACCAAAAATGAGATCAGAGAGGCCATTATCCGGCAACTGGAAGAAAAACTGCTGGTGTTTGAGATCAGGCCGGAGGAAGTCACCCCTGATTTCGACCTGGTAAAAAGCGGTCTGCTCGACAGCATGGCTTTTGTCGACCTCATTGCCGGTATTGAAAATACCTGCGGCATAGAGATCGATTTTGAAGAGGCCACGACCGGCGATGACTTTACCAAAATGGGACCCCTGGTCGAATTGATATTTAAAACCATAGATGAAGGATAAACTGCTTATTAGGGAAATAACGAGCAGGGAGGATGTAGTCCTTCCGGAAGTCAGCAGGCTTTTTACAGAGATGTATGATCATATGCGTGAGCACGGGCTGATGCTCAACATTCCCGCGGATGGCTGTGAGCGCTGGCTTGCCACGGCACTGCAGGGCCCTGGACGCTTTTCGAGGCTGATCGTTTGCAGGTCGAACCTGAAGGTGACAGGCTTTGCCCATGCCGGCATCAGGATCACACCCGATTACCTCGGCAACAGGAAGGTGGGGGTGATATCCCATGTTTTTGTTGAACCGCAGGTAAGGGGAAGGGGTGCCGGAAAGGAAATGGTAAAAGACCTTGAAAGATGGTTTGCCGAGAAGCAGGTGCATTCCGTTGAGCTACAGGTACTCACAAAAAATATCCCTGCCGTCGTATTCTGGGAAAAACTGGGATACCTGCCGGAACTGATGCAATTCAGGAAACCCTTTATTGACGGCTGAACAGGCAGATCCCATGCAATGACCTTGAATAAGGATCGAACATATATCCCATGTGCTGAGCTGGCTCCACGCCTGAAGATTGGGGAAGGGGAAGTGGTGCTGCTGACTTCCGACGTGCTCAGGCTTGCCATGCGGGCTCGCAGGGGAGAAGGAGGTTTCAGCAGCGAAAAGTTTATTGAAGGTTTTATCACGCAGATCGGGAGTGAAGGGACTCTCCTCATTCCGGCATACAACTTCGACCTGGAGACCGGCGACCGTTTCGACATCAGGAAAACCCAGCCCATGACAGGCTCCCTGGCCCTGGCTGCCATGAACCTCCCTGCCTTCTGCCGTACCGCCCACCCCTTGCATTCATTCCTGGTTGCCGGAAACGATGCCAGCAGGCTCTGTGCCATGAAAAATAACAGCTCCTTTGGCCCCGATTCCCCCTTTGCCTACCTGATGGAAAAAAATGCCCTTATGGTTTTTGTCGGAACCACACCTGCCGAAGCAATGACCTTTGTGCATTTTGTTGAGGAATCGGAACAGGTATGGTACAGGAAATATAAGAATATCAGCCTGCATTATACCGCTGCCGGCGGGACAAGCAGCCGGAGAACATACAGCCTTTTTGCGAAAAAAAAAGGCTGGACCATGAAACTGCATTTGCTGCAGGAAAAGCTGAAGCAGGGAAATCTGACGGAGACTGAATTCAACGGCGTTCCCGTATTCACCATCCGTTGTGCCGAAGCCTATGACATCATCAGCAAAGACATACGGGAGCATGCCGCTGCAGGGATTGCCGGATTCAGCACGGGATTATATCTTCGCGATACAATAAAGGAGGCCGCTGTGCGGTTAAAGATATTCAGAACGCTATATGGCAGGATCAGGAGTGGTAAACGTACTGGTTGATGACTACGGGCCGCGGACCCAATGGATCTTCAGGCTGATGTTTGAAGAGATCCTCGGCATGCCGTTTGTCATTAATGGGCCGGATGATGCCCGGGCCAGGGCCGTCCTCAACTATTCCGCGGCTGACATGCCCGGTGTGCCTTCCATCAGACCGGCGGGACTGCTGGCTGAGCGAAGCATCAGCAGTCAGCAGATCAGCGTTGAAGACCATGACGGAATGCCGGTCTTTTACCGGGTGAAAGGCGGCGACCTGCCCTTCGACCCCTTTTCCATGGCATTCTACCTGGTTTCTCGCTACGAAGAGTACCTCCCCTTTGAACCCGACAGGCATGGACGCTTCCCGCATACGGCCTCCCTGGCCTGGAAGGAAGATTTTCTCAAGGAACCGCTGGTTAACCGGCTTGCCATGAGCATCAGGGATCTTTTGCTGAAACATTACCCCGGACTGCCATCCCCCACGGGGAAATATTCATTTTTTCCGACGGTCGACGTCGATATGGCATATGCCCACCTGGGAAAGGGCTTTTTCAGGACCGGCGCCGCCATGGCTAAACTGTTGCTAAAAGGTGAGGCCGGTGAGATCCGTAGCCGTGTCCGCACCATGTCGGGAAAGCAGGAGGATCCGTACGACAATTTTGAACGCATGCACAGGACGTTTGAAGGAAGCGGGCTGCAGGCAGTCTATTTTGTCCTGGCAGGCGACAGGGGCCCGTACGACAGGAACCTGTCGACACGGAACCGGCGCTTTGCATCCCTGATCAGAAGGCTCGACCAACAGGCCGCTATCGGGATCCACCCCTCATACAGGTCGGCAGATGAACCATCGCGCATCGCGAAAGAACTGCACAGGCTGCAAAGAATCTGTGGAAGAAAAATAACGAAAAGCCGGCAGCATTTTGTCAGGTTATCGATGCCGGATACTTACCGCGAATTGCTCAGATACGGCATCACGGATGATTATTCGATGGGCTATGCATCCATATGCGGCTTTCGGGCATCCATCGCCAACGCGTTCAGCTTCTATGACCTGAAGTATGAACAGCCAACAGGCCTACGGATACACCCCTTCATGTTTATGGATACCAGCCTGGGCGATTATATGGAACTGAAACCCGCGCAATATGTCTCAGCGGTTCAACCGGTCATCGGGGAGGTGAAAAAATATGGCGGAACACTTTGCGGAATCTGGCATAACTATGCCCTGGGCGATGATGAAGAAAAATACCGGGCATTTGAAGAAATCATTGAACTGGCAGCAAACGTATGATCAGGTATCTCGAAAATAAGCTCATCGACAGAAAGAAATGGGATGATTGCATCAGCCGCTCATTCAACGGCATGATCTATGGGTATACATGGTTTCTGGATGTTGTTTGCGAGAACTGGGACGGGCTGGTGGAAGATGATTACCTCAGGGTTTTTCCGGTTTGCCACAGGAAGAAGTTTGGGGTCAGCATTGTTTATCAACCCTTCTTTACACAGCAACTCGGGCTCTTTTCACAGGGCGAACTGAATCCTGCTGTGGTGAACGACTTCCTTACAGCCATTCCTTCCCGCTTCCGGCTGGTCGATATCAACCTGAACATCCATAATAAACCCGACCATCCCGGTTTCGGATATGATGTGCAGGTAAACCATGAGCTGGACCTGATCGGCGATTATGAGGATATCAGGAGGAATTATTCATCCAATACCCGGCGTAACCTTGCGAAAGCCGAAAAAGCGGGTTTGTCGGTGATAAAAGGGGTGAAGCCCGACGACATCATCAGCCTTTTCAGGGAAAACAGGGGCGCCGGCATCCGCGTGCTCCGCGACGCCCACTATATGAAGCTGAAAAGGCTCGTTTACACTTGTATCTATAAAGGACTGGCGGACGTTTACGGGGTTTACGATGATCACAATGAGCTGTGCGCCGGGGCTGTCTTTCTGGAAAGCCATAAAAAATCCATATTCATTTTTTCCGGTTTGAGCGACAAAGGCCGCGATAATAGAGCCATGTTCCTGCTCATCGACCACTTTATCAGGGAGCATGCGGGGAAGCACCTCACCCTCGACTTCGACGGCTCCAATAATGAGGCACTGGCCCGTTTTTACAAGGGCTTTGGTTCCGAAAGGATCGTTTTTCTGAGGATCAGCCGAAACACCCTTCCCCTGCTGACAAATATGGCCCTGAAAATCTACCGGAACATTCGTTAATTGATTACATTTGCAGGTAACGCTGATCAGGAACATTAAAATCCGGCCTACATGAAAGCCCTTTTATTTGAGAATGTCAGGATTGCATTCACCAACATCAAGAGCCATAAACTGCGGGCCTGGCTCACCATCGGTATCATTGCCTTCGGGATCATGGCCCTGGTAGGCATCCTCACTTCCATCGATGCCGTTAAGTATTTCCTGAACGATAACTTCAGCATGATGGGTGCCAACACTTTTTCGATCCGGAACCGGACCCTTCGTGTGCATGTGGGAGGCAATGCCCCCCGGAACGAGTATTTTCGAAGCATTACATATGACGAGGCAAGGGAATTCAGGGAACGGTTCGATTACCCTGCCAGCGTGAGCATCAACATCTGGGGTACGGGGATTGCCACGGTCAAGTATAAGGCCGAGAAGTCGAGTCCGAACATCGGCGTGATCGGGGCTGACGAAAATTATCTGCTCAATGCCGGGCATGAGATCAGCAGGGGGCGGAATATGACACCGGTGGAAGTAAATGACGGGCGGCACGTGGCCATCGTTGGCAGCGAGGTGGTGAAAACGCTTTTCAGGAATGATGAAGACCCTATCGACAAGGTTATCGCCATAGGCCCCGGCAAGTACCGCATCATCGGAGTGTTAAAGGAGAAGGGGTCGAGCATGTCGTTTACGGGCGACAGGCAGTGTATAGTGCCTATCAACAATGTGAGGCAGTATTTTTCGCGCCCGAACATGAATTATACGATTTCGATCAGGGCCGACGATCCGCAGAAAATGGAAGCCGCCATCAGTGAAGCAACCGGTCTTTTCAGGATCATTCGCAAGGTGCCGGTGGGGGAGGATGATACTTTCAGCATCGTAAAAAGCGACAATATCGTTGAAATGCTGAATGATTTTTTGAAGGAGATCAGGATCGGCGCCATCGTGATCGGCATTATCACGCTTTTTGGTGCTGTGATCGGACTGATGAATATCATGCTTGTTGCTGTTGCGGAACGTACGCGCGAGATCGGCATCAGGAAGGCCGTGGGCGCCAACCGTGCCAGGATACTCAACCAGTTCCTTATCGAAGCCATTGTAATTGGCCAGCTTGGCGGGGTTTTTGGCATCATCCTCGGAATCCTGATCGGGAACGGGGTGGCAGGCCTTATCGGCAGCGACTTTATCATTCCCTGGGACTGGATATTTATGGGTGTCGGCCTTTGCCTGGTCGTGGCGCTCCTTTCCGGCATTCTGCCTGCCATCAAGGCGGCAAAGCTTGATCCGATCGAATCGCTTCGCTACGAATAAGTGATGGCTTTACTGTCAGGAAGCAGCAGACAACGGCATCAGGGCTGGTGCGAAAGAATGTATTCAATGCCGATCAGCTGGTCGTAATAGGTTCCGGGCTCCCGGTAGTAAACCAGTATGATGTATTCATTATCGGTATCCCAGTGGCTGCCCTCTACCAGGCTGATATCGGCAGCATCAACCCCGTCTTCCAAAAAACCGTATAAATAATTGTAGTAACCCTGTTTGAGGAATAAGGTGGCTTCGTAAAGGCGGTTTTCGTAATCGTAGTTCAGCCTGGCCTCTTCGCTGAACTGCCATCCCGTCAGGGCTCCCATGATATACATATTGCCGTTGACCATGGGATGCGGATAGGGAAGACGGAAATGAACCCAGGCATAATCGGCCTCGGTCTCGCTTGAAGAGGCATCGGTTTTTTCGATGAAGAACTTTCCGTTGAGGTCGTCATCACGCACAAATTGACTGAAGGTCCGTCGTTTTGCCGGATGAAGGTATATGTGGTGGCCGTCGTGCCGGTAATCGATCAGTGCGATCTGCTCACTCTGGTAACGAAGGTCTTTGGTGTCGAATGCCCTGAACTCATTCCCGCCCTCAAAGATCAGTTGCTCCATGAAATTATATTCCAGCCTGTTGCCCGATATCTGCCTGGGCGGGACATTGAAAGCGGCATTGTCGTAGCGCCAGTTTTGCAGGATCATCACCCTGAGGTCTCTCTGAGGGTCTGAAATATAATAATTGCCCGTGTTGATGGTAAAGGCAAGCTGCTGGTGCGTGCTGCGCCTGTCGATGTTCACGGGCGGCACCACCTTTCCGCTTATGGAAACCTTCTGACTGGTTACCATGAAGCGCCTTGTCAGTACCACATTGGAATCAGCTTCCTCATTCGAAAAAACTTTAAGGATATAATTCCCCGCCCTGGTATGCTCAAGATAATCGGTGGGATAAACGAGCATGTAATTGGTGTAAAGGGCAATGGTATTGAATGAAAAGGCATAATCGGTGATCTCATCCTCATAAAACCCTTTGATATATTCAGATTTTTCCAGTTCTGAGGGCTCCCACAAGGCATTGCAGTGAATAATGGTGAAATGGTAGTTCTTGACACCGGCATCCAGGTCGTCGAATGACAGGATCAGCTTCTGACCGCTGTTGAGGTTCAATACGGGTGCTGAAAGCTTCCAGCCTTCCCTGTACATTTCCACGGTACGGATGTGGTCTTTGTATACGTAATCCTCATGGCGCAGATAGGATTTGCTGAAATAGTCATCGTCCTGTCCGGCAGCGGGCAGCCGGAGGCTTAGGGCCGCCAATGTCAGCAGCAGCAAACAGGTATGGTTTAAAACTCTCATCCTTCAGGGGCCGTTGCATTAATAACTCAATGGAAACAAAAATAGTGTATTCGTACGTCATCACATGATTTTTCCTGTCAAACGTTGCTGTATTTTACTGTAATGAACGTATTTGTACAAGGTTCCATATTGAATTACATGAATATCAAATTGCATTGAAAAACTTCAATATTACAGGTTTTTTTTGTAAACTTGCAGCTTTTAAAAAATCATACATTCAACTCGCATGTCCAAAACGTATAAGATCAGTAAAGGCCTTGATATCAGGCTTCTTGGCGAAGCCGAAAAAGTACTGACTGATATCGCGGCCCGGTCATATGCCATTAAGCCACCTGATTTTCACGGGGTGTTTCCCAAGCCCCTGGTCGGTGAGGGTGATGAGGTCAAGGTTGGTACGCCCTTGTTTTACGATAAGTACCGTGAAAACATCCTGTTTTCGTCGCCTGTTTCCGGAAAGGTTAAAGAGATCAGGCGTGGTGCCAAGCGTGTGTTGCTGGAGATTTCTGTTGAGCCGGTTCCGGAACAGATTTATGAGGATTTCGGCGCCGCCGATCCCAACAGCCTCGGGCGCGAAGCGATCGTTGAAAAATTGCTGAAAAGCGGGACCTGGCCCATGATCAGGCAACGGCCCTATTCCATTATTGCCGGACCGGACGATGACCCCAGGGCCATCATGATTGCGGCTTTCGACTCCGCTCCGCTGGCCCCCGACTTTGATCTTGTCGTGAATGGCCGTGAAGAAGCATTCCAGGCGGGAATCGACGCCTTACGCAAACTAACCAGCGGAAAGGTCTTCCTGAACCTGCGAACCGGGCAGTCGTCAAAAGCTTTCCTGAATGCCAAAGGTGTGGAGATCAGTTTTTTTTCCGGCCCGCACCCGGCAGGGAATGTCGGAACGCAGATCAGCCGGATCGCCCCGCTCAACAAAGGGGAAGTGATCTGGTATCTGCGGCCGCAGGAAGTACTCAGCATCGGCCAGCTTTTCCTCAGCGGAAAGTTCGACCCGCAGCGCATCATTGCCCTGACCGGCTCTGAACTGGAGAACCCCCGTTATGTGAAAACCAACATCGGCGCCGGAATAGCCGATATGGTAAGGGATAATGTGAAAGACGGAAAACACCGTTACATCTCGGGGAATGTTCTTACGGGCACCAATATCGGAAAGGCAGGCCACCTGGGGTACTATGATTCACAGCTGAGCGTGATCCCCGAAGGGGATTATTATGAGTTTTTTGGCTGGGCTTCACCCGGCTTTACAAAGTTCAGCTTTTACCATTCTTTCTTTTCCTGGCTCAGGCCGCGGAAGAAATACAGGCTCGACACCAACTACCACGGAGGAGAACGGGCTTTTGTGCTTACCGGGAAGTTTGAGCAGGTTTTCCCGCTCAATATCTATCCCATGCAACTTATAAAGGCCATCATGGTAGAAGATATCGACCAGATGGAGAACCTCGGCATTTACGAGGTCGACGAAGAGGATTTCGCCCTTTGTGAATTTATCAGTACTTCAAAGATCAACATACAGCAGATCATCAGACACGGCCTCAACCTGATGATAAGGGAAATGAGTTAAGCCCGGCTGCCATAACATCAAATTCATTAAAACATCAGCAAATCAATGAAAGCACTCAGAAACTTTCTTGACAAAATAAAGCCCCGGTTTGAGAAGGGCGGGAGGTTTGAAAAGCTTCACTCGACTTTTGATGCTTTTGAGACCTTTCTCTTTGTTCCGAACCGGGTTACGCTCACCGGCAGCCACATCAGGGATGCCAACGACATGAAGCGAACCATGATCATCGTGGTGCTTGCCATGATACCGCCCCTGCTTTTCGGGATGTGGAACATCGGATACCAACACCATCTTTCCAACGGCATTGCCGGCATTCCGCTGCTTGAGAACTTCTGGTACGGCTTCAAGGTGGTGCTGCCCATCATCGTGGTGAGCTACGTTGCAGGCCTTGCCACGGAATTCATCTTTGCACAGGTCAGGGGGCATGAGGTAAACGAAGGCTTCCTGGTCAGCGGCATGCTCATCCCCCTGGTCATGCCGCCCGAAGTGCCGCTGTGGATGGTTGCCGTTGCAACGGTATTTGCCGTGATCTTCGGAAAGGAAGTATTCGGCGGTACGGGCATGAACATTCTGAACCCCGCCCTCACCGCACGGGCTTTTCTCTTTTTTGCCTATCCCAGGCATATGTCAGGGAATGATGTGTGGATAAGCCGGCAGGGAGATGCCGTCAGCGGAGCCACACCCCTGGGCGATGCGCTGTCAAGCACCACGGTGCAGGGAAGTGAACTCACACTGCCTTCAACCCTCGACATGTTCTATGGCTTCATACCCGGATCGGTAGCGGAAACATCCACCCTGGCAATCCTCCTGGGTGCCCTTGTCCTGCTGTTTACCGGAATGGGCAGCTGGCGGATCATGTTATCGGTCTTTGCCGGCGGATTGCTGATGGGATATATCTTTAACCTTGCCGGAAGCAATGCCTACATGCAGATCTCTCCCTGGGACCATATGGTTATGGGCGGCTTTGCCTTTGGCGCTGTCTACATGGCCACCGACCCTGTTACGGCTTCACAAACCACAAAAGGAAAATACATCTACGGCTTCCTCATCGGGGTCTTCGCCATACTGGTGCGAGTTTTCAACCCGGCCTACCCGGAAGGCATGATGCTTGCCATCCTGCTGATGAACGTCTTTGCACCCCTCATCGACCATTATGTGATACAGGCCAACATCAGGATGAGGAAAAAGCGCTGGGCCGCGCAAACGGCAACCACATGATAAACGAACGATAATAAACATAAGATTCAATCCATGTTCAGTAACAGGTATATATTCATCTACTCCTCCGCCATGGTGGTCATCGTTGCTGCCCTGCTCTCGTCGGCCGCCATGATCCTCAAACCTTTCCAGGAACGGAATATCGCCATCGCCAAGATACAGGGCATCCTGGCTGCTGCCGACAAGACCGTTGGCACCGACAGTGCAGAGATCGTCTTTGACCAGATCATCCTTAAAGAGATTGTCCTTGATCAGGATGGAAATGAGACTTCCGTTTTTTCACAGGGCGCTTTCGAGAAGGGCAGCGACAGGGCCTTCGATATTAACCTCAAAACGGAGCTTTACAATAAGAGCCAGGGGAAAAATTTCAGGGTGCCATTGTATATTGCCCGGGCGGGCGATGCGCAGATCTTCATCCTGCCGCTCTATGGGAAGGGGCTGTGGGGCCCTATCTATGGAAATATTGCTCTGAAAGCCGATATGAATACCGTGTTTGGCGCCGAGTTCGGACACGATAAGGAAACACCGGGCCTGGGGGCCGAAATCGCACTGCCGGCCTTCGGGAACCAGTTTCGTGGAAAAACCATATTCAATGAGGAGGGCGAATTCGTTTCCATTACCGTGAAGAAAGGCGGTGTCACAACCATGCCGCCGGCCGAAAGGGAACATGGCGTTGATGCCATTTCGGGTGGAACCATCACCAGCGACGGGGTCACCAAAATGATAGAAAACTGTTTAAGCAACTACGTTGCCTATTTCAAAAGCCAGGAATAAAATGAGTGCAGAAAAAACAGAAAGGGAACCATTGTTTTCCCGCAAAAACAGGAAACTGATCACCACGCCGCTGGGCCGCGAAAACCCCATTACCGTGCAGGTCCTTGGCATTTGTTCGGCCCTCGCTGTTACGGTCAAGCTCGAGCCCGCATTCGTCATGGCCCTCTCGGTCATGGCCGTGATGGGCATCGGCAACGTTGTTATCTCGGTGCTGAGAAATACCATTGCACCCCGTATCAGGATCATCGTGCAACTGGTGGTCATCGCTTCCCTCGTCATCCTCGTCGATGAGGTGCTCAAGGCCTTTGCCTACGAAGTGAGCAAGCAATTGTCGGTTTTTGTCGGGCTGATCATTACCAACTGTATCATCATGGGCCGCTTCGAAGCGTTTGCCATGGCCAACAAGCCCTGGCCCTCATTCCTCGATGGCATCGGCAATGCCTGGGGTTATGGCTGGATACTCATCGTGGTGGCCTTCTTCCGCGAATTCCTCGGATCGGGTACCATCTGGGGCTACCATATCATCCCCGATTCCTGGTATATTCACAACGGCGGCTTTTATGCCAATAACGGCATGATGATCCTTCCGCCCATGGCCCTGATCACCGTGGGTGTGATCATCTGGGTGCAACGTAAAAGAAACAGGGAACTCATTGAAGAAAACTAAAATTTAACAGCACAGCCTTATGCAGGAACTGATAAATATCTTCGTTAAATCCATCTTTGTCGACAACATGGTGTTCGCATACTTTCTGGGTATGTGTTCGTACCTGGCGGTGTCGAAAACGGTAAAGACTTCGGTTGGGCTGGGGATCGCAGTGATCTTCGTGCTGGGCATCACCGTACCGGTCGATTACCTGTTAAACGAATACCTCCTCTCGGCAGGAGCCCTGGCATGGCTCGATCCAAGCTTCGCCGAGGTCGACCTGAGCTTTTTGTCGTTCATCATGTTCATCGCGGTGATCGCCTCCATGGTTCAACTGGTTGAAATGGTCATTGAAAAATTCACCCCGGCGCTGTATTCTTCGCTGGGTATCTTTCTTCCGCTCATCGCCGTGAACTGCGCCATCCTCGGTGGCTCGCTCTTCATGCAGGAACGCGAATACCAGAGCATTGCCGAAGCAACTTCCTTTGGCCTTGGTTCGGGAGTGGGCTGGTTCCTGGCCATTGTGGGCATCGCTGCCATACGTGAAAAGATCAGGTATTCAAATGTTCCTGCACCCCTGCGCGGGCTGGGGATCACATTCATCATCACAGGCCTCATGGGTATGGCCTTCATGATGTTTATGGGTATTCAACTGTAATAAAAAGTTAAATAGTTCAGAAAATGCTATTAATCGGAATCGGACAAGTAATCCTGGCCAGCATCGTCATCTTCCTTCTGGTGATCATCTTCCTGGTAGCTATGTTGTTGTTCGCCAGGAAAAAATTAACACCCCAGGGTGAGGTCACCATCACCATCAACGATGAAAAAGACCTAACGGTAAACCCGGGTTCAACGATACTGTCGACACTGGCGGCAAAGAAAATCTTCCTTCCGTCGGCATGTGGCGGTGGCGGGACCTGCGCCATGTGCAAATGCCAGGTGATGGAAGGCGGCGGATCCATCCTGCCTACCGAAGTGGGATACTTCACGCGTAAGGAACAACAGAACAACTGGCGGCTGGGCTGCCAGGTCAAGGTAAAACAGGATATGCGCATCAGCATTCCTCCCGAGATCTTTGGGATCAAAAAATGGGAATGCGAGGTGATCTCAAACCATAACGTAGCCACCTTCATCAAGGAATTCGTGGTAAAACTCCCCGAAGGGGAAACCCTCGACTTCCGCTCGGGAGGTTACATCCAGATCGATGTTCCGAAATGCACGGTCGACTTCAGGGATATTGAAGTGGAAGAGGAGTACCGGGCCGACTGGGACAAGTTCAAAATGTGGGACCTGAAGATGAAGAACCCCGAGCCCGTTTTCCGCGCATACAGCATGGCCAACCACCCGGCCGAAAGCAACATCATCATGCTCAACATCCGGATCGCCACTCCGCCTTTCGACAGGAAGACGGGCGGATTCATGAAGGTGAACCCCGGTATATGCTCATCCTATGTCTTTTCACGCAAGCCCGGCGATAAGGTAACCATCTCCGGACCCTATGGTGAATTCTTTATCAAGGATACCGAAAAGGAAATGATGTTTATCGGGGGCGGGGCAGGAATGGCCCCCATGCGCTCCCATATCTTCGACCAGTTCAAGACACAAAAGACCTCGCGCAAGGCTACCTTCTGGTATGGCGGCCGCTCGCTGAGGGAACTCTTTTATGTGGATGAATTCAGGGAACTGGAAAAGGACTTCCCGAACTTCTCATTCCATATCGGACTTTCGGAACCCCTGCCCGAAGACAACTGGAAGGGTTATATCGGATTCATCCACCAGATGGTATTGGACGAATACCTGAAAAACCATCCCGAACCGGAAGAAATAGAATACTATATCTGCGGCCCCCCCATGATGAACGATGCCGTACTGAAAATGCTTGACGATTATGGCGTTCCGGGGGAGATGATCGCCTTTGACGACTTCGGTGGATGACCGTGAACATCATTGCCCTGTAAAAAGGCCCGCATGGTGATTGACCTGCGGGCTTTTTCTCTTTGACAGATCTGGTGTTTTTTTTACAATAGATCATTGTATTTTTATACCTGCTAAAAACAACCAAAAAATGAGAAAAACACTTCCGTATTTAGTCATCCTCCTTCTGGCGGTTTCCTGCAGCCCCCGCGAAAAGCATCAAAAAGTCGGGTTTAACGGGCTGGCGCAGGGCACCTACTATGCCGTTACCTATTACGAGCCGGAGGGCAGGAACTTCCAGGCCGGGATCGACTCCCTGCTGAGAGCCTTCGATATGTCGGTATCGGTGTGGGAACCCAGCTCGGTCATCTCCCGGATCAACAGGGGAGAGGATCAGGTTATTTGCGACGAGGTCTTTATCAACACATACCTGCTAGCCAGGAAGGTGGCAGAAGAAAGCGGAGGTGCTTTCGACTATACTGTTGGGCCACTCGTAAATGCATGGGGCTTTGGGGCCGAAGGCCGCCGGGAAATCAGCCAGGCGCTCATCGACAGCCTGCTGCCTTATATCGGCTATGAGATGGTGCGCCTCGAAGGCAGTCAGATCATCGTGGAAAAGGATGGGATCCGTTTCGACTTCAATGCCGTTGCACAGGGCTATTCCGTCGACCTGGCCGGTGCATACCTCGCTTCCAGAGGGATTGAAAACTTCCTGATCGACATAGGGGGCGAAATACTTGCCCGCGGCCAGAAACCCGGCGAAGGTCCCTGGGTAGTCGGTATTGAACGGCCGGCCCGGGAAGAGCTTTCGGAAAGGCAACTCGAATCCATGGTGCACCTGAATAACCGTGCCATGGCAACATCGGGCAACTACCGGAAGTTTTACGAGGAAGACGGCATCAGGTATTCACATACCATCGACCCCCAAACGGGATACCCGGTCACACATACACTGCTCAGCGTTTCCGTTGTTGCAGACGATTGCGGCAGCGCCGATGCCTGGGCAACAGCCTTTATGGTGATGGGATTGGACAAGGCCCTGAAAGTGCTGGAAACCAAAGAAGGCCTGGATGCCTTTTTCATTTACAGCGACAGCGATGGCAGTATGCAGACATATGCCACAGAGGGCTTAAAGGAAATAATGGTGAAATAGCCGTTTGGAGTGAACTAAGCCATGGTAAGGCTCAGGTGATGTGGTCTGCTGTCCGGCTTACACCTTAGTGATTGTCGCAACTGTCGCCGCCGTCGTTCTTGCCGCAGGTGCAGCCGTAACGTTCGCCGGTTTGGGGATCAACACTGCTGCATTGTTTCTTGAATTCCCCTCCCTTCTTCAGGAACATCCTGATGGCAATGCCGGATATGGCAAGCCCAAGCAGAATGATGCTGGCAATAAGTATTTTTATTTCGGGTGTCATGTAAAGAAGCGTTCTTTAAACAGTCAACAAAGATATGATAATATTGTTCGCAGAATGTTCTTTTGCCCGGCCGGCACTATCTATTCGAAATGACGGCCAGGATGATCCCGGCAGCAATGGCAGCATTCAGCGATTCGGCTCCGCCGGAAACACGGGGAATGGTGATCCGGTGACCGGCTTGCTCAAGCACTTCCGGCCTTATGCCCGCCGATTCATTTCCAATTAAATATATACCATCGCCGGGCTGCAGGTCCCATATCGAAACCCCATTGGTAACACTGGCATAGATGTCCATTCCTGAAGAGGATAGCAGCGGGGGGAGGTCGGCGTAATATAATCTGACCCGTGCAATGGAACCCATGGTAGCCTGTATCACCTTTGGGTTGTATGCTTCCACACAATCCTCCGAGCATAGTATTTCATGAATGCCAAACCAGTCGGCGGTGCGGATGATGGTCCCCATATTACCGGGATCCCTGATGCCGTCGAGGGCAAGCAACCTGCCCTTGAAGGCAGGGGGAGCAACCTCGCTTGCAGGGATCCTGCATACGGCCAGCACCTGGTTGGGGGCGGACAGGCTGCTGATGCGTTCAAGTTCTTTCGGGCTGACAACCGCAGCCGGCATGCCGTCCTTCTTCAGTAGTTTTTCATTGTCTTTAAACCAGGCTTCGAGGCCGTAAACAAAGACAGTTTCAAATCCGGAAGCCAGCAGTTCCTCAACGATCTTCTGCCCCTCGGCAATAAACAGCCCGTTGGCCTTTCGGAATTTGGCCAGCCGCAGCGACTGGATGAATTTGATCTGGTTCCTGCTTAGCATAGGCTGATTATCTTATCCCCCTGAATTCATGCTTGAAAACGATTCCTTTATCGTCAATGCGTTTTGGTCATACTTTGCGGGATGATGAGGATGAAGTCGGCAATGCCGGCGTTTTCCCCGTTCAGCTCTTCAATGGATTCCTGCTCTGCGCTGGCAATGGTCATGATCTTCAAACCGGGCCGGTATTGGTTCAGGTACCAGCTAATCCCTTCGAAACCATTGCTGTGGTATGTTCCGTGGTAATGGATGAACAGGTTGGTGTCGTGGAGGTTGTTGAGGATGAAATGGGCCATGGTGGCGTCCTTGATGGCCTGTGCTTTCGGGAAATTATCCGAGGCATGTCCGCCCATGGCGCCTCCTCCCATATCAAGCATTGCCTGGTAGCCGGGCAGGGACGGGTCGTAAGGAACAGGCAGGGGTGCGATGTACTGATGCGCTTCGGACTCCAGGCTTTCGAGCCCTTCAAAGCCTTCCCTGAAAACAACCGACGCATAACGCCTGGGGATGTTCGTGGCGATGAACCCCAACCGGTGACTCCTGGCAAATTCCACGAGCGGCTTGTAATCGGTCTTGTAGTTTGGCCATAGCCTGGCCTGGGATTCAAAACTGGAGGTGGAAATACTGCCGTTTATATACTCATCGAGGATCAGTTGCCCGTCATGTTCAAACATTTCAGCACCAAGAACCAGACGTTCACCAACCTCCCTGTGCAGATCAGCGGTGAGCTCATATTGCAGCCAGTGACAGATCGGGTTGTTATGCAATTCGCCAAATAAAACGATGTCGGATTCAAGGGCCTGCTTCAGCATTTTTGTGTAGCTGGCCTTCTTGCCTTTTATGTCGAAAAGCCTGTAAGCCGGCTTGTCCGACTTCATGGACATCAGCAGGATGGCGGGTATCAAAAGTAAATAGCGGACTTGCTTCATGGTTTATGGATTTTTTTATTGTTGCAGGTGGGTGTATTGTTTCCTGATATCCTGGTTGATCGGAATGGCTTTTCCGCTTTCATCGATCCTCACAAATGTCATGGTGGTTGAACAGACCATTTCTTCGCTATGCGATGAGAAGTCAAATCTCCTGGCTTCAAGCCTGATGGTGAGGGAGCTTGTCCCCATGTGTTTGACTGCTCCGTAAATGCGGATATGGTTATTGACCTTCACCGGGCTTTTAAACACCACTTCATCCATTTTCAGGGTGATCATGTTGGGGGTACAGCAAACGGAAGCGGCAAAAGTGCCGCCGGCTTCGTCGAGCCAGGCCAGCATCTTCCCGCCGAAGAGGTTGTCGTAAATGCCAATGTCGCCGGTTTTACATATTTGTGAGGATACGCGTTCCATATTATTTTTTCTTTTTCAGTTCGGGTGCATGGAACATCATCGGAAGGAGGGCATCAATGGAGTTCACCGCAAGGATGGGGCCCCGCTCCCCCTTCATGAGCACACGTATGTCTTTGCCCTGCTGGATCTGGTATTCAGCCATCACCTGCCGGCAGGCCCCACAAGGTGAAACGGCCCTGTCGATAATAAATTCGCCGGATTGCGCTGCAATGGCTATGGTTTCGATGATCGCCTCCGGATATTGTGCCTTTGCAAAAAACATGGCAATGCGTTCGGCGCACATCCCCGAAGGGTAAGCGGCATTCTCCTGGTTGTTTGCGCTGACTGTTTTTCCCCCGGCCAGCCGGAGAGACGCACCAACCCGGTACCGGGAATAGGGAGCATATGCATCCGCCAGGCTTTTAACCGCAAGCATCAGCAATTCCCTGTCTTCCGGGGGTAAGGCATCAGGCGATTCGTATGTTTCTACCAGAAGTTGTATTTTCTTTGTTTTCATGATATGCCCGGATCCTTCATTTATACACCAAACGGAACAAAACAGTTACAAGCGAATGTCATGTCGAGTGGCAGTGAGTGGCCCCACGCCTGCCTGTACTGAAAATTCTGGTCAGCCTTGCTCCTTGTCCGTTTCTTCCTCTTCGCCGGTATAACTACCATCCAGGATTGAAGTGTATAACCCGGGGTTTTCGAGGATGCCGATGGCGCGGATCACCTCGGGATCGCTGTGCAGGGAAGCCCTGACCTTTCCTTCCTGGTAATAGTAACGTGTTACGATCTCAATTTTCAGTATTTCACTGATCTCTTTCCTGTTGTTTACGAGGTCTTCTTCCTTGTTGTGCATGAGTTGTTGATGCAGCACCTCGAAAGCATCGGCGATGGCATCATAATACCCCTCTTCCCTGGCGGCCTTTTTCAACTCCTTCATTTTCCGTTCACCCATGGTGGTGTAATCGTAATCCTTGTCGGACAGGAAATGAGTAAAATCATTATAGATCTCATCTGTGATCACAAAATCTTCAGGTGCAGGGATTGAAGGGTTTTTACCGGCGAATTCGGTGGCAAAGTCGAAAATGAGGTATTTGGTTAAGAGGCTGGCAAGGATCGGGCTGTATTTCTTGGGGGCCAGACTGATGTCGGGAGTGATGCCGCCCCCGTCGAAGACCGGTCTCCCGCGCTGTGTCCTGAATTCGTTTACCAGTGAATCGGGTATTTTGGTAAAATGCCCTTCATCGTCTTTCAGTGAGTAGTCGATGGCCTGTATGCACCTCCCGGAAGGAATATAATACTTGGCCACGGTCACCTTCAACTGTGAGTTATAACTGAGGGGGATCACATTTTGAACCAGTCCTTTGCCGAATGAGCGCTGTCCGATTACTACACCGCGGTCCATGTCCTGTATGGCGCCGGCCACGATCTCCGATGCAGATGCGCTGTATGCATTGATCAGGATCACGATGGGTGTTTTGGTGTCGATGCCGTTGAAACGGGTCCGGTGTTCCTGGTTTTTTTCTTCAAGCTTCCCTTTGGTGCTCACCACGAGGGATCCCTTGTCGACAAACACGTTGGTAACGTTTACCGCTTCGTGCAATAGCCCGCCCCCGTTGTTCCGCAGGTCGAGGATGAGGCCTTCGGGTTTATGCTTGCTTTGCAGTTCAACATAGGCTTTCTTTACATCGCTGCCGGCATTCTGGGTAAATCCTGACAGGCGGATGTACCCGATCCTGTCGTTGAGCATGCCGTAATAAGGAATATCCTTGATGGTAATATTCTCACGTTTGAGTTCGAATGCCAGGGGAGCCGGCTCACCGTTGCGTTCAACCTCAACGCTGACGGTGGTTCCGGGCTGCCCTTTCAGGAACCGGCTAACCTCATCGGAAGCCTTGCCGGTCATGTCTTCGCCATTGATCTTCAGCAGGCGGTCGCCGGCTTTCAGGCCGGTCATTTGTGCGGGAAAACCTTCATAAGGCTCCGAAATGACCACATACTGCCCGTTTTTGTGTATCAGGGCTCCGATCCCGCCGTACTGCCCGGTGGTGATCATCCGGTAATCCTCAACATCGGCTTCGGGAATGAAGACCGTGTAGGGGTCAAGCGTTTCCAGCATGGCCTCAATGCTTGTTTGCATCAACTCGCCCGGGTGGATGTCGTCAACATAGTTTTTATTCAACTCGTTAAAAAGTGAAATAAAGACTTCCAGGTTCTTTGATATCTCAAAGTTCTTTTCATTCTGGCTATGGGCGGTAAAGCCAACGGCCAGTGAAAAGAGTATGGCGGGGATGATCGTTTTAATGAAGGTGCTGAAGTTCATATCTGTTTGTTTTTTGCTTTTGAATATTGTCCTGCTTCTGAAATCAAACGCTGGAAGAGAAGGATTATTTTTCGCTCAACCGTGGCTTCATCTTCCCTGCTTTTGCCGATGTAGACCACTGAAAAGTCGCAGTGCATACCATTTTCCCTGAGGTAATCGTAAAGTATGTATTTGTTTTTCCGGTAGGCTTCCCTGATCAGCCTTTTCAGGTGGTTTCGTTCGCTGGCTTTCGGGAAGTTTTTTTTGGAAACGCTGATCATGACCCGTGCCGGAAACATACCCCCGGGTTTGGCCGGCAACCAGTTAACCTTGAATGGGTATAGCAGGAAGGAGTGCCCGCCGGAAAAAAGCTGTTTGATGGTTTTGCTGCTCTTTAGCCGTTCCTGTTTGCGAAAAGTTTGTCTCATGATCCCTTAAAGATTAGGCAGGCTGTTTCCTCACACGATCTTTGGGTGTTTTTTTGCTCCCGGACCGGGTATGGAGCATGGCCGGTAAGCCAAACGGGCGTTACCGCTTTATTTATTTCTTTTTGTTTTCTTTCTGGATATATTGTTCAATGGCCATGGTCATGGAAGGGGCGGTTTTTGTCGGGGCCGAGATGTCGAGTTTCAGGCCGGCTTCCGTAACGGCTTTTGTGGTGGTAGGCCCAAAAGCTGCAATCAGCGTGGAGTTTTGCTTGAATTTCGGGAAGTTCTTGAACAGGGACTTGACCCCCGAAGGACTGAAGAATATCAGCATATCATAGGAGGCAATGTCGATGTGCGAAAGGTCGCTGGCAAGGGTTTTGTAAAAGATTGCCTTTTTGTAGCTGATGCCGGCATCATCCAGCAGTTTGGTCATGCTGATCTTGTGAATGTCGGAACAGGGCAGCAGATATTTTTCTTCCTTGTGCTTCCTGATGATCTCCATCAATTGCTCAAAGCTTTGCTTGCCGTGAAATATCTTGCGTTTTCGGTACTGAACGTATTTTTGAAGATAGAAGGCAGTAGACTCGGAAATGCAGAAGTATTTCATGGTGTCGGGTATTTCTACCCTGAGTTCCTGAGCCATGCGAAAAAAATGGTCGACCGAATTCCTGCTGGTAAAGATGATGGCGCTGAAGTCGAGTAAATTGATCCTGTTTTGTCGGAATTCCCTTCCGCTCACTCCCTCTACCTTGATAAACTTATTGAAATCAATGTTCAGGTTGAAGTTCCGGGCAAGTTCCCCGTAAGGAGATTTCTCCAGATCGGCAGGTTCGGGTTGCGATACGAGTATATTTCTGATTTTCACCATTCCAGTCTTTTTATGAAACGAAAAACTCTTTCCCTGTCAGATCCCCGGGGGGATCATGATTCCAGTCAATATTTTAGCCAGAACGATCATTGGTAAAATTTCGAGGGTGCAAAGATAAAAAAATAAATGGAATCCTGAAAATTTCCCAAGCCCGAAACCGATCATCCACATCCTGACCAGCCTCATCATGTATACCAGTATGAGTATGACAAGGCCTGCGAAAAAGAAGATCCGTGTATCGGCGTAGGCCATGCAACACACCAAAGGAAGAAGGATCATACCGGCAAAAATGTTGAAAAGATACATGTTGATGAGTAGTTCCCTGGAATGCTCCCGGGTGTTGAAAAGGGCCGAAAGAAGCCTGACCACGATCACTTTAAAAAACCAGAGCCCCAGTACGCCGCCGGCAATGAACAGGTAGTCGGTGCTGCGGCTGCCATATTCGTGAGAAGAGTCCAGCAAGGGAAGGGAGAGAAAAATAAAGAGGGAAAGCACGGCCACATAAACGGGAAAAAGCACCAGCCCGATGCGTTCATTGAACAGGTTGCCGTCGCGGATAAGCTGGTTGGCATAGTTCTTTGCAGCTACAGCGCTGAAAACCATGGTCAGCCGCCTTCTGAAAAACAGCCTGGTCCAGGCCAGAAGTATCAGGCAGGCAAATAGAACAAGGGGGATCCACAAGGGCTGTATCTCCTGCGCAAGGGGTATCCCGGCCGGTTCTTTCGAAAAGACTTCGGTTTGCAGAAAACGGGATGGCAGTAAAACACTGTCGTGATCAATATTTTCATAACCCGCCGCGGATGAGTCGCCCGGGAACAAGGTATCTGTATGCTTGTTTTGCGCGTATTGCAAGGCTTTTTTCTCAGGGAGAATAAATGCAAAATTAATCAAAATATACCTTTCAGGGCTGAATGCTTTTGCATACATTTGTATACGCTTGCTATAGCTTCATGAAGGGGCGGGCGCAGGTTTGCATGCCTGAGGTAAGTATTCGCTCCCGCGCGGTCGTTACAAGCAGGGAATTATCAAATCATCAACCAAATAATAAACAAATATGTTCAACATCATCATTTTTGGCCCCCCCGGATCGGGCAAGGGTACGCAAAGCGCAAAACTGGTCGAAAAATATGGACTAACGCATATTTCAACCGGTGATATTTTCAGAAGTGAGATCAGGTCAAAAACGGAACTCGGCCTCAGGGTGCAAAGTATCATTGAAAAGGGAGAACTTGTGTCCGATGATCTGCTGCTCGAGATCCTGCGGTCGGCCATGAAAAAACATTCAAACAGCCCGGGTTTCCTCTTCGACGGTTATCCGCGTACACTACGTCAGGCCGCCGACCTCGACATGCTCCTGGATGAATGGGGAGCCGGCGTGGATGTTGTCCTTGCACTGGAAGTGGACGATGCGGAGCTGATGGAGCGCCTGCTGAACCGTGCCAGGATTGAAGGCCGCAAAGACGATACCCGGGAAGTGATCGCCAACAGGCTTAAGGTATACCACAGCCAGACCCGACCGCTTATCAACCATTACCACGAAAAGGGAAAACTCGAATCTGCCAACGGCAAAGGATCGATCGGGGAGATCTTCGACAGGCTGAGTGCACTCGTCGAAAAAAGAAAACAGGAATAAGCCTCCGCCTGATATCAATGCTTTCCTTTTCGGATCAAAGCGTAAAAAAATGCCGTCCCAATTCAGGACGGCATCCGCTTTTTTCCATGACTCCGGTTATTTCCCTTTTGTCAGATCCTTCGATACACTCACGGTATTATCGGTATTGTATACCACATCAAAGCCAAGCTTTTTGAATACGGCTACCATGGCTTTATTGTCCTTGGTGGTTTCGGCAAATACGCGCTTCATCTTCCAGATCTTTGCAACTTCAACGCAATAGCTTGTGAGGATGGTGCCCAGTTCCTTGTTCTGGTAGGCATCGGTGATCAGAATGGCATATTCGACCGAGACCAGGTCGGGATCGCCGATGAGCCGGCCTACTCCGACAAGCTTCTTTTCCTTTTTTTCCTCAATTTCGGCTACAATGGCAATCTCGCGTGCATAATCGATGTAGCAGAACTGTGTTGCCACCTCGTGGGAGTCGAAATGGAAGTTATAACGGAAGCGTGAGTAGATCGATTCCTTGGAACAGCTTCCAAGCAATTCAAGCCATAAAGGCTCATCTTCGGGTTTGATGGGCCGGAGGGTAACCGGTTTACCGTCGTTGAGCTTCATATGCTTGATGTATTTGTCGGGGTAAGGATGCAGAAGCAGGTGCGAATACTCTGGAAGCTTTTTCCCTACCACTTCTTTGTCGAGCACAATGCGGGCATCTAAGGCCACCACGTCGTCAGGGGTGACCAGAAGCGGGTTGATGTCGAGTTCGGAAATTTCAGGGTAATCTGCCGCCAGGTATGACATCCTGATCATCAGTTCAATCAGCTTGTCAATGTTTTTTGGTTTGCTGCCGCGATAACCTTTCAGCAGGGGATATATTTTCAGGTTTTCCAGCATCCTGCGTGCCAGCCTTTCGTTCAGCGGCGGGAACCCAAGCGATTTGTCCTTAAAGAGCTCGGCTGCCGTTCCCCCCATGCCCACCATCATACAGGTTCCGAAAACCGGATCCTTTTTGATGCCGAGGATCATCTCTATCGAATCTTTCGCATCAAACATGGGTTGTACGGTAACCCCTTCGATCTTGGCTTCCGGCATCTTTTGCCTGATGCTTTCGGTCATGTTCTTGAAGGTCATCCAAACGGTATTTTCATCCTTGATGTTCAGTACCACTCCTCCGATATCCGATTTATGCGTTATGTCGGGAGAGAGGATCTTTAATACCACAGGGTAACCGATCTTGTTGGCAATGTCGGCGGCCTGCAGGGCAGAACTGGCCGGCTGTGGCTTGGTGGTGGGGATACCATAGGCCTGGATCAGCTCCTTGGAAACATTTTCCGAAAGGATGCTTTCATCATCCTTAAAATATTTACTGGCAAATTCCTTGCGAACCTTCTTTTTATCAACCTGGAAGGAGACGTTCACGTCTTTCGGGGTTTCGAATAATACACTCAGGTTGCGCGAGTATTTTACCAGCGTCATGAATGCGCGGATGGCCTGCTCGGGCGTCTGGTATACAGATATCCCTTTTTCGAGCAGGATATCGGCCCCCTCCTTCATGCTTTTTCCTCCGAGCCATGCTGCCATGATCGGTTTTGAATGGTGACCGGATATTTCGGCAATGGCCTGTGCTGTTTTGGTTGGCTTGGTCATGGCCTGCGGGGTGAGGATCACCAGAACCGCATCCACGTTGTCATCCTGAAGTACGATCTCGGTGGCTTTGGCAAAGCGTTCCGGTGTGGCATCCCCGATCACGTCGACGGGGTTTCCGTGCGACCAGTATGGCGGCAGTTCCTTGTTGAGCTTGTCCATGGTTTCCTTCGACAGCCTGGTGAGGTTGCCGCCTTCTGTCAACAGGGTGTCGGTTGCCATTACACCGGGTCCGCCGGCATTGGTCACAATGGCCAGCTTTGATCCCCTTGGGGTATTCCTTCTGGAAATGAGGTCGGTGAAGTCGAAAATGTCACCAATGTCATACACCCTGGCAATGCCGGCACGCTCAAATACGGCGTCGTAAATATTGTCTTCAGAAGCCATGGCGCCGGTATGGGAGGCAGCCGCTGCCGCCGATTCGGGATAGCGCCCGGCCTTGTATACAATGATGGGTTTTTTGCGGGCAAAATGACGGGCAGCGGTCATAAACTGCCTGGCAAAAGTGATGCTTTCAACATAAAGGATGATCGACTTGGTATTTGGATCCTGCCCGAAATAATCAATGAGGTTCCCGAATCCCACATCCATGGTGTTTCCGATCGAAACGAAATAAGAAAAACCGATCTTCTGATCAACGGCCCAGTCGAGGGCCGAAGTGCAAAGGGCACCCGATTGTGAGATAAAAGCCACATTGCCTTTTTTCGGCATAATGGAGGAAAAACTCACGTTCATCCTGCTTCCCGGCACGATGATGCCAAGACAGTTTGGCCCGATCACCCGCATGCCATCATATTTGGCTACTTCGGCCTTTACCTGCTCCTCAAGCTTGCGGCCTTCCTCCCCCGATTCCTTGAAACCTGCCGACATGATGATGATACCCAGCACTCCGGCTTCACCGCATTCCCTGATTAGTTGCGGGACCCTCGTGCTGGCAGTGGCGATTACGGCCAGGTCGGGCGTCTTGGGTACGCTCTTGATGTCGGGATAACAGGTGATGCCCATTACTGCTTCATACTTTGGGTTGATGGGGTATACCACCCCCTGGAATCCTCCGCCAACGAGGTTTTTCAATGCAATACTGGCTACGCTGTCGGGGTTGTTAGATACCCCGATCAGGGCTATTCTTTTTGGTTTGAAGATTTTATCAAGTGATCTGAGCGGCATTTTACAGGAAATTTTATGGTTAAAAAATTTTGAAAATTTAAAAGGCTTTTGGTGCTGCAAAGGTAGCAACAATAAATCATATTGTGAAACGATTAACAAATAATTAAACCAGGGGGTGATTGCGCTCCCTGCCATAGGTTTCTGATGATTTTCCGTGAACGATGGCGGCAGTAAGGCAGGGATGATCCGGTTAATGAAAAGACGATGAATGATAAGCGCCCTGAACACACGAAGACTTCGTCACGTTTGTGTTCAGGGCGCTTGTAACCCTTATGGGTCAGTATGCCCGGATTTAAACCCTATGCAATTCTTTTCGATGCGGGTTTTACCAGTCCGATCGAAATCACAGCAATAAAGCAGAGAATGCCGCAGATGGTAAAGGCCAGGGGGAAGTTGTTGAGGTCGCCCAGCCTGCCGCCCATCACGGGGCCAAAGATGCCGCCCACGGCATATGCCAGGAATACCCATCCGTAATTCTGGCCAACGTGCTTGGTGCCGAAGGTGTCGGCGGTGATGGTCGGGAAAAGGGCAAAGTTGCCGCCAAAGTTAAAGCCGATGAGAATGGCAAAGAGGTAAAGCGTGTAAATGTTCCCCGCTGTCCATTGAAACAGGATAACGAAAAGCCCCTGCGTGGCCATCATGATGATGATGGATGATTTGCGGCCGATCTTGTCGCTGATCATGCCCCACAGTATCCTTCCCAGTCCGTTTGAGAGGGCAAAGAAGACTGCCATGGCGAGTGTTGCGGCGGCACCGGCTGCTTCGGGCGTGATCCCGGCCCTGGTAAGTGCTTCCTGTGGCCAGAGGCGCATCAGCCCGATGCTCATCAGCCCTGCGGCCGCACCAAAGGTAAAGGTGAGCAGGATGAGATAGTATTGCGGAGTCCGAAGCATCTCTCCACTGGTGAAGTCGATGGTGCCGGCCGAATTCTTCTTCGTGGCCAGCGGGGGCGTCCATCCCAGCGGCTTCCATCCTTCGGGAGGAAATACCATCCAGATGCTGCCAATGCTCACGATCACGAGGTAAGCAATACCATAGACAATGAAGGTGTTTGATAATCCGATGTTTTCGAGCAACTGGCCTCCGCCGAGGGGACCCAGCTTGTCGGCAAGGGCCATCCAGAGGGTTGCACCAAAGCCGAACCCGGCTACGGCCAGCCCGGTGATCAGCCCCTTCTTGTCGGGATACCAGCGCATGCCCACGGCAATGGGTACCACATAGCCAAGCCCGATGCCGCTTCCTCCCATGATACCGACAAAGATAAAGGTGGTTGTGAAGTTTTCAGCCCCGAACAATCCCGCCAGGATATATCCAAGGCCCAGCACGATACCACCTGCGAAGGCAAGAACGCGGGGTCCTACCTTGGGCATCATACGCCCGGCCATAACCATTACGATGGCGAAAAGAGCGAGCCCCGCCGAAAAGACCATTTGTGTTTCCGCTCTGCTCCAGCCGGCTTCAACCAGTAGTTTGGTATATACCGACCAGGCATAAATGGCGCCCAGCGAAAGCTGGATGAGGATGGCGCCCACTACGACAAATCCTCTGTTGAAAGGTAATTTGTTTTCCATTTTCTTTGGTTTTTGTTTGAATTTGGGATTCAGGATTTTCTTTCGATAGCTTGTTTCAATCTTTTTATATCCTATCCGCCTTTATGTTGTTTTCGTTTTCGGTCAATTGTCCGGATTCTTAGCTGTAGGCAAAATAAAATAAAGCATCCCGGACCGGGGCCCGGAATGCTTTATCTAAATGATTGGATCAGCGTTTCACTTCAACCTTTGCGCCGGCAATGATATCTTCAACCACGCCCGGGTCGAGCAGTGTGGAGGTGTCGCCGAGGTTGGTGGCATCGCCTTCGCCGATCTTGCGGAGGATCCTGCGCATGATCTTCCCTGAACGTGTTTTCGGCAGGCCGCTCACGATCTGGATCATGTCGGGTTTTGCGATGGGACCGATGAACTTCGTTACGGTATCACGGATCTCCTTTTCGATGGTCTGCGCTTCGTCTTCGCTCAGTTCATCGCAGATCACGTAGGCATAGATGCCAGAACCCTTGATTTCGTGCGGATATCCGACCACTGCCGATTCAACCACTTTTGCATGCTGGTTGATGGCGTCTTCCACTTCGGCGGTGCCGATGCGGTGGCCCGAAACATTGATCACATCGTCGACGCGTCCCATGATCCGGTAATAGCCTTCTTCATCGCGCTTGGCGCCGTCGCCGGTAAAATACAGGTTCCTGTATGTCGAGAAGTATGTCTGGCGGCAACGTTCGTGGTCGCCGTAGGTAGTCCTGATCATACCGGGCCACGGGAACTTGATACAGAGGTTCCCTTCAACGCCGTTGCCCTTGAGCTCATTGCCTTCATTGTCGACCAGGATGGGCTGAACACCGGGGAGTGGAAGCGTGGCAAAAGACGGCTTGGTGGGTGTGATGCCGGCCAGCGGGGTGATCATGATGCCGCCGGTTTCGGTCTGCCACCATGTGTCGACGATAGGGCACTTGCCCTTGCCAACAACATCGTGGTACCAGCGCCATGCTTCTTCATTGATGGGCTCGCCAACCGTTCCGAGTACCTTCAGGCTGCTCAGGTCATGTTTGAGTACCCATTCGTTTCCCTGTGAGATCAGTGCGCGGATGGCCGTAGGGGCCGTATAGAACTGGTTAATCTTGTGTTTGGCCACCACTTCCCAGAAACGTCCGGCATCGGGCCAGGTGGGAACGCCTTCGAACATGACCGAAATGGCACCGGTGAGCAGCGGCCCGTAAACAATGTAGGTGTGGCCGGTAACCCAGCCGATGTCAGCCGTGCACCAGTATGTGTCACCCTCGCTGTACTGAAATACGTTCTTGAAGGTGTATTCGGCATAAACCATATAACCGGCCGTAGTGTGCAGCACCCCTTTGGGCTTGCCTGTCGACCCGCTGGTATAAAGGATGAAAAGGGTGTCTTCGGCATCCATCTCCTCGGCTTCACAAACGGTATCCTTACCTTCGATGAGATCATGCCACCAGATGTCCCGGCCTTCAACCCAGTTGATCTCGGTGCCGTTAAGTTTATATACGATCACGTTCTCGACGGAGGGGCAGTTGGCCACGGCTTCGTCTACGATAGCCTTAAGGGGGATATTCTTGGTGCCGCGATGGGCACCGTCTGATGTGATCACCACATTACAGGTAGCGTCGATGATGCGGTCGGCAAGGGCGTTGGCCGAAAATCCTGCAAAAACAATGGAGTGGATGGCCCCGATACGTGCGCAGGCCAGCATGGCTACGGGCAGTTCAAGGATCATCGGAAGATAAAGGGCTACACGGTCGCCTTTTTTTACACCAATGCTCTTGAGCGCATTGGCAAACTGACAAACCTTTTCGAACAACTCACCATAAGTAACGCTTAATACCTCCTCTTTCGGGTCGTTGGGTTCCCAGAGCAGGGCGATCTGGTCCTTGCGGTGCGGCAGGTTGCGTTCAAAAATATTCTCGGTGATGTTCAACTTGCCGTTCACGAACCAGTTAACATTTGGCTCGGTGAAGTTCCACTCAAGCACCTTGTCCCATTTTTTTCTCCAGATATAATCTTCTGCAATATCTGCCCAGAATCCTTCAGGGTTTTCTACACTCTCCCGGTACTTCTGGAAATATTCCATCAGACTGCTGATTTTGTTTTTCATAGTGGTATTGATTTTGATTGTTGAATAATGAATTGATTATTTGTTTTCGTTTGTATGTCAGAAGAAGTAATACACGCCCAGCAACAACCGCAGGTTTGCTATTTCCCTGGTGTCATTGACGGTGCCGTCGGTTTCGATGGTTTTGCCGTAGGCAGCTACGGTATATTCAATTTCGGGGGCGATCCTGAACTTGCCGGCATTGTAGATGAAACGCGGGGCGAACCTGTACAGGTATGCAATATCGGCTCCGCGCTGATACACCGGACCGCTGATGTCCTTGCCGGCGCCCAGGTTCTTCGAGTAGCCGGCGAGCAGGCCTGCCTGCCATTTCTTGCCGTTACTGTGAATGTCGATCCAGCCCGAAGCAGTGCTGATGGGGGTGTAATCCCGGTAGTCGCGGAGCAGGTCGTTAATCTCTTCAACCGCATAACCGCCCAGCATGGTCCAGTTGAATGCATCCTGGGCGTATACCCCATGCAGCATCACGGTAAAACGCGGAAGTTTGAATTTTACATAAAAAGTTTCTGAAAAGGAAGATACCTGTTCGTTGGCCATGTAGTTGCTGTCGGTCTCCAGACGTGGTGTAAGGATTTTATAGTTCAGGCTGGCCCCGATCAGGAATTCCTTGTCATCAGCGGTATTGACGTTGCGGTATTCAAATCGCAGGTTCAGTGCCGGCAGCACAGAGTTTCGCAGGTATTGGCGTCCGGGCCCGGCAGGCCCTGTGCTCATGAAGTCGAGCTGGCTGAGGGCCGTGAACATCAGGTTGAATTGACCAAGTTTTTGTGTAACCCTCACCTGGGGATTGCGGGTGAAAGGGGTAAAGGGTGCTCCGGTATTGAATGAAATAACCTGCGGGAAACAATAGGTGACAAAGGCCGGGTGCCAGTATTGCCCCACAAGCAATTCTGTTTTTGCCCAGTTCAGCCTGACAAAGGCGTGCCGGAGCCTGAAACCGTTGATGTCGCCATCCGAATGACCGAAAAAGGCCCCCTCGATCACTCCCGAAGTTTTGGCCCCCAAAGCATCCGGACCGGTAATGGTGCCGGTGAGCCGGGTCTGTATCGACAGCATGTTGAAGTTTGACTTCGCATTAATGTCGTTTCCTTCGGCATCAGGCTTTTCATTCATGGGATAAAGGAGGAAATGCCCTTCCCTGATCGAAACTGTTTGACGTGAATCCCAGAAAAGATCGTTCTTGACAAAACCGGAGAATTTTATCCCAAAACCCTTATTGTCCTGGCCCGCTGCCATGCCTGTCAGTAAGACTGAAAACATGAATAACAGTACACTTCTCTTCATGATGTTTATAAAAATTCCTCCTTTGTTAAATAATTAACAATTAGTTTATTAGGCAAACAAAATTAGCATAATTTTCAGAAGATGAAAATCAAGTTTTATAGATACATACATTCGCTTAATATGCTCATAATCAGTTGATTGATTTATTTGTGGCAGAGATGTTACCCGGTCTCATGATTGCAATAGGCTGTATTTCAGGTGTTAATAAGAAGTGTGATAAGAGGGGGATTTCCCTGGCGGGAAGATAATTTAGAAGTATTTTAAATAGTTCCCGAACCGGTCATTTGTTTGATTCCCCGCAAAAAATGAATTGCGGGACCCGTTCATTTAGTGTTATTCGCATCCCGTCATCCTTGTTACATAAATGACTGTGAGAACAATTACACTTCCTCTTTTTTAAACGGTTTGCCTTTCGGTTGCCTTCAGGCGGATTTTTTGAAACATGCAGCATTTTTTTACGTCTTATATTTGATAATTCTGTAATAAAATCATCACGATGTTCAAAAAACTGACACTTTTCATTCTGCCGGCCGTCGCCCATCTGCTGGTGTTTTCGCAGCAAACACTGGTAGAACTGACCTTTACAGCTGTATATGAAATCGAATATGTACAGCTCGACAGTATCCGGGTAATGAATCGCACACGGGGAGAGGAAAGCATGCTGTACTGGCCTGATACGACGATATCCCTTGAAATCGGCCACGGAGATGAGCTGCTTTTTGTCGGATATGCCACTTTTTCTGCGGTGGGTTTGCCGGAAGAGATTGATCAGACATCTTCCTTTGAATTGTATCAGAACTATCCGAATCCCATGGGAGAGCGGAGTGAAATCTCATTGTACCTCCCTCAATCAGGGACGGTGCAAATTATGATCACTGATATGCAGGGCAGATCCGTTCTCCGCACCGTCCATCAACTGGCTGAAGGCCGACACGACTTCCGGTTCTATCCGGGCGGTGGCAATATCTGGTTCCTGACAGCTTATTGGAATGGAATGAGCCGAAGCATTAAAATGATCGCATCGGGGGCGCCGGAAGGCAATGATAGCCGCCTGGTTTATGCGGGATCTCAACCTGAAAGGGCCGTTTTTAAAAACGCTATGCAAGTTAATGATTTCATTGTCCGTGAATCCGGAATACCGGATGCCCCTGAGGGAAACACCACCTATACTTTCCGGTTTGCAACCAATATTCCTTGTCCGGGAGAACCCACGGTGGAATACGGTGGACAGGTGTACAACACCATTCAGATCTTCAGCCAGTGCTGGCTCAGGGAGAACCTGAATGTGGGAACGAGAATAAATTCCCATAACCAGCAGATGAACAACGGGCTTATTGAAAAGTATTGCTATCATGATGAGATTTCAAACTGCGGTATTTGGGGCGGGCTTTACCAGTGGAATGAAATGATGCAGTATGAAACGGGTGCGGGAAAGCAGGGCATCTGTCCGCCGGGTTGGCACCTGCCATCGGATGAGGAATGGAAAGTGCTGGAGGGGGCTGTCGACAGCCACTACGGTATTGGCCATCCGGTTTGGGATTCCTGGGATTTGCGTGGCATTGATGCCGGCAGCAATCTGAAAAGCACAAGTGGGTGGAATGGAGGAAACGGATTGGACCTTTATGGCTTTACGGCTTTGCCTGCAGGTTACAATGCGAGTAGCGGTGCTTATTTATCACTGGGTGAACAAGCCCGGTTCTGGTCATCAACCCACGATAACAGCCATATACCCTGGCGGAGATTTCACCGTTTTATCAGTCCCGGGGTAGATCGTACAGCCTCGAACATAAGGACATACGGGTTTTCGGTTCGTTGTATAAAAGATCTGTAGGAGAATTCTGCCCTTTACAAGGCATCAACCAGCTCGTCGGTGAGTTCCATATTGTGGAATACATTCTGCACATCGTCGTCTTCCTCAAAGGCTTCGATCACCCTCATGATCTTTTTGGATTCTTCCAGCCCCAGCACGATGGTGTCTTTTGGAATACGGCGTAACTCGGCGTTCTCGGGTTCAATGCCGAGCTCTTCAAGTTTCTTCATGAGCGAACCGAAATCTTCCATGGCCGTGGTAACGCTGATGAAGTTGTCTTCAACCGTAATGTCTTCAGCCCCCGCATCGATCATTTCCAGTTCAAACTCTTCCTGGTCGATATCGCCCAGGGGAATGGTGAACACCCCTTTCCTGTCGAACAAAAAGCTGAGCGAGCCGTTGGTGCCGAGATTGCCGTTGTATCTGTTAAAAATGGCGCGGATATTGCTTACGGTACGTTGCTGGTTATCGGAAGTGCACTCAACATAAATGGCAATTCCGTGCGGCAGATAGCCTTCATAGGTATATTCCACGAAATTGCTGGCGTCTTTGTCTTTACCCTTATTGATGGCACGGGATATGTTTTCCTTGGGCATGCTGGCTCCCTTGGCATTTGCAATGGCGAGCCGCAGCCTGGGGTTCCCCTCGGGATCGGCCCCCCCTTCCTTTACGGCAATGGTAATTTCCTTGATGATCTTCGAAAAGATCTTGGACCTCTTGGCATCGTTGGCACCCTTTTTCCGCTTGATGGTTGACCATTTATTGTGACCTGACATATTCTGAAGTATTAGGTAAAGCTTGCATGAAAACTGCCCGGCAAAGATAAATAATTTCCCCTTCCGTTTTCACAATGCGCGCCAAAATGTTGACCGGCTCAGTCCCTCGTTTTCCGGAGCAGTGACCTCTACAGGAAGTTCCTATGCATAAAGCAAGAAGGGAAGCAGTTCTTTCCCGCTTCCCTTCCGCTTGTTTTCTGCTTCGGCTGCATTTACCAGCCAAGCAATGTGATGCCGGCCGCGTATTGGTTCAACTCAGGGCCTTTGTCGCTGCGGAACATGGGCAGCAGATTATAGGTTGCGAAAAGATGGATTGAACCCCAGCCGATTCGCAGGCTTGCATCAAGCTTGAATGGGTGCAGCAGAAAATCATCATAGGTATGGGTCTTGTTGTAATTCGGAGAGCTGCGTTCCCATACATCCTGGTAGGTTCCTGTGGAGGGATCGTACTGCGTCAGGGTATAATCCCTGTTCATCTCGTTGTAGTATTTCTTCTGCCATGACCAGAGACGTACGCCCAGGATCACGCCCAGACCTGCATGAAATGATTGGCGGGGATTCAGATGCTGCGACTGCCATTCGAAGAGTAGCGGCACCTGCAGGTAAGCAATGGCTAGCTTGGATTTGCGAACATTGATGCCTTCGTCGATATAGCCGATCAGGTAGGCCGAATCAGAATACAGGGTGGTGGGCCTCCTGAAACGGTAGTTGTTCCAGGACATCCCGATGCCGGTGAGCATGCCCCATTCCTGGTTTCTGCTCAGGGCGATGTTCTGTTCGTAAAGGTTCAGGTTTACCTGCAGGGATTTTTCCATGCGAAGGTCCATGTATTCATCCTCCGGGGCGAAATTCATGTTGTGCCCGGGGCCCAGGTACCCGTTCATGCCCAGTTCAACACCGGCCCAGTGTCCGTTGAACCTGCGGAATTTAACCCGGCACCATTTCAGGTTCCCTTTTTCGTCGACGGTCAGCTTCCTGTTACCGATCGTAACCGTGGTGCTGTCGTCTTCAACCACTTCTATCCTGATCCCTGCCACCTTAACTTTTGTTGTGTCGCCATAGTCGGTGGCATACACCCTGACGTTTTCTTTTTCGCCCAGTACGTCGCCGGCCACGACAGTCAGGTTTTCGGGTTTAACGGCCAGCTTTACGGTGCCTGCTCCGCTTGTTGAAGAGATTACTTCCAGGGAGGCATTGACGGTGGCTGAGCCTGCCCCGCTGGCGGTGGCCCGGGTTGTGACAGTCTTGAGTGCGGCCGCCCCGAGATTTCCGGCACCGCTCACATTGGTATGGTGGCCGGATGCTTCTCCGCTCAGTTGCAGCGTGGCCGCACCGGAAACATCCGAAAACACTTCATCATAATAAATATCGAGGTTGATGTTAGCGGCTCCCGAGGCTTTCAGGGTGAGTTTGCCGCCCGACAGGCTGCCCTGGCCCTTCACCGTGGCTGCCCCGTAAATGTCGAGATGTTCTGTGACGGGCGAAGTGATAAATACTTTTATTCCGGCGGTCTTTCTGATCCCTTTGGTGGTGATCACCAGCCTGCCGTCTTTCACTTTTGTTTCAACTTTCGGGAGGTTGTCTGTTTCGGTTTCCACGACCACTGCGCTCGTTTCGCCCTGGGTCAGGATGATGTTCACGGCACCACCGGCTTCGATGCCGCTAAAGGCTTCGGTTTGCCTTTTTTCACTGCTGATGCCGCTTTGCGCCCTGAGGCTGGCATCAGTGATGAACAGGGCTCCGGCCAGGAAAAGCGGCAGGAGTTTTTTAATCATGTTTTTCATCATATCAGGTTTTTAATTTTTGGATTAGGTTTTTCGTATGTGACGGACAGCAGACGCAATTGGTTACATGCACCATCATTTTATCCCGTCTGATCATTCGCTCAGGATGATGATGCCGCTGACAGCGCCGTTTTCGTCGTATTCCCTGATGAGGCTGTGCCGGTGATCGCCCAGCAGGCTGAAGCCCTGCAGTCCGAGGTCGGCGAGATCCCAGACCGTAAAGCCGTCCTTGTCACTCATTTGATTGCGGGGGCTGCCGGCGGAAAAGGCTCCGGTGATTTTGCCGAAGAAACCGGTAATGAGTTTACCTGCCAGGCTTTTGTCGTTCACCCCTGTATTTTGTATAGCCGGCCGGCCGGTTTCCCATCCGGTGGAGGCGAATATCTCATTCCTGTATGCCAGGCCTGGTGCCATGGCTGATACGGCTGGATGACCTTCGATCATTGCAGGCCGCAACATGGCCATTTTTTCGGGCTGATGGGTTTGCCTTTTCATTGCCGGCCACATCACGGAGGGGATTTCCCTGGCCTGCAGCCGGGAAGCGGGGTTTGCCCGGATCATCATCACGGGCCTGACAGAGGCCAGCCGTTCCAGGCTGTATGCTTCAATGCCTGCAGGCTTGCTGAGAAAGAATATCAGGCTGAAAATGCCGATGGCAAACAGGATAACTGCGGCAACGGCCAGGCTTGCGCGGCGAAAAAGGGGAAGCACCGGGACTTTCTTCAGCCTTTTCTTTCCGGGGAACACCAGGCCGGGGTCGGCGGATAAACGGACAGCCAGGTATTGACGGTATTGTTTTTTCAGATCAGCATGATCTGCCATTTCCTTTAACAATGCTTCCGATTCTCCGGCAGGCAGGTCGCCTTCTGCCATGGCAATGAGGCGGTATTCGTCTGATGTCTTTTCTTCTTCAGCGGTCTGCCGTTTGAGAAAGTCTTTATTGCCCAAACTGATACCGGCATCAGGCCAAAGCTGCGGAAAACCGCTTTTCAGGCCGTTGAACTCCTCTCTCAGCCAGGGATGGGTATCGAGAAAGGCCTCCAGCCTGCGGCATTCTTCCGCCGACAACCTGCCTTCGTGGTAGTCGAGGAAATATGCTTCATAATTATGTAGCGTCAGCGGCATGTCAGATAACCAGTTCGGGATTTACAATATAATTTTTAAGAAATGTGCGTGCCCGGTAAATATAAACCTTCACCTGCGATTCGTTCAGCCCCGTGATCTCACCGATCTCCCTGTAGGAATAACCTTCGTAGTCGCGCAGCAACACCACCGAACGCTGTACCTCGCTGAGCCTGCCCAGGGCTTCGTCGAGGACTTCCTTCAGGTCGTTGTAGGTACCCGTATCACGGCCGGCCGGCTCGGGAAGGTCTTCCATTTGCCTGTTGTGTTGTTTTTTCCTGATCAGGTCGATCATGGTATGGTAAGCAGTGGTGAAAAGATAGGACTTACCCTTGCCGGCACCGACAGCATGACGGTTTCGCCATAGCTTTTCGAAAGCGTCCTGCACCACATCGCGTGCATCCTCCGCATCCTTCAGGTTTTTGAGTATGAACCTGTACACCCCGTCGGCATGGCTGTCGACACAGCAGTTGTATTCATTAAGGGTCATCCGGGCTTAATTCTGTCCTCAAATTTAATGATAAGACGGATACCTGAAGTGAAAGTTACAGGGCTCATATGGCCTGTTCCGAATGTAGCGGATATTGCTGCATTGTGTCTTGCGGTATTGTTATATGTTATATTGTTAAATGGTTTAATTTGTTCGGCGATTCATTTTTATTTCGCCTCGCTCATTGATAGACAGTTTCGACAACGCTGATCACTCGATTCTCAAAGTCTGTATGTCTTACCACCTCATGAACCTGAATCAGCCGGACCAGCGTCAGGGACTTCATTTTTTTACCTGGCCCGGGATTTTGGATTGCCCGCCGCAACATAATCAGATTATTCTTATCTTCACTTGCTAAAACTAAAACCAGGAACGATGAAAAGAAAGAATTTTTTAATGATCTTAATGATCCCGTCCTTGATGATGAGTGCGACAGGCCAGACGACAAGCATTGATCTTACTTTTACCGCTGTCGACAGCCTTGCCTGGGTGCAACTCGACAGCATCAGGGTGGTGAACCTTACACAAGGGGGGGATACAGTATTGTATTGGCCCGATACGGTGCTGACAGTTCATTATGTCGGGATTTCTGAACCCGGTGATGATTTGAATGGATTCCGGGTGTTTCAGAACCATCCCAATCCTGTGACCGAACAGACAAGCATTCTGCTGTACATACCGGATAAGGACAGGGTGAGCATGCTTGTTACGGACCTGACGGGCCGGGTCGCTTTCAGATATGAAAGGGTACTGGACAAAGGCATGCATTCCATGCGTTTCATCCCGGGCAGCGGCAACCTTTATTTTTTTACGGCCGGTTGGCGCGGGAAAACCGGCAGTATCAAGATCCTTATGGCAGGTGCCGGGGGATCGGGCAAGATTTCTCTTGAATATGCCGGAAATGCGGAGTATTTGCCGGAACAGAAGGCCATGCAGGCAGTTCAGGCTTTTACATACGCCCCCGGCGATGAACTGCTGTATACAGGCCATGCCAATGGTCTTGAATCCGGAATGCAGGATATTCCGCCAGAAAGCCGGACTTATACTTTCCAGTTTGCTACCAATATCCTTTGCCCCGGATCACCGGTGGTTGAATACGAGGGATATGAATACAAAACCATCCAGATCTTCAACCAATGCTGGTTGAATGAAAACCTCAGGGCAGGCACCATGATCAGCGGAACAGAGGAGATGAGTGACGATGGTATTATTGAAAAATACTGTTATAATGATGACCCTGCCCTGTGTTCCGGTTATGGCGGCCTCTATCAATGGGATGAGGCCATGCAGTATGCAACGCAGCAAGGTGCCCGCGGGATTTGTCCGCCGGGCTGGCATGTCCCCTCCGATGATGAATGGAAAATCCTTGAGGGGATGGTCGACAGCCAATACGGGATCGGAGATCCCCTGTGGAACTCAATTGACTATCGCGGCCATGATGCAGGAACGAACCTGCGTTCCACCTATGGGTGGTTCGGGGGCACCGGTACAAATCTTTATGGTTTTACTGCCTTGCCCGGTGGTGTCAGGAGTGAAGATGGCAGTTTCGGTGGAGCCGTATACAGCGGAACCTGGTGGACATCCACCCAAACCGATATGGAAAATGCCTGGCAACATGGCATTGGTTACGCCAATACGGGTTTGTATCACGGTTATGTTATGAAAGAAAGAGGGTTTAGCGTGCGTTGCCTCAGGGATGACTGACAATTTGAATATACCTCATTACAAGGCGAAGATATCTGTAATGTCTGTACCGTGAATGCTTGAATCAATGAATACGTGATCGATACCCGGTTTTAGCGTTTAATCCCTGATCCCTCCGGGTAATTCATTATTCCCGTCTCAAAGCCTTTCCATACGGTTGATAATCCGTGAACAGGATGTTTTTGTCCTGCAATCCGGTTCATTTCTTTCTGCCGGAGGGCCCGCTCCGGAACATGTGCGGGTTATGCTTTTCCTGATTTGCCTTCACTTGCAATCTTGTTCAGATCATGAAACGCTTTCCGGAACAAGCCTTGCAGGGCACGATCGGCTTCGGCATAAAGATTGTCGAACAGTTTCACAATGTCTTCTCCTTCTTGTGTCAGAACCGTTTCGCCCCCTTTGATTCCACCCCGTTTTTTTTCAATCAGCCTAAATCCGAGGTTTTTCTCGATTTTTTTTAGGTTTCCCCAGGTTTGCCTGTATGCGTAACCCATACTCTCAACGGCTGCTTTCAGGGAACCCGTGTCTCTGATCATCTTCAGCAATTTCCATTTTCCTTCACCCAGAATGCTGATGTTGTCACAGGTTTCAATCCAGAATTTATACTTTAGCTGTAAGGAGACTTCTTTCGTTTTCATGCCATAGAATATTTTTGTTTCAAACAAAGCTAATGATTTGCGGTAAGGTACAATACACGGCCTATCGAAATATTTACCGGTTTTTATCATATGTTCTTCGGAGATTTAAAAAAAAGCTGCAATTTTGCGAGTTGCATAATATAACATTTCGAAACGGAATTTTGTGATGAAAAAACTACTATTGACTTTTCTGGGTTTACTGTTTGTTGTTGCCCTGATAGGCTTTCTCGGCAAGTCGCATTTTTTTTGGCCGGATGCCCTGAGCGGTGCCAGTTTTTCAATGGAAACCAATGGCAACAGCCTGTACCATCAAACAGAGATCAGGCCGCTTACTGTGGGGAGCATTGAAGTGACGGGTGAAGTGGAAAACCCTGGATTGGTCCACCTGAATGAGTTCTATAAACGGGAAGTTTATGTTAAAGAGCTGATCCAGGATGAGGACGGGATCCCACATTTCAGAGGAGCTTTCAGGTATCAGGGATATGCGCTTTTCGATATCCTGCATCCTTACAGGCTTGCCAAGGAAAATTCGGAATTATTCCCACCAGTTATCGATCTGTATGTAGTCATCTCAAATGCGTCAGGTAAATCTGTCGCTTTCAGCTGGTCTGAAATTTTTCACACTGCACAGCCATATCAGATCATACTTGCTGCCGGGGTAGCCCCGATAGAACCCAAAAAGGTAAAGCCTGATTATGAGACCGGCAAGGTATGGCGGGTTGTGGCTGCAGGAGATTTTTATGCTTTCCGCATACTTGATGATCCCGTCAGTATTGCCATTTATTCATTCAGTGAAAAGGATTACCCGGTAAACCGTGATCTGAAACCATTGTTCAGCCCGAGGATCAGTGTGACGGGAGCGGAGGTGGAGGATTTTGTTATTTCGCCTTCTGCTGACAGCAGTACTTTTATCAGTTACAGGACGGGTTTTTATGGCATGGGTATGGGCTATCATGACCAAAAAGTGTTTTCGGGTCCGGGACTTGCAGGAATGCTGGAGGAGTCGATGGAATTGAGCAACCCGGACATGATGCGTAACGGACTCGTTTGTTTTGCCGGTGCCGACGGTTATCGCGCCGTATACAGTTACAGTGAATTGTTTAACAGGGCGGATCATGCAGCCCCCATTCTGTCGGTCAGTATTGATCCGATGAATGGCGGGTTTTACAGGATATTTCTTCCCGCTGATTTTTATGCCGACAGGTGTGTGAAGGCAGTGGCGGAAATTTTCTTTTTTAAAGGCAGGTTTGAAAAACAGATATTATGATGAATGGCTGGTTTTTGAATATCATGATGATCAGAAGAACAGGGTTGGTGAAGCGATCCTTGCAGATGATGATACTGCTGGCATCGATCCTGTCCGGATGCAGCCCGAACCCTGAAAAATCAGGGGATCATAAAGAAAGGAACCGTCTTGTTATTTTTCATGCCGGCAGCATGTCGGTTCCCCTAAAAGCAATCATTGCCGGATACAAAGCCGAAAACCCGGATGTGACTATTCTCACGGAGGCTGCCGGCAGCCGGGAAGCTGCCAGGAAGATCTCTGAGCTGAAGAAACCCTGCGACATCCTGATATCTGCCGACTACAGGGTGATCAATGACCTGCTTGTTCCGGAGTATGCTGCCTGGAGCATTGGCTTTGCAAGCAATGAAATGGTTATTGCCTTTAACCACCGATCGGAATATGGACAGGAGATCAGCAGCCACAACTGGCATGATGTTCTGATGCGCGACGGGATCAGACTGGGCCGCTCCGAACCGGAATCGGATCCATGCGGCTACCGCACAGTGATCACGCTCAGGCTTGCCGATATGCATTACGGCCTGGCAGGCCTCAGTGATCAGTTGCTGGACCGGAGCGCCAGGTATATCCGGCCTAAAGAAACAGATTTGCTGGCCCTGCTCGAAACCGGCCATCTCGATTACATTTTTATTTACCGATCGGTTGCCGGGCAGCATAAATTACCCTATGTTTTACTGCCCGACGAGATCAACCTGAAAAATGCAGCCATGGCCCCCGTTTACCGGGAAGCAGTGGTTAGGCTCAGGGGAAAGACCCCGGGCGATACAATTATAGTGCGGGGAGAACCGATGGTTTACGGTTTAACCATTCCCTACGGCACCATGAATCCCGGGTCCGCCGAAAAATTTCTTGAGTTTTTCCTGCACCCCGATAAAGGGATGAGGATACTGGAAGAGCTCGGACAGCCGCCACTTTCACCGATGATCTTTACTTATGAAGCAGAGATCCCAGTATCCCTGAAACAATTTCTGTTTCCCTAAAGTGTTATTCATATACTGACGCTATTGAAATATGCAGCCATTGCACACCCGCCATAACACTTTTTCCCTTTTGATGACCTTCATGGGGGGCCTGGCAATGCTGTTCATTGCAGCGCCGGTTTTCGGGATCCTGTTTAAAACCGGATTTCCGGAATTGAAAGAGGCTTTGATCGACCGTAATGTGACATTAAGCATTTCACGCACACTTGCTATCTCTTTTGCAGCAACATTATTCTTCGGGCTCTTTTCCATACCGCTGGCGTGGATATTCAGTCGCAGGAATTTCAGGGGTAAGCGGCTTCTTCGGGGGTTGGTGAATATCCCCATAATCATTCCCCATTCAGCAGCCGGTATTGCCCTGCTGTCCGTGCTGTCGTCGGGCAGGACAAGCTCAGGCTTTGCTGCCGACCTGATCGGTACGCCCGCCGGGATCGCCCTGGCCATGGCTTTTGTGAGCATCCCCTTCCTGATCAATGCCGCCATTGACGGGTTCTCGGCGGTTCCTGAACGGCTCGAAAAGGCAGCGCTCAACCTCGGGGCTTCCCCTGCCAGGGTATTTTTTACCATCTCCCTGCCACTTGCATGGCGTCAGATACTCACCGGTGCCATCATGATGTTTGGCAGGGGGATGAGTGAATTTGGCGCCGTGATCATCATCGCATACCATCCCATGACAGTGCCGGTACTGATTTATGAACGCTTTACCAGCTTTGGTCTGGCCTATGCCAGACCGGTGGCGGTGATCTTTATTGTTATTTCCCTGCTGGTGTTCGTGGTGTTAAGACTCATTCCCCATCCCGATAAAAAGCAACAACAATGAAAGCAGTTTCCAACCCGGTATTGCAGGTAAAAGGCCTTTCGGTTCATTTCGAAGGATTCAGCCTGAGGGATGTTTCATTCGATGTTGCGGCGGGTGAATATTTTGTGATCCTGGGACTGTCGGGTGCGGGTAAAACGGTGATCATGGAGGCCATTGCAGGGCTTATCCCGTGCAAAGGCGGTATCATCGTTTTGAACGGGCTCGATATTACCCATGCGCCCATAGGCAAAAGGCGGGTGGGTTTATTGTTCCAGGATTATGCTATTTTCCCTCACCTCAGCGTGTATGGAAACATAGCCTATGCCTTGCGCTCAATGGGATTTAGCCGGAGCGATACCGGCCGCAGGGTGGCTGAGCTGGCTGAAGATGCCGGCATCACACATCTGTTGCGGCGCAAACCGCAGACCCTTTCCGGGGGTGAACTGCAGCGGGTTGCCCTCTGCCGTACCCTCGCACATGACCCGGAGGTGCTGCTGCTGGATGAACCATTTTCCGCACTCGATGTCGCTAAGAAAGATGAGTTCCGTAACATTCTCCGGTCCATTAACAAATCTGGAAAAACCATCCTGCATATTACACATGACTTCCATGAGGCGATATCGCTGGCCCACAGAATAGCCGTGATCGAAAATGGCACACTGGTGCAAACCGGCACCCCGGAAGAAATTTTTCGCTTTCCTGCAAGCGACTTCATTGCGAAGCTCTCGGGTGTGAGGAATTTTTATCCCGCCCGGTCGGAAGGCGACAGAAATATAAAGCTTTCTAATGGCAGCGTGCTGATATGCGTAAAAGAAACCCCGGGCGCGGAAGGTTATGTAATGATCAGTCCTGCCGGGGTAGTCCTCTCGGAGATACCCCTCAGCTCAAGTATGGCCAATAATTTAACCGGCATCATCGCAAATTGTTTCTATACTCCCAATGGTTATGAAGTTGAGGTGGATGCCGGATTCATGATCACGGCCATCATAAGCCCGCAATCTTTTGAGAAACTGAATATTCATCCGGGAAAACCCATTCATGTGGCGTTTAAGGCATCCGCCGTCCACTTCGTGCCATCATCTGCCGGACCTTTCTGATATACAGAATTAAAAGTTCTGTAATCCATGCCTGAGTATTATATTTTTCGCCCCCGGCAAATTTTTGTTTTTCAGAAAGCTTGCGTATTTTTACATTTCCCGGCAGGGAAACAAAGGCCGGAGAATGATAGAATGATTATAAATTAGGTGTTGACCATAAAGACTTGATTTGCTATAGTATTGTTTAATAGGTTTGTAAAAAAATGACTTATACCGGCAGCAAAGAAGGTTGTTGTTTTAATATTATTATATGTAGATTATTAGATAAATTTGTCTTGTGAACAGCAGAAATCCACAAAACCAAAGGGCATAAACAAAAAGAACATGAAAAGAACGATTGCAGGAATTGTATTGACGGTGGTGCTGGTGCTGGTGCTGATCAACCTGCTCAACACCGAAGGTCCGCTCTACAACCTGAAACTGGAAGAACTGAAAAGGCAATATGCCATACAGCCCATTCCCTCGGTCGATCACAGCAAGCTTCCCGAATTGCAGCGGGTGTTCGCTACGCCGCAGGATGTTACCGAAGCATGCAACAGATGTCACACCGAACGCCACCGGGAGATCATGAACTCAGCCCACTGGAACTGGGAGAGGGTCTCTTACATAGAAGGCAGGGGCGTGGCTGCAGCAGGCAAGAAAAACGTACTTAACAATTTCTGCCTGGGAGCCCAGTCAAATGAGCTGGCCTGCGCCAAATGCCACATTGGATTTGGCATGAACAACGACCAGTTTGATTTCAGCAACGCCCGCAACGTTGATTGTATGGTATGCCACGACAATAGCGATGAGTATCGCAAAGGTTCGTCCATGGCAGGTTATCCCGACAGGGAAGTTAACCTTACCCGGGTTGCGCAAAGTGTGGGGAAACCGGGAAAGATCAATTGCGGCAGTTGCCATTTCTTCAGCGGTGGCGGCAATAATGTGAAGCACGGCGACCTGGAGGCGGCCCAGCTTTCCTGCGACAGGAGCGTTGACGTACACATGGCGGTAAACGGCATGGACATGGCCTGCGTTGCATGCCATACAGCCGAAAACCACCAGATAAAAGGGCGGCTGTATTCGGTTTCTTCAACCAACAGCAACAGGGCCACCTGCGAACAGTGCCATACCAATACCCCCCATTTCGATGACCTCATCAACCGGCACAATGCCAAAGTTTCGTGCCAGGCCTGCCACATCCCTGCATATGCCAAGGTTAACCCTACCAAAATGTCGTGGAAATGGTCCGAAGCCGGCAAACTTAAAGACGGGAAGCCCTACCAGGAATTCAATAGCGACAGTACCCGCGAATACCTGAGCATCAAAGGGGAGTTTGTATGGGCAAAGAATGTGAAACCCGATTATATCTGGTTCAACGGAACGGCCGATCATTACCTGCTCGGCGATACCATAAAATCAGCGCCCGTACAGATGAACACGCTTTTTGGCTCGCACGACGACCGTGATTCAAAGATCTTCCCGGTTAAGATCAATACCGGCGATCAGATCTACGATATTCACCATAACATCATCATACAGCCGAAACTTTTTTCAAAGAATAAGGGCGATAGTGCCTACTGGCAGGATCTCGACTGGAATACGGCTGCGGCAGCCGGAATGAAAAGGGTGGGATTGCCCTACAGCGGACAGTACGGCTTTGTTGAAACCGAGATGTACTGGCCCTTGAACCATATGGTGGCACCCAAGGAACAGGCGGTGGGGTGTGCCGAATGCCACACCCGCAATGACGGCAGGCTGGCCCAGCTGGGCGGTTTTTACCTTCCGGGCCGCGACCATAACAGCATGCTCGACCTCTTCGGGGCGATCCTGTTTTTCGGGGCCCTGCTGGCCGTGTTCTTCCATGCTGCCATGCGGATCGTGATCTCGGTCAGACGCAGGGATTACGACATGAACATCATTGATTATGAAGATAAAAAACAACATTTTTAGAGGGGAAATATATGAAACGGGTATATGTATATAAGGGTTTTGAACGATTCTGGCACTGGACACAGGCTGCCCTGATCATCTTTCTTGCCCTTACAGGCTTTGAGGTGCATGGCACATTCCACATCCTCGGTTTTGAACATGCCGCCCGCTTTCACAGGGTAGGCTCGTGGATGCTGATCGTACTCATCATATTCGCCATTTTCTGGCATCTGGTGACCGGGGAATGGAAACAGTACATCCCCACCACCAGGAAACTGGCTGAACAGCTCCGGTTTTACAGCATCGGCATGTTCAGGGGCGAAAAGCATCCCACCAAAAAAACCGGGCTGCAAAAGCTAAATCCGCTGCAACGCATTGTTTACCTTGGGTTTAAGCTGGTGCTGATCCCGCTCACGGTTGTTTCGGGTATTTTGTACATGTTCCATAAAACCATCGACCAGAACGAGATCATTGTCATCAGCAGGTTTTCGCTCGAAAGCATTGCCTTCTGGCATACGCTGGGCGCCATACTGCTTATGACTTTCCTGGTTATCCATGTATATATGACCACCACAGGGCATACGCCTACCTCGAACATTCAGGCCATGATCACGGGTTATGAAGAACTTGAAGATGAGGATGCTGATGAAAATGGCCCGGACAGGAAGAATAAAAACAAAAAAACTTAGTGAGGGATCGTATTACCGGTAATCCCATTAACAAATCATCAATATAATGAAAACCACCACACACCTTAAGCCGAAACCATACATGAACCCATACCTGGCCGGGTTTTTGCTGGGTCTGGTATTGCTTGCAACCATCTATATCACCGGGCGTGGGCTTGGCGCAAGCGGGGCTTTTAAAAGTGTTGTCATGGCTTCGGTCGAAACCCTGGCTCCGGCCCATGCCGAAAACAAGGCATATTACGCCGAATTCAGGCAACAAAACCCTGAAGGGCCCTGGAAAAACTTTCTGGTTTTCGAGATACTGGGCGTGCTGGTGGGGGCCTTTTTTTCAGGTGTGCTCGCCAACAGGGTTAGCCTGAAACTTGAGAAAGGCCCGCATGTTACCAATGCCGTGCGCATCATTGCAGCGATCGCAGGCGGTGCCCTTTTCGGCTACGGTTCGCAGCTTGGCAGGGGATGTACCAGCGGCTCGGCCCTGAGCGGCATGGCAGTCCTTTCGCTGGGCGGCATTCTCACCATGCTGGCCATCTTCGGTGCAGCATATTTTTTGGCATATTTTTTCAGAAAACTCTGGTTAAAGTAATCGTATCATGGGACCATTAGTACCTTTTATCATCAGTGAAGAATTCAGCCTGCTGCTGGCATTCTTTCTCGGCATTGGTTTTGGCTTTGTGCTGGAACAGGCCGGCTTCTCAACCACCAAAAAGCTTGTGGGGCTGTTCTACGGTTACGATTTCACCGTGTTGCGCGTGTTTTTCACGGCCGGCATCACCGCCATGGCAGGGGTCCTCTTTCTGGGGCATTATGGCCTGCTTGACCTGAATGTTATCTATGTGAACCCCACCTTTTTTAATTCAGCCCTGATCGGAGGTGCCGTGATGGGCGCCGGCTTTATCATCGGCGGCTTTTGCCCGGGAACCAGTGTATGCGCCGTGGCGGTTGGCAAGCTCGATGCCCTGGCATTCATCATCGGGGCCATCCTGGGCGTTTTTGCCTTCACGGAGACCTTCCCGCTCATCGAAAACATGTATTACGCCAATGACCTCGGGCAGGTGCGCATTTCGGATTACCTGGGCATGTCAGATATTCTCTTTGGGTTTTTACTGGCCTTCATGGCCATCGGGGCTTTCGTGGCTACCTGGTACATCGAAAACAAAGTTAACAAGAGACCCAACAGCATAGCCGTGTCACTGAGGAACCGTTATGCCATGGCAACAGCAGGACTGTTGTTTATACTGTCCGTGGTGGCATTCCTGCCGGGCAAAACGGATATCATCAATATGCGCATTGCCGAAGCGAAACGTCAGCAAAGCTGCGTTTTTAAAGAGATCTCGGCCGATAAGCTGGCCAACGAGATCGTTAGTCATCATTATACCATGAACATTATCGACGTACGTTCACCGGAAGAATATGAAGAATACCATATTCCGCTGGCCATCAACATTCCTTTCGACCGCATCATGGAAAGACAGTATGCCGCTTTGTTCAAACAAAATATGAGAATCAATATCTTTTATGCCGATCATGATACCCTGGTCAGGATGGCCTGCCTCAAAGCCAAATATATCGGCAGGTCAGAGAATTATATACTGCGTGAAAGCGCACAGGAATTCAAAAGGATGTTCTCGGGCATCGAACCCCCGCCCGAAAACCCTACCAAAGCACAACTGGATGTTTTTCATTTCAGACAGGTAACAGCCCTGAAAATGCTCGACCTGGTGAGTTCATTGAAGAATATCAATGCTCCTCCAAAACCCAAGGCGATTGAAATCAAGGGCGGCTGCTGAGTACTTCCGGTTGCCCCGGCAAGCAGTATGGTGCCCCTTACCGTTGTTTTTACAGATCTATCATCCAACATCACCGAAAGCCGGCAGTAATTCTGTTCCCGGCGGTTAATATGATGAAAATGGTTCATATATTGTAATAGGATGTCAGAGATGTTTAGGTCATCAACTGCCTGCGATTATTACGAAGCCTGGTACCGCAGGGTGCTTGTTAATACAGATAGATCGTATCGTTGGCGTATAACTAAACAAAATGGTGATTCGCTTCGTTGCGTGAAGGACTATATCGTTGCCTTCAAAAGGATATGATTGAAGTGTCAACTTTGCGGGATAAAACAACAATATAAATTCCGGAATTACATTTCTTAACGCAACAAGGAAATTGATTTCTTATGATGCCGGATACAGGCAGACAAATTAATCCAGCTTAAGGACGGCCAGGAAGGCCTGCTGCGGGACCTCTACATTGCCGACCTGCCGCATCCTCTTTTTGCCTTTTTTCTGTTTTTCGAGCAGTTTGCGTTTTCGGGTGATATCGCCCCCGTAACACTTGGCGGTTACGTCTTTTCTCAGCGCCTTAACTGTTTCCCTCGAGATTACTTTGGCCCCGATGGCAGCCTGTATGGCGATGTCAAATTGCTGACGTGGGATGAGCTCCTTTAGCTTTACGCACATGCGCTTGCCAAAATCATAGGCATTGTCGCGGTGGATCAGGGTGGAAAGTGCATCAACCGACTCACCGTTCAGCAGTATGTCGAGCTTGACAAGGTTGGCGGGTTTATATCCCGACTGGTGGTAGTCGAAGGAGGCATATCCCTTGGAAATACTCTTGAGCTTGTCGTAAAAGTCGAATACGATCTCCCCCAACGGCATCTCAAAAGTGACCTCCACGCGGTCGCTGGTCAGGTAAACCTGGTTTTTAAGCGTTCCTCTCTTATCGATGCAGAGTTTCATGACCGAGCCCACATATTCGCTCTTGGAAATGATCTGCGCGATGATGTATGGCTCTTCAATGTGGTCGATATATTTGGGGTCGGGGAGGCCCGAGGGGTTGTGTACTTCAATATATTCGCCTTTGTTGGTGGCAACCTTGTAGGATACGTTGGGTACGGTGGTGATCACATTCATGTCGAATTCGCGGTCGAGCCTTTCCTGGATGATCTCCATGTGCAGAAGCCCCAGGAACCCGCACCTGAAGCCGAAACCGAGAGCGGCAGAGGATTCGGGAACGAAAGTGAGCGAGGCGTCGTTGAGCTGTAGTTTTTCGATGGAAGCGCGCAACTCCTCGTAATCATCGGCATCAACGGGGTAGATGCCGGCAAAGACCATGGGCTTGACCTCTTCGAAGCCTTCAATGCCTTTTTCGCAGGGCCTTTCGACGTGCGTGATGGTGTCGCCCACCCGCACTTCCTTTGAAAGTTTTATACCGGAAATGATGTAGCCCACATCGCCGGCCGACAGCTCTTTTCTTTCTTCACGTTTCAGCCTCAGCACCCCGATCTCGTCGGCGTCATATTCTTTTTTCGTATTGAAAAACTTGACAAAATCCCCTTTTTTGAGGGTTCCGTTCATAATCCTGATATTGGCAATAATTCCGCGATAGGAGTTAAATATGGAGTCGAAGATCAGTGCCTGCAGGGGTGCACCGGGGTCACCTCCCGGAGGCGGTATTTCTTTCACAATGGCTTCGAGTATCCGGTCCACGCCGTATCCGGTCTTGCCGCTGGCTTCGATGATCTCCTCACGGCCGCATCCGATCAGATCAACGATCTGGTCTTTTACCTCTTCGGGCATGGCGGCTTCCAGGTCCATCTTGTTGATAACAGGTATGATGGCCAGGTCGTTCTCTATGGCCAGGTAAAGGTTGGAGATGGTCTGTGCCTGTATACCCTGTGTGGCATCGATGATCAGCAGTGCCCCTTCGCACGCGGCCAGCGACCGCGACACTTCATAGGAAAAATCAACATGGCCGGGGGTATCAATCAGGTTAAGCTTGTATGTCGTTCCTTCGTGCTCGTGAATCATTTGTATGGCGTGGCTCTTGATGGTGATGCCACGTTCACGCTCCAGTTCCATGTCGTCCAGTACCTGCTCCTGTATTTCTCGCCCGCTGATCGTGCCGGTGTACTCAAGCAGCCGGTCGGCAAGCGTACTTTTACCGTGATCGATATGGGCAATGATACAGAAGTTCCTGGTGTTTTTCATGCCCGCAAAAATACGCATAATTATGATTCGCGAAAGATATTTAAATAGGGCTTTATGGCTTGGTAATTAATGTTATGATAATATGGCAAACATGAAAAATATAACTAATTTTGCACTCCGTTGGTGAACCAATATACCTTTGATTCGTTGATATTGGCAGACGAGATGAAAGGCCCGGTATTTTGCGGGTCGAATACTAACCATTAAACTTTAAAAGATGAACAAGATCCGAGTAGGAATTATGGGATTCGGTGAGGTTGGCAGGCATATCTACCGGCAGTGCCTCAACGATGACAGGATAGAGATCGTGGCCATCGCCGATCTGGGGCGGCCCGATGTTCTTGACTATCTGCTTAGGGCAGAGACCAAGGGGGGTATTGATGTGAAACTTGAAGGGAATTTTCTGGTATCGGAAAATGGCAGGGCCCGCATGATACAGGGCAGGCATTTTGAGCCCGGTGATGTGCAATGGGACGTTTTTGATGTTGACTTTGCCATCGACGGAACGGGCATGTATAAGAAAAGGTCAGATATGGAACGTCATATCAAAGCAGGCGCCGACCGCGTAATACTGACCATGCTTCCGGCCGACGAGATCGACCGCATTGTTGTGAAAGGTGTAAATGACCATACCATGAAGGCCTCCGATCGCCTGGTCTCGGCCGGATCGGCTACCACAAACGCTACCTCGCTGCTGCTGAAGATACTCGATGAGGCCTTTGGCGTCGACTATGCCATGCTTACAACGGTTCACTCCTATACCTCCGACCAGCCATTGCGCGACAAGGCCGGGTCAGACTTCAGGAGAAGCCGTTCTGCAGCAGAGAATATCATTCCCAACGAAACACCCAGCCCGCGGTGGATCCAGCATATCATGCCCGAATTCAAGGGAAGGATCGAAGGCTCGGCGCTGAACGTGCCCGTACCAAATGGCTCGCTGCTCGACCTTACAACGGTACTGAAGCAGGAAGGTGTAAGCATTGAAATGATTAACAATGCTGTGGCCGCTTATGCAAAAAAACACCCGGATGTGGTCCGCGTGGTGAACGACCCCATCGTGTCGACCGATGTGATCGGCGACAAACATTCGGTGAACTTTGATGCCCGCGCCACAATGAAATCGCCCGGGCGCATGATAAAAACACTCACCTGGTATCATACGGCACTTGCCACGGCATGCAGGATCAAAGACCTGATGCTGGGATATCATGAATTAGACAAGAAAGGAGGCTCAAAATGAGAGTAGCAATAAACGGATTTGGCAGGATCGGACGCTCGGTGTTCAGGATCCTCAACGCAAGGGAAGACATTGACGTGATCGCTATCAACGATCTTTTTGATAACGAGGTGCTGGCTTACCTCCTGAAATACGACACCGTAATGTCGGGTTTCGGCCAGGATATTACCCTGGAAAACGACATGCTGATCACCCCCTACGAGAATGTGAAGATGCTGAGCATCCGCAATCCCGAAGAACTGCCCTGGAAAGAACTTAATATCGATGTAGTGGTGGAGGCAACGGGAATTTTCCGTTCACGCGGGCAACTTGAAATGCATCTGAAAGCCGGTGCCGGAAGGGTGATACTGACCGTGCCTGCAAAGGATGAGATCGACTGTACGGTAGTGCTGGGCGTGAATGATGATGACCTAAAACCCGAACACAGGATCATCTCCAATGCCAGCTGCACAACCAATTGCCTGGCTCCCATGGCCAAGGTCCTGCACGATTCATTTGGCATCAAGGAAGGGTTGATGACAACCACGCATGCATATACCAATGACCAGCGCCTGGCAGATGTGCCGCATAAAGACTGGCGTCGCGGACGTGCCGCCGCCGAAAACATCATCCCCACAACAACGGGAGCCGCCAAGGCAGTTGGTCAGGTAATCCCTGAACTGAAGGGAAAACTCGACGGCATGGCCTCAAGGGTCCCCGTTCCCGATGGCTCGGTGGTTGACCTGGTGGTGGAAGTGGAAAAGGATGTGACAGTCGAGGATATCCATGCTGCAGTGCGGATCGCCTCCAAAACCAAAAAGCTTGAGAATATCCTGCTCTATACCGAAGAGAAAGTGGTCTCGTCCGATATCGTCGGGAATCCCTACAGCTCCATCTACGACCCCGAATATACCAGGGTACTGGGCAAACGCATCGTGAAAACCCTTAACTGGTACGACAACGAATGGGGATATTCACAACGGGTGGTCGACCTGATCACTTTACTAGGGAAATTCGATAATAAATAACTGATTTCGCGAAGCCGAAATACTGCCAGGCGCAGTCAATATGAAATATGTTACCTGAGAATGGTGACCGAACCCTGTAAGGTTCTCTGTACGAGTCCCGACAGGGTTTTTTCGTATACTTCGCAAACGTAAAAATAGGTACCTTCGGGGCAATCCCTGTTGGTTTGCCGGTTGCGCCCGTCCCAGTTGATCATGGGGTCGCTGCTTTCGAATACGAGCAGCCCCCAGCGGTTAAAGATCCTGATCTCGATCTTTTCCACACCGCTTAAAGTTTCAGGGAAAGGTGTAAAATAATCGTTGTGCTGGTCGCCATTGGGGGTAAATACATTGGGAAGCCTGTAACCCGGGCAGCCGGGCGCACAAACAATGTTGCTGTATTCGCTCTCATTGCCCACCGAATCAAGGGCGCTTACCACATAACAACCCAGGGTGACCCCTTCGTGTATGTAGGTGAGGCTGTCGTCGCTGCTTTGGGGCACTGAATCGATCAATGACAGATCCGATGCCTGACCGGCACCGTAGTAAATGTAATACCATGCAATGTCGGCATCGCAGGTATCGGCAAGGGCGCTGTTGGTCCAGCGGAGTTTGTTGTGCAATAGCGCACAATTGGTATATACATTCAGTACGGGCGGACATGGCGGGACGTTGTCAACCGGGATGCCACAGCCAATTTGTGAAAAATTGATGATGGGATCCACCAGACCCTGTGTGCCGTAACTTCCCGAACTCATAACGTAATAACAATATTCCTCCCCGTTCACGAGGCCTGTGTCAGCGTAATAAGTATTTGCCGTTGTGGCTATTTCCTCGTAAACGTTTTCTCCCGGCGTTTTTCTGTATAGGGTATAAGTTTCATTGAACCAGGGTACGTCAAGGCTCCAGTTGAGTTCGAGCCTCCGGTCGGTTTCATAGATTGTCAGAAAGATTGTACCGGCATCCCGGCTGGAACCGACATAGCCATAGCTCTGGCTGTACAGGTCGACCCTGTAATTGTATCCTGTATTGTCCTGGTTCAGGTCCACACCGGTATCGAGGTAAGTCGTGTCATCCAGCCCCGCGAAATTTTGTGTAAGAACGAATTCCTGCCCGTTTATTCCGGGTGCCCGGTAAAGTTCGTATGAATAGGGTCCCGGTATTTGAATGGTGTCGAGTTCGGTCGGCTTCGACCAGGCTACCCGGGCATGCCCGGTTTCAAGCGCGCTGCTGTCGTTGCCGGCATTGGTGATGATGGGCAGGTCACGTTTGAGTTGGGCGCAAACCTCCTCGGAAGCATAGCTTTCGGCGCCATCGGCAAAAACTGCCACCACCATGTAGCAATAATCAAGGCCGTTGATGAGTCCGCCGGGCCCGCCCAGGTCCACATAGGTTGTGTCAATGGCTGTTCCGCTGGTGTGGATGAGGCTGTATCCCGTATAGGCGGGTACCCCTGTTTCGCAATATCCGGGCACAAAACCGTAATAGCCAATTCTTCTGTAGAGTTTGTATTTGCTTGCTTTCGGACAGGGGCTCCTGTTCCAGCTCAGGCGGAAGCTGTTGCCGGCCGCCTCGGCTGTCAGCCCTTTCGGTGCCGGCCCGATCACCGTGATGGCAACGGTTTTGAGGTCGACCAGGTTTACCGGGCTGCCATCGTCTTCGGCCCTGAAATATACGTAATAGGGCTGCTTTTGAATATGGTTGCATACCGTTGGCCAGGTAAAGGTGGCCCTGACGGTGTCGCGTCCTACGGCTGGGTCGGGCGAAAGCCATGCCGGGCTTTCTTCAACCGCAAAGGGCCCGCCCGTCCCGCTGAGTTCCACAAGATGGTTGTCGGGTTCCGTGGCCATGATGTCAAGCACCAGCGTATCGCCTGCTTCCACGCATGTGTCGGCAATGGGATGGATCACCGGTGGCTGATGGTTGCAGCCAACGATGGTGATCTGCATGTCGCGTGTAACACTCCCGATCTTGATCCCGTTCCTGTATTCCTCTACCAGGATGGCAATGTTGAACTCACCCTGCATGGGCGGTTTTACCCAGAAAAGATCGCCGGTTAAGGGGTTGATGCTGATGCTGTCGGTGGCAACCGGAAGGGCATAACCCGGTATCGGCAGCCCCCCTGCGCCACGGCAGTCGATGAGGCTGTATGCCAGGCTGTCGCCATCGATATCATATGCCCCCGGGTTGTGGATGTATACCTGTTGTGCACAGCCGTTGTCGATGGGCGGGTTGAGAAGTACCGGCGAATTATTGATCCCCAGCAGGGGGTTGATGGTCAATACACTTTCGATATACAGGGGCACGTTTACAGAGTTGGGGATGTTCATCACCCCGCTGTTCCGGTTGGGGTCTTCTACTGAAATCTTATAGGTGCCCGGCGATGAATAAGTGTGGCGGGCCTGTGTGGCTCCCATTTCCGGTACGTATGCATATACATTCTTGCTGATGTCGTTGCCAAAATTGATCTTTTCGGTCCGGGGCAACTCGCTGCTGCTGCCGTCTCCCCATGATACTTCAAGCCAGGGCCTGTCGGCGGGGGCCGATGTGCGGGTGTATGTGATGATGGTGATCTCGTAGGTAAGGCCCGCCACATAGCTGTAGGTGATCTCTCCCGCCCGCTGGTGTGTGGCCAGCAGTGCGGGGATGAAAAACAGCAGGGCTGTAAGAAATACTATCAGCCTTTTCATGGTTTACATACAATTCTCAGTTTATTCCAAAAATAGCAATAATTACAATAAGTGGCCGGGAACAGGCAAAGAATATGAGATTTTAGCGTAATTTTGTCATAGGTTAATGACAACCCATGGAAGTGAACTATACTCCCAACCCGGAAAAGGAAAACTCGGAAATACTCAATCGCTACCGTAACCTGCTAAGGGTATGGTCGAAGCGTGGAAGGCCCGAAGACAGGAAACTGATCAGGAAGGCCTTCAACCTGGCCGTGGATGCACACAAGAACATGCGCCGCAAGTCGGGCGAACCCTATATCTATCATCCTATTGAAGTTGCCCGTATCGCGGCCGGAGAGATCGGGCTTGGTACCACCTCGGTCATTTGCGCCCTGCTGCACGATGTAGTGGAAGATTCTGAATATACCCTGGCCGATATCAGGGTACAGTTCGGCGATAAGGTTACAGGGATCATTGATGGCCTGACAAAGATCGAAGATATATTTGACCATCCTTCATCATCGCAACAGGCAGAGAATTTCAGGAAAATGCTGATGACCCTCTCGGCCGATGTCAGGGTGATCCTGATCAAGCTTGCCGACAGGCTCAACAATATGCGTACCCTCGACTCCATGCCTGCCGGCAAACAACTCAAGATCGCTTCGGAAACCCTGTATATGTTCGCCCCACTGGCACACCGACTGGGGTTGTATGCCATAAAGAGTGAACTTGAAGACCTGGCCATGAAATACCTGGAGCCGGAGATCTATCTCACCATTACCGAAAAACTCGAAGAATCGCGCCCCGAACGTAAACGCTTTATCAATAAGTTCATCTATCCCATCAAGAAAGACCTTGCCGGGAAAGGTATCGACTTTACCATCATCGACCGTGAAAAGTCAATCTATTCAATCTGGGATAAAATGAAAAAGAATGGCATCCCCTTTGAGGATGTCTTCGACATCTTTGCCATCCGTATCATTATAGAAACCCCTGTGGAAAGGGAAAAGGAAGAATGCTGGCGTGTATATTCCGTCATTACCGACCACTACCGGCCAAACCAGAATCGACTGCGCGACTGGATATCCCTGCCGAAAGCCAATGGCTATGAAGCCCTTCATACCACCGTGATGAGCCACTCGGGAAAATGGGTGGAAGTGCAGATACGTACCAGGCGGATGGATGAGATCGCCGAGAAAGGGTATGCCGCCCACTGGAAATATAAGAACGGGACCGACCGCGATTCGGGCCTGGACGAGTGGCTGAACAGGATCAGGGAATTGCTGAAGGGCGAGAACCTTGATGCCATCGATTTTGTCGATGATTTCAAGCTGACCCTTTTTTCGGACGAGATATTCGTTTATACGCCCCAGGGTGAGTTGAAAAGCCTTCCTGCCAATGCCACCGTTCTTGATTTTGCCTATAATATTCATTCCCAGATCGGCAACCAGGCCATCGGTGCAAAGGTAAACCATGCACTGGTGCCGCTGAACCATAAACTGGTAAGTGGCGACCAGGTGGAGGTGATCATCTCCCAGAAACAGTTCCCGCGCGAAAACTGGCTCGACTTTGTCATTACCGCCAGGGCCCGCCACAGGATCACCGCCGCACTAAAGGAGGAATACCGGAAACATGCGGATGCCGGACGTGAACGCCTCAAAGGTTTGCTGAAGCAGCAAAAAGTAGCGTTCTCCGAAGGCGTTGCCAACCGCTTTATGGAATATATCGGTTACAACTCGCAGAACAAAATGTATTACGACCTCGTTGAAGGCAACATCCCGCCCCAGAAGGTTAAGGCCTTTACACAGCTGACCGATAAAGGTACCTGGCTCAGGTTTATCAGCAGGCCGTTCAGCAGGTCGAAATCCCAGAAAACAAGCGAAACCAAACTGGATGAACAACTGAAGGAAAAGCCGGAATCACTGGTGTTGAGCGATGACATCAGCGATATTCGCTACAGCATTTCGAAATGCTGCAACCCGATTCCCGGCGATGATGTGGTTGGATTCATGACCAGCAGGGGGAAGATCATGATACACCGTACAAACTGTCCGAACGGGATCAGATTGATGTCGAGCCACGGCAACCAGATCATCAAGGCAAAATGGCGGACCAACGAATCCATCGGTTTTCTTACCGGTATCATGTTCAAGGGGGTGGATAAGAAAGGACTTGTTAAGCAGATATCGGAGATCATTTCAGATAAACACGGGCTCAGCATCCGTTCATTCAATCTCAATACGCATGATGGCCTGACCGATGCTTCGGTGATGCTGTACATTCAGAGTACCGAAATACTCGAACAACTCATCAGCAGCCTCAAAGAGATCCCGGAGATCCAGCACGTAAGCCGTATCGACCGCAGCAGGGACTGATCCCTGTGTTTGTTGCCCCTGCGGGGAGCCGGTCCGGCCCCCGGCAGGGGCATTTATAACCCGGCAATATCGGTGTTTAAGGAAATTATTTTTATTTATACCAAATTATAATAGATATTTTTTTAAATTTGACCATTGTTTAACAGGTACTTCAATGACAGACAAGAATAAGGATACCCTGGAGCAAGTCAAAAAGATATTTACGGACTTTCTGGAACAGCGCGGACACAGGAAAACCCCCGAAAGATACACCATCCTGAAGGAGATCTATGCCACGGAGGGGCATTTCGATATTGAAACGCTGTATATCAGGATGAAAAACAATAAATACCGTGTCAGCCGTGCCACACTCTACAATACCATTGAACTCCTGCTCGACTGCAACCTTGTTACCAAGCACCAGTTTGGGAATAACTGTGCACAGTTTGAGCGTTCATACAAGTTCAAAAAGCACGATCATTTTATTGATATTGACAAGGGGCAGGTGATCGAGTTTTCTGATCCGCGCATCAACGATATCAGGGAGTATGTTGAAAAGACCCTTAATGTTGAGGTGACGCATCACTCGCTCACTTTTTACGGACGCATCAAAAAGAAATAAAGTAATCCATGAAAGTTGATGTTTTGCTTGGTCTCCAGTGGGGTGACGAAGGGAAGGGAAAGATTGTGGACGTGCTCACCCCCGGCTACGACATTATTGCACGCTTCCAGGGCGGCCCGAATGCCGGGCACACCATTATCTTCGGGGGGCGGAAATTCATTCTTCATACCATTCCTTCGGGGATTTTTTCTGAAAGAGCCAAAAACCTTATCGGAAACGGTGTTATCCTCGATCCCTTCATCTTCAGGAAAGAACTGGAAATGCTTGCGGGAAACAATATTCCTGCTGCCGAACGACTTTACATATCGCGCAAGGCCCACCTGATCACTCCTGCCCACCGGCTGATGGACGCCGCCAACGAGCGGGCCAGGGGGCATGATAAGATTGGTTCCACGCTGAAAGGCATCGGTCCGGCCTATACCGATAAGGTGGCCCGCCTTGGCCTGCGTACAGGCGATATCGGCACCGGCCAGTTCGGCCATAAATATGATACCATACGTGAAGCGCACCTGCGGGCCGTTGCTGCACTTGGTTTCAGCCAGAATGATTTTGAATTCGACGGCCTGAGCTTTTCCGATTATGAATCGGCATGGCTCGAAGCACTTGCGGTATTCAATGGTATTAAAATGGTAAACAGCGAATATTTTATTAACCGGGCGCTTGCCGTAGGCGAAAGGGTACTTGCCGAAGGGGCGCAGGGGTCAATGCTCGATATTGATTTTGGCACCTATCCTTTCGTTACCTCATCCAGTACGGTTTGTGCAGGTGTTTGTTCAGGCCTGGGTGTGCCGCCTGCCGGGATCGGTGAGGTGTTTGGCGTGTTCAAGGCATATTGTACCCGGGTGGGCAGCGGCCCTTTCCCTACCGAGCTTTTTGATGAGACCGGCGAGCTGTTGCGTGAAACGGGCCATGAATTCGGCTCAACAACAGGCCGTCCGCGCCGTTGCGGGTGGCTTGATCTGGTGGCGCTGAACTATGCCATCATGCTCAGCGGTGTAAGTAAGCTGTTTATGATGAAAACGGATGTGCTGAGCCCCTTCCCCCTGATCAATGTCTGTACAGGATATGATGTTCAGGGATCAGAAAGCGCGGAAGTACCTTACGACATGACGGCTCATGAAATAAGCCCGGTTTATACGGGTTTACGGGGTTGGGAACAGCAACTCGACAAGCTTTCGGATACGGCCGGTATCCCTGCTGCACTGAATGAATATATAGGGTTCCTGGAAGAAAAGACCGGAGTCCCCATCGGGATCGTTTCGGTAGGACCCGACCGTGATCAGACCTTGTTCAGGAATTTCAGCCGCTGATGGGATTTGAAAAAGAACAAACGGCAGGATGATCAGAGAGGAGCTGATCAGAGTTTTCTTTTTACTTCCACTTCTTCGTAGCTTTCTATGATGTCGCCTACCTTGATGTCGTTGAAGTTTACAATATTCAGCCCGCATTCGTAACCGGCCGAAACTTCTTTGGCATCTTCCTTGAAACGTTTCAGTGAACCGAGAAGGCCTGTGTATACCACGATGCCGTCGCGGATCACCCTGATCTTCGAATGGCGCGTGATCTTTCCGTCGAGCACCATGCAACCGGCCACGGTCCCGACTTTGGTGATCTTGAAAACTTCCCTTACCTCCACGTTGCTGGTGATCTTTTCTTCGATGTCGGGCGAAAGCATACCTTCAATGGCGGCTTTGATCTCTTCAATGGCCTGGTAGATGATGCTGTACAGGCGTATGTCGATCTGTTCCTGTTCGGCGAGTTTTCTGGCGCTTGGCTGCGGCCGCACCTGGAATCCCAGGATGATCGCATTGGAGGCCGAGGCCAGCATAACGTCTGTTTCGGTCACGGCGCCAACGCCTTTCAGGATTACGTTCACCTGCACTTCTTCGGTCGACAGCCGTATGAGGCTGTCGGACAAGGCCTCGACAGATCCGTCCACGTCGCCCTTTACGATCAGGTTCAGCTCCTTGAAATCGCCGATGGCGATCCTGCGGCCGATCTCATCAAGGGTGATGTGTTTCTGTGTCCGTAAGCCCTGTTCACGCTGTAACTGTTCGCGCTTGTTGGCAATGCTTTTGGCTTCGCGCTCATCCTTCATCACGTTGAAGCTGTCGCCGGCCTGCGGAGCCCCGTTCAGCCCCAGCATCAGCACGGGCGAGGAAGGGCCTGCCTCTTTGAGCGGCTGGCTCCGTTCATTGTACATTGCCCTGACCTTTCCATGATAGGCGCCCGAAAGGACGATGTCGCCCACATGAAGGGTCCCGCTTTGTATCAGCACGTTGGTCAGATAGCCCCTGCCTTTGTCGAGCGATGATTCGATCACGGTACCAACGGCCTTTTTGTCAGGGTTGGCCTTAAGGTCAAGCATTTCGGCTTCGAGCAGAACCTTTTCAAGCAGTTCTTCCACATTGACCCCTTCCTTGGCTGATATTTCCTGGCTCTGGAATTTGCCGCCCCATTCTTCAACCAGGATATTCATCTCAGAAAGTTGCTGCCTGATCCTGTCGGGATTGGCATTGGGCTTGTCGATCTTGTTAATGGCAAACACAATGGGTACGCCTGCAGCCTGCGCGTGGTTAATGGCTTCCTTGGTCTGGGGCATCACGCTGTCGTCGGCGGCAATGATGATGATCGCAACATCGGTGACCTTGGCGCCCCTGGCACGCATGGCCGTGAAGGCCTCATGCCCGGGCGTATCGAGGAAGGTGATCTTCTTGCCATCTTCGAGAGTCACTTCATAGGCGCCGATATGCTGCGTGATCCCGCCCGCTTCACCGGCCACTACATTTGCCTTACGTATATAGTCGAGCAGTTTGGTTTTTCCATGGTCAACATGTCCCATCACCGTTACGATGGGGGCACGCGGCAACAAGGTTGATTCGTCATCAACTTCTTCGGTCACACCGATGGCTTCCTGTACTTCCACGCTTACGAACTGCACCGAATATCCAAACTCCTCGGCCACGAGGTTCAGTGTTTCCGCATCAAGTCGCTGGTTAATGGAAACCAGCAAGCCCAGGGTCATACAAGCCGAAATTACCTGGGTGGGATTCACATTCATCATGTTAGCCAGGTCGTTTGCCGTAACAAATTCTGTTAGTTTCAGTACTTTCTTTTCGGCTTCTATCTGTTTCTGTTCTTCTTCTATCTGGTGGCTGGCGGCTTCACGTTTCAGTTTCCTGTATTTGGCGCCTTTCGACTTACCGGTGGGTGCCAGCCTGGCCAGGGTTTCCCTGATCTGTTTCTGGATTTCCTCTTCGCTAACTTCAGGCTTTACCACATCCTTCTTTCGCCTTCCGCGGCCTTTCCCCTTTTCATCCGTACGCTTGCCGCCATGTTCCGTCACCTGTTTCGGCGTGGGTATACGACGGCGTTTTTTCTTGTGCGAGACCTTGTCGTCCTTGGATGAAGCCACCGGCTTCTTCTCGAATTCTTTCAGATCGATCTTGTCAAGGATCTTCAGGCCTTCAAGCTTGGTCACTTTGGTCTCTAAAAAGTTATCATCCTTTTTTGGCTTTTCTTCGGGTTGTTCCTTTACTTCCGGTTTTTCGGCTTCCTTTTTCTCTTCTTCCTTCTTTTCCGGGGTTTTCTTTTCTGCCTCAGCCGTTTTTGCGCCGGCAGGTTTTTCATCCTTTTCAGCCGGTTTTTCCGTTTTCTTTTCCTCAGCCTCTTTCTTCCTGTCTTCCTTCTTCTTTTTAGCCGGCCGTGTTTTCTGGTTTAAGGAGTCCAGGTCGATTTTGTCAAGTACCTTGATCTTGCCTTTTTCTTCTTTCTTCTCTTCGGTTTCCGCGGCAGTTTCCTCCTCCTTTTTCTTTTCTACAGTTTCTTCTTTTTTCGCGGCAGGGGGAGGAGCGGGTGCTTTCTCCTTGGGGGGAGTGATTTTGGCAGGAATGTCGGTGTCGATGGTGCTGCGCTTGATGATGATATCCTCGTCATAATCGGGCTCTTCCCTGTGTGATTGGCTCTTTCTGTCCTGAAGGTCTATGGTGGTATGACGGCTGGTATCGATCTCCATTTTTTTGGATTCTTCCTTGACGGCTTTCTCCGACTGGAATTCCTGTACCAGCAAATCATATTCTTCGCCACTGATCTTCGTGTTCGGGTTTTCGATGATCTCAATGCCTTTTTTTGCAAGGAATTCAACGATCCTGTGGATGCTCACGTTGAATTCGCGTGCGGCTTTACTTAATCTTGTGGCTTTTGATGTATCCGTCATACTATTGAATCCAGTATTTTAATTCCTCTTATTTTTCAGGCAATTAAGCTGATAAAAGTAATATTTTTATTCAAATTCGGCTTTCAGTATCCTGATCACTTCGTTGATGGTTTCCACTTCCAGGTCGGTACGTTTGACAAGTTCTTCGGGTTTCAGCTCCAGGACGCTTTTGGCGGTATCGCAGCCGATGCTTTTCAGTTCTTCAATGATCCAGTTGTCAATTTCATCTGCAAATTCAACAAGGTCAACATCTTCCATGTCGGTATCGGTGTCGCGGTATACATCGATCTCATAACCCGTCAGTTTCCCGGCAAGCCGGATGTTGTAGCCTCCTTTACCGATGGCCAGCGATACCTGATCGGGTTTCATGTACACTTCAGCCTTTTTGTTTTCATCGTCGATGTTGATTGAAGAGATCTTTGCCGGACTCAGCGCCCTGCTGATGAACAGCGTCGGGTTGGTTGTATAGTTGATCACATCGATGTTCTCGTTCTTCAATTCACGCACGATGCCGTGGATACGTGAGCCTTTCATACCAACGCACGCACCGACGGGGTCGATGCGGTCGTCATACGATTCCACCGCGATCTTGGCCCGCTCGCCGGGAACCCTCACAATGTTTTTTATGGTGATCAGTCCGTCATATACTTCTGGCACTTCCGATTCGAAAAGGCGTTCGAGGAAGACGGGCGATGTGCGTGAAAGAATGATGGTAGGGGAGCCGCCCCGCATTTCCACCTTTGACACGACCGCCCTGATGGTGTCGCCCTTGCGGTAGAAGTCGGAAGGAATCTGTTCCGACTTGGGAAGGGTTAGCTCAATGTATTCATCATCCAGCACGAGGATCTCTTTTTTCCATACCTGGTAAACTTCCCCGGTGATGATCTCACCGATCTTTTCCTTATACTTCTGGTAAACGGTGTCTTTTTCGTATTCCTGTATCTTGGCCGTGAGCAGTTGCCGGATGGAGAGGATCTCCCTTCTGCCAAAGTCGGCCAGTTTCATCTCCTCTGAAACTTCTTCACCCACTTCAAAGTCGGGTTCGATCTTGATGGCTTCCGAGAGGGCGATCTGGGTATTTTCATCCTCAAGTTCGGAGTCTTCAACGATCAGCCTGTTCCTCCAGATCTCGAGGTCGCCCTTATCGACGTTTACAATGATGTCAAAGTTTTCATCGGTCCCGAATTTTTTTCCCAGCATGCCGCGAAAAATATCTTCGAGGATCACCATGAGCATCTCCCTGTCGATGTTCTTGAATTCCTTAAATTCCGAAAAAGTTTCTACCAAATTGATATTGTCCATTGTTCCGATTTTTTCTGTTGGATTATCTTTTAAATATTATGGCCGGCCTGGTTTCCTTTATTTCACTGAAAGGCAAACGTTGCTCGCTTTCTTGCTGTTTCGCTTTCTTTTCACCTTTTTTTGTATGCCTGATAAACGCAATTTCTTGATCTGTAACATCTTTGAGGGTTGCGGTGAACCTGCTGTCGTCAAGAAGTTTAACTTCCACTTCCCTGCCAAGGTATTTCCTGTACTGCCTCATCATGCTGAAAGGCTGGTCGAGCCCGGCTGAGGATACCGTGAGCTCAAAATCCTCGCTGTCGCGGTCAAGCTTACCCTCAATGAACCTGCTGAGCCGCATGCAGTCTTCGATGGTCAGGTCCCGGTCGCCATCGAGGATCAGCTGAATCCGGTTGCCCGGCTTTACAATCACCCGCACGACGAACATGTCCGTGCCTTCAAGCTGTTGCCCTGCCAGTTCGCGTATGTGCTTTTCCTTTATCATCTTTCATCAACAAAAGAGGGGACATCGTCCCCTCTGCATAATACCTTCTTCCGCTCGTTGTCCGACCAGGGCTCGAACCTGGACTCTTCTGAACCAAAATCAGACGTGTTGCCAGTTACACCATCGGACAATAAAACCGTCCATACGATTTTCGGACTGCAAAGGTATAAAAATTATTAATTCTAAAAAAATGAGGCTCTTTTTTATTCAAAAACAGGACTTTCGGGCAATTTTTCCTCCGCTGCCGCGATAAAAAAAATATAATTTACACGCTTACAGGGATTCCAATGGGGCAAATTTCCTATTTTCGCTGTGGCAATTGAACATTATAAGAACCCTGCACATGGAAAAGCAATATTATAAACTGAATATGTATCTGGGATTGCTGGTGTTTCTCATCGCAACCCTGGTTTATTTTCTTACCCTTGAACCCACTACAAGCTGGTGGGATTGCGGTGAGTATATTGCCACGGCCTACAAGCTGCAGGTTGGCCACCCGCCGGGGGCGCCACTCTTCCAGATGATCGGAAGGTTTTTTTCCTTGTTTGCCTTTGGCAGTACCGCGCACGTGGCCCTGATGGTCAATGTTATGTCGGCGCTCTGCAGCAGCCTCACAATAATGTTTCTCTTCTGGACCATCACCATGCTGGCTCGCAAGCTGGTACCCGGCGAAGAGATGAGTGCAAACAAGATGTATGCCATCCTGGGCAGCGGCCTGGTGGGTGCCCTGGCATACACATTTACCGATTCCTTCTGGTTCTCAGCCGTCGAGGGCGAGGTATATGCCATGTCGTCCTTTTTTACGGCTATCACCTTCTGGGCCATCCTGCGCTGGGAAAGGGTTGCCAGTCAGGAACACGCCCTGCGCTGGATCATCCTCATCGCATTTCTCATCGGGCTTTCAATAGGGGTACACATGCTCAACCTGCTGGCCATACCGGCCATTGCCTTTGTCTACTATTTTAAAAAATACAAGGCCGGCACACGCGGCATCATCGTCACTTTTATCATTTCCGGGCTGCTGCTCGTTTTTATCATGAACGTGATCATTCCGGGCATCGTAAGCCTGTCAACGGCATTTGAGCTTTTCTTTGTCAATGGCATGGGCTTCCCCTTCAATTCCGGTACCCTGGTATATTTCATCTTGCTGACTGCCCTGATCGTTTTTGGATTGTGGATCACCCATCAATACAGGCGGGTGCTCCTGAATACCATCATCCTATCTTTTCTTTTCATTCTCATCGGATATTCTTCTTTCTTCATGCTCATCATCCGCTCGAATGAAAACACTCCCATCGATGAAAACAGCCCCGAAGATGCCATCGCGCTGCTCTCTTACCTGAACAGGGAACAATATGGCGACTGGCCCAAACTGTACGGCCAGTACTACACAGCTCCCATTGTTGACTACGGCGACGGGAGCCCGCTCTATATCAAGGACCGGGAGGCGGGCAAGTATGTGATCACAGATTACAGGCGTGGAACAAAACCAATCTACGACAAACGGTTTATGACCATTTTCCCGAGGATGTGGAGCAACCAGAAACCCGAACATAAGCGGATGTATAACCTGTATACGAATAATGCCGCTGTGATAAACGTTGACGGGGAGCCTCTGAGAAGGCCTTCATTTGGTGATAATCTTTCCTTTTTCCTTGATTATCAGCTTGGGCATATGTATCTGCGCTATTTTATGTGGAATTTTGTAGGAAGACAGAATGATATTGAAGCCCAGCCCGGGCCGGTCGACGGAAACTGGCTGAGCGGAATTCCCTTTATTGATAATGCCCGCCTGGGCAGTCAGGAAGGCCTGCCGGCCAGCCTTGAAAGCCCCGCCCGCAATAAATTCTACTTCCTGCCGCTGCTCCTGGGCCTTGCCGGGCTGATCTTCCATTTTCAGACAAGCAGACGCGACACGCTGGTGGTAGCCCTGCTGTTTTTCATGACCGGCATCGCCATTGTATTATACCTGAATCAATATCCCTATCAGCCCAGGGAAAGGGATTATGCCTATGCCGGGTCCTTCTACGCATTTGCCATGTGGATCGGTCTCGGGGTGATGGGCATCAGCCACTGGCTGAAGAAATACCTGGGTGAAAAAAAGACCATTCCCCTGCTGGTCACCCTTGTTTGCCTGCTTTTGGTACCGGGGATCATGGCCCGCGAAGGATGGGACGACCACGACCGGTCGGGCAAATATGCTGCCCGCGATTTCGGGATGAATTATCTCGCCTCATGCGATCCGCATGCCGTGCTCATCACAAATGGCGACAACGACACTTTTCCCTTGTGGTATGCCCAGGAGGTGGAAGGCTTCCGAACCGATATACGCGTGGTGAACTACATGCTTTCCTCAGGTTACTGGTATGTGCACCAACTGATGCGAAAGGTCTATGATTCCGACCCGATTCCCCTCACCCTGACACACGATCAGTACGAAAAGGGGAGAAACCAGTATATCATGTATGTTGACAGGGGCCTGAAAGATCATGTGGAACTGAAAGACCTGATCAACTTCATTGCCAGTGAGGATGAACGGACCAAACTCCCGCTCACCACAGGGGAGAAGATCAACTATATGCCGACCAAGAAGGTCAGGCTTACGGTCGATTCGGCCCGCTGTGTCGACAACGGCATTGTTCCGCCTGAAATGGCACACCTCATCGTTCCTTATATCGAATGGGAGATCAGGCAAAATGCCTTGTATAAAAATGACCTGATGTTGCTCGATTTCCTGGCTACCAATAACTGGGAACGGCCACTATACCTGGCAAATCCCGGCTCACTCGAGAAGGTTGTCAACATCGATGAGTATTGCCATCTCGAAGGGAATGTGTACAGGTTCATGCCGGTAAAGGCCCGCGACTATATCAGGCAGCTCGGCGGTGTGAATGCCGGGAAATCATACGATATCGTCATGAATGAATTCCGTTGGGGTAACCTCAACCACCCATCTGTGACCGTTGATCGTGAAAGTTACAGGCATGCCCGGATACTGAAGCAAAATTTCCTGCGTATTGCCCAAAGCCTGTTGTTTGAAGGGAAGCCCTTACAGGCTGCTGAAATACTGGATACATGCCTGTATTACTTCCCCCATAACAAGATCCATTATGATATTATCATGATGCCCTTTATTGAGATCTATTATGATGCCGGGCAGCTTGAAAGAGCCGTGGAGGAAACCCGTCTGATGATGGAGGTTTGCGATGAACAACTGGCGTATTTCACTTCTCTCGATCCTGATTTTGCCGGCACCTATTACGCTACGGAAATCGGTCAGAACCTGGCCGTTTTACAACGGATGTCGGAGGTAGCAGAGGAAAACGGGCAGGACGAACTTGCCGCTGAGATCCAGGAGGTATACCAGCAATATGTGCCTGATGCGCAAAGAATCCTGAACAGGCCCTGACGGGAGGGCTTCATCCTTCACCATTCAGCTTTACAGGCTGGTATCTTTCTTTGATCCAACCTTCTGTGGCCGGTTTTTGCCTTTACCTGCCCCCTGATCTTTCCTGCGATGAATGATGAACAGGGTCACAACCCCCAGCAGCACAAAAGGTATGCTGAGAATCTGCCCCATATTCAGCACCATGTCCTGTTCGAAGCCAACCTGCGGTTCTTTGATGAACTCTATGAGGAACCGGAAAAAGAAGACCAGGATCATGAACATGGCAAAGAGATATCCGGGTTTGGGATGCCCTTTCTTTTTCAGATAGACGAGCCACAGGAAGAGGAAAATCCCGAAGTAGGCGAGTGCTTCATAGATCTGGGTCGGATGTTTGGGAACCAGCGAAGGGTCGCTTCTTACAAAAATAAAGCCCCAGGGAAGGCTGGTCTCATTTCCATAGATCTCGGAGTTCATAAGGTTTCCGGTACGGATGAATGCGCCTGCCAGCGCCACCACGATGCAAATCCGGTCAAAAATCCAGATAAATGGCTTTTTATGCTTCTTCGAGAATAAGAGCATGGCAATGATGATGGCAATACCGGCCCCATGGCTGGCCAGGCCGCCTTTCCATATTTTTAATATTTCCAGGGGGTTGCGCAGGTATTCGGCGGGTTCGTAAAACAGTATGTGCCCGAGCCTGGCCCCGATGATGGTCGCAACGATCATGTATACAGCCAGCTGGTCAAGCACTTTCAGCGGAACGCCTTCCTTTTTGAAGATCTTTTGCATGATGATGTACCCAAACACAAAGCCGAGGGCAAACAGCAGCCCGTACCAACGGGGCGCAATGACGCCAAGGCCGGGTATGTCAAGCTCAAAAATCTCAGGCGCAGGATTCCATGTGATGAAATTGAAGATCATGGGAAGGTTTTTTTATACAACAAAGATATAAGAATATAAATTGATTAGCCAAGGCGCATTAAAAGTGCATCGATCCTTTTATGCAGGACAGCCTGGTCGTTCTCCGTCCTGATACCGGGATAGTTTCTTGCCGCCTGGAATACCCTTGCAATATTGAGTTCCTTTTGCGAAACGCTGTAATAATTGCGTTTTGCCATATGGTAGGAGGCAAGGTATTCCTGCTCGGGTTGCCCCGGCGTAGGAACCAGCACAGCCCTGCTCCCCGTACTTGCCAGATCCATGATGCTTGAGTAGCCCGAACGGCAAAGGATCAGTTCCGACGACATGATGGCTTCCTGCATCCGTTCTGTGTCCATGTGGGGGCATATGGTAAGATTGCCCCGCTGTTCGGTCTCTACGGCCTTTCCCGGTTTTCCCAGCAGTACCAGTGCTTTAAGGCAGGTTTCGCCGAGTTGCCGGATGACCATGGATTCAAATATGCTTCGCTGGGGTTCGGGGCCGCTGATGATGGCCATCAGGTCATAGGTCTTTGATCTTTTCCCTTTGTGGTTCGCGAACCTCGACTGCGGTCCGATAAAATAGGCGGGGATGCGGGCAGGGCGCTGGTGGGCAAGATCACCGGCCAGCGATCCGGGCCCCTTCGTATCGGGGATCCAGCATTCGTCAAAACGCTTGATGAAGCGGCCATGCAAACGGTAGAGCAGGCCGCCGGTAAATGATAGTGGAGCCGGGGCCCTGACCGCCAACTGGTGCGTGATGTAAATGGAAGGGATCCTCTTTGACCATAAGCCGAAGCGGTTATCGGATATTACCGCATCAATCCTGTGCCTGTCAATAAGGTCGTCCAGCAAACGGTGTTCTTTTCGGATCGAGCGCAGGATTGCCGGCGATTGTCTCATCATATGCCAGGCCATGCTGCCACCGGAAGGATAGGTGATGCCGTATTCATTGAGCGGGACTATTTCCATCCCGGGAAACTCCTCCAGCAGGAAGGATGCCCCTGCACCCGAGGCGGCAGGGATCACGTTTACTCCCTTTTCGGACAGTATCCTGATCAGGGGGACACAACGGCTTGCATGCCCGAGCCCCCAGTCAAGCGGCCCTGTCAGAATGTTGAAATCTTTTTTCATTTTTTACCGCATCTTTTTTAATAAATACTGCGACATTTTCGAAAAACGGATATTAATATACAGGGGGATGCCATCAAGCCTGAAAAAAAACGGGTATCCCATAACAAAGGTAAACAGAAACCAAGCCCGCTTATGAATGCAAAGGATGAAAATTTACTTTATTGCATCGCCATTACACTCATACCCAACATTGGACATGTGAATGCGAAAAAGCTCATTGCCTGGTGTGGTGATCCAAAGGCGGTATTCCGCGAACCGCGGTCACGCCTGGCCAAAATCCCCGGCGTGGCGCGACTGCTGGGCCAGGGCTCCGGTTTGAAGGGGCTGCTCGACAGGGCCGAGAAGGAAGTGAAATTCATCATCAATAATCGCATCGTTCCATTGTATTATTATGAGGATGATTATCCTTCGCGGCTTCGCCATTGCGCCGACAGCCCGCTGATGCTGTATTTTAAAGGTAATGCCGCTATGAAAGGGAAAAAGGCGCTGGCGGTGGTGGGCACCCGGAAATCCACTCCTTACGGACGCATGGTTTGCGAGGAGATCATCGAAGGCTTTCGTGATGACGATATCGATATCATCAGCGGTATGGCTTATGGCATTGATTCCTGTGCCCACCGCAAAGCCTTGTCGGCCGGGCTTCAAACAATAGGGGTGCTGGCCCATGGCCTCGACCGCATCTATCCCTGGGAGAACAGGCGGATGGCTGCACGCATGATCAGCCAGGGGGGCTTGATCACGGAATTCCTGAGCGGCTCGATGCCCGACAGGGAGAACTTTCCGAAACGCAACCGCATCATCGCCGGCCTTTCCGATGCGGTGCTCGTGGTGGAATCGGCGGCAAAAGGCGGAGCCATCATCACCGCCGACATCGCCAATTCTTATAACAGGGATGTTTTTGCCGTCCCCGGCAGGGTGAATGACGAGTTTTCCGATGGATGCCACCTCCTGATCAGGCGCAATGTGGCGGCGCTGGCCAGGTCGGCAGCCGACATCCGTTATTCAATGGCCTGGGCCGAAACCGGCCTGCGGCGCAAAAACCTGGCTGAGCGCTTTGCCCGCCATGGGCCCGACGAACAAAAGGTGCTGTCGGTGATCATGGAAAAGAACAGGGCTTCCGTCGACGATATCGTGATCATCGCAGGCCTCGGGGCGTCAAAAACTGCCGGGGTCCTGCTGAAACTCGAATTTGAAGGGGCCATCACGGGCCTGCCGGGCAAGATGTACGAGATCAGGGGATGGTAAGAACGAATGATGTACCTTTGCATATTGTCAAACAGAATAAATATGCTATGGCAAAGGTGAACATTGAAAGGCTGAGCAACGGCGAAATCGAAGAACGCCGGATTAAAAGCTGGCCCGTTTGGGAAAAGGAAGTGTCGCGCTTCGACTGGACATACGATGCCGATGAAGAATGCTATATCCTGGAAGGGGAGGTGGAAGTGGAAACATCCGAAGGGATCTATCATTTGCAACCCGGCGATTTCGTTACATTCAGCCGGGGGCTCAAATGCGTGTGGGACATTAAAAAAAGTATTCGTAAACATTACCGGTTCGGTTAAGCCACTGCAAAGTGAAGGGAATCGTTACCAAATCTACAGGAAGCTGGTATACCGTCATGGATGGTGATGGCCATGAAACCGATTGCAGGCTGAAAGGAAAATTCAAGCTGGCCGGAAGCAAATCGACAAACCCGCTGGCAGTGGGCGACCATGTTGAATTTTCCATGCAGCCTGAAGAAGATACCGGGCTGATCACTGCCATCCGCCCAAGAAAAAACTACATCATCCGTAAGGCTACCAAACTGTCAAAGGTTTCGCATGTCCTGGCTGCTAACCTCGACCAGGCAATGGTCATTGTAACCCTTGCCGAACCAAGGACTTCCACGGGTTTTATCGATCGCTTTCTGATCACTGCCGAAGCATACCACATCCCTGCGGCGGTTTTCTTTAACAAGACCGATATATACAATAAGGACCAGATGGCAGAACTCAGTGAACTTGAAGGTATATACCGCCGTGCTGGGTACAGCTCACACAGTGTCTCGGCACGGAGCGGGCAGGGTATCGGGCGGTTCAGGGAGGCGCTCAAAGACCGGGTCACCCTCATTGCCGGGCATTCGGGGGTTGGAAAGTCATCCCTCATCAACTATATCGAGCCCTCCCTCGACCTGAAGGTGAAACCCATCAGCAAAGCGCATAAGAAAGGCTTGCACACCACTACCTTTGCCAGAATGTTCCGACTGTCGTTCGGGGCTTTCATCATTGATACGCCCGGCATAAAGGAGTTCGGGCTTTATGAACTCGACCGGGCCACCCTGGCCGAAAGGTACCCGGAAATGCGCGCCCTGATGCACCAATGCCGTTATGCGAATTGCACACACCTGCATGAACCCGGCTGTGCGGTCAAAAAGGCCGTGGCAGATGGTGAGATCAGTGAATCAAGATATGAGGGGTACGTCCGCATCATGGCGGGTGATATCCTGTAAAACCCAATAATATGACAGCAATAGAACTGATGAGCGATATCATTGTCCCGCTGAGAACCTCCGATACGGTTGGCACGGCGTTCAGCATGATGGCGGAGATAAAGGTGTCACATCTTCCCGTGGTGAACAACCTTTCCTACCTTGCTCTTTTGTCTGAATCGGACCTTGAAGCGGGAATAAAGGATAAAACCCCGGTGGGGGACGTGAAACTAAGCTTGTCGCGACCCATGGTAAGCGGCACACAGCATATCTACGACGTGATCAGGATGATGAGCGAACATAAGCTTAGTGTCCTCCCGGTTGTGGATGACGACGAAAACTACCTGGGAGCTGTGAGCCTGCAAAGTCTCACGGCCGGCCTGGCTGCTATGTCGGCCGTTTTTCAGCCGGGTACGGTGATCATCCTTGAAATGAGCCAGAACGACTACAGCCTTTCGGAAATCGCACAGATCGTCGAATCAAACGATGCCAGGGTGCTGAGCCTCTATCTCTCCCACCAATCAGACTCCACCATGCTTGAAGTTATCCTGAAAGTAAATAAAACGGATGTAACCAACATCATCAGCACCTTTAACCGCTATGACTATATCATTAAGGCATCCTACGGTGAGGATACGGATCCGGCCGATCTGAAGGACCGCTACGATTCCCTGATGAATTATCTCAATGTGTGATCTCCCTTTTTAAAAGGCCCCTGATGCGATCATTTCTGCCATATATTGTCTTACTGCTCTTTATGATGGTTGTCAGGCCGCCGGTCATGGAAGCACAGAAAATTGATGCTGCGGAAAGCCTCATCGTGATCGGGCAGATCATTTTCGAGGGAAACAGGCAGACAAAGGAAAGGATCATCAGGCGTGAACTCCTGTTCAGGGAAGGTGATACGCTTAGCCTTGAAAAATTCAATGAGCTGCTTGAAAAAAGCCGGGAAAACCTGCTGAACACCTCCCTCTTTAATTTCGTGTATGCAGGCATAACTTCTTCTGCAGATTCCGCCCGGCAGCTTAACGTGGTCTTCACCTTCACCGAACGCTGGTACGTCTGGCCATGGCCCATCATTGAATTTGCCGACCGTAACTTCAATACCTGGTGGAACGAAAACAGGGATTTGTCGCGCATGAGCTACGGAGTGGCACTCAGGTGGGAGAATTTCCGGGGAAGAAAAGAAACCCTGGAATGGACCGCCCGTTTCGGTTACAATGAACTCTACGGCCTGCAATACACCATTCCATACCTCAATAAAAAGGAAACACTGGGAATTACCGTGGGCGGAAGCTATGGCAGAACCAGGGAAGTCCCGGTCATGAATGCCGATAACCGTCAGGTATATTACAAAAATGATGATGAATACGTATTGCAGGCAATGGTTTTTCACCTTGATCTCATATACCGTAAACGTATCCACAATACCCACAGGCTGAAACTGGAATATGATCAGCGCAATTACGCCGATACCATCATCACGATCAATCCCGGTTTTATACCCGGGGGCGGGAACAGGCTGCAGTACTTCACGCTTGTTTATCTGTTCAAAAGCGATTTCCGCAATTATAAACCCTACCCCCTGAGCGGACACTATTTCGATGTTGAGGTGGTAAAAAGGGGTCTGGGTTTTCCGGGAAACGACATCGTAGACGAATTTTACGTGCAAAGTGCCTTCAGGAAATATTTTGTGCTTGCGCTCAGGTGGTACCATGCCACAGGCCTGAATGCCCGGTTCACAAATGGATCGCAGAGGCCCTATTTTATGGACAGGGCCATTGGCTACGGACGCGATCTGGTCAGGGGGTATGAGTATTATGTTATGAACGGAAATAATTTCGGGATACTGAAGAACAACCTGAAATTTGCCCTCATTCCGGAAAATTCGTTCAAGATGAACTTCATCAGGACTGAAAAGTTCAGCAAAGTACATTATGCCTTCTACCTGAATGCCTTTTTTGATATCGGATATGTTGACCAGATGTATCCCCGGCCCGAATTGAACAACAGTCTTGAGAACACTTTGCTGGCAGGATATGGCCTTGGTATCGATTTTGTTACATATTATGATATGGTTTTCAGGTTCGAGTATTCCTTTAACATTATTAGCGAGCACGGTTTTTTCCTGCATTTCATGGCTCCCATATAGTTTCCGCCACCCGGTTGCCCTTTTTCCCCGTTGATTACAGGCTGTTGTTTTTCAGCATGTTTTGCATCGCTTTCATATTTGTTAATTATTGTTAATCATATATTTATTAATTCCTGTATTTTTGTAAACTTGCAAGGATTTAGGAATTATATGAAATACGGGCATGAAGCTTGCTTTATTCGGTAAGGGCATCAGCGGGGAAAACAATCAGTATCTGGTTCAGCTAATCGATAAACTTCTGGACTATGAATGCGAACTGTTCATATACCGTCCTTTCCTGGAAAGCCTGGAAGGCTTGATCCCCTCAGTTCGTAAGGTAAGCATTTTTGAGCATCATCAGGAATTGCATGCCGACACCGGCATGGTGCTTTCTGTTGGCGGCGACGGAACCCTGCTTGATACGGTCGCACTGGTGCGCGATTCAGGCATTCCCGTACTGGGCATTAATCTGGGCAGGCTGGGATTCCTTTCCAGCATTGCCCGCAATGATATCATTCCTGCCATTGATAAGGTAATCAGGGGGGCGTACACGCTGGACCAACGCACCTTGCTCCATCTCATTAAGAAAAATGGACTGTTCGGTGATTTCAGCTATGCTCTCAACGATATTACCGTAACCAGGAAGGATTCTACCAACCTCATCGTGATCCATGTACATGTTGACGATGTTTTTTTGAATTCCTACTGGGCCGACGGGTTGATCGTTGCCACCCCTACGGGCTCAACGGCTTATTCGTTGAGTGGCGGCGGACCTATCATAACCCCCGATTCCGAAAATTTCGTCATCACACCCCTTGCCCCGCATAATCTCACCATCAGGCCTATCGTCATCCCCGACAGGAGTGAAGTCAGGATCACGGTGGAAGGCAGGGATCAGGCCTTCCTGGTAAGCCTCGATTCAAAGACCGGAGAAATAAGCCCCGGTGAAGAGATCGTCATTCGAAAGGCCGCTTTTAAATTCAACCTGGTGAAACCCGAAAACAAGGATTTCTTTACCACCATTCGCGATAAACTGAAGTGGGGCCTCGATGCCAGAAATTAATACGAACCGTAAACAAGAAAAACACGAATAATGCGTTTGGTGAACTATATGAAAAGGATTACATTGTTATTGTTCATTTCCCTGGCAGGAGTGAGCCTGCAGGCGCAGAAGACGATGGAAGTCGGTGTTTTTGGCGGGGGCTCCTATTATATCGGCGACCTGAACCCGGCCATGCATTTTTTAATGACAAAGCCTGCTTACGGTGTGGTAGCCCGCCTGAACCTGGACTCCCGCTGGACGGCAAGGCTGACCGCTTACCGGGGTGAAGTTGCAGGCGATGATGAGGTTTCCGGGCGCGTGGCAGGTCGCGAACTGAAATTCGAATCCCCCATGACCGATATTTCAGCAGTGATCGAACTGAACTTCTTTAACTATATCACGGGCAGTACGCGCAATTTCCTTACGCCATATATCTTTGGAGGCGTTGGAGTGTTCATGTTCAGGCCCGAATCAGATGGCGTGGCACTGCGCGAGCTTGGCACGGAAGGACAAAATACCGGCTTCGACGGAAGAAGCCCCTATAATCTTTTCCAGATTGCCATCCCATTTGGTTTTGGTTTTAAGTACAGCCTTTCCAAAAGACTGGCCTTCGCCTTTGAATGGGGAATGCGTAAAACCATGACCGATTATCTTGATGATGTAAGCACAACATATTACCTGGAAGGTGAAAGCATCAGTGCCTCCAACCAGGCAGGGATGCTGTCAGACCCGACCCGCAGCCACCAACCTTACCAGGCCAGGGGTAATGCCGGTACCAACGACTGGTATTCCTTCTTTGGCGTTACCGTAACCTACAGGTTTACGATAGGAAAAGACAGGGGATGCAGCAGCTTTATTGAGCAACGCAGAGACTACTGATATAAGCATGAATATGATGGACCTGAAAAGCCGTATCGACACCGGTCGCCTGCCCCGGCATGTTGCCATTATCATGGATGGTAACGGGCGTTGGGCCAGGCAGCGGGGGAAACCCCGTACTTTCGGCCATCAGAACGGGGTCACCTCGGTAAGGGAAACCACCGAGGCCGCAGCAGAACTTGGCATCGAATATTTTACACTTTACGCATTCTCAACCGAGAATTGGAGCAGGCCCAAATTTGAGATTAATGCCTTGATGACGCTTCTGCTTCAAACCATCAATAAGGAGACAAAAACCCTGAACGAAAACAATATCCGCCTTCAAACCATCGGCGATACCGCTAGCCTTCCGCTGCGTACCCGCAAGCAACTTGAAAAAGCCATGCGGGATACAGCCGGCAATTCCCGGATGACGCTTACACTGGCACTTTCATATAGTGCCCGCTGGGAGATACTCAAGGCTGTGAAAAATATTGCAGAAGGAGTTGTTGAGGGAGATATCGACCTGAACGCAATCAACAGCAATCTTCTTTCAAGCTTTCTGGAAACAAAGGATATGCCCGACCCCGAACTGCTCATACGCACATCCGGTGAATGCCGGATCTCAAATTTCCTGCTGTGGCAGATCGCATATACCGAATTGTATTTTACACCGAAACTTTGGCCTGATTTTAGGAAAGATGACCTGTACCAGGCAATCATCGACTTCCAGGGACGCGAGAGAAGATACGGAAAAACAAGTGAACAAGTAAAAGCAGAATAAGCAGGGATGAAAAACGATACAAAAAAAGACCTTTCCAGAAATACAATTCCCTGCCGGGCTTCTTTCCTGTGCCTGCTGCCTTTTATGTTTTTGTTCCTCTGCAGCCCATCCGGCTTTGCACAGGATGCCGCAGATGATGACCCGCCACTGGTCGACTACGCCTCCCAGAAGAAATATGAAATAGGCGGGATCACCGTTTCAGGGATCGAACACCTCGATCAGAATGTGCTGATCATGCTTTCGGGCCTGAAAATCGGAGAAAGAATTGATATACCGGGCGAAAAGATCACCAATGCCATTAAAAAACTCTGGGAACAGGGCCTGTTTGAAGATATCAGGGTAACTTCCACACGGATACAGGGCGATATCATCTTCCTTGATATCTATCTGCTTGAACGCCCGCGCCTTTCGAAGTTCTCTTTTAAGGGCATCCGAAAATCAGAGGCTGACGACCTGCGTAAGGATGAATTGCGGCTTACCAGGGGCGATGTAATTACCGATAACCTGCTGATCAGGATCAAAAATACCATTACAGCTTATTATGATAAAAAGGGCTTTCTTGATGTTGTCGTGGATGTTGTCCAGATACCCGATACCTCAAGAGTTAACCATATGATCCTCGATATCAGAATTGATAAGAATGACAGGGTCAGGATCCAACAGATCAATATCCATGGAAATGATTTCCTGACAGCACAAAAGATCAAGTCAACGCTTAAGGAAACCAAGGAGAAAAGTATGCTGACCCCGCTGTCAGGTTTTGATAAGCTGTTGATCGACCTGGTTTGGGATGCATTGCAGATCAAGTTTCCTAAAATGATCGATGATATTCAGTCCTATGTAAACGAAACCGTCCGCCTGAGAATATTCAAATCGTCCAAGTTCATCGAAAGCAATTATGAGGACGACCGCTTTAAACTGATCGATAAATACAATGAACTTGGATACAGGGATGCAAAGATCGTGAGAGATTCCATATCCAGGAACCCCGATGGTACATTGAACATCGACATCTGGATCGATGAGGGCCGGCGGTATTATTTCAGGAATATTACATGGGTCGGGAATACGAAATATACCAGTGAATACCTGAATAATATACTGCGGATTGAAAAGGGGGACATTTATAACAAAGACCTCCTGAACACAAACCTGACCTTTAATCCGAACGGCTTTGACGTAAGTTCACTCTATCTCGATGATGGCTATCTCTTTTTCTCGGCCGAACCTGTGGAGGTGCTGGTTGAAAATGATTCGATCGATCTGGAGATCCGGATCAGGGAAGGGAAACAGGCCACCATTAACAAGGTGGAGGTAAAAGGGAACACAAAAACCAATGACCATGTGGTGATCCGTGAAATAAAGACAAGACCCGGCGACCTTTTCAGCCGCGAAGCCATTATCCGTACGATCAGGGAACTGGGGCAGTTGAGGTATTTCAATCCCGAAACGATTACCCCCGACGTCCTCCCCAACCCTGAAGACGGAACCGTCGACATCGTTTATTCAGTTGAAGAAACCTCGGCCGACCAGATCGAATTGTCGGGTGGATGGGGATATGGCAGGATCATCGGAACCCTGGGCGTTTCATTCAATAATTTCAGCCTGCGGAACTTCTTTAAAAAGGGGGCATGGAAGCCCATCCCTGCCGGCGACGGTCAAAAACTGTCAGTCAGGCTGCAGAGTTATGGCCGGGGGTATATCAGTTACAGCGCTTCTTTTACCGAACCCTGGCTGGGTGGCCGTAAACCCAATGCATTCAGCGTATCGTATTTCCATTCACTCTTTTCAAACGGACTGCCGCGGAGCGATACAAACAGGTCATATTTCAAGATCAACGGACTAACTTTTGGCCTGGGTCAGCGACTGCGATGGCCCGACGACTTCTTTACGCTCTATCAGGCTGTTAATCTGCAGCGATATGAACTCGACAACTACTCCAGCATTTTTGCTTTCGGGGATGGTTCGGGACATTATAATAACTTTAGCTACAATATTGTTCTGGGACGAAATTCAACGGCCCCCAGTTATATCTATCCGCGTTCCGGATCCGATCTCTCCCTGTCACTCCAGCTAACCCCGCCTTACTCCCTCTTCAGTAATGAGGATTACTCCGTTATGCCCGATAAGGAAAAGTATAAATGGATTGAATATCATAAATGGAAATTTGAAGCAACCTATTTTCTGGAGGTCGCGCCAAAATTTGTTTTAATGGGAAGGCTGAAATACGGCTTTCTGGGGGCCTACAACAGCAATATCGGGGTAACCCCATTCGAACGCTTTTACCTTGGGGGTGACGGGCTTTCGGGATATAACAACCTGGATGGCCGTGAGATCATCGGCATGCGGGGTTACGGGAATGAAACCCTTACTCCTTTCTACTACAGGGACAGGAATTCGGGCGGTACGGTCTATTGCAAATATACCCTGGAAATGAGATACCCCCTGTCGCTCAACCCCTCGGCAACCATTTATGCCCTTGCCTTCCTCGAAGCCGGAAAGGCATGGCTGTATCATCCCGAATTTGATCCGTTCAATGTTTACCGCTCGGCGGGAGTCGGGCTAAGGGTCTTCCTTCCGATGTTCGGAATGCTGGGCCTCGATTGGGGTTATGGATTCGATCAGGTGCCCGGTCTGCCGGGAGCCAACGGCGGACAATTCCATTTCTCAATCAATCAATCAATCGATTAAGCTTGCATGATTACTTATGGCAGGCTTTTTGCTTAGGTTATTAAAAACAAAATACCGGAGGATAAAAAATGAAAAAACTAACAATCACACTGGCTGTCGTTCTTGCAGCTTTTACCGCCACCTTTGCCCAGAAATATGCTTATGTGGATACGGATTACATTCTGTCAAACATTCCCGAATACCAGGATGCACTTGATATCCTGGATGAGTTCTCCATTACATGGCAGAAAGAGATCGAAACGAAATTCGCCGAAGTGGATGCCTTGTATAAGGATTATCAGGCTGAGGCGGTCCTTCTGCCGGAAGACATGAAAAGGCAGCGGGAGAATGAGATCATACAGCGCGAAAAAGAAGCCAAGGACCTTCAGAAAAAGCGTTTTGGCCGCGATGGCGACCTCTACCTGAAACGACAGGAACTGGTTGAACCCATACAGGAGAAAATATTCAATGCCATACAGGATATTGCGGAAACGGAAAACTATGCCATCATTTTCGATAAGGCCGGAAGCCTTACCATCCTCTTTGCCAGGGAAAGATATGATCTCTCCGATGATGTGCTGGATGAAGTGGGTACCGTTATGCAAACCGTGAGGCTTGCCGACAGAAAACGCCCGGGTGCCGGACAACCCGCTGCCCCCTCAACAGGAAGCAGCGGAGGCAACAGCAATAATGCCAATAAAATGATCGAACGCAGCCGGACACAATAAGGATATAATTGTCACATTATCAGTTGATGAGAAATCGTGTTAATTCACATGAATTAATGTGGTCAAATAAAATTATTCCTTACATTTGCGCTGAAATCAGGAATTAAAAACTTATACCTAATAAGATGAAAAGTGTTTTTAAAGTAAGCATGCTGTTTGTTCTAATGGCTCTGGCAACAAATGCCTGGTCACAACCCAATCTGAAAATTGGATATATTGATTCACAGGAACTTATTGAGCTGATGCCAGGTAAGGATTCAGTGGAGACAGCCCTTATCGCTTACCAGCGATTGCTGGAAGAGCAGATCGGCGCCATGTACGCGGAATACCAGAACAAGGTTGCAGACTATACCAACAATGTAGATGCAATGTCGGCCATCATCAAGCAGACAAGGGAACGGGAGATCGCTGATCTTGAAAGGCGGATCACTGAATTTCAACAAAATGCTGAAGGTGATTTCGCTGCCAAACAGGCTGAATTGTATGACCCTTTGATCACCAGGGCAAGAAATGCCATCAATGATGTGGCGGCGGAAAATGGATTCACCTACATCCTGGATGTCAGCATGGGTACTGTCCTTTACTACGAAGCAGGCATTAATGTTATGCCAATGGTTCGTAAAAAACTGGGATTATAAGCCCCGTGCCTGTAAAAAAAATACCCGCTCCAAAGGCGGGTTTTTTTCTTGCCGTGAAAAAAATATTTGCATTATCGTCGAACTTCCCCCTAAGGGTAAAGTTTTTAAACGTCCCTTAACCTTCAGGCTCCCAGTTTCCGGATCTTTTTAACCTGTAGCAATACGTATAGGATCACGCCCATGATCCCCGCTATGGTGCCGAAAAAGGAGATCAGTAACCACAGGGGGACATAGTCGTTGTCTTTCCAGAGTTCCCTTTTTTCGTTCCAGTAAGTCTTTTTTTCGATCCCCCAGGCAATTTCCTGCATGGCTTCCGCCGGGTAGTATTCGCTGTCTTCAACCCTGGCAATTACCTCTAAAAGCCCATTCTCTCCCGGTATGCCTTGCGGAAAGGCAATTGAAACGCTGCCTTCGCTGCCGGTATAGTTCCGGTTTCCACCAATCAGCATATCGGCAAAATACCTTTTGATATAGAAGCTGACCCTGATCTCCCTGGCAGGAGTACGTTCGCCGTTGTCGAGTATTTCATAAACGCGGGCAACAACGGTATTGACGCTGTCGCTTTCGTTAAATTCCAGCAAGACCACAGCGTTTTTTCTCAGTATTTCTTCAACCGGTGCGGCGAATGTCCGTATGTAATTGATCACATGCCAGAGGTCGGTATCTGATGATGTTCTGAAGCTGGGCATCAGGCCACGGCCTTCCTGCAGTTTATAGAAGAGAGCCCCGTCGGTTTGATCGGTAAAAGCCTTGATGGTCATGTTACCCGAAGGGATCACCCCGTCGCCAAGTCCTGTGGCGCCATGGCAGGCCAGGCAGTTCATTTCATAAAATACCTTTCCGGCATCCAGTGTTTTCTTGTTGACTTCGGTCGGGTTGATGATGTCATTGGCTTCGGCCGGGACATCCCAGGGAGGGAGCTGCGTGGAGGCCAGCAATAGCATGCAACTGAATATGAAGAAGGCGCCGAGTAATTTATTTTTAATGCTTGCTTTCATGTTTCGGCAGTATTTGGTCTTTGTTTATTTCTTTATATCGTCCAGTACAACTTTTTCATGCGGGTTTTCATGGCCGTTCTCCCTGGCCGTTTCCCATATGGGAACCAGTGGGAAGAATTTTGCAAACCACGTTATGATGAGCAGTACGATGGCGATGGTCATCAGTGTGATCACCGATTCATAATACGTTGGAATGTAGTGATGCCAGCTTTCCGGCACGTTTTGTATGGGCAGGGTGGGGTTGAACTGTGTGGGTATGACAATCAGCATACGCTTGGTCCAGGCAAAGATGATTACCAGCAAGGAGATGATGAATAGCGGCAGGGGTCTTCTGAAAACCTTGAAAAGGAGCAGGATCAGCGGGATGATCATCCCCCCGGTTTGTGTGGCCCAGAAAAGTGGTGCTTCACGGCCGACAAATAGGTCGAGCAGATGCCGGCCTTCGAGTTTCTGCATTTTATACCCCGGGACCATGAATTCGTTGATGTTAAAATAGAGGTATACCAGGCCGGTGAGGAACAGCAGGCGTCCCATCATGTCGAAATGTTTCCGGGTAATATAGTTTTTCATCATGGGCCGGCTTTTCAGGATGATGTACATGGCGGCGAGCACGGCGGCAGCCCCAACCATGAAGGCCCCGGATACGAAATACGGGCCGAAGATGGTGCTGTCCCATCCGGCCCTGCTGTTAACGGCAAAAAGCCATGAGGTAACGGTATGAATGGCAAACGCTACCGGAAGGACTACGATAAGCATGATGCGGATCGACTTCTTGAGGAGTTTCCATTGCTCTGCCGTTCCTTTCCAGTTCAGGGCCAGCAGATGGTACATTTTTCGCTGCCAGCGGGGTTTTTCAGTCAGGGTGTCGCGCATGATGGCTATATCGGGTATCATGGGCAGGTACAGCAGGATGATGCTGATGAGCAGGTACATGTTTACCACAGTCACATCCCAAACAATGGGCGATTGTATCCTGCCGTGCAGGAAGATATTCATGACCCTGTCGGGACGGCCCATGTCGATGATGATGGTCACGGCAGCCAGGGCAACCGCAGCCACTGCGATGATCTCCGATATGCGTGTGATGGGCGTTGCCCATTTGATGTTGAGGAGTTTCAATATGGCCGTGACCAGTGAGCCCACGAGGCTGACTGCCACCAGGAAGACAAAGTGCCCGATGTACATCCCCCATGATGAATAATCGCGCATGGCAGTGATGCCCAGGCCCGTAAATAACTGGTATATATAGGCCATGGCTCCCACGGCAATGAGAAATATCAGCAAACGGGTCCAGAGCTTGTTGCGGAATCTTTCTTTCCTCACCGGTTCGAGCAGCTCGGTGACGATCACCTTCAGGTCTTTTCCTGTATTCTTGTTTTCGGTTATTTCAACAGCCATAATGATAATGCTTAAATGGTTGATACCGTTGTTTCATCATCCCCTTCCTGTTCAAGATATATGTTTTCCCTGCGGAACGGGAACCTCCGGTTTTTCGGGGGCAGGTAGTAAACCTGTGGTTTAGTTCCGAGCTCTTCGTGAACCGTATATCCGGCGTTTTCTCTTATCAGTTCACTGAATACGACCGTTTCGCCCGTAGTGCCGTTGGTGACGGCATCTTCCAGCCTGTCGCCGAAATAATATACGCCATTGGGACAGGCCGAAACACAATAGGGTAGCTGTCCCTTGCGCAGGCGGTCGGCACTGAACAGGCATTTTGAGATGGTGCCGCGTTTTTGGGGAACATTGAGTTCAACGTCGTATATCCTTTCCTTCTCCTCATCGGTGAGTTGGGGCTCAAACCAGTTAAAAATCCTGGCCGAGTATGGGCAACCGGCAATGCAGAAACGGCAGCCGATGCAACGCAGGTTGTCGATCAGAACGATGCCGTCCTTTCTCTTAAAGGTGGCATTGACCGGGCAAACTTTGGTGCAGGGAGGGTTGTCGCAATGATAGCAGGGTTTGGGCATGTAGTAGGGGGCGGTATCTTCCGCATCCTGCATTTGGAGCACGTTAATATGATGTTGTTCAGGACGGAGTTCGTGTGCCGCCTGGCAGGCCGACATGCATTTCCTGGCATTCTGGCATCGCGAGAGGTCGATGACCATCACCCAGTGATGTCCGGTCAGGCCTTCGCGGCCGCGTTTCTGGTAGGTGCTGAGGACTTCATCCCCGTTTTCCGCTGATTCACCGGTAACGGGCTGAAGCTTGCCGGGGTCTGCTTCAACCAGCCGGCCGTCGGTGGTCATAACCCTGACCTTTTCACCAGTGCCGGCATCGTCATCGCTGCATGCGGCAAGGATGCCGCTTCCTGCCACGGCCCCGGCGCCAAGCAGAAAGCCTGACCGCAGAAAATCGCGCCGGGAATCACTGCCCGATTTTTTCTTTTTTTTCGCCATGTAAAATGAACCTTAAGTTTTATCAAGGTAAAAATAAATAAAATTAATATCCCTCAATGATTGAAGTATTCCAATACCTGAATATGACGTGATTTAAAAGCAGTCTAAATAACCACGCATAAGCATCTTGAATGGAATAATGTACCTCGGGCGACGGGCAGTATATGTAGGATTGCCAGAGCCGGGCGTGGTGGGTGATGTAAGTGTTTACCAGCTTCCGCCTGCTCCGCCGCCTCCGAAGCTTCCGCCTCCGAATCCGCCAAATCCGCCTCCGCCAAAGCTGCTGCCGCCCGATGAGCCGCTGCTGCCGCTACCCATCATGCTTCCCAGCCAGAAGGCAGTCCAGGGTGAGACATTTCTTTTGCCGATGGTACGCGAACGGCGTGTAAGCCTGCTGATGAGAATAAAAAAGAGGATGAAGATAAAAAACGGGGCAAAAGCCCACCAACCACCGCCCCCCGATTTGTTGTACTCGTCGGAAGAATATTCGCCGGCTGCAAGTTGCATCAGCACGGTGGTGGCAGCGTCAAGGCCGTCATAGTAATTGTTTTCCCTGAAATAAGGGATCATCTCCTGATCGATAATATGCCCGGCAGTAATATCGGGGATGGCGCCTTCCAATCCGTGGCCCACTGCGATCCATGCCTGCCCGCGCTGACCTGCGATTTTTGGTTTGATCACCACGATCACCCCGTTATCGAGATCCGCCTGCCCGACACCCCACTGATCGCCGATGCGGTCGGCAAATTCAGATATGTCATAACCATAAAGCTCATTGGTAGTGACGATCAGTATCTGGTTTGAAGTGGTATCATTGAAATGCACCAACTTGTTTTCGAGAGCCATGCTCTCCGAATGACTGAGGATACCGGCCATATCCGCCACCAGGCGGGGAGGGTCGGGCGGCCCGGGGATATCCTGTGCCGAACTCATTGATATGTTTAGTATGACTATAAGAACGCCGAGTGTATTTCTGATGCCCGATTGAAGTGATGATAAATAGTTGCCGGCCATGGTCATATTGTTATTTCGGATATCATACATCAGGAACTGCCAAATGAAATATCGTCGGGGAGTTCGTTGATGTCGTTGGTTTGATATGGAAAGTGTTTTTTCAGGTAAGTGCCTGTTTTTGTGATCCCTTTGATCAATCCATCGGTAAATTTTTCCTCCCGGAATTCATTCAGCATATCGGATTTCAGGTTTTCCCAGAAATCTTCGGGAACCACGCGGTTTATCCCTTCATCGCCGATCACGGCAAATTTCCTGTTTTTTACTGCAAGGTAGAACAGTACGCCGTTCCGCTGCCTGGTTTCATTGATCTTCAGTTTGTTGAATACATACATGGCCCGGTCCATCACTTCTCCCGGGCAGCGTTTATCGATATGCACCATAATCTCGCCTGATGTATCGAGCTCGGCGTTCATAATGGCCTGCATGATATCGTCGCGTTGTTCTTTTGTAAAGAATTCCCTGGCTGTTCCCGGCATGTCGTATTGTTTAGATCAGTTATTCAGGTAATCATCCACATCAGGTGCCTCGTCACTTCCTTCGCGGGCCTCAAAATATGTCTTGCCCTCGAAGCCAAACCAGGAAGAGATCATACGCGGAAAGAATTTCCTGGTATAGGTATTATAATCCCGGGTGGCTTCGTTGAATTTACGTCTGGCGTTGCTGATGCGGTTTTCGGTTCCTTCGAGCTGGCGTTGCAGGTCGAGGTAATTCTGATTGGCTTTCAGGTCGGGGTATTTTTCAACCACCACCAGGAGTTTCGACAATGCGCTTCCAAGCCCTTCCTGTGCCTGCTGGAATTCCCTGATGCTGGCAGCATCGAGATTGGCCGGGTCAATGGTTACCGATGTGGCCTTCGACCGGGCTTCCACCACCTCTGTGAGGGTTTCCTGCTCGTATTCGGCATACGAACGAACTGTTTTTACCAGGTTCGGGATAAGGTCGGCCCGCCTTTGATAGTCGTTTTCAACCTGCGACCATTTTTCGGTCACGGCTTCATCAAGCCTGACCAGCTTGTTGTAAACCGAAATGCCCGAAAGCAATACAATAATTGCAATGAGCAGGATCAGGGCAATGGCAATGCCCCCGATAATCATTTTTGGTTTCATGTTGTTTTATATCCGTTTCAAATGGGTTTGCTTTATCATTCAATCATGTCGAGGCTTCTCCTTACAAAATCGGTAAGCGCTTTGCCTTTAAGCAGGTTTTGCGACAGCAGGGCCAGGTCGTAGGCCTGTTTAACGAGATTGTCCTGTTTTTCTTCTTCCTTTTCATCAAGGATCCTGCTTACCAGCGGATGGTTTACGTTTACCACGAGGTTGTAATGTTCGGGCAGTCGGTCCATGCCCATCATACCACCACCACCCAATGCCGACATGTCTTTCATCCTTCGCATGAATTCGGGCCTTGTAATGATGAAAGGTACGTCATTTTCGCCCAGGTTTTCGAAAACCACATGGAATTCTTCTTTTTTGATGTTTCTTTCGACCACCGGCTTGAGGCTTTCCTTCTGTTTTTCGTCAAGTTTTGAAGGAGTTTCTTCGTCTTTGCTGATCAGCTTGCCTACCGTGTCGGAATCTACACGGGTAAACCGGACCTTATTATCTTTTTGCTCCATGCTGTTGATGAAATGGCTGTCGAGTATACCGTCAAATACAAGCACATCGTAGCCTTTTTCAGCGGCTGCCCCGATATAGCTGTGCTGTTCATCCGTATCGCCCGCGTAAAGGATTACCAGGTTGCCGTCTTTGTCGGTCTGCAGGTCTTTGATCTGTTTTTGATATTCTTCAGGAGTGAAGTATTTACCTTCGGTGTTCTTGTATAGCATGAATTTCCTTGCTTTGTCGAAGAATTTATCTTCGGATATCATCCCGTACTGGATAAAAATCCTGATATCGTCCCATTTCTTTTCAAATCCTTCGCGGTCTTTTTTGAAGAGCTCTTCCAGTTTGTCGGATACTTTTCTCATGATATAACCGGATATCTTCTTCACGCTGGCGTCGCTCTGCAGGTAGGAACGAGATACGTTCAACGGGATATCGGGCGAGTCGATCACACCGTGCAGCAGGGTGAGGAAGTCGGGTACGATGCCTTCCACCGAATCGGTAACAAAAACCTGGTTGCAATAGAGCTGTATCTTGTCTTTCTGGATCTCAACATTCCGCTTAACTTTCGGAAAATACAGTATCCCGGTGAGGTTAAAGGGATAGTCAACGTTCAGGTGGATCTGGAACAGGGGTTCCTCCAGGGTCATCGGGTAGAGTTCGCGGTAGAACTGTTTATAGTCATCGTCGGTGCAATCGGCAGGCTTCTTTTTCCATAAGGGATCCGTATTATTGATGATCCTGGGCTTTTCAACCTGGATGGTTTTGGGATTGCCGTCCTTGTCTTTTTCTCCTTCTATCGTTTCGCTTACCTTTTCTGTCCCGAATTGTATGGGTACAGGAAGGAACCTGCTGTATTTTTTGAGCAGTGAGCGGATCCTGTGCTCATCAAGGAATTCCTTTGATTCCTTATCGATATGGATGATCACGTCGGTGCCGCGATCGGTCTTGTCGGTTTCGGTCAGGGTATATTCAGGGCTTCCGTCGCACTCCCATTGCATGGCCTTTGTCTGCCCGCCCTTTTTATAGGTTTTTGTACGCAGTACCACTTTATCTGCCACCATGAAGGCCGAGTAAAAGCCAAGGCCAAAGTGTCCGATAATGGAATTCCTTTCGGCTTCGCTCTTGGTCTTGAATTTTTTAACGAATTCTTCGGCACTGGAAAAAGCGATCTGGTTGATGTATTTTTCAATTTCTTCGGCATTCATCCCGATCCCTTTGTCCCTGACGGTTAGTGTACCCGCTTTTTTGTCTACTTCCACCACGATGGTGAGGTCACCCAGTTCCCCGCTGAACTTGCCTGTCGATGCAAGGGTCTTCAGCTTCTGGGTTGCGTCAGTGGCATTGGATATTAATTCCCTCAGGAATATCTCATGGTCGGAGTAAAGAAATTTCTTGATGATCGGGAAAATGTTTTCGGTCTGTACGTTGATTTTTCCTTTTTGCATATCCGTCGATTTTTTTTTGATCTTACAGCCGGCAGGATCAAAGCATGTGCCAATACTTTTATGCTGACATTTTGGCTGCATTCGTATCTTTATGCAAAAATTGTCGGTTATGGGAACCCTGATCAATGTCGGTGCCGTGATCCTGGGCAGTCTGATCGGTCTGATGATCAACCGGAAGTTGCCCGCGGCCATCGTGCGCATTATCTTCCAGGCCATCGGCTTGTTTACCCTGGTATTGGGGATGAGCATGGCGCTGCGAACGGAACATTACCTGATCGTGATTGTCAGCCTGGTACTGGGTGCAGTATGCGGAGAATGGATCGATCTTGACCGGCGGCTGACCCGTTGGAGCGAAAGGTTAAAGAGCAGGCTGAAGCTGGGAAATGAAAAGTTTTCGGAGGGGCTGCTGACAGCTTTTCTGCTTTATTGTATGGGAGCCATGACCATTATGGGCGCCATCGAGGAGGGTGTTGAGGGCACATATGAGATTTTGCTCCTAAAATCACTGATGGACGGGGTGTCTTCCATTGCCCTTGCTTCAGGCCTTGGGATCGGCGTGATGTTTTCATCCATCCCGCTGTTGATATACCAGGGCGGGTTAACCCTCATTTCTTCCGTCATCGGCGAACGCTTTACGGATGTGATCGTAAACGACCTGAGCGCCACCGGTGGCATCCTTCTCATAGGCCTTGGTATCAATATCCTTGAGATCAAGAAACTGAGGATACTCAACATGATCCCCGCCCTGGTAATTGTTGTGCTGTTGTCGTACTTTTTTTACTGAAGCATCATAAGGTTTTGACGAATTTTCCGCTGCGGATGCCTGAACCTGTAATGACCTTAACAAGGTACATGCCTGGCCCGAGCCGGCTGATATCGACCGCATTGATCTGTCCGGGCTTAAGTATCCGTTTTAGTAAGCGTGTTGAAAACATATTGTAGATCTCGATTGTGGCATCAGTTCCGTCGATGATTCCGGCATCAACATTCAGGATGTTTGTTGCCGGGTTGGGGAACAGGCGCAGATCACCGCCGGAGGCGATTTTTGTATTGATGATCATTTGTGAAGTTGCCATGTCGTCCGTGGAGATCCCGACATCCTTCATGAAACCCTGCGCCGATGCATCGTCGGCTGCTCCATCACATTCGAAGTACATATCCGGCGATACCTTGATTGATGCTTCGGCCCCGTGCATCGTCCTGAACCCTTCGCGGAGCATGATCTGGCCGGAGGCTTCCATGATGAGGTTCCCTCCGGGCATGACCACCACATCGCCCTGGGGGATGAGGCTGCTGATGTAATTCCCGCTGACGATTTTTTGGCCGGTCAGCTCCCATGTGCCCATCACGTATTTATTCTGAAAATATACGTTTGTCAGGATCACTTCATTGACGATCTCTTCGAGGATGTCGGCCGGCAGTACATCATGATAGGTCGTTTGGTCCGGCACGATGCAATGGTCGAAGAGCGACTGCCCGTTCCTGATGTCGAGTGCGCTGTAATATGGGATATAGGCAGGGTCGTTCAGGCGTTCAAACTCTATGGTTGGATAATAGAGCGGGGTAATGCCCGGTATCAGCAGTTGCAGCCACCAGTAGCTTGCCTGTTTGATGATGGGCGACATGCTGGTGAGGTCTTTGGGCAGCCATGATCCGGCCTGCATTTCGGCGGCGGTAAGGTCGAATGTTTTTACCGTCCCGCTCAGGGGCCCGGTATGGTACCTGATCTTGTACCAGCCCCCTGAATTCGGGTTAGGATCCGTATTCGAAAATGACACGCCGATATTCCGTGTCAGATGAGGATAGCCGTCACCGTTCATGGTATTCATTTCATTGAAAAAGGCGTCATGGATCCCTCCGCCGGGGTCGTAGGCATTATACACAAGCAGTTGTCTTGCCGCCGTATTGCTGAGGGCGTGTTTGGCAAATTCATCATCCTCCTCGTTTTCTTTTTTGAAATTCTGGAGGGGTTCCGACACCACTGCGCCCTGATGGGGCGAGTCGATGGCAATGAAGGTATGCACGGGTAGCGGGTTGTTATCCTGTTCGGCTTTGGCGAGGGCATAGCGCGAGATGATACCACCCATGCTCACACCGCCGGCAACAACAAGTTCGTCTCCGTAGAGGTAGGAAACGTACTGAATGGCGGAAGCGAATACCGCGGCATTGTTCCGGATGTCCTGTGTACCGAAGAAGTTGTCGAGCAGGAATACATCATAGCCATGTGCGTTGAAGCATTCGATGAGGTCGGCAGCCGCATGGTAATACATTTCCTGCGGGTTGGTGTTATAGGCGTCGAAGCCTTCGGAGAAAACGATGGCGTTGAGCGATCCGGGTTTGTTCCCCGCCCATTTTCTCAAGGTGTTGCCCGCATTGTCTTTGTAAAGGCTGTGCGAGGCAGGGATCACCTTCACCTTGTATTGCCGGAAGCGGATGGTGCCGTCAGAAAAAACCACCCTGACCATGAGGTCATAATCTCCTGTCTGAGGGAAGCTGAGGGCCGACTCGAACCACACGACGTCCTGTTTTGCGGATCCGCTGTAGATCACGAAATAGCCGTTGTTGTTAATGTTAACTTCAACATGAACCATGTAAAGCAGGGCATTGGTCGGGCTGAAGCGGCTGGTGAAATTGATGAAGTTATTACCCTTTTGTATGTAAACGGGTATCACATCGGCATTCAGCACGCAGAGATGTACGCCCTGCGAGTTGTTGCCCAGGGCCTGCCACTGGTAAAAGCCGGGGTCGGCGGGGCTTGACCCGGTCAGAACGTAGGCCGTCGACTGGGCTTTCCAGTCGTTGCAGATCTGGGCTCGTAGCTTTGGATGAAGATTGGCGCTGAGCAGTATTGGTATGATGAGCAGTTTTAGATATATAGTTTTCATGAGTATTTTTAGAGTTTTAGTCCGATTTTCAATTCTATGGTAACACTTGGAAACCATTGGTTCCCCTTTTCGTAATCCTTATTGTACGGGAATTCATGCTGGCCGGTCCCGGCTTCCTTTTTGTTTGCGTTATGGCTGCTGATGTATCGTGTTCCGATACCCAGTACAGGGTTGAACATCAGCGGCCCGGCAATACGAAGCTGGTAACCGGCCATGGCATGAAAAGCCAGAAGGTTGCGGTAAACAAAATAAATGTTTGGCAGGCCGTTATTGTATGTTTCGTTAATATCCGATTCGGTATATTGGTAAAGGATCTGTGGTCCTATATGGAAACCCGTAAATCCGGGTTTTTCCGAAAATAAATAATAGCGATACCCGGCCGATAGTGAAAAACCCTTTGTGTTTTCCGTGTTTATCGTTGTATAAGGCTTACCGCAGGATGCGCATGGAAATATGAACATGACATCGGTTTCGATGCTGTTGTTGTTTCCGGCGGCGAATTCGATTCCCAGCCTGACACCTGCGCTTTTGCTCACCTGATCGCCAAGCAGGCTTATAACATCATATTTCAGCATAAATCCCGGCTTGCCCAAAGGTGATTCCTGGCTTGCTGCCGTTGCGACAATAAACAGGCACAGAAGTCCTGCGATCATTTTTTTCAGCTCTTTCATAACAAAGGGTTTTTGATTATTGGTTTATAATTTCGGAAAGTTCTTTCGAAATAAAATTAAATAAACTTTCTGATTTACCTGGCGGTGAACAGTTCTTCCATTTGTTTGATCCTGGCCTCCTGTTCAATAATATAAAGCGTCAGCTCCTCAATTTTCCGGAGCAGGTTTATCTGCATTTCCCCTGTTTTTAAGCCATTCATCATCACCTCCTTTGCAGGGGGGATACCCGGGAGGTGTCCGTTTTCCTTAATGTATTCTTCGAGATATGGCAGCGAAGGCAGCTCATAATCCTTGTCGAAAACGTAGTCGGGCCAGTTATCGCTGATCTTTACGGTGACTTCTTCGGTCAGGATAGCACCGTCCACGGCCAGTTTATAGCTGTAAGTCTCCCCGGTCCCGATTCCCACATTGCCGTTGGGTTTTATGGCGATGAGGGCCGCATGTCCCTGGTTCAGGCTTGCAAGGTTGCCGATCAGCAGGTCGTTCTGATTTTTCTGGTCCCCGTTCATTCCGATAAACCACTTGTTTGTTTCGCTGTTGGCCACGCAGAGGCCGACGGTGCCACCCTGGTTCAGGTTCCTGAATAGTTCGAGTGTGCTGGCAGGGTTCCGTGTGCCGATGCCCAGTTTGGTTTCCGTACCGAAAAGGACAGGCCCTGAATTTCCCAGTTTAACTGCGCCCGCCTGCGGGTCGCTGGTGCTGAATATTCCGAGGGTATGCCCCACATCAATGTCGGTGAGGTAGGCATCGTTCCCTACTTTCAGGTTCATGCCACCGGGCGGAAAAATGTCTGCCAGGTCGAGCTGGGCCGTGGGATTGGCAGTACCGATCCCCACATTGCCTTCCAGGCGGAATACATGTTCGTTTCTGACCGTCCAGTCGTGGTCATCCAGTTCGGCCGGGTCGCTCCATCTGGCGCGTCCTTCCGCATCGGAGCGGAGCACCCATCCATCGATATTGCCCTGGGCATGTTCCCGATCATAGATGGTCAGCTCCTGCGTAAAAATACTGCCGCGCACATCCAGGTTAAAAGCCGGCGAATAGGTGCCGATGCCCACATTCCCTTCATGGAAGACATAGTTTTTTTCGGTACGGAATAAAAGGCCGTGGTCGTCGGTACTCCTGATGCCGTGCCCTGTATTCCCCAGCAGGATGTCGGCACTCCTGAAGTCAACCTGCTCGATAAACAGCTTCGGGAACTCCCCCTGATCGGCCCTGATATGGAGCTTGGCCTGGGGCTCGGGAACGTTTCCGATCCCGATGTTGCCGGTACGGTTCCTGGTATTGGCCGGGCTGACAAAAAGGGTGGGGTAGATGCTGTTAAAACCGATCATCAGGCTGTTTTCATATGCATTAACCAGGCGGTCCTGTATTTCCTGACCATAGCCGTGGCCGATAATCATCGATCGCTCCGCACTGCTGTAGGCATTGCTGCCGATGGTAAACGAATGGTGGCCGGATGCCTCGCTACGGCTGCCAAGGCTGCCGGAATTGTCGCCGCTGGCAATGGTATGCGAGCCGCTTGCAAAGGCTGCAAAGCCGTTGGCTACAGTCCTCAGGCCAATGGCACTGGAAACCTTTTCGGAACTTGAAATTGAATGCTGGCAATTGGTGCATTGTGCATTCAGCCTGTATGGCTGGATTACGCAGAACATACCTGCCAGCAACAGTAAGCTTGTGTGTCTTTTTTTCATTTCTTCTTCTTTTTAGTTAGGTTAGCATTGAATGAGTTTGCCGTGTTTCATCACGGATGTTAAGAGTACTCCCATACCTGTTAATACCCGAAAAGTGAAAATGTCCGCTTTTTTTTTTAATTTTTTTTCAATCCCGGACCAAAAAGCCCGGCAGAAGCGGTAAGGGCTTACTTTTTGTTGATTTTCCGGTGAGATTTCAGTGAGTCATAAATATATTTTTTAACTTAGCCCCTGTTGTTTTTATCAACCTTTTAAACCTATTCTTATGCAAAATATTGACTGGGCAAGTTTGCCATTCGGGTATTTTAAGACGGAATACAACGTAAGGTGTTATCATCGTTACGGAGAATGGGGAGAGATGGAGATCTCATCCTCCGAAATTATCAACATCCATATGGCGGCTACCTGTCTTCATTACGGGCAGGAAGCTTTTGAGGGCATGAAAGCATTCAGGGGCGTTGACGAGAAGATCAGGGTTTTCAGGTGGGAGGAAAATGCCCGGAGGATGCGGCGTTCCGCCGAAGGCGTTATGATGGCCGAAGTGCCGGAGGAATTGTTTTATGAGATGATGGTTAAGGTGATAAAGCTTAATGAGAAGTTTATTCCTCCTCATGGCACCGGTTCTGCCCTATACCTGCGTCCTTTGCTCATCGGTACGGGGCCGCAGGTTGGTGTGAAACCTGCGGAGGAATACCTGTTCATGATCTTTGTTGGCCCGGTGGGCCCTTATTTTAAGGAAGGTTTCAAACCTGTGAGGATGCAGATCGTTAAGGATTATGACCGTTGTGCGCCGCTGGGCACGGGACACATCAAGGTGGGCGGCAATTATGCGGCCAGCCTCAAGCCTGCGGTGCGTGCCAAAGAGGAGGGTTTCGCTTCGGTGATCTTTCTCGAGGCCAAGGAAAAGAAATACATTGATGAGGCCGGCCCGGCCAACTTCTTTGGCGTGAAGGGAAATAAATATATCACCCCCGATTCCAGTTCCATCCTTCCCTCCATCACGAATATGAGCCTTCGTACGCTTGCAAAGGATATGGGGCTTGAGGTGGAAATGCGCCATGTTACCGTTGATGAACTTGCCGAATTCGATGAGGCAGGGGCATGCGGGACGGCCGCCATCATTTCACCGATCCGTGAGATTGAAGACCGCGAAACCGGCAGGAAGTTTACCTATGGTACCGGTGATGCCGGACCTGTTTCTACAGCCCTGTACAATAAATTACGTGCGATCCAGTATGGTGAGACTCCCGACCCCTACGGCTGGACTCACATCATTGAATAACGGCCAGGTATTTTACCGGCAGATACCGGCTTCTTCGAGGATCTTTTGCATTTGCTGTTGCACTGTTTCGGCGGCACTTCGTGCATGTTCTGCAAATTCCTTGCCCCGGCCTGCATAGATGATATTCCTTGATGAATTTACCAGAAGCCCGCACGCATCGTTGAGCCCGTACCTGGCCACTTCCTCCAGGCTGCCGCCCTGGGCCCCTACGCCCGGCACAAGCAGGAAGTGATGCGGGATGATCTTTCTGATTCCCGCCAGCATTTCCGCTTTCGTGGCACCGAATACAAACATCAGATTATCTTCGTTTCCCCAGCCGCGCGCCGTTTCCACAACCCTTTCATACAGAGGAGTGCCGCCTGCATCACTGAACATCTGGAAATCATCCGATCCACTGTTCGATGTAAGGGCCAGCAATATGGTCCATTTCCCGGAAATGTCGAGAAAGGGCTTGACAGAATCATTCCCCATGTAGGGAGCCACCGTGATGGCGTCGAAACCGAGTTCTTCCAGGAAAGCACGGGCATAACGGCCTGACGTATTCCCAATGTCGCCGCGCTTGGCATCGGCAATCGTGAACACTTCCCTGGTTTTCAGGTAGGCGGCGGTTTTTTCGAGGCTTTTCCATCCGCGCTGGCCATAGGCTTCGTAAAAGGCAATGTTGGGCTTGTAGGCAACAGCAAGGTGGTGGGTAGCATCAATAATGGCTTTGTTGAAGGCAAAAACGGGGTCGCTTTCGTCAAGCAGGTGCCCGGGTACTTTGTCCAGGTCGGTGTCGAGGCCTATGCAAAGGAAGGATTTCTTTCTTTTGATGAGGTTGATTAACTCCAGGCGTGTCATCTTTTTCGGTTGATAAGGTTATTGCGATTATCTATTTTTCCAGTTCCTGTTTCAGCCGTTCGGCATTTTCTGCCAGTTGCAGTTTATCGATCAGCTCCTGTATGTTCCCGTTTATGATCTCCTGCAGGTTATACATGGTAAGGTTGATGCGGTGGTCGGTGACCCTTCCCTGCGGCCAGTTGTAGGTGCGGATCTTGGCCGACCTGTCGCCCGTGCTGACCATGGTTTTCCGCTTTGAGGCAATTCCGTCGAGGTATTTCTTATATTCCCTTTCATAAAGCCTCGTACGTAATACCACGAGGGCTTTTTCATAATTCTTGATCTGCGATTTCTGGTCCTGGCAGGTAACAACGATATTGGTAGGTATATGCGTAAGCCTGACGGCTGAATAGGTGGTGTTGACCGATTGACCACCGGGGCCGGATGAGCAGTAGGTATCCTTGCGGATGTCTTCGTTCTTCAGCTCAATGTCGAATTCATCCGCCTCGGGCAGGATCACAACAGATGCAGCCGAGGTGTGCACACGTCCCTGTGTTTCTGTTTTTGGTACGCGCTGTACGCGATGTACGCCCGATTCGTATTTCATCTGTCCGTATACCTGCTCGCCGCTCACATTGAATATGATCTCCTTGAAGCCACCCGCCGTGCCTTCTGTCATGCTCACCTGCTCGATCTTCCAGCCTTTGATCTCGCAGAATTTGGTATACATCCGGTACAGGTCCCCCGCAAAGATGCTGGCCTCATCACCGCCGGTGCCCGCCCTGATCTCAATAAGGGCGTTCTTTTCGTCCTGAGGGTCTTTTGGGATGAGCATATAACGGATATCTTCTTCGAGTTGTTCTTTTTTTTCGGTAAGTTCGGCGAGTTCCTGCTTTGCAAGTTCGCGGAATTCTTCGTCCTTTTCCGTTTTAAGCACCTTCCTGGCCGAATCAAGATTGGCCGTGATGTTTTTGTATAACAGATAAGCATCGACGATGGGCTGCAGGTCTTTGTAATCCTTGTTCAGCTTGATGAACCTGTTCATATCGGACATCACGGCCGGATCGTTCATCTTTTCTTCCATCTGCAGCCAGCGATTGTATATGCCTTCCAGTTTTTCGATCATTGAAGCAAAGTTTTCGGTGTGCAAAGGTAAGCATTAAAATGATTAGGGATGTCGCGGGCAATGCCGGGTATGGAAAGCAATTCCTGTTGCTACCAGTTGAAGGTGCCGGCAGGGCTGCTGATGGTCAGGCCGGCTTTACCGGCTTTTTCCACATGGCCAACGATCTTTGCATCAATGCCGAATGATTGGCTGATGGCTATCACGTCCGGGGCAATGCTTTCGGGAAGATAGAGCTCGAAGCGGTGGCCCATGTTGAACACCTGGTACATCTCTCTCCAGGGGGTGCCTGATATTTCCCTGATCATTTTGAACAGGGGCGGTAAAGGGAACAAATCGTCCTTGACAATATGCAGCTTATCGGTGAAATGAAGCACTTTTGTCTGCCCACCGCCGCTGCAGTGTATCATCCCGTGGATACGGTTCCAATGCTCATGGAGTATCCCGGCAACCACGGGCGCATAAGTCCGGGTGGGCGACAAAACGAGGCTGCCGGCGTCAACGCCCGGCACTTCCGTCGGGTCTGTTACGTCCAGCGTGCCTGCATAGGTTATGTCGGAAGGGAGCGAGGGGTCGAAACTTTCCGGATATTTTTCTGCATATTCTTTTTTGAAGATGTCGTGCCGGGCCGAGGTTAGCCCATTGGACCCCATTCCGCCGTTATATTTTTTTTCATAGCTTGCCTGTCCGTATGAGGCAAGCCCGACGATGACATCGCCCGGCTGTATCCTGTCGTTGCTGATGATCTCATCGCGCCTGGCGCGTGCCACCACGGTAGAGTCTACGATGACGGTCCTTACCAGGTCGCCGACATCGGCCGTTTCGCCGCCGCCCGGCCATATCCCGATGCCCATGTCGCGCAATTCAGCCAGGAAGTTTTCCGTACCTTCAATGATTGCCGCAATGACCGTTCCCGGGATGAGGTTCTTGTTTCTCCCGATGGTCGATGATAACAGAATGTTGTTGGTGATGCCCGCACAAAGCAGATCGTCGAGGTTCATTACAACAGCATCCCGGGCAATTCCTTCCCATACGGAAAGGTCGCCGGTCTCTTTCCAGTAGATATATGCAAGGGATGATTTTGTGCCGGCGCCGTCGGCATGTATGATACAGCAATGTTCCCCGCTGCCGTGCATGAAGTCGGGGATTACTTTGCAGAAAGCCTTCGGGAAAAGCCCCTTGTCGATATTCCTGATGGCATGGTGTACATCTTCCTTGGAAGAGGAAACACCGCGTTTTTCATATCTCTGCCCAGCGTCCAAGGATTAGTTGTCTTTATATTCGAAAGTGATCTCCCTTTTTGCTTCATCAATGGAATAATTCCCGATCCTCTGAAGTGTTTGCCGGCCAAGGGTAATGGCATTTTGTTGCCGGTGGACCACGGTGAAAGGCACGTCCCTGATGGTTTTGGCGCCGATCCTGAGTTCGCCGATCACGAATATGCTGTTGTTCCTGATGGAGTTGTCGGCAAGTATCTGTTCAGGCTCGCCTTCAAAATCCTCCTTGCTGATGATCCCGTCGTTCAGCAACTGCAATGCCTTTTCCAGGGAAACCTGGGCCGGTGCCCGGTCCTCATAAATAAATTCGTCTTTATATCCATTGAGGATGAGGGGAATGATATAGAGGCCTGTTTTATCCTGCGTTCGGAAATTCACTATATTCTCATCGGGATTGACCTGGATGACGACTGCACCCGGGTCTTCGCTGATCACGGTTTTCGGGATATAGTCCTTCCGCAGTACGCTGAATTCGGTCCGTCTGTTTAACTGATGGGCTGCTTCCCGGATCTCTTCCGAGGGAAGGGCTGCGATATAATCTTCGGTAAGCACATCACCTTTTTTGAATGTATATCCCTCCCGGGTGATATCTTTATTTATTTTTCTGGGAGCTCTCTCTCCGTATCCCTTGGCTACCAGTCGGTCGGGGTCAATACCCCGCAGGATGAGGTAGTCAACCACCGATTGCGCCCTGCGTTGCGACAGGATGTCGTTGCGTTCATAAGTGTCGCGCGCATCGGTATGGGCAGCCAGCTCAACCACGATCCTTGGGTTTTCATCCAGTGTTATGATCAGCCCCTGCAGAGAGTCTTCGTATTGCGGTTTCAGATCCCATTTGGCCAGGTCATAGAGTATTTCGGGCAGGAGGATCGGTTCGTCAGGAATGGGTTGCAGGATAAAATCCTGAACAAAGTCCTTGCCTTTTTCATGGCCAACGGTGGTGATCATGGCCGAGTTGTTGAAATAATTTATCTTGCTGACGATGATCTCGTAAGTTGTGTTCTGCATCACCTGCGACTTGCCGAAAAGGTAAACCCCCTTGTCGGTTGTCCTGGTCGTTACCGAGGTGCCATCCGACCCGTTGAGGCTGACAATGGCGTCGGAGACGAATTGCAGGGTGCGGTCGTCGGTTACCACCCCGGTGATCGTGAAGTCGACGGGTGGCACGTAGAAATAGAAAATGTCTTCAAGCCCCTTTCTTCCCCGGCGGTCGCTGGTAAAGAAGCCTTCGGGTTCTTCGGGGTGGAAGATGATCGCGAAATCATTGTATTCGGAATTCAGGGGAGGTTTAACGTTTTCAGGTTCGTTCCAGTTACCTTCTTCATCGATGGAAGTAACAAAAATGTCGAGGCCGCCCATGCCCGGGTGCCCGTCGGAAGCAAAATACAGCACAGTGTCGGACCTCAGGAAGGGGAACATTTCATCGCCGGGTGTGTTGACGACAGGGCCAAGATTATATGGTCTGCCGAAAGGCTCCTCTTTGCTTTCGCGAACGGCCACCCAGATATCGTTGCCGCCAAAACCGCCTTTTCGGTCTGAAGAAAAGTAGATGATCAGTTCGTTTTCACTCAGGGCAGGGTGCCCGAAAGCATCGGAGGAGTCATTGCTCAACTTCACCATTTCGGGTTTGCTCCAGATACGCCCGGTGCGCCGGGAGGTATATATCTGGCATCCGTTAATCTTTTTATCTTCGTTCGGGCAACGCGTAAAATACAGGGTGTTGAATGAGCTGTTCATGGTGCCGGCGCCTTCGTTGGCCTCAGAATTCACACCCTCTTCGGAGTTATCGAGTAGCACGGGTTCGCCCCATTCGCCCTTTCTGTCGAGGCGCGTGGTAAAAAGGGCGCTGAATTTCTGGCCTGTCCATTCGTCATTGTTTTTACCCTTGGCACCATCGCGGGCTGATGTGAAGATGAGTTCATTGTAATTGTTGCTGGCATAGGCTGGTGCGAAATCCGAAGCACGGCTGTTAATCTTCTTGATGTACTCAAGTTCGTAATTGGATGGGTATTCCAGCCATTCATCCATCAGTTCAATGCTTTTCAGACCGGCCGGCCCACGGGGGTCGTCGGGTACCGCTTCGGCATAGAGTGCATACATCTCGCGGGCTTCTTCAAAATCGCCTTCGGTTTTCAGAATGTTGGCATAATGAAGCAGCAATACGGGTTCTTTCTTGTCGTAACCGGTCCTTTGAAGCCTTTTATATTGTGCTTTGGCTGCCTTCGGGTTGCCGGTCAGGCGGTAGCTCTCTGCCAGCCTGAATGAAACGCGGTCTTTTTCGACTTTGTTGTTTTTAATCTTTGACTGGGCTTTTTTGTACTTTTCAATGGCGATAACATATTTCCTGTCATCAAAAGCTTCATCGGCGCCTTTGGCGTGATTCCTTCTTTGCGCCATCGTGGCCCCCGAAGCAATCAGGATCATAAATACGAGCAGTACAGATGTTTTATAAAGGTTCATAAACCGTCATTATTGTAATAACTAAAATGTTAACGCAAAACTATTGTTTTTATTCAGCTGTTTTCTTTTTTTCATCGTTTGAAGGGGGATGGTCTTTTATTTCATGCTGAGCCTTGTCTTCCGGGCTTTCATTTACCACACGTTCTACATCCAGGTCGGTTTTATACTGGTTTACTTCCGAGTTGATCTCACGCCGTATCTCTGACGAAGCCTTCCTGACCTCCCGGAGCCCCCTGCCGAAAATCCGGGCAAATTCAGGTATCTTTTGCGGTCCGAAAATAATAAAGATTACCACAACAATGATAAAGATCTCACCAAAGCTGATATCGAGGAAAAGCAGGGAGGCATTCATATATTTGATTGTTGTGCTCTTTTATGCAAAAATAATAAAAAAGCGCCTGTTTGATACAATTGTACAAACAGGCACTTATTATCATCCCGGGGAATGGATTGCCGGGTTGATGAATGGATTCTTCAGGCCGCTCAGGCAACCGGTTGCTTGTCTTTCTTTTTCCTGTGCAGTTGTTTTACCTGTCGCGTGGGCACGCCCTTTAGTTTGCGGTCTCCGCCAAGAAGGTCATAGGCAATGGGACTGGCATTGAAAAGCGATGAATAGGTTCCCACAAGGATACCCATCAGTAGTGCAAAGGTAAATCCCCTGATCACCTCTCCGCCAAAGAGGAAAATGATCAGCAATACGATGAGTGTTGTGCCTGATGTGTTCAGTGTCCTGACCAGGGTGCTGTTGAGGGCGTTGTTCATGTTTTCCCGCATGTCTTTTTTAGGGAACAGTCCGGTATATTCCCTGATGCGGTCGAAAATGATCACCGTGTCGTTGATTGAATACCCCACAATTGTCAGGATAGCCGCAATAAACGCCTGGTCGATCTCCAGTCCGAAAGGCAGGATGTTATAAAACATGGAGAAAAGGCCAAAAATGATAAGTGTGTCGTGAAGCAGGGCTGCCAGGCCGGCCAGACCAAACTGCCATTTCTTGAACCTCACGGCGATATACACAAAGATCACCAGCAGGGCGATGATTACCGAACGCCAGGCCCTTCTCATGATGTCGTCGGCAATCACGGGGTCAACTTTCTGTGAACTGAGTATCCCGATCAGTTTGTCTTCGGTTTCCACGTCGGTACTGAAGGCTTTGTAACCGAACGACTGGTCGACGTAAAACTTCTTGAGGCTGTTGTAAAGTTTTGTCTGGATGATGGAATCAACTTCGGGTGATTTGTCTTCGATCAGGTATTTTGTTGTGATCTTCACCTGCGAGGTCGGGCCGAAGGTCTTGATCTCAGGCGAGATATTTTCAAATTCGGCTGTAAGGGCGTCCCGGATATCACCGGTTGAAACGGACTGGTCGAAGCGTACCACATAGCTCCGGCCGCCGCTGAAATCAATGCCCGGATTCAGTCCCCTGGTAAAGAGGGATACAATACCTGCCAGGATGATCAGGCTGGAAAGTATGTAGGCTTTTTTCCTCATTCCCAGGAAATCGAAATGTATATTGGCCAGCCAGTTCCTGGTGTACTTATTGTCGAAGGAAAGTTTTTTATTCTTGTTTAGCAGGGTGGTGAAAACGAGCCTTGAAATAAAGATGGCCGAGAATAGCGATGACAGGATGCCGATGATGAGCGTGGTGGCAAAACCCTGTACGGGGCCGGTTCCAAATACATATAAAACGATCCCTGTCAGCAGGGTGGTGATGTTCCCGTCGATAATGGCTGAATAGGCATTCTTATAACCGTCGGCGATGGCAAGCCGCATTCCTTTGCCGGCCCTGATCTCCTCTTTGATGCGTTCATAGATGATCACGTTGGCGTCAACGGCCATACCGATGGTAAGCACGATACCCGCAATACCGGGCAGGGTGAGTACCGCCTGTAGCGAGGCAAGGACACCAAAGATGAAGAAAATGTTTGTAACCAATGCCAGGTTGGCCACCCATCCGGCCCTGCTGTAGAACAATACCATGTACAGCAATACCAGTGCAAAGGCGATCAGGAAGGATGACAATCCCGCATTGATGGCTTCGGCGCCAAGGGAAGGCCCAACCACTTCTTCTTCAACGATCCTGGCGGGAGCCGGAAGTTTACCTGCTTTCAGGATGTTGGCAAGGTCCTTGGCTTCGTTAAGGTCGCCGATACCGGTGATGCTCGACATCCCGTTCGGGATCTCGCCCCTTACATTGGGGTAGGAATAAACATAATCGTCGAGGACGATGGCGATCTGTTTGCCGACATTGTCGCGTGTGAGCCTTCTCCACACTTTTGCACCATCGCTGTTCATGGTCATGGAGACTTCAACATTTCCCAACTGGTCGAAATCCTGCCGGGCGTTTACGATCACTTCACCGGTAAGGGGTGCGCGCTTGTCGCGTGTGGTGATCTTCAGTGCCACCAGCTCCAGTATCTCCGAACCCACTTCGCGGGGCTTGCTGGTCCAGGCAAGTTTCAGGTCGATCGGGAGCACTTCTTTGCCTCTTTTCAACATATTGTTGATGCGGGCAGTGTCTTTGATCAGCGCGTATCCCACTGTGGCCGAGCCAAAGGGCCTCCCTTCCTGATCGACGGATAACTGCAGCAACGAGCGGAGGGGATAGTCCTTTTCAAGGTCTTCGTCGGCAACACCGGCCATGTCGGAGATGGGGTCGATTTCGAGTTGATCAAGCAGCGCGGTGGCGGCATCGGTGGTGTCTTCCCCTGTTTCTTCCAACATGGCTTCCAGTCCCGTTGCTTCTTGTTCTTCAGTTTGTCCTTCAGTACTCAAATCTCCGGTACCGGCAGCCTGCAGGCTATCTGCAGAAAGCATCATTTCCTCTCTGGCATTCTGTTGGCGGATCAGCTCTTCCAATTCAAGAAGGTCATTGGCAATGTCAGGGAAACTGTATGTTTCCCAGAATTCAAGCTGGGCGGTACCCTGCAGGAGCTTGCGGATTCGTGCCGGATCTTTGATACCGGGAAGTTCAACAAGTATCCTTCCTGCAGCGGCCAGCCTTGAGATGTTGGGCTGCGTTACGCCAAAACGGTCAATACGGGTTCGCAGGATGTTGAAAGCCCTGTCGATGGCATCTTCGGTTTCTTCCCGCAGTACCCCGATTACCTCTGCATTGGTGCTGCTGAAGGTAATTTTGTCCCTCAGGTCGATAGAAGTGAAGAATTGGGAAAGATTCTGTCCCGGAGCCATTTCTTCCCAGGTTTCACCGAAGATGGTGATAAAATCTCTTGAGCTTCTGCGCTGCCTCAGTGAAGTTTCCTGCAGGACTGACTGGAAAAGAGGATCCTCATTATAGCCTGAAAGCGCTTCCACAATGTCGCCAACCTTGACTTCGAGGATCACGTTCATCCCGCCTTTGAGGTCAAGGCCCAGGTTCAGTTCACGTTCCTTTGCTTCCTTGTATGAATATTTCCTGATCAGGATGTTGTAGGACCCCGCCAGGTTATCGAGATAATACTGTTCCCTGTCTTTCGAAATCGAATCAACCAGGTAGATCTCCCTCAGGGCATCACCTCCTGCCAGCTTTTCGGCCATGGCATAGGTTTCCTCGGCAAATGCATATCTCTCAGCATCTTTTTCAATCTTTGCCGTGAAAAAAGAAAAGGATAACTGGAATAGGCAAACCACTGCGAAAGCGACAGCAAAAACGATAATGGCTCCTCTGCTCTGCATATGTTCTAGTTTAGGTTATTGTACTGTGATTTTTGAGGGTGCAAAAATAGAATTTTATTTGGTATTAAACAATTTTGAACAGACAAATTATATGAAATTGAAAATCAATGTACTTAATTCATGATAAACCCTAAAATAACGTGTATTGGCGGGTAAATATCAAGAGGTTGGAACAGGGTGATGAAACAGGCATCAGAAGTACCTGTTTTTTTCCAGGAAGCCCTGCACATATTCTTCTATGCCTTCCTCGAGGGAGTAGAAAGGGCGGGTATAGCCGGTTGACCGGAGTTTCTCCATTTTGGCTTCGGTGAAATACTGGTATTTGTCGCGGATATCTTCGGGGGTGTCGATGAATTCGATCGCAGGTTCCCTGTTGAGCGCCCTGAAGGTTCCCCGGACGAGGTCGAGGAAGGCCCGTGCACGGCCGGTGCCCAGGTTGTAAATGCCCGGGCGTTTGCGGCAGGTCATCAGGAAATACATCACATCGGCCACATCCTTAACGTAGATGAAGTCGCGCAGCTGCATGCCATCTTCATAATCGGGATTGTGCGACCGGAACAGCTTCACTTTCCCCGTTTCCATGATTTGCCTGTATGCATGGAAGACCACCGAAGCCATCCGGCCTTTATGGTACTCATTGGGCCCGTAAACATTGAAGAATTTTAATCCGGCCCAGAATTCGGGCTTCTCCCGTTGCTTCAGTACCCATTTGTCGAATTCATTTTTCGATTCACCATAGGGATTAAGGGGTTTCAGGCCGGGGATAAGGTTGTGCCGGTCGTCGTATCCCAGTTCGCCCATCCCGTATGTGGCTGCAGAGGAAGCATAAACCAACGGAATGCAGTATTCAACGCATGCCAGCCACATTTTTTTTGAGTAGCCCAGGTTGAGTTCGTCAAAAATGCTTTTATCGAATTCCGTGGTATCGGTGCGTGCCCCCAGATGGTATATGAAATCCACATCCTTGTGGTTTTTATCGAGCCAATGAAAAAACTCATCCCGCTTAACCATCTCGCGGATGGCCTTGTTCGCCAGGTTCTTTTCTTTTTCCGGGCGTGTAAAGTCATCAACAGGGACTATATCGGTGAAACCCTTGTTGTTGAGTTTGCCAACCATCACGCTGCCGATAAAACCTGCCGCTCCGGTAACAATGATCATTTTATATCGCTTTTCTGCAAAATTAATCCCTTCCGGGCTTTAAAGCAAGTAAAACCGCCATTAATGATCTGCCGCCATCCCCCGAAGCACAAATAACGCTGGTGCAGCTTGTCCAAAAACAGGCCGGGTTGTTGGCCGCACCTGAAACTTTATGATTATCTTTGTCGCAATAAATCAATACAGCAAATTAAAAAAAAAGCATGAAAAAGCTATTCTCAATGATGATCATGGTGGCTGCGTTAACGATGTTCCTGTCCACCCTTGTGTTTTCCCAGATCAGCCGTCCGGGCATACCCCCGAGTTCGATATACCAGGATCTTCCTGTAATGATCGACCACAGGGAGTTTCAGGCTCCCGATATGGCGCTGATCGAGGCTGAAGACCTTGAAAACGAGTTTGCAGTAAACCCCATGCCCTACCGTGCAGGTGTTGCCGTTCCGGTGAACCTCGACATTGAAAAGGCCGGAGAATGGACGATGCTGCCCGATGGGGGCAGGGTGTGGAGGCTCTCGCTGAAAGTGGAAGGCGCACTGGCCCTGGGTGTTTATTATAACGATTTCTGGCTTCCCTACGGAGGTGAATTATACCTGTATAATGAAGATAAGACCCAGGTGCTGGGTGCCTATACCGAAGACAATAACAATCCCGAATGCACTTTTGCCAACCAGCTGGTGCAGGGCGATGTGGTAACCCTTGAATATTATCACCCGGCCGGCCAGGAAATAGAACCATTGATCAGCATCTCTGAACTGGCCTATACATACCGCGGCGTCAGCTTTGAAAATATGCCCGGTAAAGGCGGCTCTCTCTGGTGTATGATCAATGTGAACTGTTCACCGGAAGGCGATAACTGGCAGGATGAAAAACGGGGCGTGGTAAAACAGTATATGAAGATCGGCTGGGGTTATTACCTCTGCTCAGGAACCCTGGTCAACAATACAGAACAGGATCTCACACCCTATGTCCTTACGGCTTATCACTGCGGCGAAGGAGCTACAGCAGCCGACCGTAACCAGTGGATATTCTATTTCAATTATGAATCGGCTACCTGTACGGGCAACTGGGGGCCGTCAAACCAGACCATGACAGGCTGCGACCTGCGTGCCCAGGGCGATTATGATACCGGCTCGGATTTCCTCCTGATCGAATTGAAATACAGCGTGCCGACAAGCTACAATGCATATTTCAACGGTTGGGACCGGACCAATATCGGTGCCGACAGCGGCGTGAATATCCATCACCCCGCCGGTGACATAAAAAAGATATCAACCTACACCTACCCGCTTACCTCCTCGCCCTGGAACAACAACGGCGTACTTTCACACTGGAAGGCCTATTGGGCCGAAACCGTGCACGGGACTTCCATCACCGAAGGCGGTTCATCGGGTTCACCGCTGTTCAGCCAGGAAGGGCTGGTGGTTGGCGACCTTACGGGTGGTCCGCCCGACAACTGCCAGAATCCGCTTTACAGCCTCTATGGCAAAGTATACTGGTCGTGGGATAAAATGGGCACAGCCAACAGCCAGCGGCTGAAACCATGGCTCGACCCGGGCAACTACGGACCGGAAAAATGGGAAGGAACCTACTCGGGGACCATCCCTTCACCGGATTTTACCGCCGACAATACAAACCTTCAAACAGGCGAATCGGTAACATTCGAAGATATGACAAGCGGGAATCCCCTCGACTGGGAATGGACCTTTGACGGTGGAACCCCCGACAGCCATACGGGCCAGGATCCGCCCCCCATTACCTATAATGCACCGGGCATTTATTCTGTGGTGCTTATTGCGACAAATACCATAGGATCCGGAACCAAAGACAGTGTCGATATGATTGTTGTTGGTGCACCTTCGGCCGATTTTTCGTCAACAAACACTTACCTTGCTTCCGGAGAAACGGTTGATTTTACAGACATGTCAGAAGGTGACCCGATTGCCTGGAACTGGACATTTTTCGGCGGGATACCGGAGTTTTCCGTTGAACAAAACCCGGCCGGCATCCTCTATGATGCACAGGGGAATTATGATGTGAAGCTGGTGGTAACCAACCAGTACGGAAACGATTCCATTACAAAGGAAGCTTATGTAACGGTTGACGGGCCCTTTGCCGATTTCACCGCGGATGCTACCAATGTCCTGGTGGGAGAGAGTGTTACATTTTCAGATCTTTCCATCAATGACCCCGATACATGGTCATGGAAGTTCTTTGGCGGAAGCCCGGGCAGCCATACGGGCCAGGACCCGCCGGCAGTTTCCTATAACGCTGCCGGAAGCTATAATGTAAAACTTACCGTTTCGAATGACCTGGGAACGCATTTCCTGGTCAGGGAAAGCTATATCAATGTAGGCGGGGTAGGAATGAACGAGAAGCTCTCCGAAGAAACCGTAAACATCTATCCCAATCCCACACAGGGAACTTTTTCCGTCGACGCCGGAGATATTCGCCTTGATGGAGCAAGGCTCCAGGTTCTTAATGCTGCAGCGGAAGTGATCTGTGATCACCAGATCGGCAAAGAGGCCGCTAATGTGATGATTGACATCGCCGATCAGCCTGCCGGGATCTACCTGGTCAGGATCACGCTTGGTGAAGAGGTACTCAGCAGGAAAATAAGCCTGGTTAAATAATATTCAACGACTGTTCACCGGGAAGCCATCCGTAATAATTATTCACCGGATGGCTTTCTTTTTTAATATTGTGTACCTTTCCTGATCAATTGATTATCTTTGTTAGGGTATGAAGAAAATAGCCATCATATTATCCGTTTTGTTGCCTGTATTTATGCAGGCCGGCCGGCTGCCCGACAACTTGCCTCTTTTTTTTAACCAAAAGGCACAGGACCATTCCCTGCCATTCATGGACCTGCCTGCACCGGATACAAGCCTGAGGCTTGAAGGTGAGCAGCCGCAGCCATACAGAATTGCTGTTGGCACGGAGGTGGATATCGATTTGGCCGGGGAAGCAAAAAAATTTATACACAGCAGTGGCAGGGAGGTCATGATGCTGGGCATCCGCATGAAAGGGGCCCGTGGCCTCATCCTGTATTTTGATGAGTTTATCATCCCCGAAGGGGGAAAACTGTATATCTATTCCCGCGACCGGAGCCATCTCACCGGTGCCTATACTGCTGAAAGCAACCGCCTGGGCGGGTATTTCGCAGCAGAAATGGTCGAAGGCGATGAGATCATCATCGAGTATGATGCCCCGGAAGGAAAACCGGTCGATCCCATGATCAGTATCTACCAGGTGCATTTTGTTTACCGCGATCCCTCAACTTTCCTGAAGGGGGAGTCGGGGCCATGCGAAGTGAATGTCAACTGCCCCGAAGGCCAGGCCTGGCAGAGTCAAAAAAGAAGCGTGGCCAAAATCGTCCTCAAATCAGGCCTGGGTTCCTATCTGTGTACCGGGACGCTGGTTAACAATACCCGGCAGGACAGTACCCCCTATTTCCTTACGGCCCGGCATTGCGGCAGTAATGCTTCCATCAGCGATTATTCGCAGTGGCAGTTCTTCTTCAATTATGAATCCCTTACCTGTGAGAACCCTCCCGAAGATCCCCCTTCAAACAAGATCACGGGATCGACGCTGCTTGCGGAGGCACCCGATGATATTTCCAGCGGATCCGACTTCAAATTGTTATTGCTGAGCCAGAAGATCCCTGATTCCTATAACCCTTACCTGGCGGGATGGGACAGAAGCGAACTGCCGGCACAGCATGGTGTGGGCATCCATCATCCTAAAGGTGATATCAAGAAGATCTCCACCTTCACAAATCCTCTTGTTTCGACGGAATACGGAGTGACGGCAGCCAATCCGGATGGTTTATACTGGAAAGTGGTCTGGGCTGAAACCGAAAACGGTCACGGCGTTACGGAAGGTGGCTCTTCGGGCTCCCCGATCTTTAACCAGAACGGCAGGGTTGTCGGAACCCTCACCGGCGGCGGGGCCAGTTGCAATGCGCCTACCGCCCCCGACTATTATGGCAAGTTCTCCTATCACTGGTCTTCGAACGGAAGCCCGGGAGGTGCGCAGCTCAGGCCCTACCTCGACCCCGACAATACCGGGGTAACAGGCATTGACGGGTTTGGGTATGGAAACCTTCTCAGTGCAAATTTTAAGGCCGACACCACCACCATCAGCCTTGGGGGAAAAATCAATTTCATCGACCAGTCAACCGGCATTCCCCTCGAATGGGAATGGAGTTTCCCGGGTGCGGTACCGTCTTCCTTCTCCGGCCCCTATCCGGCACAGATCGCCTACCAGGACTATGGCACCTATGATGTAAAGCTGATCGTCAGCAACGGACAACAGAACGATACCATTGTGAAGAAGGATTATATTCGGGTTATCCCGAACCTCTATCCGAACCCTGCCCGGGAATATGTGGTGCTTGACTTTGGAAACAGGGAGCTTGCATTTATAGAGGTTGCTGTTTACAACCTGAACGGATCACTTTTGAAGGAATTCAGAAAGGATGAGATCGTAACGGGAATCTATAGGATCCCGGTGGCTGACCTGAATGCCGGTAATTATATTTTCAGGGTCACGACCAATATTATGGAAACCCCGATTCCGCTGATCATCTTCTGATCAGGGGCTACATTTTCTGGTGTGTGGTGTAAGTGTCCCATTTTTTAATCACCTCCTGCATGTCGGCGGGTAATTCCGAGTCGAAGAACATCTCTTCGCAGCTCAGCGGGTGCCGAAATCCCAGTGAACGTGCATGAAGTGCCTGGCGTGGAAGGGCGGCAAAGCAATTGATCACAAACTGCCGGTATTTTGTAAAGGTTGTACCTTTCAGGATGCGGTTCCCGCCGTAGGCTGCATCGTTGAACAGCGGATGCCCTGCATATTTCAAATGTGCCCTGATCTGATGTGTCCTGCCCGTTTCCAGGGTGCAATTGAGCAGGGTTACATAGTTGAACCTGCGAAGTACCTCCCAGTGGGTGACGGCATGTTTACCCGTTTCACCATCTTCAAATACGGTCATCACCTTCCTGTTTCGGGGGCTGCGCCCGAGGTTTCCTGTGATGGTGCCCGAATCTTCCTCCATGTCGCCCCATACCAGCGCATTGTATTTGCGGTTGATACGGTGATGGTAAAAGTCCCTTGCCAGGATGGTCTGGGCCATCTCATTTTTTGCTGCCAGCATGATGCCCGAGGTGTCCTTGTCGATGCGATGGACCAGAAAGGGTAATGCTTCGGGGTCGGAAGTCGTTCTTCTCAGGTGATGGGCCAGTGCATTCACCAGGGTGCCGGTATAATTTGCATAGGCGGGATGCACAACCATGCCGGCGGCCTTGTTGATCACCAGGATGTCGTCATCTTCATAAACAATGTCGAGGGGAATATCTTCGGGCAGGATCTCCTTGTCGCGTGGAGCTTCGGGCATTACCACCGAGATCATGTCGCCTGGTTTGACCCTGTAATTTTGTTTTACCGCCTGTTCGTTCACCAGTATGCAGCCGGCCTTTGCTGCCTGCTGAATCTTGTTCCTCGAGGCATTCTCGATACGGGTCATCAGAAACTTGTCGATGCGTAGCAGGCCCTGGCCCGGGTCGGCAACAAAACGGAAATGCTCGTACATTTCCTGTTCCTGCTCCATCAGCTCATCCGCTTCGTGCATCATGCCTGATCACTGGTTAATGAGGATTTTTCTGACAGCATGGATGCTGCCGTCATCACTATGGATATGTACGAGATACATGCCTTTCTGTAAATGGCCCAGCATGGTTTCACTGCTGAATGCCTGGGTGTGCACCATCCTGCCCAACATGTCATGAATGGTTATTGTTAACCCTTTGTTTTCGTTTGAGTGAATGTCCAAAACGCTGTTGTCGATATACATGATGCCGTTTAGGAGAGGATTGGGATAAATCCGCCAGGCTTCATTTATCATGTTGTTATCCTTAACAATAAAGGGATCGTAATACTGGTAGAGTACAGGTCTCATCAAAAGCGAACCCTGGTATGCCGAGGGTTCCCATTCTCCGCTGACATTATAGAAAAGGTTTGCCGAAGCGTCATTGTAGGTGTCGAAGCCAACATTCAGGTTGTCGGGTGTGGTCTGCTCCCATCCGATAAAAAAGGTGCCGATGACCGGAACGGGCGGGTCAATCTCATATATATGCATGCGGTATAATTCATCGCTGAATTTTGGTTTCAGGTTTTCCTTCTCCCATATCACATTTCCGGGCCTGCCATTGTTGTTGTCCCATACTTTCAGCGTAAAAAACTGATCGTTCTGGTTATTCTGAACGCGGTTGAAGAACATGGCAATTCCTTTGAGTGAATCGGCAATGTTCAGTGAAAATCTTAATCCAACCTGGCCTCCGGACAGGCTGAGGCCATATCCCACTTCAGGGGTGCCGTCATCGTAAGCATAGTAATTATAGAATTTCTGGATAAAACCGATGGTATCCCCAAGATCGGGATTACTCTGGTCGCGGATCACATGCCTGATGCGGTAGCTGCTGCTGTCGGTCTGGCTGCTCAGTGGGAAAAGAAAGGTGCGCGGCGGACAGGCATGCTGGGGCACGTTGGCGCAGCTCTGGTAACCGCTGCTGATAAACGGGTAAAGATTGGCAAAGCCACCGTTGTAAGTCGTGGTATAGGGGCCTCCCGCTTCGTCAACGAGGTATTCGTAGTAAACATTGAAGGTGTCGGCACTGAGGTTGGTAATAAACAACTCTAGTGAGTCCTTAAGCTGGTTGGTCGGGTCGTTGCGGTATTGCCTGAGAGGCATGGAGGTAAAATCTTTAAGAAAGGAGGGGGCTCTTTCGGCAAAGGTAATGGACCTGTACAGGCTGTCTGCCGCCGACCGGTTGGTGTTCAGGTATATGTAATCGATATTCCATTGGTCGCAGTTTGCCCGCCAGCTGGGATTGAACTCGCTCGACAGGCTTGCGTAATTGTAAAAACGGAAAAAGAAATTTTTTCTGTAATAACGGGCGCTGTCGCTGACAGGAATGAGAACCTGCCTGCAGTAGGTGTTGTAGGTATCGTAGAAGGATTCAAGTGACATCCCCTCTGTGGACCATATATGTTCCCACTGAATAGCCGGGATAAATACCGAATCGCAGGGCAGGGTTATCACGTCGCCCCATACGATGGTGTCGTAGTTGATGAGATATATTCCCTGATTACACTGAGGCGGTGCAAAAATGGTGTCGAGCGGAAAGATGGTGTCGCCCGGACCTGAAAGGTAATTACTAGCCGAAACGGTGATGGAGTCGACATAGGCAAATACGGAGTCGCCTGCAAAATAGCCGAATTGCAGAACAAGCGAGTCAAAGGGTTCGGGTTGGTTCCCCCTTCCCTGGGGCTGGTAATAAAAGCTGAAGTAAACAGAATCGGCTACCGTAACAGCCCTTGTCTCCCCCGGCAGGAAAAGGGAGTCGAGCCGGATGGGCCGGGAAGTAAGGTGGTCGGCAATAAATGGGAAGGTGCTGGCATTGGCATAAAGCCTGCCATATTCATCAATGGCATCGAGGGTGGCAACGCCAATATTAACCGAGCGGTAGGCAAAATCATCATTGATAAAGGCATCCCTGTCGGTAAACAGGGCAGTATCAGGGAAAATCTGCTCCGTATGAAAATCAGTGAATACAGGTAGTATGATGGGAGTCGGATAGCCTGTTTCAAAGGATCTTTCAGGGCCGCTGATCATATTTGCCTTCAGCTCATGCAGTATCCTCGGATTCTGGTATAATCCCATAAGCTGTTCCTGGCCGGTCGAAGCTTGCCGGACCAGCAGAAAGGCAATCAATAGGATGAAGGTTCGTATCATGTTCTGTTTATTTCATCATTTGAAATTAAAACTCCGGTAAAACGCCGCTGATTGTATCAATCACGTACAGGGTGTCGGGCCTGAGCCGGTCGATCAGGGCCTGGAAATCGAAATAAAGGTCTGATCGAAGGGAAATATCAATGGTATTGCCCTTGAAGGATAAAGCATTGTCTGACCATGCGGGATTTTGCCTGTATACCCTTGCATGCCTGGCATCCTCCTCATCGAGGTAGTAAACGGTTCCGAGGTTGAAAGAAGCGATATTGATCGCATCCTTTGCCTCCCTGAAAGTCAGTCCGGCCAGGAATGGAACCGGTACATAATGGCCCCGGCCAAGGCCAACCACCAGGTCAATGGCCGCTCCTTTCTCGATAATGGTGCCCGGTTCGATCACCTCGTCATCGAATAATTGTTCAAGGATGGCATTTCCCGCAAAATCTTCCACATATTGAAGGCTGTTTACCTCCAGCCCTTTCGACCTGAGGGTATTCACCGCTTGTCGCAGGCTCAGATCGATCAGGTCGGGCATCTCCACCTTTTCTGCCGAAAATGCTACGGTAGTGACGTAAACCTTGCGGTTTTTCTTAACCATCGAACCTGCCGGCGGGTTTTGTATAACCACCGAGCCCTTTGGGTTTGAATTGTCAAAAATGGAATCGATCACCACAAACTCATATAGCTTGTGATAATTTTCATTTTCAATATCTGCTATGGTTTTTCCGGTCAGGTCAGGGAGAATATAGGTGTCGCCATGATCAGTATAGACCTTGATGAACTGCAGGGCTAAAAAAAACAGGATGATGGTCAGCAGCACGCTTAGCCCCAGGTGCAGATAAAACTTTTTTTTGAAGAGGAAACCGACAAAAGACATGTGGCTGTTTGTGTTAAATTCCGGATATTTGCAGGCAGCAACCGGTTTTGCAGATTTAACTGCAAAACCCGGCGGATATTGCCTGAAACAGGCAAAGATATGAATTAATTATATAAATTTATCGGATACTGGCGTTATCAATAGGTTATGCATGAACGGATGCAGGTTCCGGCTTTCAGAAGAACAGCTGTGCTAATCTTTAATTCCGACAGAAGAAAAAGAATATAATCATGATAAAAAGGGTAGCAATTGCCGCAGGTGGTGACTCAGGTGAGTATGAGGTCTCTCTGAAAAGCGCCGAGATCGTCAGACAGAGCCTCGATCCGGAAAAGTATGATGCATATCTGCTGATCATACGCGGCGGCCAGTGGTTTTTTAGCGGGAAGGGAGCCAAACAGTATCCGGTCAATAAGGATGACTTCAGCCTGATGGTCGAAGGCAGGAAAATTACTTTTGATGTTGTTTTTATTGCCATTCACGGTACCCCGGGTGAAGACGGGAAACTGCAGGGATACTTTGACATGCTGGGAATTCCATACACCTCCTCCGGGCAGGTCACCTCGGCCCTGACTTTCGATAAAGACCTTTGCAAACGTGTTGTCGCTTCCCTGGGGATCCGCGTTGCCCCTTCCATTACACTTGGACGAGCGGACTCATTTGATACAACTGATATTATCAATACAGCAGGCCTTCCCTGTTTTGTCAAGCCCAACAAAGGGGGGTCGAGCGTGGGCATGTCGAAGGTAAGCAAGGCAGAAGATCTGGCCGGTGCCATCCACAGGGCCCTTGCAGAGGATGACCAGGTAATGGTTGAAGCGTTTATCCCGGGTCGTGAGATAACCTGCGGGGTCATTACCAGTGGGAAGGGCATACAGTCCTTGCCTGTTACCGAGATCATCACCAGAAATGAGTTTTTTGATTATGAAGCGAAATATACGGATGGCGTAACGGATGAGATCACCCCTGCCGACATCCCCTCCGAAATCAGCCTCCAATGCCGCCAATTGTCCGAAATGCTTTACCGCAAGCTTAACTGCAGGGGTTTTGTGCGTTGCGATTATATTTACAACAATGAAGGCATGTTCTTCCTCGAAGTGAATACGGTACCCGGCCTTTCCCCAAACAGTATCCTTCCGCAACAGGCCGGGGCTGAAGGCATCAGCCTGCAACAGCTTTTTTCCATGGCCATTGAACAGGCCCTGAGGGATTAGGTTTTTTCTGCTTTCGAGAGATAGGAAATCAGTTTACGGCTGGCTTTACCCCTGTGACTGATCTGATTTTTGAGCGCAAGTGGCATTTCTGCGAAACTTTGCCCGTGTCCGTCGGGAACAAATACCGGGTCATAGCCAAAGCCTTCTTTTCCCTTCCTTACATGAATGATCCTGCCTTCTGCAATGCCTTCGAAGTGTTTGATAATTCCATTGGTCATCAGCGAAATAACGGTTCTGAATCTGGCGCTGCGATCCGTTATGCCTTCCATTTCCCTGAGCAGCCGGTCTATGTTTTTTTCTGAATTCCCCTCTTCTCCGGCATAGCGTGCCGAGAATACCCCGGGCCTTCCTCCCAGCGCTTTTACCTCCAGGCCTGTATCATCGGCAAAGCAGTCGAGCCCGTATTTTTCATAAACATAGCGTGCTTTCAGGTCGGCGTTTCCTTCCAGGGTTAGTGCCGTTTCTTCAATTGCTTCAACACAGCCGATATCATGAAGCCCCAACAGCATATATCCCTGCGGAATGATCTTTCTCACCTCCTCAAGCTTATGCCGGTTCTGTGTGGCGAAAACGAGTTTTTTCTTCATAGTTTCTTAAATAGAAAAAGGGGGAACCCAAAGGTATCATGGTTCCCCCTGTTTTGTCAGCCGATTAATAAAATCCCGCAATTAAATAATATCGAAGTTGGTTTTACGGGTATTGAATGGCTGCATAATCGGTAATGTTCACCTGTGGCAGTGAGGCACCGTAGGCCTGGTTGATGGCCTCAATAAAAAAATGTGCCACCATGGCATTTCCTACGGGGGTCAGATGTATGCCGTCGAGTGAGAAAATATTACCCTGCACAAAGGTGGCATTCAGTTCCACGCCGTCGATGACCAGGCCTTCGCTTGATAATGTGCTCATGGCTTTGTTCAGGTCGACATGGGCCAGGTTGTTCAGCACACTTACATCCCTGATCTTATCATTGAAGGCATTGACGGCATTCTCGATATTGTCAATTTCCTGGCCAATCAGCGTGAACCGGGATGGAATGGGCTTTTGTGAGCCCCAGCCGGCGCAGTAAAGGGAATCCTGCGGACACGAGAGCAATATCAGTTCACCGGCAGCGATCTGCCTGAATCCTCCCAGCAGGTTGAACGGATGGTTGGTATCGGCAATGATGAACGCATTGTAACCGGCGCTGAATTCAATTTTTGGCACCGGAAGCTGAAACTGGTCGATGGCAGCATTGTAGGGTGCGTAAGCGGTATTGAGCTGACCGGCCTGGTCTGCATCGAGTTGCAGTGCGTTATATTTCACGGTAGTGAAGAAAGGGATGCTGGTAATATCCGGAATATTGGCAACAGCCCCTTTCTGGTTACCGGCTGTCATACTTGCGATAATGGCATCATAGGCACCGCTGAATTGTTGTTCGGGTGTGATGGCAGTGGTCGGGTTCATGGGGTTGACCTCGCCTCCGGCAAGTGCATATCCGAGTACATCGTTGTTCCCGATCCACAGGCTGAAGAAGGTGAAAGGCAGCTTATCCGCTTCACCGATGATTGCATCTGTCAGGGGGTTTTCGGCAAAACGTCCGTAATAATTATTAAGTTGACCGTACCCGGGGAAGAGCAGGTCAACCGACCTGGCGCCGGGAACGCCGATATTGTTAAAAGGCCCCTGCGCCGCCACCGAAGTGGTGAGTGCCAGGAAAAGTTCCTGCTGGTTGGCGTTTGGATCGGCCAGGACCGGGCCCAGCGAGGTCCTGCCCAGGCAATCCTGCCTGTATCCCAGTACATATTTCGTATTCAGAACAGGTGTAAGGCCGGTACCGCCTATGCCTACTCCCATTTCGGTGTTGATCAGCGGCTGATTGAATTCGCCTCCGCCAACAGTTTTAAACTGCATGGCAAGGATATTGGGAAAGGAGTTTTCCTGCCCTGAAGTGTATAAGGCACCGTCGGCAAAGCCGGCAGTGAGGGAGTTTCCGGCTGCGAGGTAAACTGAAAAGTCGGCCGTGCCCTTGTTCGCGTCAAATTCGTCAATTTCAGGCTTGCAGGAAGCAATCGCAGCGATGATGATGATCAATATATAATATTTGTATTTCATGGCTAAGTGCTTTTAAGTTAGAAATTATAACTGAGACCGATTCCCGGAATTGCCGTGATGACTTTATACTTTCCGCCGAAATTTGCCGGTTTGTACCACTTCTCTGTTTCCAGACCGTGTAACTGTATATAGGAAAGGTCAATGCTCAGGTTTTTCACCGGGGCAATGCTAACACCCAATGTCCATCCTATGGTGTTCAGGCTCACGGTTTCGGGGTTGAAGTAGTCGTCGTTGGTCGGTGAGGGGTCGTAATATAAACCGGCCCTGAAAGTAAAGGTGTTGTTCATGGCATACTGTGCGCCAATACGCCCGATCAGAGAGTTTTTGTATTCCCTGGGGTTTGCCGAACCAAGCAGTTCATTCTGCTCTTCGAATGTAAATTCCAGCTCTTCATAAATGCTCCACATCACGTAGTTCATTTCAAGGGCCAGTGTGAATTTTTCCGTGAATTCATATGCAATGCCGATGTCAAGGTTGGCAGGCATGGGAAGTTCGGCATTGAATTTGTTTTTTTCGGGGATGCTTGATGAAAGGGCAGCGGGTACATTGAAAGTGGCATCGCCCCCCTCAACTTTCATCATTATCTGGGAACGATAGTCAATCCCGATGCTGAGATTTTCCACCGGTCTTACCATCACACCTGCATTGAAACCGATGTTGCCGGCTGTCCCGCTCAGTTCCACCGAGGAGTTGTCATTGTATGGCAGGGCCTTGTTCAGGTCAACTTTTCCATAGGCATACACAAACCCGGCGCCGATGGAAATAAACTCGTTGATCTTATAGCCAATGGTTGGTTGAAAGTAGATGGCCGAAAGCGAAATGTTCTGTATCAGGTAGCGACCGGCCCAGTCGTCATCCCATTTGGCTGAACTGCCAAAGGGGGTATACACGCCAAGACCGATAGACAGCTTGTCGGTGATCATGCCGGCTCCGTAAAAATAGAAGGGAGTACCTGTCGGGTTATCGGTGCGTGCCTGGTAATCGGTGGCATTTTTCTGAAACACGGCATTGGCCATAATTCCGCTTACACCCGCGGAAAAACTGAATTTCGTTTCCATCATCGAGAGGCCGCCGGGATTATAGAAGATACTGCTTGCACCCAGCGCAAAGGGGGAACCTACCAACCCCATTCCGGTTTGTTTCTGTCCCTGCAGCCTGACCTGGTAGCCACCGGCAGTGGCAACCCACGACATCATCGTTACAAGGAACACAAATAATAATAGTCTTTTCATGGTGAGTTTTTTGGTTAATAATAGCGGCAAGATAGAAAAAATTTTAACAAAAAATTAATATCGAAAAAAAAGCATTCTTATATGTGTGTGATTTTTCAGAACCTGGCGGTCAGGCCAAAATGCACCTTTGCAGTCTTAAACTGCAGGGGTTGCCCATATCCGCTGCCAAGGGCATAGCTCAGGTTAAAGATACCGGCCCTGGTTTCGAAGCTTAGGCCGGCACCAAAGCCATAAGGGGTGTCATTCATGTATCCCGAATATAAGCGTTGTTCATAAAATGCCCCGTCGAAGAACAGCTGAAAAAAAGAGTTCCTGTCGAAAAGGAAACGAAATTCGAATGTCATGACTGAATACAGTGAAGCAGTGATTGCTTCCTCATCAAATCCCCTCAGGCTTTTCAGCCCGCCGATGCGGAAGAGCTCATTGCTGAATAGGTTTTTATTTTCCAGGTACCCGCTTTTATTAGCGATCATGAATGTTGTCTTCATGAACAGGGGAATGAAAAGCCGCGCATTCAGCCTGAGTTTGTATATGCTGCTGCTAAGCGGGATATCTTCGTATAGCTCCTGTTTGATCTCATCATTTTTCCTGATCTTTCTGCTGCCGGTTGAGCCACTGAAATCCAGGCCAAAGCCCTTGCGCGGGTTAAAGCGGTAATCGAGCCTGCTGTAAAAAAGCTGGAGACCATACATATTCGATGTAACGCCGGCATATTCGGGAAGCGTACTTAGCGATTCGAGCCCCTCGCTGCTCAAAAGGCTGGATCGCTGGTTTTCGTAAAAGGCCATCACATGGTTATTGCCGCTGAACAATACCTGTATACCCAAATTATTGGCCAGGGTGAGGTAAGATGTGTCTTTTTTGAATAACTGCAATTTATAGTCGAATCCGAATGGTGTTGAGAACAGGAAAGGGTAATTAAGGTGGATATTCAGGTCCTGGCTCTGGGCTTCCAGTTTTCGCCAGTTAAAATCGATGAGCTCGCCACGGTTCAGAGCATTGAGAAGTTTCAGTTTTACATCGCCCGTCAGGAGCAAACCTCCGCTGGTAGTCTCATTCGGTGCAATCCCGATGATGCCGTCGAACTGGCTGGCACGCTGCTTGTCAAGGTAAAGAATGATCTTTGCCTTTTCATCTATGAATGCCACTTCGGGCGGACGTATCATTTGCAAATATGGCAATTCGCCCAACCTTCTTTCCATCTTCATGACCCGTCCCTCATTGTATAAATCACCCGCTTTTATCCTGAGATAATTGGTGATGTAGTTAATATGCAGATTCGAACTGCCTTTTACCATGATGGAGTCAATGCTAACTTTATGGTGTAAGTCAAGTTTCAGGCTTGCCGAAATACTGTTGTCCGGTTCAATGCGGATGCTGTCGAGCTGCACACTGGCAAAGGGGTAACCATTATTTTCACAGTAACGGAGAATGCTTTCAGCGAGCCTTGTAATTTCCTTCCGCTTGAAAGGCCTGTTGCTGTATAGGCGCTCCTTATAGCCACTTTGGGCCAGTATGTTGGGGTCGGCGTTGCCCGGCCTGATCATGGAAAGGGTATAGATATCACCCGTGTAAAGCCACGCTGAAACTGAAAGGGAGTCCTCTTTTACGGAATCTATGCTTGCTGTCAGATAACCTTTGCCGAAATAGTACTGTAAAACCTTGTTCAGTTCCTTGTGTGCGCTCAGGGTTCCGGCAGGCCTGGCATTATAGTTCAGGCGCTTCATGTTTTGCATGGTATTGCTGTCGGCAGGGAGTATGCTCAGCGAAAACTGCTGGCTGAAGGCCATCTGCTGCAACAGCAACATAAAAGTGAGCAGCCATATGAATAATGCTTTGGGCATTCTTTCTTTACTATAACGGATAAACGACAAGCCGGCAGGATTAGTCTATTTTCCAGTCGATTTCGGGGTTGCCGGTCTTACGTAATATTTGGTTGGTCTTTGAAAAATGCCTGCAACCAAAAAATCCTCTCTGGGCGGACAGGGGAGAGGGGTGTGCAGCCGTCAGTACATAATGCCGTGTGCTGTCGATCATTGCCCTTTTGGCAATGGCATAGTTACCCCAAAGCAGAAAGACCAGGCCGTTTTTTCCTGCGAAAGGATGCGGATAACCGCGTCGGTAAACTCCTCCCAGCCTTTGTTCTGATGAGAACCGGCTGTATTGGCGCGCACCGTAAGGGTGGCATTGATAAGCAGAACCCCTTGCCTTGCCCACTTTTCAAGGTTCCCGTTTTTTGGGATGGGATGGCCCAGGTCGTGCCCGATCTCTTTAAATATGTTTAACAGGGAAGGTGGTTTCGGGATCCCATCCGGGACCGAAAAACAAAGGCCATGTGCCTGCCCCGGGCCGTGATAGGGATCCTGTCCGATGATCACCACCTTAACCGCTTCAAAGGGCGTATGGTCAAATGCGGAAAAGATCATGGATCCTGGCGGGTAAACTTTATAATGTTGCTTTTCAGCGATCAGGAAATTTTTCAGCTCAATGAAATAGGGCGACTGGAATTCATTGGCTAAACGGGTTTTCCAGCTTTCTGCAATTTTGGGATTTACAGGGGTATCAGTCATTTTCTTGTTATTCTTGAAAGCAGTGGGTCAATTGTTGTTAAAAAAAGGCTATCTGTAAGGGTTCTAAAGTTGTTGGAAGCCGGGTTTCATTTGTTCGGGATTTCTGACCAAGGCCGGGAATATGCCAGTTATGCTTCAAAATTCTGAGCCGGGGTTTCCATGCATTTATTCCTGCATAAACAACAATATTTCATTTTTTTTGTTATTATTACGAAATGCAGTTATATTTGTGACCTTAACGATTGAAATTCAAAAGCATGTTTAAAAATATTAAAAAAATTGCAATCATCGCTTCGGCCTTGGTATTATTTGCAATACTGGCCTCTTCCTGCCAGACTAATGAACGTTGCGCTGCTTACGGTGAATCATATAAATACCAACGGGAACAAAACTACTGATCACCTGTTTCTCTATTGGTATACCGGTGCCGGCAGCATATTAAAAGCCTGATCGTCCATGACATCATCGGTAAAAAACATACTTCTTGTTACCCTCCTTATCATGGCGGGTTTTTTTGTTTATGGACAGGAACAAACCGCCGGGCCGGAGCGAAAGGAAAAGGACCATCAGGCCGTTTATGATTCGATTTCCGAAAGGGTACTGCTCAGAAGAGAGTTTGCGGGCGGTTTGCTTTTGCACTCGCGCGGCTGGGGCTTCCATTTCAGAAAAGGCAGGAATATCAGTTTTTTTAAGTCCCTGCATTGGGAAGTTGATGCGGTCAGCATGAAGTCGCCCAAACAGATCAAAACGATCAATCCCTATTTTACGAATTCAAAAAGTTACGTTTACGGCAAGTTGAACTACATGTATGTGATACGTGCCGGCCTGGGCTATAAGCGCCTGCTTAACCGTAAGCCCTACTGGGGCGGTGTTGAGCTCCGGTTTTCTTATTTCGGGGGTTTCTCCCTGGCACTGGCCAAGCCCGTGTATCTTTATATCATGAATGATTCGGTGGAAACAGATGATTTTACCATTGATATTGAAAAATATGATCCGGAAATTCATGGTCTTGATAACATTTATGGCAGGGCACCCTTTACCCATGGCATCGGCAATACGACCCTGCATCCGGGTCTTTACCTGAAGACCGGTTTGAACTTCGAGTTCGGTGAATACAATACTTCAATAAAAGCTGTGGAGGTAGGTGCCATTCTCGATTATTACCCCATACCGCTTTCCATTATGGCCTATGAACCCAGGCAGTCATTTTTCCTGACCTTCTATCTGGGGTTCAGCATCGGAAAAAGATATGATTAAAAAAGGCCGCCCGGAGGCGGCCCTTTTTTTTACCTGTGAATGGTTATTTTTTGTGAATAGGTTTGCGTTCCGTTTGTGAGCCTCAGGATATAAATGCCGTTGGCCAGTTTGCCCATGTCAAAAGAATGGATGGTATTGCCCTGTACAATATTTATTTCAGCCTCCAGGTGGATCTGGCCGAGAAGGTCCATAACATGCATTTTTACCAAAGGATTGTCCGTTTCCCTGATGTCGATATGCAGTGTCCCGCCTGTGGGGTTTGGGAAGATGTTGATATTTCCGGCATCAAAGGCAGTTTCACCAATCCCGATCTCCTCTTCGGTGGTAAATGACCATACATCGCTCCATTGTGTGGTATCAAGGGCGTGTACTGCGCGGCACCTCCAGTAATAGCTCGTGCCTTTTTCCAGAATTACGATAACCTGGTAGAAATTGTCGCTTCCCGGAATCGTGTCGTCGCAGCAGGGGTCGGTAAATGCCGCTGAGGTATTATATTGTATCTGGAAATAATTAACCCCGGTTACAGGCGCCCATTCCAGGCGGGGATTGATCGGAGTGCCTGTAGCTTCATTGGCTGGTGACGTCAGGTTAACCGTGTTGATGACGGTAAAGTTCCTTACTTCAGACCAAACGGTGGTGTCGTTTGCATGATTGGCCCTTACACGCCAGAAATACTGATTGCCAAAGTGAAGGTATCCGTCAGTGGTATATGACAATCCTTCAATGATCATAGAAGTGGCATCGTTAAAGCCATCATTGTCGGCTATTTGTATCGTATAATTAATAACACCGGGGATGGCCTTCCATGTCAGATCATTTTTCAGGCCCAGGTCAACTGAATTATTATTGGGTTTGTCGAGTGTAACGGTTTCAAGAACAGTAAATTTCCTGACCTCTGACCAATCACTGACATCTTCGGCGTGGCCGGCTCTTGCCCTCCAGTGATACTCTTCTCCAAAGAGCAGGAAACTGGCATTCACCTCATAAGACGTATTTGTTTTATGGAAAAGCGCCGGGCTGTCGAAATTAGCGGATGTGTCTGCTTCAAACTCAAAATAGTCCACGCCTGTGATAATGACAGGGCCAATCCTGTCCCTGCAGGCAAGCAGAACGTTCGGGTTTTGGTTAGAGGCATTGGCATTGGGCTTGTTCAATGCCGGTGCGTCGAAGACCGTGAAAGAAGATATCTCGGACCAGCCGGAAACATCATCGCCTTCAATCGCCCTTACCCTCCAGAAATATTCCTGGTTAAAAAGAAGATTTTCCATCTGGATACCCGTAAACTCGGTCAGGTCAAAAACAACCGGTGTGTCAAAGGCATCGGTTATGTCGAGCTGGAGTTCGTATTGCACTATACCGCCCGTACCTGCAACAGCTCCCCAGTTGAGGATAACGTCAGGCATCTGTCCGCTGGCACCATTGGATGGTTCCTGTGGATTGGGTGGATAGACCCTGTCCTGGGCAGATAAACCGGTGATGGCGATCACCATGATTATAAGCAGCGTGGATAACAAATTTTTCATCTTGTTCATTTTTATAATGCGTTTGTTTTTTTTATTTCTGATATGATCATGTTACTGTACAACGATGAACTTCCCTGTGTCGATCCTCTTACCGGTATTGATACTGATCACATAGCTGCCTCGTGGCAGGTTTCCGCAGTTGAGCCGGTATTGGTTGTGGCCGGGTGCCTGTTGCAGTAATTGTTCACTGATCAGCATCCTGCCATTCAGGTCGAACACGGCGATATTCACATTCGATCTTTCATCAAGCGTATATTCCACGGTTGCTGTATGGCTTACCGGGTTGGGATAGATATTCAGGGATGAAGCATTGATCTCCGGATCTGGAGTGAATATGCCAACGGGTTTCTGGTATTTTTGATTATAGAATAACCCCCTTCCATAAGTGGCGGCATAGATCACGCCATAATTTTCAGTGCCGGGATAGGTCATGGTGAGGGTGTCTAAGCCGTTCCAGAATTTGATCTCCACCTCTTCTTTTGCGATCAATTGCTGTTTCAGTTTGAATACCTGCACATCGCCGATATTGTTTTCTATCGAACTCCAGCTTGGACTTCCGCTATTGATATTTTCAGAGATATAGAGGCCCATGTCGGTACCAATCATCACTGTGTTGGGGTTGCTCATCTCGATCAGTGATGAGAAGACCGGCATTTTGGGAAGGTTGGATTGTACAGATGTAAACACAGGCTCCGCGTCAAGCGCGTTGTTCGAACGGAATACGTAATGGTCGTTGCCGTAATTACCCATGGTGACGATCACATGGGCGGGATTTTGAGGATCAACGGCCACTGAAGTTATAACCTGGGTGTTTTGCGCCTGCGTAGCAGGATCGATCAGTGGTATGAAGGATGTTGCAATGATACAGTAAGGACTGTTCACATCAGCGCGGTCGTAGTCGTAGGCATATTTTATATTTGCGATCCTGTAAAGAAAGCCCTCTTTGGTACCGATAAAAAGATAATTTGCATCGGCCGACATGCCCATGGACAGGGGTACTCCTTCGAAATCCGATTTGGCTTTGCTGGCAATATTGTACCAGACCGGTTCGCTGGCAAAATCAAGCAGGTCGGTCGACAGGAAAACATTATCGGTTGTGGCCAGGAAGAATTTGGATGAAACGATGTCTTTTACCCTGAGCGTATCGTTCGGATTAAGGGTTACGGGTAGAGTGTATTCGAAGGGATAGTCCCTGTTTTGGCTGTGAACCATCACTTTGGTGCCTGAAGGAAGTTCTTTGTTTGCAATGAAATCAACGGAGTCTCTGCTGTATTCATTTTCAAAGCTTTCCCAGTAAAGGCATGGTGTGATAAATGCCGTGGCCGGTACCTGGACGGCTGCGGGGAGGAAGGTGTTGGAAAAGTTGGCGCCTTCATCTTCCGATCTTCTGAAAAATTCGCCGGGAGTACGGGTATAGAGGAAAACCATCGGGTCGATGGCAGAGATGAAGCACTCGCCCCCGTTGCCTCCGCTTGGGAAGTATCCCGACCATATCTGGGTGCCGTATTTGGCTGTTGCGGGATTGCTGTGCCCGTTTATAAACTGTGTGCCGGCTCCATGTGCGCCACCTGCAACTTTTTTGATCTTACCGCTGATGGCAACAGTAGAGAACTGGGAAGTATTGTAAGTTTTATTCCGGAGCACATAGGTGTTAAAATCAGGATTGATATCGGCCTGTGAAATACCCCCGTCGTGACCTATGAAAAACTGGTTTGAACTTCCAGGCCTGAAAACATAGGTGTGGTGGTTTTGCTGCACATATTGCGGGAAGAACTCGGGCGGGATGGTTCCATCCGATTTGCGTGTCCATTCAAAGAATCCCGTTTCATTGATCTTGTTGCCTTCCCAGAGGTTAATGCCTCCGAGCAGTATGCGGTCGGGGTTTTCAGGGAATACGGCCAGTGTATTGTTATAAAGGCCCCGGCCCTGGTTGACATTGTTGTCGGGGGAGAAAAAATTCAGGTTAACGCTTCCGCCCGGGGCAATGATCCTCCAGTTAATACCGCGGTCATCCGACCTGTAAACGTTTATCATACCCCCCAGGTTGTTAACAGCCGTAGCATAAAGGATGTCGGGATTGGAAGGGGCTATGGCGAATTCCACGCGCCCAACGTTTTCGTAGGGAAGGTTGAAAGTGTCGTAGGCATGAAGAACAAACTGGTTGGGCTGTCCGATATCGGAAATGTAGGCCAGTCCGTCAACACAGGCTGCCGTTATTCCGTCTGAACCGGTCTTCACGTCATATGAGTTCCCTGTAAGGTATGCTGTATCGCCTACTTTGGCCATATTCCAGCTTATACCCTCATCGGTCGAAAACCATAAACCGTTGTTGGTGGCGGCATAAACCACGTTGCTGACGGGGTTTACGGCCAGGCGGTTGACATAGGCAAAATTGGCCGTATCGTTGTTGGCTGCCGGGGCGGTTGCACCCAGAAGGTTGAAACTTTCACCATCGGTCGATTTATAGATCCCCGATCCGACAAAGGCTCCATTGTAACCCAGGTCCTGGAAAAGAGAATAATTCTGGATGGTAAAGCCTTCACCTGTACCTGCATAGAGGGTTCCATCCGGAGCCTGTGCGAGGCATGAAACATTCAGGTTGGTTTTTTCCCCATTCAGCTTGTACCAGATCAGGCCTCCGTCGGTGGATTTGTATAGCCCGCCGCTGACTGCACCGGCTATAATGGTATTCCCACCAGCATCGGTGTTGTCGAAAATCAATGCCCTGGTCCTTCCTCCAACATTGTTTGGCCCGAGGAACGACCAGAAAAAGTCTTCGCGACTGCCATTCTGTAAAGCGATTTTTTCGGCTTGTAACCTGGCGTTGATCACATCGGCTGGATCAAGGCTGCCGGTAAGCTGGTTGTTACGAAGCATGGCAAGGAAGGCTTCAGAAGCCATCGCTTCCTGCCCTGAATCATTATTTGCAGCCGGAAGAAAACCGGGCTTAATGATGGTGGCAGAGATCATGAAAGCTCCCAGCAGTACAACCAACGTAACAAGACTTAATGGTAAAACTCTACTTTTCATGTTAGTTAAATTTGATTTTTGGTATTAACGGAATATTAATTTTTCGTTAGCGCAATGTTAGTTAATGGTGGCACAAGTTACACCTTTTTTAACAATGAGCAAGAACGCATAGCTTAAAAATATTAACAAATATAGGATAAATTATTTTAAACTAATAAATAGCAAATATAAAAGATTATATAAAAAAAGCAAGACAGGTCAAGTTAGCGGCTGTTCAAAATCAGTTTACGGCCGGGGCTTTCGTTTCATATTTTGGCTTAATTTAGCGTCTCCGGTTCGCAGTAAACCATAAACACGGCATAATATGAAAACTACATCCTTTATTTTGCTTTTGGCTTTAATATGGGCCGCATCCGTATTTTTTCAGGCACCGGCCCGGGCAATGCAGCCCGGCCAGGATACGGCATACGTTTTTGAGACGCTCATTGAAATACCTGTTACAACGGTCAAAGACCAGCACCGTTCCGGCACTTGCTGGGCTTTTGCCGGCATATCTTTTATCGAAGCGGAGATCCTGCGCATCACGGGCAGGGACACGGATCTTTCGGAAATGTACATCGTGCGGCATGCATATGAAGATAAAGCTTCCGGCTATGTGAGGATGCATGGTAAATCGAATTTCGGGCCGGGAGGCCAGGCACATGATGTTACCAATGTGATCAGGAAGGCGGGAATTGTGCCCGAAGCTGTTTACCCGGGACTCTCATACGGAGAGGAGAAGCATGACCACGGGGAACTTGATGCGGTTCTCAAGGGATATCTCGATGCGGTGGTCAGAAAACGAGGGGGCAGGCTTACACCGGTATGGCACGAAGCCTTCGCTGCCATCCTGGACGTTTACCTCGGAAAAACCCCTGAGAAATTCGATTGGGATGGGAAAACCCTTGATCCGCTTTCCTTTGCCGCCGACCTCTCAATCGACCCTGATTCATACGTAGAGCTTACCTCCTATAACGCCTATCCCTACTATGAGATGGTCAAGCTTGAAATACCCGATAACTGGTCAAATGACTATTATTTTAATATACCGCTGAACGAATTTCTGGAGGTGATTGACCATGCACTCCTGAATGGTTTTACAATATGCTGGGATGGGGATGTCAGCGACAGGGGTTTTTCCCATAAACACGGTTTGGCCATACTCCCGGAAAAGAAGCTGGAAGACCTGGACGGTACGGAAAGGGCCCGCTGGGAAAAGCTCAGCGAAAGCGAAAAGGCCGGTGAACTTTATACGTTTGACAAACCCGTTAATGAGAAACAGGTGGATGAAGCCCTGCGCCGCGAACATTTCGACAACTACACTGCCACGGATGACCACCTGATGCATCTTACAGGAATGGTGAGCGATCAGAACGGAACAAGATACTATGTTATCAAGAACAGCTGGGATGATAACAGCAACGAAAGGGGCGGATATCTCTATATGTCGGAGGCTTATCTTAAACTGAACACTGTTGCGATCATGGTGCATAAATCAGCGCTTCCCCCGGCTTTGAGGAAAAGGCTGCCTTAACGGAAACCACTGGCCGGCCCGCAATGGTATCAGATGCGTTTTATGCTGCCTGCGGGAAGCCAGCCTGCACTGCCGTTTGCAATCCGGATATTGCACCAATCGTTGTGTTCATCCAGAATGTAAACCTTCGTCCCTTCGTGTATTACAAAGAGGTCCTTTCCCGCCTGACCAGGGGAGCTTTTAACCGTGATGGTGGGGTGAAAAACGATGGCTTCGAGTTGATTGGCCTCAACGCGGTATTTGGAATAGGTGATGCTGAAGGATGCCGCTGCCAGCAGCAACAATACTATACCGCTCCAGAATGAAATTTTTCGCAGGCTTACCCTCACCGACAGGAAGAAGATACCGGCAACGATAACCAGCAGGGAGAATAGCACGATGCCGGCGATGGTCCAGGTGTGGAGATTGAATGAATTCTTCAGCTGCTTCCACCATTTTACATAAAATATTTCCGGCACGGCCTCTATCTTGTCGATGATCATGCTGTTGGCGATGGCCAGGTTAAACTGTATGTCTTTGTCGCGCGGAGCAAGTACCCTGGCCTTTTCATAATACAGTATGGCCGATGGCAGATCGTTCAGCTTAAAATATGTATTTCCGAGGTTGTAATACAAGGCCGGCGATTCCCAACCGGTTTCAATCACCTTTTCATAGCGGGCCGCTGCTTCGTTGAAAAGGCCCTTGTTATATGCCGAATCGGCTTCAGCGATCAGGTTGGCGGGACCTGATCCGGCCATTAGCAGACCGGGTAATATGACGAGTATGATCAGTAGTTTTTTCATCGTTCCTTTGCCTGTTTCATATCATTCTCTCATGAACGCAATGCTCCTTCGATCTGGCTGATAATGCTGATGGAATCATTGTAAATATCATTCATGAGACTGGTGCTGTCGCCGGGAGCAAACCTGGCAAACTCACACTTATCCAGCACACCTGTAAAGCGTTCGATGATCTCCGGATTGACACCTTTTGCCGTGAGCCGTATATTAACACTTTCCATTGAAAGATCGGAGAGGGGTATGTTGAACTTGTCGCTCAGGTAACCCCACAGGGCACGTGAAATTTCAGCATAAAATGCTTCCGGCTTTTGTTCTTTCAGGAACTCCCTGCTTTTTTTAAGGTTTTTACGCGCTACCCGTGTTGCTTTTCTGTTTCTTACAAGTGCTTTGTTTAGCCTTCTTTTTCTTGCCCTTAAGATCATGAAGGCAAAAAAGAGCAACAAGGCCGGGGGCAGGGCCAAAAGGAGAAAAAACAGCCCTGAACCGAAAAGATAATGGTTTTTGAGCGACAGTGTGTGAGCGCCCGTCTTGATATAACGTATATCCTGTCCCAGGTAGCGGATGCCTTCCTGGTTCATGGTTCCGTAAGTGTAACCGGCAATATCCTGTTCGCCTTTTTCAACGGTAAAAGTGAAAGCTTTGGTGCTGAGCACATGATAACGGTTTGTGCCGGGGTCGAAATAACTGAATTCGACGGGGTCGATGGTGAATTCGCCGGCACTTCTCGGTATGGCCAGGTATTCATAGGTTCTGCTGCCCGATATTCCGGCAGGGGTAGTGCGGATATTTTTCGAGATCTTTGGCTCATAGGTCTCGAAATCGGGAGGCCAGTTGATCTCAGGTGTATTGATCAGTTCAAGGTTTCCGTTCCCGCTGATGACCAGCTTCAGCGTAATGGCATCGTTAACGCTGAGAACGCGCTGGTCGACACTGCCCTGAATGCTGAACCTGCCAACCGCTCCGCTGAACCCGGCGGGTTTGGTGTCAACCGGCAGGGGCTTTACTTTCAGCGTGATCGCTTCCGATTCCATCTCAAGCCTGACATTCCTGTACTGGCTGCTGAAAAACGGATCATCAAAAAAACTGTCGAAAAACGGGTTTCTCGATTTCTGGGTTCCCTGCACCCTGACCTGTGCGGTACAAGTAAGTTTTTTCGGCTGAATGGTGATCTCCCCGGCCTTTTGCGGGAACAATGCCGTTCTGTAAAGCACCCCGCTTGAGTATTCACGGCCGTTGATCATCTCCGTTTCCGTTGTGATCTGCTTTTTGTCGTCGGTCAGGCTGGTCGACCAGAATCCCGGGAAGGAGGCCAGGTTTTCGATGTTAATGTTTGAAATGGGTATGTTGGCGGTATAGATCTTGTAAGTAACGATCACCTCTTCGCCGATATACGGGTCCTTCTTGCTGATCAGCGCCCGTAAAAAAACATCCTCTCCCGCGTCGTCCCCGGAAGTGCCGGCTTCCGTTTGACCGGCCTGTCCCTGACCGGGAGGTGTCTTGGGAACGCTTCGCTCAGGCAGGTTACCTTTCAGCACTTCAATGCGCAGGGCATTGGACTGGTATGTCGTTCCTCCAATGCTGACGGAAGCGGGCGGTATTTCAAACGTGCCCTCCTTAAAGGCTTGCAGATAATATATGTAATTTACCGTAACGGATTGTGACATCCGCCCGTTGATGACCTGGTAACTTTCACTGGTGGACATATTAGGTCCCGATAATGTCCTGAAATCAGCGATTTCGGGTCCTGAGAAATCACCACCCTTTGCATTGACGGTATAGGTTAACTGGAACCTGTCACCAAGCGATACCTGGTTCCTGGCCGATGCAGTGAACTCGATCTCATCAGCCGAAACCCATTGGATGACCATAAAGATCATCATGAAAACCGATAAAGCGTGTTTTTTTATCATATCATTTTACTTTAACGGTATGATGGCAATAGCATGCCGGAGATCATAAAAATATGTTTGTGCATGCCATTCCATCCTGCTTTCATATGCCTGGTTTATCATCATCAAAATTACCAGTCTTTTTCACTTTTCACTGGTTTTCCTTTTGCCTGTTTTGCTTTTACTTTTTCAAGGGTTTTCTGTTCGTCGTTTTTTAAGGCTTCCAGCATTCGCTCGGCATCCTCCTTCGAAATCTGCCGCGGTTGCTGCTGTGCATCCGATTGCTGCTCAGGACTGCCCTGTTGCTGATCCTGTTGCTGATCCTGCTGCTGGTCGCGCTGCTCATCCTGGTTTTGCTGATCCTGCTGCTGGTCCTGATCCTGTTGCTCGTCTTGCTGGTCTTGTTGCTGTTGCTGTTGTTGTTGTTGCTGATCCTGCTGCTGGTCCTTCATCAGCCATTGCGCGTAGGCCAGGTTATATTTGGCGGCGGTATCGGATGGGTTCAGCCGCAGTGCGTTTTTATATGATTCAATGCTCAGGGGCAGGGCTTCGGCCATTACGGTATCGTTTTCAATCGATGCACTGAGCAATGCATTCCCAAGGTTGTAAAATGCCTGGCTGCGGATATCCTCTTCTACATTGAGCCTGGCAACGGAGTCGAACAAGGCACCGGCCTGCCCGTAATCCTTCATCTCATAATACACGTCGCCCAGGTTAAAAAGGCCTTTGTATGCATCAGCACCTTTGTGTAACGACCTGAGGTAATTACTTTCAGCCCCCGCATAATCTTTTTTCTCAAAATCGGTGTTTCCCCTCCTGATATACCTGTTTCCCTGCTGGGCATGGCTGATGCCCAATACCGACAAAAAGGCGAAAGCGGTCATTATGTATTTAATGCGGTTCATTCTTTGTTAAGCAGGTTTGTTCTTTCAAAAAGCCTGATCCTTGAGGCCCACCTTGTTTTACGTTCAAAAATAAGGAATTCAAGGAAAAGCAGCAGCAGCCCGAGTCCCAGAAAATACTGAAACTGGTCTTCGTAATCGGTAAACATCCTGGTTTCAATTTCCTGTTTTTCCAACGCGTTGATCTTCTCAAATATTTTACTGAGCCCCGCCTGTGTATTGTTTGCGCGAACGTAATCACCCTGGCCGGCACTGGCGATCTGTTGCAGCATTTGTTCATTCAGCCTGGTAACCACAGTATTTCCCTGGTTGTCTTTTTTGTAACCGCTTTGCTGGCCGTAGCTGTTATACAGGGGGATGGGGCTGCCATCGGGGAGGCCCATCCCAATGGTAAAGACCCTGATGCCTTCTTCGCTGGCCGCGCTGGCGGCTTCAAGGGCGCCGTCTTCATGGTTTTCCCCGTCGGTGATGATGATAATGGCTTTGCCCTGATCTTTTTTATCGAATGATTCCATCCCGAGCAGGATGGCTTCACCGATGGCCGTTCCCTGGGAAGGGACATCGGTGGTGGAGATGTTCGACACAAACATCTTGGCAGCGGAATAATCCGTTGTAATGGGTAACTGTGTATAGGCTTTGCCGGCAAAGATAACGATCCCGATACGGTCGCCCTGCAGTTTGTCGATCAGCTTAAAAAGCGCCTGTTTGGCCCTTGTCAGCCTGTCGGGTTTTATATCCTGTGCAAGCATGCTGTTGGAAACATCCAGGGCGACCACCAGGTCGATCCCTTTCCGCTGGACTTTTTCAAGCTTTGATCCTGTTTGCGGGTTGGCCAGCCCGATCACAATAAAGACAAAGGCCGCCATCAGGAGGATGAATTTCAGGATCAGTTTTTCCTTTGATACGTCGGGTATCAGGCGGCGGATGATCCCGGGGTCGCCTACTTTTCTCAGCGCAAGCCTGCGTAAATACAGGGCGCTTACGAAAATGACGGTCAATACCGGCACTCCGGCCAGCAGGTAAAGCAGTTCTATGTGTTCAAACCTGATCATTGATATGTACCCTTGTTTAAGGGATGGTCCTGAATAATGTGTTCTTCAGCAATATTTCCAGTATAATTAATCCAAGCGCCAGCAAGGCAAGCGGCAAGAACTCCTCATGTTTCCTGCTGAACTCGGTTATATCGATCTTCGATCTTTCCAGTTGGTCTATCTCTCTGTAAATTTCTTCCAGCTTGCGGTTGCTGGTGGCCCTGAAATACCTTCCGCCTGTCAGCTCCGCCACCTGTTGCAGGCCTTCGTCGTCGATCCTGACTTCCATGTTCTGGTACTGTACCCCGAAGGGGGTTTGCACCGGATAGGGTGCAACACCCGTGGTGCCTACCCCGATGGCATAGATCCTGATACCGTATAGCCTTGCAATCTCGGCTGCCGAAAGCGGGTCGACCGAGCCGGCATTGTTCACTCCGTCGGTGATCAGGATGATCACCTTGCTGATGGCCATGCTTTCCTTGAGGCGGCTGATGGATGTGGCAAGGCCGTCGCCAATGGCGGTGCCATCGTCGATCATGCCGCTTTTTATATGTTTAAAGAGATTCCTGATCATGCTGTGATCGCTGGTCAGCGGTGATTGCGTAAATGTTTCGCCGCTGAAAATGACCAGCCCGATACGGTCGTCCGGCCTGCCGGCAATGAAATCGGAAGCAACATCCTTGGCCGCTTCCAGGCGGTTGGGGCGGAGGTCCTGGGCCAGCATGCTGCTTGAAACATCAAGGGCCATCACGATGTCGATTCCCTCAATGCTGATGTCTTTCGTTTTGGAGGTTGTTTGCGGCCGTGCCAGCGCCAGGATCAGGAGTGATATGGCAAGGATACGGAAAACGAACAGCAGGTGTACAAGATACTGACGCAGGCTTTTGCCGGTGCCCCTGAAGGCCTCGGTCGACGATAACTGAAGCCCGGGGTTGTTATGCCGGTATTTGTACCAGTACCAGCCCCCCAGCAGGGGGATGAGGGTCAGCAGGTACAGGAAGCCCGGATTTGCATATGTGATGCCTTCAAACATCATTTATATTCCTTTTCAGTTTTCGTTCCTGTATCCGTTTCTTCTTTCCCGCCGGGCGTATTCCCTGTTTCGGGCCTCGGCATGGTCGTTTCTACAAAGCTGATGCATTGGTCCATGCAGGTATCGTTTTCGGTGGGCAACGGTGTTGCCTTGGCAAATTTTACCAGGTCGGCCAGGGTCAGTGTCTGTCTAAGGCCCTCAATGGCTTCCCTGTGTGTGCCGATGCCTTTCAGCCCTTCAATGATCTCGTTGCTGGTCATCTCCACGGCCGCAACACCAAAACGCCCTTCAATGTATGTTCTTACAATCCCGGTCAACTGTGTGTAATACTCCTTCACCCTGCCCGATTGCCAGAGCTTTTTCTGCCTGAGGCTTTCAAGCCCCTGCATGGCCGTGACATGTGGCGGCAAAACCGGCCTGGGCCTGATCGTGAATATGGGTTCCTTTTTCCTTCTCTTCCTGATAATGTATACAAGCATTGCGGCAATGGCAATGATCCCGAGGACCATGAACAGCCAGGGCATGATTTCCCCAAAAGTGAGCGGTGCCGGCAATGGCGGTTTGATGGCCATGATCGACTGTGTGGTGTCAATTTCCATGCTGTGCACCCGCAGGTAAACGGGCATGGTGCTGAGTTCATGAAAACCGGTGTCGTCAACCGGCTGATAGCGGAAGTGCAGGGCAGGCAATTGATAATATCCCGAATCGAATGAGGTGATGGTGATCTTTTGTACCAGGCTGACTGTGTTTTCACGGCTGTTTATGAGGGTGTCGACAGGCGTTTGTGTAACGATCTCGACATTGCGCGTCAGCGTATCCTGGCTGAATGGCCAGAGGACCCGGTAATCGAGCGGCATATCGAATTCGAGGTTCAGATTGATCTGGTCGCCGATCAGGATATCTGTTGTGTCGAGGTATGCCCTGGCAACAATGTCCTGCGCCCGGAGCTGCCCGCAGACAACCATCAATCCCAGCAGGTATGTCAGAAATATTCTTTTCATTCCTACATCCTCGATTCCCTGAGTTTAAAAAGGCTGACCAATGGTTTTACATAATCTTCGCCGGTATTGATCCCCACATGGTCGATGCCGCTTTTTTTGAACTGCCTGGCAAGATATTGCTGATGCATGTCCCACCAGTCGCGGTACGACTGCCTGACCCTTGCACTGGCGGTATCCACCCATGAATATTTCCCACTCTCTTTGTTAAAGATCTTGACCAGCCCGATATTTGGAATGCTGGCCTCACTTTCATCGTAAATACGAAGCGCCACCAGGTCGTGCTTGTTTCCGGCAATGCGCAGCGCCTCATCGAAGCCGGTATCCAGGAAGTCGGAAATAACAAAGGCCGTACAGCGCTTTTTAATGGCATTGGTCAGGTATCTGAGTGCTTCTGCGATATTTGTCTTCTGGCTTTCGGGCCGGAAGTCGATCAGTTCCCTGATGATCCTCAGGATATGAGAGGCACCTTTTTTGGGTGGAATGAATTTCTCAACCCTGTCGCTGAAAAAGATCACACCCACCTTATCGTTGTTGTTGATGGCCGAAAAGGCGATCACGGCTGCGATCTCCGTCATTTGCTCTTCCTTGAACTGTATACGGCTGCCGAATTCATTAGAACCGCTGACATCAATGAGCAACATAACCGTGAGCTCCCTCTCTTCTTCAAAAATCTTGATATAGGGATGGTTGAACCTGGCCGTTACGTTCCAGTCGATATTCCTGATATCATCTCCATACTGGTATTCCCGTACTTCGCTGAAAGCCATCCCGCGTCCCTTGAAGGCACTGTGGTAGTGCCCCGTAAAGATCTGCCTCGAGAGGCCACGGGTCTTGATCTCGATCTTCCTGACTTTTTTTATGATATCAGCGGTTTCCAAAATTTCCGGTAATTTAATTATCTGATGCTGTGGTCCGGTCTATGGCACTTCCACGGTATTCAGTATCTCGCTGATGATGTCCTCGGAGCTGACATTTTCGGCTTCTGCTTCGTAGGTAAGCCCGATGCGGTGCCTCAGTACGTCGTGTGCAACGGCCCTGATATCTTCGGGGATCACATATCCGCGGCGCTTGATAAAGGCGAAGGCCTTGGCTGCCAGTGCCAGGTTTATGCTTGCACGCGGAGAGGCACCGTAACTGATCATGGATTCGAAACGCTGCAGCTTGTATTCCGAAGGGAACCTGGATGAAAAAACGATGTCGGTTATATAATTCTCGATCTTTTCATCGAGGTATACTTCCCTGACAAGTTCCCTGGCTTTCATGATGTCAGCAGGTTTCAGAATAGCGGAGGTTACGGGGAAAGTGCCTTTGATATTTTGCCGCAGGATGAGTTTTTCCTCTTCCTTGTTGGGATAGCCGATCACGATCTTCAGCATGAAGCGGTCTACCTGTGCTTCGGGAAGCGGATAGGTGCCCTCCTGTTCGATCGGGTTTTGGGTAGCCAGCACAAGAAATGGTTCATCCAGCGGATAGGTTGTATCTCCGATGGTTACCTGCCGCTCCTGCATGGCTTCGAGCAATGCGCTTTGCACCTTTGCCGGCGAACGGTTGATCTCGTCGGCGAGGATGAAGTTGGCGAAGACCGGACCCTTGCGGACAACGAACTCTTCCTTTTTCTGGCTGTAGATGAGGGTGCCAAGCAAGTCGGCAGGCAAGAGGTCGGGTGTAAACTGTATCCTGCTGAAACGGGCCTTGATGGCGTTGGCCAGCGATTTGATGGCCAGGGTCTTGGCCAGGCCCGGGACCCCTTCAAGCAAAACATGGCCATTGGATAACAGCCCGATCATCAGGCGTTCGATCATTTGTTTCTGGCCGATGATCACCTTATTCATCTCCATGTTGAGCATGTCGACAAATGCACTCTCTTTCTGGATCCGGTCATTAAGTGCCTTGATATCGTTTTCCATCATACTTTCAAAATTTTTGTTGTGGCAAAAATAAAGCATGATGGTACAGGGGCAGGCCCCGTCCCTGTTAAATAATGTTAAATGCCCGGTTAATTTATGTTAAGCAGATTTGCAGGGACCCGGAGGAAACTAAAATGACCGGTTGAAAAACAACTGTGATTGTCAGGTGAAGAGAATACCGCTTACTTCGCGGTGGGGCCTTGGTTCGTTCAGGTTTAATGTTTCATTCTTCCGATTCGTCCATTCCTTCTTTCATTTCCATGAGGAATTGTTTGATCTTTTCAAGTGACTCTATTACCATGGCTTTGTTTTCGGTGGTTTCGGGATTTGCTTTCAACGACTCCCTTGCACCTTTGAGGGTATAGCCCTTTTCCTTTACCAGATGGTGGATCAGGCGGAAGTTCCGGATATCGTCACGGGTGAAGAACCTGTTTCCCTTTTTGTTCTTCCTGGGATTGATGATGTCGAATTCTTTTTCCCAGAATCTGATGAGGGAGGGGTTTACCCTGAACATAGCGGCTACCTCTCCTATGGAGTAATAAATTTTTCCTGGTTTATCGCTGGATTCAGGCATCATCCTGGTGTTAATGGCAAGTGTGGTACGTTCCGGCACCCTGAACAGTTCGTTTATGAGAGTACCTGTGTATCGCGGGAAGCCAGTTCGAGGATCTTTTCAAATTCTTCTGGCGTAAAGTCATTGTAGAAGTAATTGACCGGGTCGACTTTTTTATTGTTATAGATCACCTCGTAATGCACATGGGGTGCCTGTGAAAGTCCGGTGCTGCCCACGTATCCGATGATCTCACCCCTTTTTACCCTTTGTCCTTTTTTTACGGTAACTGTTTTCATGTGTCCGTACAATGTCTGGTAACCGTAGCCATGATCGACCATGCAGGTTTTACCGTAGCCGCCTTTCCGTCCGTTAAAATTAACGGTTCCGTCGGCGGTGGCGTAGATGGGCGTGCCCGAAGGTGCAGTAATATCGATACCCCAGTGCATCCGCCGTACTTTGAGAATGGGATGGTAGCGCATGCCATAGCCGCTGACGATGTTTCCCAGGCCTTTTTCGATGGGTTGTATGGCCGGGATGTGTGCCAGCATCAGTGATTTATTCCTTGCCATCTCGAAGACTTCATCCAGCGATTTCGACTGCACCACCAGCTGGCTGGTGATACGGTCGAGCTTTTTGGTCGTTTCGATGATGGTCTGGGAATTCTTGTAACCGTCGAGCCTGGCATACCTGTCGGTTCCGCCAAATCCTGCATTACGGATAGAAGGGGGGATGGGCTCGGCTTCGAAGATGACACGGTAAATGTTATCGTCCTTTTCCCGTATATGACCAAGTACCGTTTCGATCTGGTTCAGGCGTTCGTTCAGCAGCGTAAACTGGAATTCATACTGGCTAATCTCGCGCTTAAGCATTCTCTCCTTTGGGGAGTCCAGAAAGGAATAGGCCAAAAATATCCCCAGGGCGGCAAAAACGAATATGGTAAGCAGCGACCTGAGAAAACGCAGAAAAACGACCCTGCCCGAACGTTTCCGCTTTTCGTAGGCCAGTGTTCTCGGATTGTAATAAAAATGTTCCTTACTCATGATCTTCTCTCAACGCAATATCAGTGCGCTCAGTATGAAAATATACATACCCTGATGCAAAAATAATTAATTAAACTAACTTTGCCCTCAGTAATTTCCGAAGTTTATTTAACAAATTGATTGTTAATAAAGTGTTATATGGATTCAAAACTTGTCAGGAAAACCTTTCTTGATTTTTTCAGGGATAGACAACACCTGGTCGTTCCTTCGGCACCCATGGTGGTGAAGGATGATCCTACCCTGATGTTTACCAACGCCGGCATGAACCAGTTCAAGGATGTTTTCCTGGGTAACCGTTCCCCTGAGAATTTACGCATAGCCGATACCCAGAAATGCCTGCGCGTTTCGGGGAAACACAATGACCTGGAAGAAGTTGGCCATGATACTTACCACCATACCATGTTTGAAATGCTGGGAAACTGGTCGTTTGGTGATTATTTCAAAAAAGAGGCCATCGCCTGGGCTTGGGAATTGCTGACGGGTGTTTATGGCATTGATCCCGCGCGCCTGTATGTTACGGTATTTGGAGGTGACGCAGCCGACGGTCTTGAACCCGATGCGGAATCATTTGGATTCTGGAAAGAAATACTTCCCGAAAACAGGATCCTCTACGGGAACAAAAAAGATAATTTCTGGGAGATGGGCGATACGGGTCCCTGCGGCCCCTGCTCGGAGATCCATGCCGACCTGCGCGATGATAATGAAAGATCGGTGAAAGATGGCCGTGAGCTGGTTAACAGCGATCATCCCCTCGTGATTGAGATATGGAACCTTGTGTTTATTGAATTCAACCGTTTGAAAGACGGTTCATTGTCGCCCCTTCCCGCGAAACACGTCGATACAGGTATGGGTTTTGAAAGATTGTGCATGGTGCTGCAGGGCCGGCAATCGAACTATGATACGGATGTTTTCAGGCCGCTGATCGCTGAAATAGAAAAGCTCACAGAAATAAAATATGGAGCTGAACCGGCTGCGGATGTGGCCATGCGTGTGATCGCCGACCACCTTCGCGCAGTGGCGTTTTCCATTGCCGACGGGCAGCTTCCGTCCAATACTGGGGCCGGATACGTGATCAGGAGGATTTTGCGCAGGGCGGTCAGGTATGCGTATACTTTCCTGGGATGCAAGGAGCCGCTCATCTATAAGCTCCTGCCGGTACTGACTGCTCAGATGGGTGAATCCTTTACCGAACTCCCGGCACAGCAGGACCTGGCGGGCAGGGTGATCCGTGAAGAGGAACAATCTTTCCTGCATACCCTTGAGCAGGGCATCAGACGATTTGAACAATATATTTCAGCTGGAAGCGATGAACATATTATCGATGGTGGTTTTGCCTTTGAGCTCTTCGACACATACGGCTTCCCGGTCGATCTGACCAGCCTCATGGCGCGTGAACATGGCTGGACGGTTGATATGGAAGGCTTCAGAAAGGGGTTACAACAGCAAAAGGACCGCTCACGAAAAGCCGCCGGGAAGGACAAGGACGACTGGATACGTGTAACTGATGCCAGCGGGCCTGCAGAATTCCTTGGCTACGACCGGCTCGAAGCCGGGGTGAAACTGCTCAGGTACAGACGGGTGTCGGATAAGAAAAAAACCTATTATGAACTTGTTCTCGACCAGACTCCCTTTTATGCCGAGTCGGGCGGACAGGTGGGCGATTCCGGTACGCTTACAAACGGAAACGAACGGATTCATATTTTTGATACACGGCGTGAGAACGAACTCATTCTGCACTTTGCCGACCGGGAACCCGCTTCGAGAGAATACACGGCCAGGGTGGATGACGGCCAAAGGATCAGGACGGCCAACAACCACACGGCCACACACCTGATGCACCATGCCCTGAGAAAGGTGCTGGGAGGCCATGTCGAACAAAAAGGCTCGCTGGTCGATGCCGGACACCTGCGTTTTGACTTCAGCCATTTTCAGAAGCCGGACAATGAGGAGATCATGAAGGTTGAGCAAATGGTCAATGCCATGATCAGGAGTAACTTCCCCATGGATGAACACCGCTCGGTTGAAATGGAGAAAGCAATGGAAATGGGCGCCCTGGCCTTTTTCGGCGAAAAATATGGCGACAGGGTCAGGGTGATCCGTTTTGGCGATTCAGTTGAGCTTTGCGGGGGAACCCATGTGGCCATGACAGGACAGATCGGCTTGTTCAAAATTATTTCCGAAAGCGCCATTGCAGCCGGTGTGAGAAGGATTGAGGCCCTGACAGGCGAAGCAGCCGAAAATCATGTCAATGAAAAACTGATGGCCGGGGAGAAGGTCAGGCAGATGTTGAAAAATCCCAAAGACCTTGAAAAAAGTGTTGGTAACCTGCTGGAAGAATTAAAAAAACTTCAGAAACAGAATGAAGCACTGAACCGGAAAATGGCCGGCTCGGTGTTGGCCGGCCTGAAGAACTTACAGAAGCATCACCACGGTATCGACCTGCTTACCGCCAGCCCTGAAGTTGACCAGGCTGTTGCCAAAAACCTGGTCTTCTCCCTGACCAGGGAAAACAAGAACCTCGTGGTGCTGCTGGGAACCGAAAATGACGGGAAAGCCTTTCTGACTCTGGGAATTGGCGAAACAGCCATAAAAAATAAGAAGCTCGATGCCTCAAAGATCATCGGTGAGCTGGCAAAAGAGATCAGTGGCGGCGGCGGCGGGCAGGCACATTTTGCCACCGCTGGCGGTAAGGAGCCCGGCGGGCTTCAAAGGGCTTTTGAAAAGTTGAAAACCATCCTGAAAGAAATGTAGAATGATTGCGGGCATTCCCAGATATGGACTGTTTTCCCATCCCGGGAAATTATAATGAATAGAGTTATTGTTAACTTATTTCTTAACAGGCTTTTAAATTTGTTGCTATCCCTTGGCTTGATTTTTGCATTTTAGGAGGTTGACCTGTTAATTATTATAGGAAAACCCAAATCATGGAAATATGAAAACCCGGCCTGAAGCTGGGTTTTCTTATTTTATTAGTATTTTTATGTGTTAATTCAAACCCGTTTTGGAAGATTATCCCGGCAAGAGTTTTGACAAAAGCCCGGAAGGCCTGATCCGGAGCCTTGAGGCTGCCTATCGCGACAGCGAAAAAAAATACCGTGAACTGGTGGATTTCATCCCCCTGGGTATTTTTGAATATGACCTTGAAGCGCATATCACATACAGTAATCCGCGCGGGATGGAAATGATGGGCTATACGAAGGAAGACCTTGAACGGAAAAAGGTAAACATCTCCGAACTGGTCATTCCTGCCGATCACGAAAAGATGAAAAAAAGGGTGAGGCAGTTGATGAAAGGGAAAAGACTTGACGGCGCAGAATACACGGCAATAAGGAAAAACGGCAATACTTTCCCAATATTATTATATTCTTACCCGATTGCGGAGAATGAAAAAATAACAGGTATACGCGGCGTGGTGTTTGACCTGACAAAGTCGCGCCTGATTGAAAAACAGCTTCATGATGTGCTTACCCGCTATGAGGTCATGCTGAAATCACTGCCGGATCTCATTTTCAGGTTTGATAAAGAGGGCCGTTTCATTGATTATCATTCCAGTTCATCCGAGAAACTTATGCTGAAACCGGAAGAGTTCCTTGGAAAACTCATTTCAGAAGTGGATCTGCCGGAGGTTGTCAGGAAACAGGGAATGCAAAAAGTGAAGGAAACCCTTGAAAAGGGCAGGATCATCATTGATGAGTATTCCCTTGAAGGAGAAAACGGTACGGAATATTATGAGGCCAGGTACATTCCCATCAGCAAGGATGAGGTGCTGGATGTGATCCGCGATATCACAGACCGCGTAAAGGCTGAAATGGCATTGCGTGAGAGTGAAAAAAAGTTTCGCGACCTCTATGAGAACATTCCCCTGGGCATGTTCAGGACCACTCCCGGGGGAGAGATGCTCCTTGCAAACCCCTCATTGCTCAATATGCTGGGCGTTAAAAATTTGGAAGAAATCCAGGCGAAAGGCTTCCCGGATCTCTGCCGGGAGATCAGCTACGACCGCAGTGCTTTTATCAGTGAAATTGAAAAGAATGGGGTTGTTAAGGGATTTGAATCAAGCATTGTGTTGCCGGGCGGAAATATACTTCATATCCGGGAAAATGCCCGAAGGATCGACGATGGCAGCGGGAATGTTTATTACGAGGGATCGGTCGAGGATATCACGGCCATCAGGGATGCCCATAGCATTATCAAACAGATAGAGGCGGAAAAGGCGGTTGTGCTCGACAGTATGAACGAGATGTTTGCCTATTTCTCCCCCGACCTGAGGATAAAATGGGTAAATAAAGCATATGCCGATAAGCTGGGTGTAGATCAGTCTGAGCTGATCGGTAGCAAATGTTACGAACACTGGCACGGCCTCAGTCAACCATGCAATAATTGCCCGGTGATTAAAGCTGCCCGTACAGGCCTGCCCCAGTCGGGCGAGGTATCAACCCCCGATGGCCGTTACTGGTATGCCAGGGGTTACCCCGTATTTGATGACAAAGGACAGTTGGTCGGCTTGTCAGAATTCTGTGAAGATATCACCATGCGGAAACAGGCGGTTGAGTCATTGAGACTGACCCAGTTTTCGGTCGATCAAAGCTCTGATGCGGCGTTCTGGATTGAAGAAAACGGGAATTTTATTTATGTGAATGAAGCGGCATGCCGGGTACTGGGTTATGCCCGGGAGGAACTGCTCGGAATGACGGTGCACGATGTTGATCCGAATTTTCCGCGGGAGGTGTGGGCAGATCACTGGAAACAGATTCGAACCGAAAAACAGGTTAACATTGAATCTGTTCACCGGACCGGGGACGGACGCGAATTTCCCGTGGAACTCATGATCAATTTCATTGAGTTCGACGGCAGGGAGTATAATTGTGTTTTTGCCAGGGATATCACTGACCGTAAGCAATACGAGGAAAACCTCAGGCGGGCCAAAGACAAGGCAGAGGAGGCCAACCGTGTAAAGAGCGATTTTATCTCGAATATCTCCCATGAGATCAGAACACCACTGAATTCCATCATAGGATTTTCCGAGATGCTGGCGAACCAATTACAGGAACCCCGGCTGAGAGAGTATGCCAGCTCGATCAAATCGGCCGGTAACAGTCTTTTGATGCTGATTAACGACATCCTCGACCTGTCGAAGATCGAGGCCGGCAGGGTGGAGGTAAGCCTCGAATCTGTTGACCTCCGGGCAGTGATCAATGAAATCAGCCAGGTTTTTGCACCGAAAGTGGCGAAAAAAAGACTTGATTTTTTTATCGACGTGCAATCCGGTATCCCGACTTTCCTTATGCTTGACAAGGTTCGTATCAGGCAGGTATTGTTCAATCTTATTGGCAATGCGGTGAAGTTCACGGATCAGGGCTTTATCCGTGTTTTAGCGGAAACGCGGAGCCAAGGCGTATTGCCCGGCGGGAAGATCGACCTGCTCATTACGATCGAAGACAGTGGTATTGGGATCCCTCACAAATACCATGATAAGATTTTCAATGCTTTTGTCCAGATTGGTGCCTCAGGGAACCAAAGCCTGGAGGGCACCGGCCTTGGCCTTTCCATCACGCGCCGCCTGCTCGAAATGATGTCGGGTTCCATCATGGTCGACAGTGAGCCCGGCAAAGGCGCCCGTTTTGTGGTTTCACTGCAGGATGTGCAGATTGCGGAATATGAAAGCCAAAAAATACTTGAACAGGAAGTTGCAGGAGCCTCCTTCCGGGGAAGGCATATCCTGCTGGTCGATGATTCAGCCATCAACAGGCATTATGTAAGGGATAACCTGCTGGAATCGGGTATGACCGTGTCGGAAGCTGATAACGGTGAGAAAGCCCTGCAGGAAGCCGGGAAGAAAAAACCCGACCTGATCCTGATGGATATCATGATGCCCGTGATGGACGGATATAAGGCGGTTGAAATGATCAGGCAGGACAAGAGCCTTGCCGGTATACCGGTACTTGCCCTTACAGCATTGGCCATGAAAGAAGACATTGAAAGGATTACTTCTTCCGGGTTTAACGATTATCTCATCAAGCCATTCAATATCCACGACCTGTATGCTAAAATGGGCAGGTTTTTACCGGCCGGTAAAAGAGGGAAACATGCAGTATCTTCCCGTTCCTTGCTGGATCAAAGGAATGAAGAGACTTTTATAAGCTCCGTTGTTGCAGCCCTCGATATAATTGAAAAGGAACATATGCCTTTGTGGCGGCATGCAAATGAAATCAAGGAGTTTAAGTCGATAAGGGTTTTTGCCGACGGCATTCAAAAAACCGGCGTTACGCATAATATCAGGTTGCTGGTTGATTATGGCGACAAGCTGATGGCTTATTGCGATAATTATGATATTGAAAGAATCGATGCCAGCCTGGCCGGGTTTCCCGAATATGTCGAAAAAATGAAAGAAATACTCAACGAACCGCACTGACATGGAAAAAACTATTTCAAATATCCTGATTGTCGATGACATACCATTGAATATCCGCCTGATGATCAGCATACTTGATGAACAGGGGTATTCCGTGTCATATGCCGATAGCGGGAAGAAAGCGATAGATCTATGCAGCAAGGTTAACTTTGACCTGATCCTGCTTGATGTGATGATGCCCGGAATGGATGGCTTTGAGGTTTGCGAAATACTGAAATCCAATGAACAAACAAGTGATATTCCGGTGATTTTCCTTACTGCACGCACCGATCAGGATAGCATACTGAACGGCTTCCGGAAGGGGGGGGTCGATTATGTCACCAAACCATTCAACGAAAAGGAATTGCTGGTAAGGATCAGGACTCACCTCGACCTTAAGCATACGCGTGATGCGCTGGCCCATGAACTTGCCTTCAAGAAAAAAATGATGACCGAAAATGCCTTGTATATAGCAAAGCGGACGGAATTGAGCGAGGCTATCATCGACGACCTGCGTGCCATCAACCGGGATACACAGAATGCATACAGCGACAAAATCCTCACTGCCATTAACAAATTGAGAAACTTACTCAAGGGGCAGGAGTTGAAGGAATTTGAACTTGGTTTTGAAAAGGAACACGAAAATTTCAGGGAAAAGATTACACTCCTGCATCCCGGTCTCAGCCCGAATGAGATCAAACTCTGCACCTACCTACGGCTCGGGATGTCGTCAAAGGAAATATCCGAAATCACGGGACAATCGGTAAGGGCCCTTGAAACGGCAAGAAGCCGCATGCGAAAGAAACTTGACCTGAAACGGTCTGTGAACCTGGTACAGTATCTCCATGAGATTGCATAATTCTCCGGCAGTATTAGGTATTGTGTAATCCGTAAATACCATTTTTGAAATAATTCCAAAAATTGATACTTTTGATGAAACCGAAAATCCTGCCGCCATGATATTTCGCAATGATTTCGACCGGCACATTTTTCATAACAGGTATTTATACCTGCTTATTACCACTGTGCTGGAAGTATTTCTGAATGCATTTTTCCCTGATCATATTTTTTCACTTGTCAGGGGCATTACATTTACGCTCTTTATGCTGGCATGCATCAACCTGATCAGGGATGAGAAGAGAACCCTTGTTTTTATGGTTTTTTTCACGGTATTGATCATTATACTGGTGTGGATGCCGGATCAGTCGTCACTTGGCAGCCTGTTCTATCCGGCCGAAAAGTTACTGGCGGCTGTTTTTTATGGGACCATCATATTTCATATTATCCGGCAGGTGGCCAAAAGCAAAAAAGTATCAGCCAATGTTGTTTTTGGCGTTATCGCCATATATATCCTCTATGGCCTGCTGGCAGGGGATATCAATTTACTGATCTATTTCTTTGACCCGGATGCCTTTTCCGGTGCTCTTGATCCCGCTGATGCTGCCGATCTGAGGTATTTCAGCTATGTGACCATTACCACTACGGGGTATGGTGATATAACGGCGGTATCGCAGTTGGCCAGGGCCGCGGCTGTATTTTTCGGTCTTACTTCTCAACTGTATCTTGCCGTAATCATCGCCCTGATCGTGGGGAAATATGTATCCCATTCGGAAAAGGAGAAGGCCGGTATTTCAGGTGAGAAAAATGAAGGCTGAATTCCTACTTCAGGAATTTGAAGCTCCTCCCGTGATATTTTCCGGCATCGCCCAGTATTTCTTCAATGCGGAGCAACTGGTTATATTTTGCGATCCTGTCGGAACGGCTCGCCGACCCCGTTTTGATAAGGCCGGTATTTAAAGCTACAGCCAGGTCGGCGATGGTGGTGTCTTCGGTTTCGCCCGAACGGTGACTGATCACCGAAGTAAAAGCATTCCGTGTAGCCATATCGACGGCGTCGATCGTTTCGGTAAGCGTGCCGATCTGGTTAACCTTGATAAGGATAGAGTTGGCAACATGCTCTTCAATGCCTTTTTTAAGGCGTTTGGTGTTGGTCACGAACAGGTCGTCGCCAACGATCTGTATCCTGTCGCCCAGTTTCTGGTTCATCAGTTTCCATCCGTCCCAGTCGTCTTCGGCCATGCCGTCTTCAATGGAGATGATGGGATATTTATTCACCCAGTCTTTCCAGAAGTCGACCATTTCCGGGGGGCTGAGCTTGTCGCCGCTCGACCATTTCAGGTGGTATACGTTTTCTTCGGGGATGTAATATTCGGAAGATGCGGGATCGAGGGCCAGGAAAATATCTTCACCGGCTTTGTAACCGGCTTTTTCGATGGCCTGCAAAACCACTTTTATTGCTTCTTCGTTGGATGAGAGGTTGGGTGCAAAGCCGCCTTCGTCGCCAACATTGGTGCTGTGTCCGCCTTTTTTAAGCACGGCCTTCAGGTTATGGAATACTTCGGCACCCATCCTGATGGCTTCGGAAAACGTTTCGGCACCAACAGGCATGATCATGAATTCCTGGAAGTCGATGCTGTTATCGGCATGCGAACCCCCGTTCAGGATGTTCATCATGGGGATGGGCAGCACATGGGCATTTGGCCCGCCCAGGTAGCGGAACAGGAACTGCCCGGTTTCCTGCGCACCGGCATGTGCCACCGCCAGTGAAACACCCAGGATGGCATTGGCACCAAGCTTTTCCTTGTTCGGGGTGCCGTCGATCTCGATCATGCGCCGGTCAATATCACGCTGTTCAGTAACATAATAGCCCTGAAGTTCTTCAGAGAGGATGTTGTTGACATTCTCAACGGCTTTCAGCACTCCTTTCCCAAGGTATGTGCCTTTGTCGTTATCGCGTAGCTCAACCGCTTCGTGAACACCGGTGGAGGCTCCCGACGGGACCGCTGCGCGTGCAACAATGCCCGTATTGGTATAAACGTCAACTTCGATGGTTGGGTTTCCGCGCGAATCAAGGATCTGACGCGCATGGATATTGGCTATCATTGAACTCATGTTTCTTTTGTTTTTTGAGGTTTTACAGGATAAAAAAAGGATAAAGTTCTGTAAACCCTATCCTTTAATGGTTTGTGAAGGTTATTTATTATTCTTTTTTCTCTTTTTCGGCGCTTTCATCACCGGTCGGTTCAACTGAATTTTCTTCTTTTTTCTCAGCTTCCGGCGCTGTTTCTTCGTTATCCTCTGATCCTTCAGTTTCCGGCCCGGCAACTTCCCCGGGTTTTTCAGCAACCGGCTCAGTGCTTTCTTCACTTAATTCTTCAGCGGGGATTTCTTCAGCCATTGCTTCTTCCGCATTTTCTTCTGCCTTGACGGCTTCTTCCTTTTCTTCTACTGCTTCTTCTGCCTGAGGGGGTTCTTCTTCGGCTGCGGCATCGGCTTTGATCTCTTCGGCTTGTTCGCTGTCGCTGTCTGTAATCATCCCGGGTGCAGCGGGGGTGGTTTCTTCCGCTTGTTTTTTGGCACCGCCCCTTCTTCTGCGTGATTTTTTCACACCCTTGCTTTCTTTCGTACCCAGGAGGTTTTCATTATAATCGACCAGTTCGATCAGTGCCATTTCGGCATTGTCGCCAAGCCGGGGACCGATCTTGATGATCCGGGTGTAGCCACCGGGGCGGTTGGCGACCCTGGCTGACACTTCCCTGAAAAGTTCCGTTACGGCTTCCTTGCTGTTAAGGTAGCTGAAAACGACCCTGCGCGAATGGGTTGAATCGGTCTTCGATTTGGTGATCAGCGGTTCGACATAAACTCTCAGGGCCTTTGCCTTGGCAAGGGTCGTTTGTATGCGTTTATGCAGGATCAGTGAACTTGCCATGTTGGCAAGCATTGCCTTCCTGTGTGCCCTTGTCCTGCTTAAATGATTGAATCTTTTACCGTGTCTCATTTCAGTTATTCCTTATCTAATTTGTATTTCGCTATGTTCATGCCAAATTCGAGTCCTTTGGCCTTCACCAGGTCTTCCAGTTCTGTCAGTGATTTCTTGCCAAAATTCCTGAATTTGAGCAGGTCATTTTTATTGAAGGTCACCAAATCGCCGAGGCTTTCCACATCGGCAGCTTTCAGGCAATTGAGCGCCCTGACCGAAAGGTCGAGGTCGACCAGTTTGGTTTTGAGCAACTGGCGGATATGGAGTGAGTTTTCGTCAAATTCTTCGGCAACGGCTTTGTCTTCCGAATCGAGGGTGATCTTCTCATCGGAGAAGAGCATGAAATGGTGGATAAGAATTTTTGCCGCTTCTTTCAATGCATCCTTGGGGTGGATGGAACCATCGGTGACGATTTCGATGATCAGGTTTTCGTAGTCGGTTTTTTGTTCCACCCGCCAGTCTTCGATATGGTAGTTGACGTTTTTGATGGGGGTGTGGATGGAATCGATGGCAATGGTGTCGACCGTTGCATTCAGCGATTTGTTTTCCTCGGCCGGTACATAGCCTCTGCCTTTATTGATGGTAAGTTCAACGGAGAGTTTAACCCCGGGATCCATGCTGCAGATCATTTCTTCAGGATTGAGTACCTGGAAGACCGACAGGAACTTGTTGATGTCGCCGGCTTTGAACACTTCCTGATCGCCGATAACAATATGGACTTTTTCGCTGTTTTCGGTATCGATTTGCTTTTTGAACCTGACCTTTTTCAGGTTCAGAATAATTTGCGACACGTCTTCAACCACCCCGCGGATGGTTGAAAATTCCTGGACAACTCCATCAATCCTTACGGAAGTAATGGCATATCCTTCAAGGGATGATAGCAGTATCCTGCGCAGGGCATTGCCGATGGTTACGCCAAAGCCCGGTTCGAGCGGACGGAATTCAAAGCTGCCTTTGAAATCGTCAGACTCTATCATGATCACCTTTTCTGGTTTCTGAAATGCTAATATTGCCATAATATACTGTGTGTTAATGGGTCACTATATTTACTCCTGGGGTATATGACGGGTTCTTATTTCGAATACAATTCAACGATAAGCTGTTCCCTGATATTTTCCGGTATTTCTTCCCTTTCGGGATAGTTGATGAATTTACCTTCCATCTTTTCATCGTCCCATTCGAGCCATCCGTACCTGTTGGTGCGTCCGGTGAGCGATTCGGTGATCACTTCGAGTGATTTTGATTTTTCCCTGACACCGATCACATCGCCCGGCTTCACTTCAAAAGATGGGATGCCGGCCACTTCGCCGTTCACCACGATATGGCGGTGTGTAACAAGCTGGCGGGCGCCTCTCCTTGTAGGGGCAATGCCCATGCGGTACACCACGTTGTCGAGCCTGGCTTCGATAAGCTGGAGCAGAACCTCACCCGTGATGCCTTTTTTCTTGGATGCCTTTTTAAAGGTGTTCCTGAACTGCCTTTCGAGGATGCCATAGGTATATTTGGCTTTCTGTTTTTCCTGGAGCTGGATACCGTATTCGGACTCCTTCCTTCTGCGCCTGCTGTTACCGTGATGTCCCGGCGGATAAGGTTTCCTGTCGAGCGCTTTGTCGGGTCCGAAGATCGGGTCCTTGAACTTCCTTGCAATCTTTGATTTTGGTCCTCTGTACCTGGCCATATAACTAAATTTTGTGTTTTTTAACGATTATACTCTTCTTCTTTTAGGGGGCCTGCAGCCATTATGGGGCAGGGGGGTCACATCCCTGATCTCGGTTACTTCGATACCCATGCCATGGATGGTCCGGATGGCGGATTCGCGTCCGGCACCGGGTCCCTTTACGTGCACCTTTACCTTGCGTAAACCTGCATCATATGCAATTTTTGCGCAATCTTCCGCTGCAAGCTGGGCAGCGTAGGGTGTGTTTTTCTTTGAACCCCTGAACCCCATTTTGCCGGATGACGACCATGCGATCACCTGCCCTGCATTGTTGGTCAGCGATATGATGATATTGTTGAATGATGCACTGATATATGCCATCCCTGTGGGTTCAACCTTAACCACCCTCTTTTTTGAACTCCTGGTTGATTTAGCCATTTTTTTCTAATTAAAACAGAATATATTTTCTGATTCGGGTTTTACATTAACCTTTGGGCGCCACCTTCTTGTTGGCAACGGTTTTCTTCCGGCCCTTGCGCGTACGGGCATTGTTCTTGGTGCTCTGTCCGCGAACAGGCAGGCCGATACGGTGGCGGATGCCACGGTAGGTGCCGATGTCCATCAAACGCTTGATGTTCATCTGGGTTTCCGACCTGAGGGCGCCTTCCACTTTAAACTTTTCATTGATGATGGTACGAATCCTGTTCTGCTCATCATCGTCCCAGTCTTCCACCTTCTTGTCCCAGGCGACGCCTGCTTCGGTCAGGATCTTTTGCGCGTTGCTCCTGCCAATGCCGTAAATATAGGTGAGGCTGATCTCGCCCCTTTTGTTGTTAGGTATGTCAACACCTGCTATCCTAGCCATAACTGAATGGTTTATTATTTATAATGTTTATCCTTGTCTTTGTTTGTATTTGGGGTTCTTTTTGTTAATGATATACAAACGACCCTTCCGCCTGACGATTTTACACTCAGGTGAACGTTTCTTTACTGATGCTCTGATTTTCATTTTACAATTCCTTTTCTATTTATATCTGAAAGTAATTCTTCCTTTAGTCAGATCGTAAGGCGACATTTCCAGTTTTACCCGGTCGCCCGGTAAAATCTTGATATAATGCATGCGCATTTTGCCTGAAATATGGGCTGTGATCATGTGCCCGTTTTCCAGTTCTACCCTGAACATGGCGTTGCCCAATGATTCGATGACAGTGCCATCTTGTTCTATGGATTGTTGTTTAGCCATTTATTTTATTTTGTTTGATCACTTCTTCAATATATTCGAATGTTGATAATATCTCCGCTTTTCCTTTCCTTATTGCCACATCATGTTCATAATGGGCTGAAGGCTTGTTGTCGGCAGTGCGGATGGTCCATCCGTCGGGCATCTGCACCACGCTCTTTACGCCCATGTTGACCATGGGCTCGATGGCCAGCACCATTCCTTCCCTGAGTTTCACTCCGCTTCCCCTTTTTCCGAAATTGGGTACTTCGGGCTTCTCGTGCAGTTGCTTGCCGAGGCCATGTCCTACCAGGTCTCTGACAACGGAATACCCGAACTGTTCAACATGCGATTGCACGGCGTGTCCGATGTCGCCAACCCTGTTTCCTTCAACGGCCATTTCGATGGCTTTGTAAAGCGACTCCCTGGTTTTTTCCATCAGCAGCCTCACCTCATCCGAAACTTCCCCTACGGCGAAGGTATAGGCCGAATCACCGTAAAACCCATTCATCAGCACGCCACAGTCGACCGAAACGATATCGCCACTGCGCAGGATCCGTTTTCCCGGGAATCCGTGAACCACTTCTTCATTCACCGAAATGCAGAGTGTAAACGGAAACCCGTTATAACCCTTGAATCCGGGCAGTGCCCCATGATCCCTGATGAAGGATTCGGCAAGTTCATCAAGCCGGATGGTTTCGATTCCCGGGCGGATGTGCCTGGCTACTTCAGCCAGTGTTTTACCAACAAGTAAAGAACTTTCCCTGATCAGTTCAATTTCTTCTTCATTCTTGATGTAGATCATTCAGATAATATTAAATGCTACATGTTGAATGAAGACCTTCCCTTGATGCGGCCCGATTTTGTCAGGCCTTCGTAATGCCTCATCAGCAGGTGGCTTTCGATCTGCTGCAGTGTGTCGAGGACAACCCCGACCAGGATCAGCAGTGATGTGCCACCGTAAAACTGTGCAAATTGCTGGTTCACCCCAACCAGGCTGACCAGTGCGGGCATGATCGCGACCAGCCCGAGGAAGATCGATCCCGGCAGGGTGATCTTCGACATTACGTTATCGATAAATTCGGCTGTTTTCCTGCCAGGCTTGATGCCGGGGATAAAGCCGCCGTTCTTTTTCATGTCTTCGGCCATCTGGCTTGGGTTAATGGTGATGGCCGTATAGAAATAGGTGAACAACATGATCATGAAGAAAAAGACCAAATTGTACCAGAATCCGTTGATATTCGAAAAGGCGGCCACGAAACCCGACATGTCGGTATTGGTGAAGCCTGCTACCGTGAGTGGCAGGAACATGATGGCCTGGGCGAAAATGATGGGCATTACGCCGGCCGCATTCACCTTGAGCGGGATATACTGGCGTACGCCGCCGTATTGTTTGTTCCCGACAATACGCTTGGCATATTGCACCGGTATTCGCCGGGTACCCTGTACCAGAAGGATGGTTAGCAGGATCACGAAAACAAGCACGGCGATCTCCAGGATAAAAATAACCATGCCGCCACCCTGTTCTTCAAGACGTGAGATGAATTCACCCATCAGGGCGAATGGCAGCTGGGCGATAATCCCGATCATAATGATGAGCGATATTCCGTTCCCGATCCCCTTGTCGGTGATCCTTTCTCCAAGCCACATCACGAACATGGTTCCCGAGATCAGGATCACGGTCGACAACAGCCAGAAGAAGGGTGTTACCGAGGTGCCGGCAAATGGCATGATGGCAGTGATGGTACCATCCGGGTTGCGCAACTGGCTAACCAGGTTGGCGATATAGGCCTGTGCCTGGAAGCCTGTTATGAGGATGGTCAGGTAACGGGTGATCTGGTTGATCTTTTTCCGTCCGCTCTCACCCTCTTTCTGCAGTTTCTGGAAATAGGGGATGGCCATGCCGAGCAACTGCACCACAATGGAGGCAGAGATATAGGGCATGATCCCGAGGGCAAAAATGGATGCGTTTGAAAATGCACCCCCCGAGAACATGTTGAGCAAGCCAAGCAGCCCGGAGTCGGTCTGGCTGCGCAGCGCGGCCAGTTCCGACGGGTTTACCCCCGGAAGCACCACATAAGACCCCAAACGGTAGATCAGGATAATACCAATGGTATAAAGGATCCTGTTCCTGAGTTCCTCGATCTTATAAATGTTCCTTATTGTTTGTATTAACCTTTTCATGAAGCGTTAAAGTTTTATTGCAACGCCACCCTGGGCTTCGATTGCTTGTATTGCTTTTTCTGAAAATGCATGGGCTTTCACTTCAAGCTTGCTGCTGAGTTCGCCGCGGCCAAGGATCTTGATGAGGTCCTTTTTGGAGGCCAGCCCGTTGTCGACGAGAACCTGCGGGTCGATGCTGTCAATTTTTTTGGCTTCCACGAGTTTCTGGATGGCATCGATGTTGATGCCATGGTATTCAACCCTGTTGGGGTTTTTGAACCCGAATTTGGGAATACGCCTGTAGAGGGGCATCTGCCCGCCTTCAAAGCCCGCCTTGCTTTTATAGCCCGACCTTGACTTTGCGCCTTTGTGCCCGCGCGTTGCGGTGCCTCCTTTGCCGGATCCCTGTCCGCGTGCAATGCGCTTGGGTTTCTTTGTAGCGCCTTTTGCCGGTTTAAGATTGCCTAAATCCATTTCTATAGTTTCTTTATGCTGTTATTTCTTATCTTCCTGTATCTCGATCAGGTGCCTGACCTTTTCGATCATGCCCAGTACCTGGGGGCTTGCCGAAACCTCAATGGTTTGGTTCAATCTGGTAAAGCCCAGGGCCCGGAGGGTCCTTTTCTGGCGTTCGGGTTTTTTAATACCGCTTCTTACCTGTTTGATCCTGATCGTTTTTTCTGTTGATTCCTTCTTTGCCATGACCGCTTGATTAACCATTGAATACTTTATCTACATCGATACCCCTGAGTTCTGCAACGGTATGTGCATCCCTGAGCCTGACAAGGGCGTTGAGGGTGGCCTTGACCACAGAATGGGGATTTGAGGATCCTTTTGACTTTGCCAGCACGTCTCTGATGCCGACACTTTCGAGTACGGCACGCATGGCACCCCCGGCGATGACTCCCGTACCCGGGGCGGCCGGCTTGATGAATACCTTCGCACCACTGTATTTGCCGGTTTGCTCGTGCGGGATGGTCCCGTTGAGAACCGGTACTTTTACAAGGTTCTTCTTGGCGTCGTCAATGCCCTTGGCAATGGCTGAGGTTACCTCCTTCGCCTTACCGAGTCCGTGACCGACCACACCGTTTTCGTTTCCGACCACGACAATGGCCGAAAAGCTGAAGGTCCTGCCTCCCTTGGTTACCTTGGTAACACGCTGTATGCTGACGAGCCTGTCTTTGAATTCGATCTCGCTTGATTTAACTCTCTTGATGTTAACTTCTGACATAATCTTTAAAATTTAAGGCCACCTTCGCGGGCAGCATCTGCCAATGATTTAATTCTTCCGTGGTACAGATAGCCGTTCCTGTCGAAGATAACCGTTTCGATACCGGCTTCTTTGGCCCTTTCGGCAATCAGGTGGCCGACCAGCTTGGATTGCTCGATTTTGTTAACTTTTTTATCGGCGATCCCTTTTTCGCGGGAAGATGCAGAGGCAATGGTTTTGCCTTCCATATCGTCGACCAACTGGGCATAGATCTCTTTGTTGCTCCTGAATACCGTCAGCCTGGGCGTTTCAGCCGTGCCCGGGCTCAGCGATTTGCGGATACGCATCCTGATCCTGTACCTTCTGAACTGTTTCCTGTCTTTTATTTTTTTCATCCTTCCAGGATTTATAATTCTTGATTAATACTATTCTGCTGCAGCCTTACCTGCTTTCCTCCTGATCTGTTCGCCTTTGAACAGTATCCCTTTCCCCTTATAAGGTTCGGGCGGCCTGAAAGACCTGATCTTGGCGGCTACCTGCCCGATCAGTTGTTTGTCGTGCGATTTTAGCGTGATCAGCGGGTTTTTCCCTCTTTCCGTAATGGTTTCGATCGATACTTCAGGGGGCAGCTCAAGAAAAATACTGTGTGAATATCCAAGGGCAAGTTCCAGCAACTGCCCCTGGGCGTTGGCTTTATAACCGACACCTACGAGTTCCTGCTGGATGGTATAGCCTTCAGATACACCAACCACCATATTGTTGATGAGTGCACGTGTGAGGCCGTGCTGGGCTTTGTGTTCCTTTGATTCACTCGGCCTTTCGATACTCAGGATACCGTCTTCAATTTTCAGCATCATGTCTTTGTTAAGCTGTTGCTGAAGTTCTCCCAGCTTACCTTTTACGCTAACCATATTGTCGTCCGAAATGCTGATGTCAACACCTTCGGGGATCGTGACGGGCAATTTTCCTATACGTGACATATTTTTACTCCTTCATTAACTTACGTAACAAATAACTTCGCCTCCAACATGTTCGTTTTTGGCTTCCTTGTCGGTCATCACCCCTTTGGACGTAGACAGGATGGCAATGCCAAGCCCGTTCATGACCCTGGGGAGCTGGTCGGCATTGACGAATTTCCTCAAACCGGGTTTGCTGATCCGTTCAAGGCTTCTGATGGCCGACTGTTTGGTTACCGGATGATATTTCAGGGCAATTTTAATGGCCCCCTGATTGGTTTCTTCGTTCTCAACGAATTTATAATTCAGAATATAGCCTTTCTCGAACAATATCTTCGTAATATCTTTTTTGATATTGGATGCGGGGATCTCAACGATCCGGTGTTTGGCCATGACCGCATTTCTTACCCTGGTTAAATAATCTGCAATTGGATCTGTCATCTCGAATATTCGTTAATTGTTATTACCAGCTAGCTTTCTTTATGCCAGGGATCAGTCCCTGAAGGGCCATTTCCCTGAAATTGATACGGGAGATCCCAAACTGGCGCATATAGCCTTTTGGCCTTCCCGTGAGGCTGCACCTGTTGTGCAGTCGTACCGGCGACGCATTTTTGGGTAACTTTTGCAAGCCTGCATAGTCACCTTTTTCGAGCAGTTCGGCCCTTTTGGCTGCATATTTTGCAACCAGCCTTGCCCTTTTAACTTCGCGGGCTTTCATTGATTCCTTAGCCATATTCTAAATATTTTGATTTTTAAACGGTAAACCGAATTCTTTTAAAAGGGCCAGTGCTTCCTGGTCGTTCCTGGCCGAAGTAACAATGGTTATATTCATTCCATTGATGCTGTTGATCTTGTCAAGGTCGATCTCGGGAAAGATGATCTGTTCGGAAACCCCGAAAGAATAGTTACCCTTGCCATCAAAGCCTTTGTCATTGATGCCCCTGAAGTCCCTGATCCTGGGGATGGCCACGGAGATCAGCCTGTCAAGAAACTCATACATCTTGTCTCCGCGAAGGGTGACCCTTGCACCGATGGGCATTCCCTTACGGACCTTGAAATTTGAAATGTCTTTCTTCGACTTGGTTATTACGGCACGCTGCCCGGTGATCATGGTCAGTTCTTCAATGCCTGCGTCAAGTATCTTTTTGTCGACAATGGCCTTGCCAAGTCCCTGGTTGATGGAGATCTTCTCAATTTTGGGCACTTCCATCCGGTTCTGGAAATTGAACTGTTTGGTCAGTGCGGGAACGATCTCCTCAACATATTTGCTTCTGAGTCTGGGTGTGTATTTCATTACTTGATGACCTCCCCTGATTTTTTTGAATAACGGACCAGTTTGCTGGTCTTTTCATCTGTTTTTCTTCCAATGCGGGTGGGCGTACCTTTGCTGTCGACCACTTTAAGGTTCGACAGGTGGATAAGGGCCTCTTTCTTGATGATCCCGCCCTTGGGATTCTTGGCGTTGGGCCGGGTGTGTTTGCTCACCTGGTTGATGCCTTCCACAATGGCTTTGTTGGCTTTGGGATCAACGAGCAGCACGCGGCCCTGTTTCCCTTTCGATTCGCCGGCAATCACCATTACCGTGTCGCCTTTTTTGATATGCAGTTTACTTGCCATTTGTTTACCTGTATTGTATTTCGCTAGAGCACTTCTGGTGCCAGTGAAACGATTTTCATGAATTTTTTGTCTCTCAGTTCCCTGGCTACGGGGCCGAAAATACGGGTTCCGATCATTTCGCCTGAGTTATTGAGCAGCACCACGGCATTGTCGTCGAAACGAATGTATGAGCCATCCTGGCGCCTGATCTCTTTTTTTGTTCTTACAACAACAGCTTTGATCACGGTCCCCTTTTTGATGTTGCCTGAGGGCAGGGCATTTTTAACAGTCACCACGATCTGGTCGCCGATGGAGGCATACCTTTTGCCGGTGCCGCCAAGAACCCTGATGCAGAGCACTTCTTTTGCGCCGCTGTTATCAGCTACCGTCAGTCTTGATTCTTGTTGTACCATATTATTTAGCTCTTTCTATGATTTCTACTAACCTCCAGCATTTGTTTTTGCTCAGGGGCCTGGTTTCGCTGATACGAACGGTATCGCCAATATTGCAATCGTTCTTTTCATCGTGTGCAATAAGCCGTTTGGATTTTTTTACGAACTTGCCGTATATGGGGTGCTTCACATTACGGATTACCTGCACCACAATGGATTTATCCATCTTATTGCTCACAATAACCCCGATTCGTTCTTTTCTAAGATTTCTTTCCATCTTGTTATGACTTTTTTTGGGCTTCTTCAATTTGTCTTCTTCTGAGTTCCGTTTCCATCCTGGCGATGGTTTTTTTGTAGAACCTGATCTTATTGGGATTTTCAAGAGGGGAAACGGAATGGTTAAGCTTCAGCCTCACCAGCTGTTTTTTCTCTTCTTCGAGGCGTTCGGTCAACTCGGCAGTTCCCAGTTCTCTGATAACTTTTTGTTCCATGATTGAAGCTGTATTTTTTCTTATTCAGTATAATCTCTTCTGACTACCATTTTACATTTTACCGGCAATTTCTGGGAGGCGAGCCTGAGGGCTTCGCGGGCTACTTCGAGCGACACTCCCTCTGCTTCAAAAAGCATCCTGCCGGGGGTTACGCGGGCAACGAAATACTCCGGCGATCCTTTACCCTTACCCATACGGACTTCAGCGGGTTTTTTGGTAACAGGCTTGTCGGGGAAGATCCTGATCCATATCTGTCCTTCACGTTTCATATAACGTGTAACAGCCTGTCGGGCAGCTTCGATTTGCCGGCCTGTAATCCAACCCGATTCGAGTGTTTTGATGCCGAAGGAGCCGAAAGCAAGTTGATGGCCTCTTCCGGCGTTGCCTTTCATTTTTCCTTTTTGCTGCTTCCTGTATTTTGTTTTCTTTGGCTGTAGCATTTCTGTCTGGATATTAAAAAATTATACAAATCCTATCTTCTCCGGGGTCCCGGGCGTCCGGCTTTGCGCGGAGCCTGTTTTTTGGGGCCCTCGCTCATCGTGGGCACCAGTTCGGGTTTACCGTATATTTCGCCCTTGCAGATCCATACCTTGATGCCGATGCGGCCATAGGTGGTATGGGCTTCGATCTTTGCGTAGTCAATATCGGCACGAAGGGTGTGCAGCGGAATACGTCCTTCCTTGTATTGTTCGTTGCGGGCCATTTCAGCTCCGCCCAGCCTGCCCGAGATCACAACCTTGATCCCTTCGGCACCTATGCGCATGGTGGAAGCGATGGCCGTTTTGATGGCACGCCTGAACGAGATCCTGCCTTCGATCTGCTTGGCAATGGAATTGGCCACGATGCTGGCATCGAGCTCAGGACGTTTGATCTCGGAAATGTTGATCTGGATCTCTTTTTTGGTCAGCTTTTTCAATTCCTCTTTCAACTTGTCCACTTCCGTGCCGCCTTTGCCGATGATGATGCCCGGGCGGGCCGTGAAAATAGTCACGGTAACCAGCTTCAGCGTCCGCTCAATAATGATCTTGGAGATACCGGCCTTTGCCAGACGGGCATTGAGGTACTGGCGGATCTTATTATCTTCGAGCAGTTTGCTGCCGAAATCCCTGCCACCATACCAATTGGAATCCCATCCTTTGATGATTCCCAGACGAAGACCTATCGGATTAGTTTTTTGTCCCATTAATATTCTGTTTTGTTTTGATGTTTAATTTTCGTTAATCATTACCCTCCTGTCAAGCACCAGCGTAACATGGTTTGAACGCTTCCTGATCCTGTGCGCCCTTCCCTGGGGGGCAGTCCGTATCCGTTTCAGCATCCTTCCGCTGTCAACGAATATTTCCTTTATGTAAAGATCACTCTCTTCAATCCTTACTCCTTCATTTTTGCTTTGCCAGTTCGCAATGGCCGAACGCAGCAACTTATGCACCCTGACGGCAGCCTCTTTGGGCGTGTGTTCGAGGTAGCCAAGCGCTGACATTACATCCATTCCCCTCACCAGGTCAGCAACGAGTCTCATTTTCCTGGGGGAGGTGGGGCAGTTGTTTAATTTGGCAAAGTATTCGGTTTTCTTTGCTTCCTTAACCTGCTCCGCGCGATTTCTTTTTCTTGCTCCCATTATATTGTGCTCTTTATGGTTTCAAATTATCTTCTGCCTTTATCCTTGTTGCCGGCATGACCCCTGAACTGCCGGGTGGGGGCAAACTCCCCGAGTTTATGTCCGACCATGTTCTCGGTAATGTATACCGGAATGAATTTGTTCCCGTTGTGGACCGCAATGGTCAGCCCGACAAAATCCGGTGATATCATAGATGCCCTCGACCAGGTTTTGATAACAGTTTTTTTACTGCTGGCAGCCTGTTCCAGAACTTTTTTTTCCAGTTTGTAGTGTATATAGGGTCCTTTTTTTAATGAACGGCTCATGATATGATGCGATTAATTATTTTTTACGTTTTTCAATAATGTATTTGTTGGATTGATTCTTTTTAGCCCGGGTTTTGTAGCCTTTTGCCGGGATTCCTTTCCTCGACCTGGGGTGTCCGCCCGAGGCTTTTCCTTCGCCGCCGCCCATGGGATGGTCAACCGGGTTCATGGCAACGCCACGGGTCCTTGGGCGCCGTCCGAGCCAGCGCGTCCTGCCTGCCTTGCCTGATTTTTCAAGCTGATGGTCGACATTTGAGGCCATGCCGATGGTAGCCTTACAGGTCTGAAGGATCATCCTGGTTTCACCCGAAGGGAGTTTCACAACGGCAAACTTCCCGTCCCTGCTCATGAACTGGGCATAGGAGCCGGCACTGCGTGCAAGCTTGGCTCCTTCGCCGGGACGAAGTTCAATGTTGTGAATGATGGTTCCAAATGGCACCTCGCTCAGATACATGGTATTTCCGATATTCGGTGCAACACCTCTTCCCGAGACCACTTCCTGGCCCACTTCGAGCCCGTGCGGGGCAATGATGTACCGTTTCTCGCCGTCGGCATAGTAGAGGAGGGCGATCCTGGCAGTACGGTTTGGGTCATATTCAATCGATTTTACCTTAGCAGGGATGTTTTCCTTCTCCCGCTTGAAATCGATAAACCTGTACCGCTGCTTATGCCCGCCGCCTCTGTAACGGACAGTCATTTTACCTTCACTGTTCCTGCCACCGCTTTGCTTGATGGGAGCCAGCAGGCTCTTTTCAGGGGTGCTTTTCGTGATGTCGTCGAAAGCGCTGATGATCTTGAAGCGCTGACTGGGTGTTGTCGGTCTGTATTTCTTTAAAGCCATTTATCTAAATATTGCTGTAAAAATCAATTGTTTCACCTTCGGCCAGTGTAATGATGGCCTTTTTGTAGGATGCCGTTTTACCGCTGATGATCCCGGTTTTGGTGTACCTCGATTTGTTTTTTCCTTTGATGGTCATCGTGTTCACGCTCTCGACTTCCACACCATACAATTCCTCAACGGCCTGTTTGATCTGAAGCTTATTGGCTTTCCTGGCCACGATGAATCCGTAACGGTTCAGGTTCTCGCCCAGTCCCGTCATTTTTTCCGTGATCACCGGTTTTAAGATGATATCCATTTTGTTACTGATATTATGGTTATGCTAAAATCTTTTCAATTTCCTTTACCGAACTTTCAATGAGCAAAAGCTTATTGGCATTCAGAATATCGTAGGTATTCAGGTCATCGGCTTTTACTACCTTGGCTTTTTGCAGGTTTCTGGCCGACAGGATGATGTTGTCGTTCGATTCCGGCAATACCAGCAGTATCTTTTTGTCGTTGAGATCGAATTGCCCGAGCATTTCGGTAAACTGTTTTGTTTTGGGCTGTTCAAAACTGAAGTCTTCGAGGATGATCAGTTCCTGGTCTTTGGCTTTGTAGGCCAGTGCTGAACGGCGGGCAAGCTTTTTCACTTTTTTGTTCAGTTTAAAGCCGTAATCCCTCGGCTGGGGTCCGAATATTCTGCCGCCACCCCTGAAAAGAGGGTTTTTGATATCGCCAAAACGCGCAGATCCGGTGCCTTTTTGCCGCTTGATCTTCCGTGTGCTGCCTTTAACGGCATTACGTTCCTTGCTGCTATGTGTTCCCTGCCGCCTGTTGGCCATGATCTGCCTGATGTCGAGCCATATGGCGTGGTCGTTGGGTTCAATGCCGAAGATCTCGTCGTTCAGGCTGACCTTCTTCGAGCTCTTCTGTCCGTTTGTTTTATATATTTCTAGCTCCATCTTTCAACAATTACATATGAACCATTGGGGCCGGGTACGGCACCTTTAACTAAAAGCAGGTTTTTTTCAGGGATGATCTTGACAACCTGCAGGTTGATCAGCTTAACCCTTTTGTTCCCGGTCTGGCCGGCCATGCGCATCCCTTTGAAAACCCTCGACGGGTATGATGAAGCGCCGATAGATCCCGGTGCACGCATCCTGTTGTGCTGCCCGTGCGTGGCATCATTCACCCCGGCAAAGCCATGGCGTTTTACCACTCCCTGAAATCCTTTCCCCTTGCTGACACCGACTACATCAATGTATTCGCCTTCAACAAAGATGTCGACGGTAAGCTGGTCGCCGAATTTCTTCTGGTGTCCGGGCTCAAACCTGGTGAACTCCCTGACTATCCGTTTGGGACTTACACCGGATTTTGCAAAATGTCCTTTCATGGCCCGGCTGGTATGCTTTTCCTTTTTTTCGTCGAAGGCAAGCTGGATGGCATCGTAACCGTCTTTTTCCTTTGTCTTTACCTGGGTAACGACACAGGGGCCCGCTTCAATCACGGTGCAGGGTATGTTTTTGCCGGCATCGTCAAAGATGCTGGTCATCCCGATTTTTTTACCAATTATTCCTGACATTATTCTATCGTTTATACTTTATCATACTTTGATCTCAACTTCAACGCCACTCGGGAGTTCCAGCTTCATCAGGGCATCAATGGTCTTGCTGGTGGTACTGTATATATCCAGCAACCTTTTGTAGGAGCAGAGCTGAAATTGTTCTCTTGCCTTCTTGTTTACAAAGGTGGACCTGTTTACCGTGAAGATCTGCTTGTTTGTTGGCAGCGGGATCGGGCCGCTTACCACAGCCCCGGTGGATTTTACGGTTTTTACGATCTTTTCGGCCGATTTGTCGACCAAATTGTAATCGTACGATTTTAGTTTAATTCTGATCCTCTGGCTCACGTTTTTATTTATTTACGGTCTGGTTGATTAATAATTAACTACGTATCCTTTTATTTTATAAAGCACTTCATCCAGGATCTCTTTCGGCAATTCGGCGTAATGTGAGAATTCCAGGTTGGCGTTGCCGCGGCCTGAAGTCAGGGTACGCAAAATGGTTACGTAACCGAACATTTCGGCCAATGGTGCTTTGGCTTTGATTTCCTGCAGGCGGTTTATTGTTCTTAGTCCTTCGACCTGCCCGCGGCGTTTGTTCAGGTCGCTTGTAACTTCGCCCACGTATTCGTCGGGGGTGGTCACAACCACCCGCATGATGGGCTCCAACAATACCGGCCCGGCTTTTTTGCAGGCTTCCCTGAAGGCAATGCCTGCGGCGGCTTCAAATGAAAGCGCATCGGAGTCGACCGGATGGTGGTTGCCGGCGGTAAGCCTGACTTTCAGGCTTTCCATCTGGAAACCGGCCAGCACGCCGTTCATCATGGCTGATTTAAAACCTTTTTCGACGGCATGAATATATTCCTTCGGGATGGCGCCGCCCCTGATCTCGTCGATGAATTGCAATCCGCGCACCCCTTCGCCGGCGGGTCCTGTTTCAACGGTAATGTCGGCATATCTTCCCTTGCCGCCGGTTTGTTTCCTGTATAGTTCATGGTGAACGACCGTGGCGGTGATGGCTTCCTTATAAGCTACCTGGGGCTTGCCTTTGTTGCATTGTATGTTGAATTCCCGCTTGAGCCTTTCGGTCAGTACTTCGAGATGCAGCTCGCCCATGCCGCTGATGATGGTTTGTCCGGTTTCACTGTCGACCCTGATGGTGAAAGTGGGGTCTTCTTCCGCCAGCTTGTTCAGCCCCTGGATCAACTTGTCAACATCGTCCTGGAATTTGGGTTCCACAGCCATACTGATGACCGGTTCGGGGAATTTGATATTCTCGAGCAGCAAGGGAGCCTTGATGTCGGTCAGTGAATCGCCTGTGCGGATTTCCTTGAATCCGACGGCAGCGCCGATCTCGCCTGCAAAAATCTCTTCCACAGGCTTGCGTTTGTTGGCATGCATCTGCAGGATGCGGGCAATTCTTTCTTTCTTGTTGGTATTTACATTCAGCACAACCGATCCGGCTTTCAGGCTTCCCGAGTAAACCCTGAAATAGGCGATCCTGCCGACAAAGGGGTCGGTGGATATTTTAAATGCCAGGGCTGAAAAGGGATCCCCGGGATTTGCTTCGCGTATTTCCTTATTTTGTGTGAAGGGGTTTTCGCCGGTTACGGGCGGTACATCGAAAGGGCTTGGCAGGTAGAGGGCAATCGCGTCGATCAGCTTCTGTACCCCTTTGTTTTTAAATGCTGAGCCGCAGAAAACGGGTGTTATCTTCAGCTCGATGGTTGCCTTGCGGATGGAGGCGATCAGCTCTTCGCTGCTGATGCTGTCGGGCGACTCGAGGAATTTATCCAGCAATACCTCATTGTCTTCGGCGGCACCTTCGATGATCACACTCCTGTATTTTTCTACTGTTTCCCTGAGGTCATCCGGTACGGGAATCTCATGATACGTGATTCCGTAATTGTCATCATCCCAGCGGTAGGCTTTGTTTTCGACCAGGTCGACCACTCCTTCAAACTCATCTTCTTCGCCAATCGGGATCTGCATAATGATAGGCTTGGCTCCCAGTTTTTCTCCTATCTGGTGCACGACATTATAAAAATCGGCTCCTGAGCGGTCCATTTTATTCACAAAGCAGATCCTCGGTACGCGGTATTTGTCGGTTTGGCGCCATACAGTTTCCGATTGGGGTTCAACCCCGCCTACGGCGCAAAAAACGATCACGGCCCCGTCGAGCACCCGCAGCGAGCGTTCTACCTCAACGGTGAAATCGACATGTCCGGGTGTATCGATAATATTGATGCGGTATTTCTGACCGCTGGTGGTCCAGTGCACCGTGGTGGCTGCAGAGGTGATGGTAATTCCCCTTTCCTGTTCCTGTTCCATCCAGTCCATGGTGGCGGTACCTTCATGGACCTCTCCGACTTTGTAGTTAATGCCGGTATAATACAATACACGCTCCGTTGTTGTGGTTTTACCCGCATCAATGTGGGCCATAATGCCAATGTTACGCGTGTATGTCAGGTTTTCCGGCATGCTGCTGTTCTTTCCTAGAACCTGAAATGGCTGAAAGCCTTGTTGGCTTCGGCCATCCGGTGTGTATCTTCTTTTTTCTTAAAAGCGGATCCTTCTTCCTTGTAAGCGGCCACTATTTCTCCGGCAAGTTTTTCGCCCATGGTCTTTTCGTGGCGTTTCCGTGCGAAACTGATCATGTTTTTCATTCCGATCGACATTTTTCTGCCGGGTCTGATCTCAGAGGGTATCTGGAAGGTTGCCCCGCCAATCCGGCGGCTTCTCACCTCAACATTCGGTGTTACATTGGCCAGTGCCTTTTTCCACACCTCAACAGGGTCTTCCTTGGTCTTTTCAGCTACGATGTCCATGGCATTGTAAAAGATCTCGAAGGCGGTGCTTTTTTTGCCACTGAACATGATATTGTTGACAAACTTGGTTACAAGCGTGTCATTGAACTTTGGATCAGGAAGGATGGTCCGTTTTTTAGGTTTTGATTTCCTCATCGTTTACGCTATAATAAATATTGTATAATCTCTTTATTTCTTAGGCCTTTTGGTGCCGTATTTTGATCTTCTCTGTTTCCTGCCGTCAACCCCGGATGTGTCGAGCGCACCCCTGATGATGTGATAACGCACGCCCGGAAGGTCTTTCACCCTGCCGCCACGGATCATCACAATGGAGTGTTCCTGCAGGTTGTGGCCTTCGCCAGGGATATAGGCGTTCACTTCCTTCCCGTTGGTCAGCCTTACCCTGGCAACCTTCCGCATGGCAGAGTTGGGCTTCTTTGGTGTAGTGGTATATACCCTTACACATACCCCCCTGCGCTGCGGACAAGAATCCAGTGCAGGCGATTTACTTTTGTCAGTCAGTTTCTTGCGTCCTTTGCGAACTAATTGCTGAATTGTTGGCATAAAATTAGTTTGTTGCTTTAAACCTCTTTAAAAGAGGAGTTTACATTATTGTTAACTGGAAATTCCGGTCGGAAAATGATAGAGGAGGGGCCTTGAAGACATATCCCGCGGAGCGGAATGGAACCTATAGCTGCCTCAGTTTATCAGGTTTCCTAAGAATTCCGAGCTTTTCAGAACGAATCACGAAAAGCGGCTGCAAAGGTAAATAATATTTTTGCTTTTGCAATACTTATGGTAAAAAAAATTTAAAGGATGAAATCTGAAATAAGAAATCTGAACTTCAGCCGGAACGGTTGTGATAATAAAACGAAGAGAAATCGCACGCATAATCAGGCACGAGCCACTTCCGCTGCGCGGAAGATTGTCCATTCGGCATTGCTCATTGTTCATTGTCCATTTCCCCGCCCCCCGTCCCGGAGCCTGTCCTGAGCCCTTCACTTCGTTCAGGATAAACTTTGTCGAAGGGTCCCTCGCCCCTCGTCCCCCCCCTTGCTCCGCTGCGCAGGCGTGTTTTTTTTTTGGAAAATCACTTTATCTTTGGCTCCGGAAAAAAATACTCACCGGAGCTGTTGGTTCTTTTAAATCAACATGAAAAAAAGGTGAGATGATGCAACAAGCAAATCTATAACCTTAATCATTATGAAGAAAACCATCTTATTATCCGTGGCAGTGTTGCTACTGCTATGCGGTACCCTTGCCCAGGTAGCCATAAATGCCGACGGCAGCCAACCTGATAACTCTGCCATGCTTGAAGTAAAAAGCACGGACAAAGGCTTCCTTCCTCCACGTATGACCACCGCCCAACGAAACGCTATAAATAGCGGTGCGCCAGTAGAAGGCTTAATCATTTACAACACCGATGTCAACTGTTTGCAGTGGTGGAATGGTTCTGCTTGGTTTAATGTTTGTGACGGTACTGTCGATGGAACCATCCCTGGGAATACCACCTGCGCTGGTGCCACAATATCTGCCACACCGTGCTCATCTGTGGCCGGTGCTACGATTAATGATGACGCAGGCACACCCGATGGCATTGAATACGACTGGACAGGCGCTACCGGTTTTGTAGCAGGTGGTACTACACAAGCCTTGGTGGAAATCAATGGCCAATGTTGGTACCGCAGAAATGCAGACAACATTCCTTCTGATTTTAACCCTGTACCCACATGGGTAAATAGTACAGACGTGGGTTGGAGTGGGTATTACACGGGAGGTCCTTTTCTCAACGAAGGTCGTTTGTATCAATGGAGTGCTGCCATGAATGGTTCTGCTACAGAGCGTGCGCAGGGGATATGCCCTACCGGTTGGCACCTGCCTTCTGATTGTGAGTGGATGTATTTGGAGAACTCGTTAGGTATGAGCGTAGAAAACCAGGTATTAAATGGCTCTTGGCGTAATTCGGGCAGCGTGGGTTCTAAACTCTCTACGCTTACAAGCAGCGGTAGTAACAGCTCTGGCTTCACTGCCCTGCTTACCGGCTCCCGCTGGACCATTGGTACGTTCAGTAATCGAGGTACGATCGGCGGCTGGTGGTCCTCGTCAGAGACCGCTGCTGCCGGTGCCCAAAGGCGCCACTTGAGCGGCAGTCAGGCAGGCGTGTACCGTGTCAGCGACCATAAGGCCGCCGGCTATTCTGTCCGTTGCCTCAAGGATTGAGTGCGCCCAGTCACACATTAAACGACCGGTAAGTAATTGCCGGTTAATATAATTAGCTTGCTGTAATCAAGATGGTGGGATGCAAACAAATTGGATGAAGATGAACCGAAACGAGCTGTTATAAATAAACAGAAGTCTCACAGAAGATCATGTAAAATCAATGAGTAGCAGAGTTGAACCACCGATAGGGTCTGTCAGGAGAACCTATTAAACCACCCTGAGTTTACCCTGTGTGAAACATATGGGGGGTGCTTTTCCTTAACGGGAAAGGTATTGAGCGGTCAGGGAAAAGGGGTGTTGAAAGAAACACCCCCGATGCTGCGCGTCAGCCGGGATTGTTTTTTGTTTGCCACGAATACACGAATACCACCGCCACGGCTCACTGCCTGAAATCCGCATGTCAGTTATAGGGTTAAAAGGTGGTTCGGGTGATTGAAATCTGAAATCTGAAATCTGAAGTGGGTGTGAGTGTGGGTAAATTTTATCAATAATAAATATCATAGTGGGTCGTGGGCGAAATGCTGTGTCAGCCCACGCACAAATGCCAGTAAACAACCACTGGTCATCCCGACCCCGGGCACCGGGGGAAGCTTCCGCTGCGCGGAAGATTGGCCATTCGAAATCTGAAATCTGAACTGTAGCAGAAACGGTTATTATCACAAACCGAATAGAAATTGCATGTAAAATCAGGTTCGATTTGCGTGGTATGAGTTTCGGAGTGTCCCGCGCACCAAATTCGACCCACGAATAAATTCGTGGGCTATGATATTTATCATTTAACCCCCGATTCCCGGGGCAGGCACTGAAACCCCGAGTAATCGGGGCAGGCACTGAAACACTGAAACCACCGAGTCCTTGGGGCAGGCACTGAAACACTGTTGATTCGGTGATTCCCCGAGTTCTCGGGACACG
>CAZHFC010000002.1:0-113965 GCA_964531985.1 uncultured Bacteroidales bacterium
GTCAATAATAAAAAATCCTGGACAAATAATTTGGTTTTGTCATAGTAATCGGGGCTCCTCAGCATGACAATTTTTACTTACTGGCTTTCTCAGCAAATATTTAAGGTATATCGTTGAAATACTGATTACTATACCTTATATAATTTTGACGACCATTTGACGCGGAGAATAAAAATATCCCGCAACAAGCACATATAGTGCATGTTACGGGATTTTCGGAGAAAGAGGGATTATTCATTCCCTTCATGATCCCTAAGGGGTGAGGCCAAAACATAAACACAGCTGCGCAAGGCATCCAACCCCGACGGGGTTAAACATTGTTAGCCCCGGGTCGCAACCCGGGGTGTGAAGTCGAAAAAATGATCATTCCCCTCCCCTTGATACAGCTTATTCAGCGAGAAAATAAATAAACGGGGAGGGTCAGGGTGGGGCGATGGTGATGTCGGGTGTTTCAATCGTTGAGATTTGACATATATTATTAATGGTCTAATGAATAATTGAAATTCCCCCTGCGTAATCCTTTTGTATTTCATTGAAAAAGTTTTTGTGAAGTCGTTCAACAAAATTCCGTCGCTAAGTTGGGAAACCCACACTAATCCAATCGCACTATGGTCCTGTCAATGGTAATACGAGCGGTCTTGCATGGAGCCGCCCCATCATGACAAATACTTGCTGTGGGGTAATATCCTAAAAGAAAATAATCCAAAATTTCCCAAAGTCCGTTTTAACGGAAATAAATGCAAGTACCTGCTGATCTCAATGAATAATACTCAGGTAGTTGAAAAAGACGGACGATTCAAAAAAGACAAACGAAGTGAGGACCTATCATCCGGGATACTGCCTGAAGAAGCTACTCACTTCGGGGATGCGGCGGATAAGAAAATTTGGATTAAATATGGTGGTCGGTTACAAAGATTTGCGGGATTTGTGCCGGCCAGGATATGAATCAGTAATACTTGACAATTGCTTGAAATATCAGTACCTTTATAGATTTAATAATCAAATATATATGTAATATATATGTAAATTGTTGAATGCAAAAAGAAAGGTTAGAACTGTACATAAAAACCCCCATCCCGTTTTATTGAATGACACAATTGCAATATATCATAAAAGTACAAAACAGAAAGGAGGTATAGCAAATATAGGAAATAAATGGAAAAATGAATTTCGAAGTCTAATAACTTGATCAAATTGTGGCAAAATCGTTTTGTTCAGACTTTTTATTAACTTCTAAATTACTTTTACTATGAAAAAATCAATTTTTATATTAATTTTTCTTATTTCAGGATTCTTCTTTTTAGGAACTAATTATCTAACAGCACAATGGTGCATTGATGTAACTTATAGTGACGCTCTCTGTGATTGTGGTACAATTACAACAAAAACAGTTTATTATCAAATATATGACGTAGTTATTGAGGATTACATTGTAGATGATAATGAACCACTACCAGTTGGAGGTAACTATTTTGAATTAGAAGGAACTGAAGAAATAATCTGGGATGCTGAAGATCGTTATCTTGTTTCTGTAAGAATAACATACTTTGATCCAAGTCAATGTTGTACCGGGTGGGATTCTAAACTCGTTGATGGAGACCAGCTTACTGGTTGTAATGTAGGTATTGATATTACAATGGAATAACAAGATGAAATAAGCAATAATAGGGCCCTATTATTGCTTATTAATATATAATGAGGATTAGTGATGACTAGCAAAACAACATCGATCTTAATAATTATAATAATCCTTATAATGAATATTGGAATTGATTTATATTCTCAATCCAATAAAAGAACAAATTTCTGGTTTTTTGAGGAAAACCTTGGTCTGGATTTCAATAGTGGTGTACCCATTGAAAATACATCCTGTCAAATTTCTGGTACTGGATGGGCTGCTACTTCCACAATGAGCGATACTAGTGGTAATCTTCTTTTCTATTCTAATGGAGCATATGTTTGGAATAAAAACCATCAGCTTATGGTTAATGGTAGTGGGGGGGCATCATATTATGCAGGTTCTCAAGCAGCTATTTGCATCCCTAAACCGGGTACAGATAGCATGTTTTTCATTTTTACTTCAAGAACTTTAGATAATGAAAATCCAATGTTTTATTATATTATTGATATGAAAGCTAATAGCGGATTGGGAGAGGTGATTGATAAGGATACTCTGGATGCTGGTTGGGACGCTGCTTCAATGATCACCGGTACGTATCATAAGAATAAAAAGGATATCTGGATAGTAACCCGGAAATTTCAAACAAGCCAATATGCGGCATTTCTGGTCAATGAAGAAGGTGTTAATCCTGAACCAATATTAAGCACAGCACCCCTGCGTCCATTATATGATTCTAACATGGGATTCATGAAAATCTCCTATGATAAGAAATATCTTATTTCCTGTTTCATGGGACAGACATCAGATGAATCTAAAATTGAGGTATGCAAATTTAACTGTGAGTCTGGATTCATTGAATTTCTTTACTCTTTCAGGTTAATGGATTTTATTTCAGGAATGCCTACCATTAAAACAAATAATTGTGAATTCTCTCCATGTTCAAAATTTTTATACTTAGCCGCGTACTTGCCATCAGCTGGTCTTTCAACATCACATATCTATCAACTCGACATGCAATTTATTGATGATTCATCTCTATTTTTACAATCAATAATAAAAATAGGTGAACCCCAAGGCTTAAATATTCAGCTTGCCCCGGATGGAAAGATATATTGTTCTGCTAGAGATCCAGCAGCCTTTTATCCGTCAAATAATTATTTAGGAATCATTCACAATCCTGAAAAGCCCGGTTTAGCGTGCAACTACCAACCCGATGCTTTCTTTTTCAATCAAGGGCTCATTGGTCGACCCTATGTGAATTTTTTTACAGATTTTCTCTTTCGCTTCGATTTCGATGGCATTTGCGAAAGCGATACCTTTACCTTCGATCCATGGTTTTTTCCTGAACCTACATACATTGAGTGGAACTTTGGGGATCCTATGTCGGGGACAAGTAATACTTCCACTATCCCACATGCTATGCATAAATTTTCAGATGGCGGCATCTATGAAGTTTCTGTTTACGTAGAATACCCGAGCGGCCGCATAGAAGAAACTTCACGTGAGGTGGAGGTTGAATATGCCCCCGAGCCCGACCTGGGACCGGATACGACCTTCTGTTACGGTGGTGATATAATCCTTAACGCCGAATGCGGCCCCCATTTCTATGTCTGGAGCAACGGGGCTTTTGGCAGCTCCCAGATCATCGTATCCGATACGGGCTGGTACTGGGTGAGGGTGGAAAGTGATGCGGGCTGCTTTGAGATCGACTCCATCCACCTGTCGTATTATCCTCCTTCTCTGGCCGACACCTCCGGGCTGGAGATCAAACCCACCACCTGCGGGGGAAGCACCGGAGTGATCCGGGGCCTTTTGATCAACGGGCAACAACCGCTGTCGTGGCACTGGCTGGACGACATGGGCGATACCGTTTCCACCTCCCTGGATATCTACCACCTGCCGGTTGGCAACTATACACTGGAGGTGCTGGATGGCAACGGATGCATTACCGGTTTCGGCCCCTACAGCATCCATGACGCCGGAGAAGTACTCATCGAAAGCCTCGGATATACCATTGAACACTGCGGACAGCAGGATGCCTCCATCACCGTGCATGCCGTGTCGGGACTGGGAGATATGCTTTTCTATTCCATCGATAACGGGGCGAACTACTATGCCAACGAAGGGATTTTCACAGGGCTTTCGGCCGGGAACTACGCCGTGCGCGTAAGAGACTCTTCCGATTGCCAGGATGTGTATGTCAACAACCCGGTGATCATCCAAAACACCGATGCCCCTGAAATTGTTGATCTGCAGATCGGGGCCTGCAGCTCCGGGCAAAGCAACGGCTACATTGAGATCACGGCCATTGGCGGAGGCGATGACCTGTATTATTCCAACGACAATGGCGTAAACTTCCAGGTGAATGATGGAGGTTTCTATGACCTTCTGGCTGGATTTTACACCTGCGTGGTGATGGACGAAGCGGGCTGCGATACCACTTTTGTGGTTGAGGTACCCGAAGAGATCACCCTTCGCCTGCAGGCAGTGGCCGGGGAAGATGAGGTCTGCCCGGGCAATACGGCCTTTGTGCCACTATACGTGAGCAACTTTAATGATGTGGCTTATTTTAAGACCACCCTGCTGTATGATAAGACACTCATCACCTGCACAGGTTACGCCAACACACAAGCTCAGATCGAAGACTCACTGGAAGTGATGCTTTTCCCTGCTGAAGGTAAAGTGGAATTACTCTGGCATGCCCCTTCGGTAAGTTTGCCTGATAACACAGTACTGACCGATCTGGTCTTTGAATCGCTGGATCCGGGCCTGAGCATGGTGACCTGGGATGGCAGCGCCGGGGCCAGCATGTTTTTGAACTCCACGGGACTGACCATCCCGGTGGACTATTACCTGGGAAGCGTGCGCATTTATGAGGAAGTGCTTTTTACCCTGGAATCACAAGTGGATGCCTGCCAGGGTGATGACATTGAGATCAGTCCTATGTTGTGGTCAAGCAATGGAGAGGTAAGCTATACCTGGTCAGACCCGTCGGGATCAACAAGTACCAGCGAGATCCTTTCCATCAGCAATGCCCAGCCAACACATTCCGGGACCTGGTCGTTACGCATTACCGATACCCTTGACTGTTATTCGGAAGATTCTGTTGAGATAACGATCCATCCGACCCCGGTTCCGGCCTTTGCCGGGCAGGATACCATCACCACCGAAGAGCCCGTGGAGATCGATGCCGGCGATGGCTTTACAAGCTATTTATGGAACACCGGAGAAACAGAACAGCACATCACCGCCGAAGTCGAAGACTGGTACAGCGTAATGATCGAATCCCTCTATGGATGCGCGGGCGAAGATTCTGTTTACGTGCAGTTCGTCACTGCCCCGCCTCCGCCACCCCCACCGGAAGAACCCCCGGGTGAGCTGGTCCTTCTTCCCAATGCCTTTACTCCTGACGGGGACGGCCTCAACGATGTGTTCAAAGCCATCGGCCAGCCCGACAACCTCAGCTCCTTTAGCATGACCATCTTCAATCGCTGGGGGCAGATGGTGTTTGAAAGCAGCGACATTTCCCTCGGCTGGGACGGCACTTATCAGGGCAAACCAGCCCCGTCAGGAACATATGTTTATAGGCTTGATTATTCTATCTCGAGTCGAAGTTTTGACACATCGGGAACTGTTATTTTAGTGCGTTAAAGCAAAAGTTAGTTTCTTCTGCCGGTCATCCCGGGGACCCCTCCCGAGTAATCGGGATCGGGGGACGAGGGACCTCCCAGCTGTTGCAGCAACGCAAGCAAATTCCTCCTGCCAGCCTTGTGTGCAGAAAGCTGGCAGATGCAACGCTCTAATTTCGGCGCCATAGCCAGGAGGTCTGCTAGCGAATGCCAACCTTGACAGGCAGTTATATTTTGCGTAACTTTACAGGTATAATGAGGAGCAAAAAATACCTTTAATTAAAAATAAAAAACAATACCGGTTAATGTAATCAGATATCAACAAAGAAAGGAGGTAGAGGCAAAGATATAAAATATTCTGTTTCGGATAAAATACAATGCGGGCAAGCCTGGCCAGCTTTAAAAATTTTGCATGCAGTTGACATATTGTGTTTTATTCATTACCTTTAAAACTTAAAATCATGAAAAAGTTTATTTATTTATTTGCCTTAGCTGGTTTGTTTATGCTAGGGATGCAAAGTGTGAATGCGCAGTGGAGTTTTGATGTAAAGAATGTTGATATTGCTTGCGATTGTGAGACCATAACCACAAAAACCCTTGAATATTCAATATATGATCTGGTGATTGATGATTATCTTGTGAATCCCGTAACTACATCGCTTCCTGCAACAGAAACCTTCACTTTAAGTGGATCAGAATCGATTATTATAGATCAACAAGATAGATATGTTGCAGTAGTAAGAATATCATATTTTGATCCAACTCTATGTTGTACTGGATGGAATTCTTATACTTTTGATTCTGATGAGCTATTAGGAGGAGACATTACCATTATCGTCACATTAGACTAATCTTAACTTAGTGAGAATGAAATGTCTCATTCTCACTTTACTATTCTAAGAAAAGATGTTAATGATATTCACAAAAAAAACTATAGCTCTAATTCTAAGCGTTCTTAGTATTCTCCTTCTTTTAGGAATAAAAGGATATTCCCAGCCAAATAAGAGAACTAATTATTGGTACTTTGGTAATAAAATAGGATTGGATTTCAATTCTGGAGTCCCACTTGTGAATACTTCATGCCCAATCGACAGTAGCTTTGGTTGGGCATCGACTTCAACTATAAGCGATACAAATGGGAATCTTCTTTTCTATTCAAATGGTATTGGGGTCTGGAACAAGCAACATGAAATTATTGAACTTACTGTTGCTCCATATTTCCCGGGAGATCAAACTGCCCTCAGTATACCTAAACCATTATCTGACAGCTTGTTTTACGTTTTTACTTCCAGATTACTCAGGGAAGAGAATCCCATGTTCTACTATATAATAGATATGACTAAAAACAATGGTCTGGGAGAAGTAATTGACATTGACACACTGGAAGCGGGATGGGATGCCGCTTCTATGGTAACGGGAACTTATCATAAAAACAAAAAAAATATTTGGATTATTACGCGAAAGTTTAAATCCAGAAAATATGCTGCATTTCTGCTTGATGGTGAAGGTGTTGATCCCAATCCCGTATTAAGCCCTGCACCACTTCGTCCCTTAGATGATGATAATATGGGGAATATGAAAATCTCTTATGATAAAAATTATTTGGTTGTTTGCTTTTTTGGAAATAGTGCAAATACTTCTTTTGTGGAAATCTGCAAGTTTAATGACGAGACAGGTGTCATTGAATTTTTATATTCTTTTCAATTGATGTATGTTATCCCTGGAGTTTATTGGAAATATAAAACAAACAATTGCGAATTTTCCCCTTGTTCAAAACACCTTTACATTGGGGCATACAAATACCCGGACGACTCCACTTCACATGTATATCAGTTTGATATGGAATTAATTGAAGACTCGGCTTTATTTATACAATCCGCAATTCTTGTGGGTGAAGCTCAAGGTGGGAATTTACAATTGGCTTCTGATGGAAAAATATATTGTTTCGGAAGAAATGATGCCAATATTTATCCCTTAAATAACTATGTAGGAATAATTCATAATCCTGAACAAAAAGGTATAGATTGTAATTATCAGCCTGATGCCCTTTATGTGAATCATGGCAAAATACTCAGTTCTTTTGTTAATTTTTTACCTGATTTTCTTTTCAGATTCGATTTCGACGGCATCTGTGAAAGCGACACCTTCACCTTCGATCCCTGGTTCTTCCCTGAACCAACATTCATTGAATGGAACTTTGGGGATCCCCTGTCAGGAGCTAATAATACTTCCACAATCCCACATGCTATGCATAAATTTTCCGATGGTGGTACCTATGAAGTTTCTGTTTACGTAGAATACCCGAGCGGCCGCATAGAAGAAACTTCACGTGAGGTGGTTGTTGAATATGCACCCGAACCCGACCTGGGACCGGACACTTCCTTCTGCTCATCATCCGGTATAACTCTGGATGCCGAATGCGGCCCCCATTTCTATGTCTGGAGCAACGGGGCTTTTGGCAGCTCCCAGATCATCGTATCCGATACGGGCTGGTACTGGGTGAGGGTGGAAAGTGATGCGGGCTGCTTTGAGATCGACTCCATCCACCTGTCGTATTATCCTCCTTCTCTGGCCGACACCTCCGGGCTGGAGATCAAACCCACCACCTGCGGGGGAAGCACCGGAGTGATCCGGGGCCTTTTGATCAACGGGCAACAACCGCTGTCGTGGCACTGGCTGGACGACATGGGCGATACCGTTTCCACCTCCCTGGATATCTACCACCTGCCGGTTGGCAACTATACACTGGAGGTGCTGGATGGCAACGGATGCATTACCGGTTTCGGCCCCTACAGCATCCATGACGCCGGAGAAGTACTCATCGAAAGCCTCGGATATACCATTGAACACTGCGGACAGCAGGATGCCTCCATCACCGTGCATGCCGTGTCGGGACTGGGAGATATGCTTTTCTATTCCATCGATAACGGGGCGAACTACTATGCCAACGAAGGGATTTTCACAGGGCTTTCGGCCGGGAACTACGCCGTGCGCGTAAGAGACTCTTCCGATTGCCAGGATGTGTATGTCAACAACCCGGTGATCATCCAAAACACCGATGCCCCTGAAATTGTTGATCTGCAGATCGGGGCCTGCAGCTCCGGGCAAAGCAACGGCTACATTGAGATCACGGCCATTGGCGGAGGCGATGACCTGTATTATTCCAACGACAATGGCGTAAACTTCCAGGTGAATGATGGAGGTTTCTATGACCTTCTGGCTGGATTTTACACCTGCGTGGTGATGGACGAAGCGGGCTGCGATACCACTTTTGTGGTTGAGGTACCCGAAGAGATCACCCTTCGCCTGCAGGCAGTGGCCGGGGAAGATGAGGTCTGCCCGGGCAATACGGCCTTTGTGCCACTATACGTGAGCAACTTTAATGATGTGGCTTATTTTAAGACCACCCTGCTGTATGATATGACCCTGCTCACCTGCACGGGCTATGCCAATACACAAACGCAGATCGAAGATTCACTGGAAGTGATGCTGTTCCCGGCCGAAGGGAGGGTGGAGCTCAACTGGCAATCGCCTTCAGTAACGCTGCCTGATAACACAATACTGACCGACCTGGTCTTTGAATCGCTGGACCCGGGCCTGAGCATGGTGGCCTGGGATGGCAGTGCCGGGGCCAGCCTGTTTTTGAACTCCATGGGACTGACCATCCCGGTGGATTATTACCTGGGCAGTGTAAGAATATACCAGGAAGTACTTTTCAGCCTTGGACAGGATATTGAAGCCTGCCAGGGTGAAGATATCGAGATCAGCCCCATGTTGTGGTCGAGCAACGGGGAAGTCAGCTATCTCTGGTCAGACCCGTGGGGATCAACAAGTACCAGCGAGATCCTTTCCATCAGCAATGCCCAGCCAACGCATTCCGGGACCTGGTCGTTACGCATTACCGATACCCTTGACTGTTATTCGGAAGATTCTGTTGAGATAACGATCCATCCGACCCCGGTTCCGGCCTTTGCCGGGCAGGATACCATCACCACCGAAGAGCCCGTGGAGATCGATGCCGGCGATGGCTTTACAAGCTATTTATGGAACACCGGAGAAACGGAACAGCACATCACCGCCGAAGTCGAAGACTGGTACAGCGTGATGATCGAATCCCTCTATGGATGCGCGGGCGAAGATTCTGTTTACGTGCAGTTCGTCACTGCCCCGCCTCCGCCACCCCCACCGGAAGAACCCCCGGGTGAGCTGATCATTCTTCCCAATGCCTTTACTCCCGACGGGGACGGCCTCAACGATGAGTTCAAAGCCATCGGCCAGCCCGACAAGCTCACCTCCTTCAGCATGAAGATCTTCAACCGCTGGGGACAGACGGTGTTTGAAAGCAAAGATGTTATGCAAGGGTGGGATGGGACGATAAAAGGTGCCGAAGCCCCTGCAGGGACGTATGTGTTCAGGGTTGAATATGCTATCTCGAATCGGAATTTTGACACATCGGGAACCGTAGTGCTAATCAGATAATGCAGCAAAGATTCTTAAATGAAGCTGTCATCCTGATACCGTGGAGTGAAACGACACGGTAGAAGGATCCTTTAGCGTTTTACTGTCAGCAAGCAAATTCCTCCTGCCGGCCTTGTGCAGAAAGCCGGCAGATGCAACGCTCTAAATTCAGCCCCTTAGCCAGGAGGTCCGCTGGCGAGTGCCAACCTTGACAGGCTGTTATATTTTGTGTAACTTTACAGGTATAATGAGGAGCAAAAAAACCCTTTAATTGAAAATAAAAAACAATACCAGTTAATGTAATCAGATATCAACAAAGAATGGAGGTGAGGGCAAGGATAAAATAATTCTTTATTAAACCTAAGGCAATCACTCCCGGTCCTGCCAGCTGAATGAAATAGATTGACTTATTTAAACTAAATTATTAATTTTAAAACCAGTTAGTTATGAAGAAATTAATTTTTCTATTTGCCTTTGTTGGTATATTCTTTATAGGAATACATAGTGCAAATGCACAGTGGGAAGTTTATGTTGATGTTAATGACACAGAATGTAACTGCGGAACAATTACTGGGAATCTGTATTTATTACAATTGTTGATTTAACACCTACTCCAGAGACAATTGTTGATAATAGGGAATTTGATGTTATTAACGAAACTCCACCATTTGAAACATCAGGGACAGAATCTGTCGTATGGAATTGTGAGGATTGTTATTATGTCTATGCAAGAGTCTATTATTATGACTCAGGTGGAGAGTGTTGCACTGGTTACGAATCGGCAACAGTTGATGGGCAAGATCTTATCGATGGATATTATCTTACTACAATTATTATGGATTAAAAAACTCAACAAAGATGCTGACTCTAAATACAATGAGACAGCATCTTATTACAGATTTAAAAATGCTAATAAGGACTAATCTTCTTATTTTAAGTTTATTAATTAGTATTTCATGTGTCTCTCAACCTAATAAGAGAGCAAATCATTGGTTTTTTGGCCATCATTGTGGTTTTGATTTTAATTCTGGGCAGCCTATATATAACAATATAGGTCAGATTTACAATTTCTCAGGAGTTGATGGTTGTGCATCAATCAGTGATACAAATGGCAACCTGCTATTATACTCAAATGGTCGATCAATTTGGAATCGGGAGCATCAAAAAATCTTTCAGAACGGATCTGATTTATGGCCAGGATCACAAGGGGTAATCATCATCCCTAAACCATCATGTGATAGTATATTTTATGTTTTTGTTTTGAAAAACAGTCACGAAGCTAATGATTTTCCAATGTTTTACAATACTGTAGACATAAACCAGAACAATGGATTAGGCGGAATTATTTCAACGGATACTCTCCATAACACATGGGATGCTGGACAAAAAATCACAGCCTGTTATCATCAAAACAAGCATGATATATGGATTATTACCAGAAAACACGTTCAAGATTCCTACGCCGCTTTTCTAGTTAATTCTGAAGGTGTAAATCCAAGCCCTTTACTGAGTCCAGCACCAGATAGAGGTCCGGAATGGGGATACATGAAAGTCTCTTATGACAAGAAGTATTTAATTGCATGTTACTATGGTGCTTCATCCAGTGATTCTTTTATAGAGGTATGTGAGTTTGATGCGCTATCAGGTAGTATAAACCATCTTCATTCATTCAGCTTGAGAAACTCAATTGTATATAATATTCCATATAGGCCTTTTGGTTGTGATTTTTCACCGGATTCAAAAATATTATATGTCGGTCAGGACATTCTTGTAGATGAAATTGGCCATATTTACCAATACGATATGAACCTGGCTAACGATCCTGTGTTATTCCCTCAATCAGCTGTAAAAATAGGAGAAGGCCATGGTTGTGCCATTCAATTGGGTTCAGATGGCAGAATATATTGTGTTACTGATAACCCCGATGCCTTATCAGACTGGGCAGGTGTTATCAATAAACCATGGAAATTAGGCATGGAGTGCGATTATCAACCTCTTGGAGTAACCTTAAACGATAGTTTAGCTAAACTGACTCTTCCCAATTTTATGTCGGATTATCTATTCCGTTTCGATTTCGATGGCATCTGCGAAAGCGACACCTTTACCTTCGATCCCTGGTTCTTTCCGGAACCGACTTTTATTGAATGGAATTTTGGAGATCCCCTGTCGGGGATAAATAATACTTCAACCATCCCACATGCCACTCATAAGTTTACCGATGGCGGCACGTATGAGGTTTCCGTATATGTTGAATACCCCAGCGGACGCATTGAGGAGACATCACGGAAAGTGGAGGTTGAATATGCCCCCGAGCCCGACCTGGGACCGGATACGACCTTCTGTTACGGTGGTGATATAATCCTTAACGCCGAATGCGGCCCCCATTTCTATCTCTGGAGCAACGGGGCTTTTGGCAGCTCCCAGATCATCGTATCCGATACGGGCTGGTACTGGGTGAGGGTGGAAAGTGATGCGGGCTGCTTTGAGATCGACTCCATCCACCTGTCGTATTATCCTCCTTCTCTGGCCGACACCTCCGGGCTGGAGATCAAACCCACCACCTGCGGGGGAAGCACCGGAGTGATCCGGGGCCTTTTGATCAACGGGCAACAACCGCTGTCGTGGCACTGGCTGGACGACATGGGCGATACCGTTTCCACCTCCCTGGATATCTACCACCTGCCGGTTGGCAACTATACACTGGAGGTGCTGGATGGCAACGGATGCATTACCGGTTTCGGCCCCTACAGCATCCATGACGCCGGAGAAGTACTCATCGAAAGCCTCGGATATACCATTGAACACTGCGGACAGCAGGATGCCTCCATCACCGTGCATGCCGTGTCGGGACTGGGAGATATGCTTTTCTATTCCATCGATAACGGGGCGAACTACTATGCCAACGAAGGGATTTTCACAGGGCTTTCGGCCGGGAACTACGCCGTGCGCGTAAGAGACTCTTCCGATTGCCAGGATGTGTATGTCAACAACCCGGTGATCATCCAAAACACCGATGCCCCTGAAATTGTTGATCTGCAGATCGGGGCCTGCAGCTCCGGGCAAAGCAACGGCTACATTGAGATCACGGCCATTGGCGGAGGCGATGACCTGTATTATTCCAACGACAATGGCGTAAACTTCCAGGTGAATGATGGAGGTTTCTATGACCTTCTGGCTGGATTTTACACCTGCGTGGTGATGGACGAAGCGGGCTGCGATACCACTTTTGTGGTTGAGGTACCCGAAGAGATCACCCTTCGCCTGCAGGCAGTGGCCGGGGAAGATGAGGTCTGCCCGGGCAATACGGCCTTTGTGCCACTATACGTGAGCAACTTTAATGATGTGGCTTATTTTAAGACCACCCTGCTGTATGATATGACCCTGCTCACCTGCACGGGCTATGCCAATACACAAACGCAGATCGAAGATTCACTGGAAGTGATGCTGTTCCCGGCCGAAGGGAGGGTGGAGCTCAACTGGCAATCGCCTTCAGTAACGCTGCCTGATAACACAATACTGACCGACCTGGTCTTTGAATCCCTGGACCCGGGCCTGAGCATGGTGGCCTGGGATGGCAGTGCCGGGGCCAGCCAGTTTTTGAACTCCACAGGACTGACCATACCGGTTGATTACTACCTGGGCAGTGTACGCATTTACGAGGAAGTTTTCTTCACCCTGGAATCACAAGTGGAAGCCTGCCAGGGTGATGACATTGAGATCAGCCCTTTGTTGTGGTCGAGCAACGGGGAAGTCAGCTATCTCTGGTCAGACCCGTGGGGATCAACAAGTACCAGCGAGATCCTTTCCATCAACAATGCCCAACCCTCCCATTCCGGGATATGGTCGCTACGCATTACCGATACGCTAGACTGTTTTTCGGAAGTTTCCCTTGAGATCCTGATCCATCCTAACCCGGTTCCGGCCTTTGCCGGGCAGGACACCATCACCACCGAAGAGCCCGTTGAGATCGATGCCGGCGATGGCTTTACAAGTTATCTCTGGAATACCGGAGAGACCAGCCAGTTGATCACTGCAGAGGTGGAAGACTGGTACAGCGTGATGATCGAATCCCTCTATGGATGCGCGGGCGAAGATTCTGTTTACGTGCAGTTCGTCACTGCTCCTCCTCCGCCACCCCCACCGGAAGAACCCCCGGGTGAGCGGATCATTCTTCCCAATGCCTTTACTCCCGACGGGGACGGCCTCAACGATGAGTTCAAAGCCATCGGCCAGCCCGACAAGCTCACCTCCTTCAGCATGAAGATCTTCAACCGCTGGGGGCAGATGGTGTTTGAAAGCAGCGACATTTCCCTCGGCTGGGACGGCACTTATCAGGGCAAACCAGCCCCGTCAGGAACATATGTTTATAGGCTTGATTATTCTATCTCGAGTCGAAGTTTTGACACATCGGGAACCGTAGTGCTAATCAGATAATGCAGCAAAGATTCTTAAATGAAGCTGTCATCCTGATACCGTGGAGTGAAACGACACGGTAGAAGGATCTGTTTGCGATTTGCTATTTGCTTGTAAACTTTTCCTGCCAGCCTTGTGCAGAAAACCGGCAGATGCAACGCTCTAACTACGGCCCCTTAGCCAGGAGGTCCGCTAGCGACTGCCAACCTTGACAGGCTGTTATATTTTGTGTAACTTTACAGGTATAATGAGGAGCAAAAAAACCCTTTAATTGAAAATAAAAAACAATACCGGTTAATGTAATCAGATATCTACAAAGAAAGGAGGTAAAGGCAAAGATAAGCAATAATGATTGCAAAGAGAAGGCAATCATCTTACAGTCTGGCTAGCTGAATGACAAATTATTGTATTTTTATTTATTAACTTTAAACCTATTATCATGAAAAAATTAGTGTTTTTATTTGCCTTTCTTGGCTTTTTTATCGCAGGGATGCAAAGTGCATATGCTCAGTGGGAAGTTGATGTTTCATGGAGTGAAGTAAATTGTAGTTGTAATGATCCAACTACTAAATATGTAAGAGTTGAAATTTATACATATCCTGGAAATGTTGCTGTAAATACACCGGTTTGGGAAACAGCAACTGGAACATCCCATACATCGTCTGGTGATGACACAATTAGAACAGATTGTACAAGTGATTGCTATTTAGTAAAAGTTTTTATTAAGTATGTTGATAGTAGTGGAATATGTTGCGAAGGAGATGATCATGCCACATGTACCGGGCAAGAGTTATATGAAACATATCCTTTTCCTAATACGATTGTTCTAAATTAAGTAAATGGGAGGGGGATTTTCTCTCTCCCTATTCTAATCTTATGTTTATAAAGGCATATACCATTTTGTTGATTCATTTATTACTGTGTCTAGTAATAGTTGGTCAGCCTAACAAAAGAACCAATATATGGTATTTCAGTGACCATGTAGGTTTAGATTTTAATAGTGGTGATCCTGCGGAAGACTTAGAAGGAACAGTGTTTGAACCATATGATGGGAGTAGCACAGTTATGTCTGACACCAATGGGAACTTACTATTTTATTGTGATCATGGTTACATACGAAATAAGGATCATCTTCCGATGAAAAACGATTTTGGATATTCACAAATAACCTTAGCTTACCAAGGTACCATTGCAATCCCAAAACCTGGAGATGAAAATAAATATTTCGTTTTTATGACAAGTACTTCCCGTTTACCAACTGGACCTCCTTTGTTCTACTATTGTCTTGATATGTCATTAGACGATGGAATGGGAGAGGTTATTGAGATAGATACTCTAATAACAGCCTGGGATGCTGCTGAAAAGATCACAGCTACTTACCATAAAAACAAAAAAGATGTCTGGGTTTTAGTCAGGAAATACTTCGATGACAGCTTTGCTTCATATAGGATAACTGAAGATGGTGTAAATCCGCTCCCTGTAATAAGTCCAGCACCTCATAGGGAACTTTCCTGGGGTGTGACAAATTGGGGGACTATGAAAATTTCTTATGATAAAAAATATCTGGTATCTACATTTATGGGAGATGATACTCAGTTAGGAGGTTCAGTTGAAATATGCTTATTTGACAATCAATTAGGGACAGTCAATTTTCTTTATACTATTCAAGTAAGATACAGCCTTTTCCCTAATTCAGTACCATATGAAGAATCGTCATGTGAGTTCTCTCCATGCTCAAAATACCTCTATATTGCAGCTGACGATCAGAGATCACAGTATAAAGAGACACATATCATCCAATTTGATATGCAATATATACTCGATTCCGCTTTATTTTCCCAATCATCTACATTAATTGGAGATGTCCAAGGCTCCAATTTGCAATTAGCCCCAGATGGTAGAATATATTGTTTGGGAAAAACAGCGATGATTGCTCCTGACAATCCACTTAATAATTATCTTGGTGTCATAAATAACCCTGGATCAAATGGAATCGAATGTAATTACGACTCCTCATTATTCTATATTGAAAACGGACAGGTTACCTATGGAATTGTTAACTTTTTTAATGATTACCTCCATCGCTTCGATTTCGACGGCATCTGCGAAAGCGACACCTTTACCTTCGATCCCTGGTTCTTCCCTGAACCAACATACATCGAGTGGAATTTCGGGGATCCCCTGTCGGGGATCAACAATACTTCAACCATCCCACATGCCACTCATAAGTTTACCGATGGTGGAACGTACGAGGTTTCCGTATATGTTGAATACCCGAGCGGACGCATAGAGGAAACTTCCCGGAAAGTGGAGGTTGAATATGCCCCCGAGCCCGACCTGGGACCGGATACGACCTTCTGTTACGGTGGTGATATAATCCTTAACGCCGAATGCGGCCCCCATTTCTATCTCTGGAGCAACGGGGCTTTTGGCAGCTCCCAGATCATCGTATCCGATACGGGCTGGTACTGGGTGAGGGTGGAAAGTGATGCGGGCTGCTTTGAGATCGACTCCATCCACCTGTCGTATTATCCTCCTTCTCTGGCCGACACCTCCGGGCTGGAGATCAAACCCACCACCTGCGGGGGAAGCACCGGAGTGATCCGGGGCCTTTTGATCAACGGGCAACAACCGCTGTCGTGGCACTGGCTGGACGACATGGGCGATACCGTTTCCACCTCCCTGGATATCTACCACCTGCCGGTTGGCAACTATACACTGGAGGTGCTGGATGGCAACGGATGCATTACCGGTTTCGGCCCCTACAGCATCCATGACGCCGGAGAAGTACTCATCGAAAGCCTCGGATATACCATTGAACACTGCGGACAGCAGGATGCCTCCATCACCGTGCATGCCGTGTCGGGACTGGGAGATATGCTTTTCTATTCCATCGATAACGGGGCGAACTACTATGCCAACGAAGGGATTTTCACAGGGCTTTCGGCCGGGAACTACGCCGTGCGCGTAAGAGACTCTTCCGATTGCCAGGATGTGTATGTCAACAACCCGGTGATCATCCAAAACACCGATGCCCCTGAAATTGTTGATCTGCAGATCGGGGCCTGCAGCTCCGGGCAAAGCAACGGCTACATTGAGATCACGGCCATTGGCGGAGGCGATGACCTGTATTATTCCAACGACAATGGCGTAAACTTCCAGGTGAATGATGGAGGTTTCTATGACCTTCTGGCTGGATTTTACACCTGCGTGGTGATGGACGAAGCGGGCTGCGATACCACTTTTGTGGTTGAGGTACCCGAAGAGATCACCCTTCGCCTGCAGGCAGTGGCCGGGGAAGATGAGGTCTGCCCGGGCAATACGGCCTTTGTGCCACTATACGTGAGCAACTTTAATGATGTGGCTTATTTTAAGACCACCCTGCTGTATGATATGACCCTGCTCACCTGCACGGGCTATGCCAATACACAAACGCAGATCGAAGATTCACTGGAAGTGATGCTGTTCCCGGCCGAAGGGAGGGTGGAGCTCAACTGGCAATCGCCTTCAGTAACGCTGCCTGATAACACAATACTGACCGACCTGGTCTTTGAATCCCTGGACCCGGGCCTGAGCATGGTGGCCTGGGACGGCAGTGCAGGGGCCAGCCTGTTCCTGAACTCCACGGGACTGACCATCCCGGTGGACTACTACCTGGGAAGCGTGCGTATCTACCAGGAAGTACTTTTCAGCCCCGGACAGGATATTGAAGCCTGCCAGGGTGAAGATATCGAGATCAGCCCTTTGTTGTGGTCGAGCAACGGGGAAGTCAGCTATCTCTGGTCAGATCCGACGGGAATCACAAGTACAAACGAGATCCTTTCCATCAGCAATGCCCAGCCAACGCATTCCGGGACCTGGTCGTTACGCATTACCGATACCCTTGACTGTTATTCGGAAGATTCTGTTGAGATAACGATCCATCCGACCCCGGTTCCGGCCTTTGCCGGGCAGGATACCATCACCACCGAAGAGCCCGTGGAGATCGATGCCGGCGATGGCTTTACAAGTTATCTCTGGAATACCGGAGAGACCAGCCAGTTGATCACTGCAGAGGTGGAAGACTGGTACAGCGTGATGATCGAATCCCTCTATGGATGCGCGGGCGAAGATTCTGTTTACGTGCAGTTCGTCACTGCCCCGCCTCCGCCACCCCCACCGGAAGAACCCCCGGGTGAGCTGATCCTTCTTCCCAATGCCTTTACTCCCGACGGGGACGGCCTCAACGATGTGTTCAAAGCCATCGGCCAGCCCGATAAGCTCACCTCCTTCAGCATGAAGATCTTCAACCGCTGGGGACAGACGGTGTTTGAAAGCAAAGATGTTATGCAAGGGTGGGATGGGACGATAAAAGGTGCCGAAGCCCCTGCAGGGACGTATGTGTTCAGGGTTGAATATGCTATCTCGAATCGGAATTTTGACACATCGGGAACTGTTATTTTAGTGCGTTAAAGCAAAAGTTAGTTTCTTCTGCCGGTCATCCCGGGGACCCCTCCCGAGTAATCGGGATCGGGGGACGAGGGACCTCCCAGCTGTTGCAGCAACGCAAGCAAATTCCTCCTGCCGGCCTTGTGCAGAAAGCTGGCAGGAGCAACCCTCTCACTTCAGTGCAGCGAAGGATCCCGGGTATCTGGCAACAAGGACTTGATTGAAGTGTAAGGGGTTTAATTATACGCGATAACCCGGTATCCGTAACCGGATATTTATGCATCAAAATTTCACAATTTTGTGCCGGGAATGTTTGTTCCCGCATTCAACCGAAAAAAAATATATACCGGGTGAATAATCTGTAAGATCCAGCCGTATGGGGAATGTGTCTTCCGCGTATGACCGTATCAATGAACCTTTCATATCATAAAACCGGATAATGGGTTTCGCTTTACTGCCATCAATGTATAAAATGCCGGACGTGGGGTTGGGATATACTGTGATGTCATATTCAGGGCTCACCTCCATTACCGTGACCGGAATGTTTTGTACCAGGGCCATCCATCCCGAAACGGAGGTGTTATGATCTGATTTGAAACGCAATGTCATCCGGTTGCTACCGGAAAGTATTGGCGGGAGGGTATTGCCGGTAAATCCGCCCACTAAGTTGCCTCCCGGGTAAGTACCGTCATAAATCCAGAGAGAATCGTATCCTGTTTCGAGGCTGAATTGGGAAAAACTGATATTGAGAAATTCATTTTCCATTCCCCGCAGTTCAAGGGTATAATGCTCGTTGTCGTAGTAATTCCACGCCGGACCTCCGCTGTCGTATAGCGTGTCCGGAAATGTAAGCCCTGTCCCCTGGGAAAAGTTGCCGGCTATGAGTTGCCATAGATCGGGATAACCATTGTCGTAGCCGAGTGCCCAGATGCCAATGCCGGCCAGGCCACGACGGTTTACCAGCTTGTATCTCCTGCTCAGTGAACCGGGGTCATTTACGAAACACTGATGCCAGCCTCCGTCATTGTATGCGAAATAGGGGCCGAAGGAATTGGGTTCAAGTTTTTTGTTTGCCGTACTGTAATGTCCCGAAGCATTGTTTTGGATTTTGGCCCAGGTATATGCAGTGCCGTGTCCGGTCGTTGCCGAAGGAGCCGATCCGGAGGCCGTGGGCCATTCACGGGCGTAATAGGGTACGCCCAGCAGCATTTTTGACAGGGGCATCCCGGCCGACTGGTAATGGGATATTGTTCTGGAAACACTGTAGTTGTAAGTGTTTGTCATACTGTAATGGGGGTCGACGGGCCCGGCCTGGCTACTGCCGTTCCAGTAATAGTCGTACCCCATGATCATATACAGGTCGATGTACTCATTCAGCACATCAGGGTCGAATATCCCGCTCCAGTCAACGGCCGGCATGGCAATGCTCAGTATCCCGTCAGGAAAGTTCTGCCTGAAAGCAACGGAAAAACCGGCAATATAGTCGAGCATATTGTTGCCCTGTGAGGCAGGCACGGCCTCGAAGTCGAAACTGATTCCCGTGGCACCGCGTTGCATGAGCAGGCTGAGCAGGTTATTGGTCAGGTTAAGTTGCGACTGCTGGTTGCCGAAAAAAGTGCTGTGGCCCGAAAACAGGGTTACACACAGATGTACACGCACATCATGGGCAAAGGCTGAGTCGATGGCGGGGGAGGTGAGCCAGCCGTAATACGACAGGGGGTTGCCGGTTTCAGGGTCTACTTCATAAGAAAAATAGCACAGGTCGCTGAGTAGTTCCCATTGATAATTCAGGTAATTGGACCCTCCCCAGTAAGGATGATAACCAAAAACAATCTTCTGCAGTTCCCCCTTAATCTCAACTTTCCGGTCCATCAGTAAGAAGCCGTTCAGGAGATCATAGTCTTTGTCGTTCAGGTACCCCGTTTCACGATGTTTTTCCGCTTCCTCAACATGAATCGACAACTGGGCGGAAACATACTGGGACAGGATGAGCAAAAAGAGAAATAATACCTGGCGCACAAATAAAATACCTGAAAAAATATAAATATCAATGATGGGAAAAGCTTCAGCTGTCAGCCTTTCATTATTCAATGATGGTCATTTCCTCTATCAGATGTCCGGCACCGGCAAATTTGTCAATAATGAAAAGACAGTACCGGATGTCGATCGATATGTTCCGGCATACGGCCGGGTCATAAACTATATCGCTCATGGTTCCTTCCCAGCAGCGGTCAAAATTGATCCCCACCAGTTCCCCGCGTCCGTTCAGCAGCGGGCTGCCCGAATTTCCGCCTGAAGTATGGTTGGTGGCAATGAAACAAACCCGCATGCTGCCGTCGGGGTCGGCGTAACGGCCGTAGTCGCGGTTTTCATAAAGCTCTTTGAGCCGGTCTTCCACCACGTAATCATAAATACCGGGATCTTCCTTTTCCATAATGCCTTCGAGTGTGGTGAAATAATCATAATACACGGCATCGCGCGGATTATAACCCTTAACTTTTCCGTAAGTGACCCGCAGGGTGAAGTTGGCATCGGGGTAAAAACGTTTCTCAGGCTCAAAGTCCATCTGCCCCTGCATATAGATACGCTGCAGGCTGTCGTCAGTGGCATAGAACTTCATGAGCACCGGCCGGAGTTCGTCACTGTACTTTCGTGAAAAAGCATCTGCCAGTATATAGGCAGGGTCGCGCAGGATGGTTTTGTATTTTTTACGTTTGAAACCGACAAGGAAATCCGACAACTTATCTTCCGCTGCAAACACTGAACGCCTGAAGACTTCGTTTGCATAGGCGCTCACGTCTCCCTTGTACTTTTTTTCGATAATATCCAGCTCTACGGGAATGTATTCAGGCGATGCCATCTGAAGGTAGGCTTCGATCATGGCAACAAAGGTCTCCCTGTCGAGGGGCTGGTGGTAGTTTTTGAAATGGGCAGCGGCGGATTTCTCAAGTTGCTGTAACATTTCGCTGATCCTCTCTTCATCGGCATCCTTGTCCTCACACAGGCTGACCAGTGAAGAAAAGCTTCTGGCAAATCGCAATATTTCGATGCCGAAGGCCGATTCCGACAGCAGTGTCATCTCCCTTTCAACCGGCGACAGCCCAAGGTAGAGCTCTTCAAAGGCCCCGATGATGCCGCCGTATTTCCGGTTCTTCTCTTCCCCGGCCATGGCCCATTCGGTAAAGGCCTGTTCGAGGGATTCTTTTTTGCTGATCACGCCTGTATTTTCAATGCCTTTGCTTTCGCCTATCCATTTTTTCCAGCCGTTGGCAATGCCTGCGGCTTTAGCCGAATATTGTATCCGGACCAGGTCGTCACGGTCGATGTAGCGGTTGATGATATCCAGGCGCCGGTCGCGAAGACTGATCCGGATGGGGTTGACCACACCGGAAATCTGCTCAACCTTGCATGACGGTATATATTGCTGGGTCGATCCGGGATATCCGAAAACAAATGTAAAATCATCCTCCTGTATTCCCTTTATGCTGATGGGAAAGTGGTATTTCGGCCTGTAGGGAACATTGGTTTCGGCGTATTTGGCAGGCATGTTATTTGAATCGGCATATACCCTGAACACCGAAAAGTCGCCGGTGTGCCGGGGCCACATCCAGTTGTCGGTGTCGCCGCCGAACTTGCCGATGTTGGATGGGGGGGCGCCAACCAGCCTGACATCTTCGAAGGTCTCGGTAATGAAGAGGTAAAAACGGTTACCCTGGTAGAAAGGTTTGACCTGGGCTTTGTAGTGACTGTCTTCCACTGCCTCCGCTTCAATGGCGGCGGCGTTCTCCTTCAGCTTTTCCGAGCGGGCCGCTTCATTCATGTCGTCATGGATGCCTTCGAGCATCTTTTCACTGACATCTTCCATCCTGACCAGGAAAGTAACCGTAAGCCCGGGATTCGGTAATTCTTCTTCACGGCTCATGGCCCAGAACCCGTCGGTCAGATAGTCGTTTTGGAGGGAGGAATGCCGCTGGATAACGCCATAGCCGCAATGATGGTTGGTGAGCAGCAGACCCTGGTCGGAAACAAGCTCACCCGTGCATCCGCGTCCGAAAATGACGATGCCGTCCTTCATCGAACTGCGGTTGATGCTGTAAATGTCTTCTGCAGTCAGCCCGAAGCCCATATCCTGCATTTCCTTTTCATTCAACTGTTCCAGCAACAAAGGAATCCACATACCTTCGTCGGCACGGGAAAAAGGGATCAGCAGTAAACATACTGCAAGTGTAAGAAAAAAGTTTTTCATTTTTTTACCAGCTTGGATAATGCTTGTTTTTTGTTTTATTTAACTGCGATACACGATATTTCGACACTGGCTCCCAGTGGGAGGCCCTTTACGGCAATGGCCTCGCGGGCAGGCGGGTCTTTTGGGAAATAACGGGCGTAAACCTCGTTGATTTCCTTGTAAAATCCCATGTCGGTCATAAAGATCGAACATTTCACCAGGTGGCTGAAGTCAAGGCCTTCCTCCTTCAGGATGGAGCGGATATTTTCCATTACCCTTTCGGTCTGTCCGGCAATGCTCCCTTCAAGCAGTTTGCCCGTAATGGGATCAATGGGGATCTGCCCTGAAATATAGAGCGTGTTGCCGCTGAGGATAGCCTGACTGTAGGGGGCAACGGGCTTAGGGGCATTTGAGATGTTGACGGTTTTTTTCATTTTAGGTGTTGTTTGAAATGATTTTGTCTGTTACCAAAAGCAAAAATATGTAAAATCCCATAATTCCCGGGCTTTAGAAGTCGCGGAAGTCTTTTTTCCGCTGCAGCTTGAGGTCCTGCAACATGCTTGCCTTAACATTGAGTGCAAAATTCCACGATTGTCTCCCGCCAATGGGGATCCAGTTAAAGCGCATCTCGAAACAATGCAGGTCGCGGTATATGTTGATGGATGTGTAGGAAAGATCGGCGGCTTCAAAATCCCAGCCGGTCCTGAAACCGATCTTCCATTTTGGGGCAACATTGAAATCACCGCTGAGACCGAGGGTTTGAACAAGCGTTTCCTGCTTTTCCCTTTCCACCTGGTTCGTATATTTAAAGGTGTTGCCGTATCGGAGGTTGTAGGTAATATTCAGGTTCCACTTGATGTCCCAGTCGATAAAATCATCGTAATTGTTATAAATGCTTTCTATTTCATCATACATGTCGATGTTTTCGGCCATTTCCTCCAGTTCTTCCTGCCGGGAAGGCTCTGTTTTTGTTTTCTTGCTGAACATGCCGGGGTTCAGCCGCAGGTTGGCGCTGAATTCCCAGTTGGTCTGGTCGAGCCTGAATAACCGCCGGTTTACCTTCCATTCCGACTGGTTCAGGTTAAATGTGCCGGTTGAGTCCAGGATGTAAGGATCCCAGTTGCCGGTATATCTTATGTCAAAACCTTTAAAAATGGTGGTCCTTCCGCTCATGCGCAGCTTCGACCAGTTGAGCGAATCCCTGGCCAGGTCATAAGAGGTTTGTATGGTGAAATCATCGATGAGTTTGATCTTTCTGGTTCCGGTAACGGTATCTTTCTTTGACCTGACTTTCATTTCAAGGTTATTGCTCAGTGAAAAACTGACCACTCCCGAACGGTCTTTCGGGGGTGAGCCGTAAATGCCGCCTTCAAAGATGCTGTATTCGATCTCCCTGTCGAGATCCGGATTGTAATAAGATTTGTAATAACCCCATTCGGGAGCACCGAAATCAGGAGTTAAGGTGAATGACACCTTTGGGGTCATCACATGGCGGATCGCCCTGACGGGAAAATTCTTTCCAAACTGGTACATGCCATACAGCTTTGTAGTGATGGAAGAAGAAAAATTACCGTCAAAGGCATTTTTGAACCCCGTTAGGGTGTCTTCCTGCAGGTAACCTACAATGGTGTCGTTGTTTACGAACAGCGTATCGTCAATCCAGTTTTTTTCTATGGTTTTAAAATACATTCTGTCGGTGAGGTTGATGGAGTTGGTCCAGTTGAAATATTTTAACAATTTGACAGAACTGCTTACAGGGATACTGTGCTTGATGCCGTTCTGCATCTTTTCCCAGGTTTCAGGCTGAAAAAGCAGGGAGTCTTCGATGGTAACCGTATTTTTAAAATTGGCCGTGTAATTCACGCTGATGTCTTCCCACCATTTCATCTTTCCGGTGCGGGTCTTCTTTCGCAGGGGGTAAAACCGGTTCACATTGAACGACATCTCCGGCAGGGTAAGGGTCATCAGTTTTGTCTGGGTATTCTGGCTGTGATTGGCGTTCAGGGTGAGGAAATACTTTCCTGCAAAGCTGGTCTGGTAAGCAACACTCGATTGGAAGGTGTTTGAAAGGTAATCCTGGGCTGTGGTCGGGTTATAAAAATTCGACTTGCGGCTGCGGATGTTTACATTGGCCGTAAAGGTGCTGTTGGGCCTGGCTTTCGGATCCTGCTGATGCCGCCACCTGATCTGGTAGTCCCTGTCGCGGCGGTAGTCGGGCTGTTCCTTTTCGCCTGTGATGTTGATGGCATAGGTAAAATCGAAACCTCCGCTGTATTTGTAACGTTTTTTATAACGGGTAGAGGGTTTCACGGCCCAGCTCCCGCGGGTATAGATATCGCCTACCACTTTCAGGTCAACGTAATCGTTGATGGCCCAGTAATACCCTCCACTTTCAAAATAAAAGCCACGGTTGGCCGATTCGCCCCATGTCGGCAACAGTATGCCCGAATGCTGACCTTTCCTGATGGGGAAGAACCCGAAGGGCAAAAACAAGGGGGTGGGCACATCTTCAATGACAAGATAGGCGGGTCCGGTTACAATGCGCTTATCAGGAATGACTTTCGACTTGAAATAACGGAATTCATAATCCCTGTTTTCACATTGCGGGCAGGTTGAATAAGATCCTCCCTTGATATTGGTTTCATTATTTGGCATTTTCTTGATGAGCTTTCCCCTGATGGTGCCTTCGCCATCCTGCGTCATCACATCCCTGATCAACCCTTTCTTGGTTTCATAGTTATATCTCATCGTGCGGGAGCGGAATTCCGAATCTCCCTGAACAAAGATCGGCTGGCCTCTTTCAAAACCGGTCGAATCGGGCAGGCCCGATGCAAAGATGCTGGTTTCGGTAAAATCGATCTCTACAAAATTTGATTGCAGTTTTATGTCGTCATAATCAATCTTCACTTCCTGGTATAAAAACACTTTTTGCTGCCGCATGTCAAAGTGTATGGAGTCGATGGATTTGAAATCTACCCGGTGCTGAAGCGCATTGGGCGAGATTTTTGGAGGCTGGTCTTCGTTATATGCAGGGATGGAATCAATATGGACGGGGTGCAGGGTATCGGGTGCCATGGTATCGCGGGGCACAAGCGGCAGTTTAACCGCCAGGCTGTCGGGGGAGGCAGCGATGGTATCGGGTAATACCACAGCTATGCCCCGCTCATCACCGGATGGCATGCCGGTTTCAGCCTCCTGCCCGCTGAGCCGACCCGTGCCGGGAAAGCACATCAGCATGAACAGGAAATAATAAATCAACCGGTCTTGTGTTAATAATTTGATAAACAAATCAAAAATATGACGATGAATTATGTGTTATTTTTGTGTCAGGCATGTGCAGGCCACAACCATTTCAAAAGCTGCCAAATGCCTTTAATACGCTGTAAAACTAACTAATTTATTCCTTAGGTGAAACGTCATGTGCTTATTTTTGGTATGCTCTTCCTGACCATACTTCTGCCTGCAGGGCTTTATTCCCAGCCCATGGTAAGGAAGGTGGTGATCGATGCCGGTCATGGCGGGAAAGACCCGGGCGCAGTGGGGAAGAATTCCAAAGAAAAAGACATTGCCCTCGCCATTGCCCTCAAAACAGGTCATTATATCAGGCAGAACCTGCCCGATGTGGAGGTAATATACACAAGGAAAACGGATGTTTTTGTTGAATTGCACAAACGGGCGGAGATCGCCAACAAGAGCAAAGCCGACCTGTTCATCTCTATTCACTGTAATGCCAATAAATCGCCAAACCCATCAGGGACCGAGACTTACGTGATGGGACTGCACAGGAGCCAGGCAAACCTGGAAGTGGCAAAACTTGAAAATGCCGCCATCCTCAAGGAAGAGAACTATGACGATATGTACGACGGCTTCGATCCGAACCGGGATGAAGACTATATTACCCTGAACCTTTTCCAGAATGCTTACCTCGAAAGCAGCCTGCTGCTGGCTTCGCTGGTGCAGGACCAGTTTCGTGAAAGGGCAAAACTCAAGGACAGGGGGGTATGGCAGGCCGGTTTCTGGGTGCTGTATAAAACTGCTATGCCGGGAATACTCATCGAAACAGGCTTTATCTCCAACCTTAATGATGAGAAATACCTGATGTCAGACAATGGGCAGAATTATATCGCCTCTGCCATTTACCGGGCATTTAAGGAATACAAACTGATGGTTGAAAGCCCGGAAAACCATGCCCAAATGGCAATACCCGTAAATAAAGGCTCCCTGAAAAGTGATATCCGGTTCAGGGTGCAGTTTGCTTCTTCTTCAAAAGAAAAAACTGCGGGAAAATTCAAGGATGTGGAAAATGTAATGATATACGAACATCAGGGGATGTTTAAATATACCAGCGGCGATGAAACCTCTTACCTGGAAGCCGTCAGGCTGCAAAATGAATTGCGAAGGAACAAAAAATACCGCGATGCCTTTATCATCGCCTTTAAGGACGGTGTACGCATTGACGTGAATGAGGCCAGGAAACTCAGCGGCCAATAGGACCTGTGCTATGGGCGGCCGCTCCGGATATGTGCTGAAGTAACTGCTGTAAGCATGCCGCTGCAGTCGCAAAATGTCGAAATTTATGTAACCACAAAGAATATTTCAGAGTAAAATGAGTTAACTTTGTATAAAACACGGGCGTTTTGAAGTATAAAAAAGAGATCATTACCGGACTGGTATTTATCGTTGCCCTTGCCTTGCTGATCTGGGGCTTTAACTTCCTGAAAGGTTTTAACCTTCTGAAGGATCAACGTATCGTATATGCCGTTTATGAAGAAGTAAGCGGCCTGAACAGGGCTAACCCCGTTTCCATAAATGGCCTGAAGGTAGGTCAGGTTTCTGATATTTACTTTGAACCCGGGTATTCGGGAAATATCATTGTTAAGATCATGATAGAAACGGAGATCCCCATCCCGCGTAACTCGATTGCACTGATCTACAGCTCCGACCTGATGGGATCGAAAGCCATTAACCTTATTCTGGGTAACGACAGCCTGTATATTGCCAACGGCGACACACTGGCCACCAAGGTAGAGGCCAGCCTGAAGGAGGCCGTCAACCAGCAGATACAACCGCTCAAGCTCAAGGCGGAAGAACTCATCCTCTCCATCGACTCCGTGGTTACCGTTATCAAGGCCATCTTCAACGAAAGCGCCAGGCAAAACCTCTCAAACAGCCTGGCCAGCATTCAGCAAACCTTTGCCAACCTCGAAAGCGCCACCTATAACCTGGATGAACTCGTAGCCTCAGAAAAAACACGTCTGGCCGAGATCATGATCAACCTGGAATCCATCACGGCTACCATCAGCAATAATGAAGAAAACATCGATAATATCCTGAAAAACTTTTCAACAGTATCCGATTCGTTGGTCGCAGCCGATATACCGGGTACATTTCAAAACCTGAACCGTGTGGCTGACGACCTGGCCGTGATCATAGAAAAGATCAATAATGGCGAAGGAAGTATCGGAATGCTCGTTAATGATGAAGACCTTTATAAAGACCTGCAGCGATCGGCCGAACAACTGAACCTCCTGCTGGAAGATGTCCGGGTCAACCCCAAACGCTACGTGCGCTTTTCACTGTTCTGATCTGCAAAACCTGTTGATTCAACCCCTTTTGTCAGGGGAATCATGCCCGTGACATTATACAGGCGGCTGATGATATGAAAATTGCATCATTTGGGCTCCTTCCATTCCACCACCTGCCCCCTTCCCGGATCCTTCATATACTGTGGGATATCTGAAATGATCTGTGTCCTGAGGGCTTCCAGCAGGTTCTGTTTTGCATAATAGCGTGAACATGCAAGGCTGACTTCCCGTAAGGGTGTGAGCTTGGAAAACCGGATCAGCGAATCCTGCTTTTCTGCAGGAAGCAGCAGGGTGGCCAGCTCGGGGAGCAGGGTAAAACCCCCTTCCCTGTCGATCAGCCTGACCAGGGTTTCCAGTGATCCGCCCTCCAGGTGAAAGGGGAGGCCTTCACCCGCATGGCTGCCGGCACCACACAGATTGACCACCTGGTGGCGGAAACAATGGCCGTCGTTCAGAAGCCAGAGCTCCGGGCTGTTCATGTCCTGTATCTCAACCACAGGCTTGCTTAGAAGAGAATGCGACGGATGGGCATATAAGAGCATTTCTTCATAAAACAAAGGGTCTTCAATGATTGAACTTTCATGGGCAGGGGTTACAAAAAGACCGGCATCTAGGGTCTCGTTTTTTAAACGCCTGATGATCGAATCGGTTACCAGTTCTTCAACGCTCAGCGTAACTGCGGGATAATTACGCATGAAATTGCCGGCAAACAGGGGCAGCAAAAACGGTCCCAGGGTGGGTATGATCCCCAGCCTCAACTCCCCGCTGATTTCCGCAGCATGCTGTTTCACGAGGTCGTCGATGCGGCTTGCCGCCTTCAGGGCATCCCGCGCCTGTTCAATGACTTTTTTGCCTATCTCTGTTGGCACTACCGGTTGCCGGCTGCGGTCGAAAAGCTTTACCCCCAGATGCTCTTCAATCTTCATGATCTGCATACTTAGTGTTGGCTGGGTGACAAAACACTTCTCAGCCGCCCTGGCAAAATGCCGGTAGTTGTCAACTGCAACCACGTATTCGAGTTGCGTAAGGGTAATATTGATCATAATATAGAAATTATCTATTTAAGTATAAATATTATTGATTTGACAAATATACAATCTGGATGTAACTTTGTCAAAAATTCAGTTTAAAAACCACTAAAAATTAGTTCAATGGAAAATCAGGAAGTTTATCAAATGCCAAGAATCGGCGACATTGCTCCCGACTTTGAGGCCGTTACCACTACTGGTAAGATCAAGTTTTCGGAATTTAACAAAGGCAGCTGGGTCATCCTTTTTTCGCACCCTGCCGACTTCACGCCGGTTTGTACCACGGAAATGTCGGGATTTGCGCTCGAAGAGGAAAACTTTGGCAAGTTGAATACAAAACTCATGGGGCTCAGCATCGACAGCATCCATTCACATGTAGCATGGGTCAACAATGTTAAGAAGAACATGGGGATACTGATGAAGTTCCCCATCATTGCCGATATCGACATGAAGGTATCGAAGTTGTACGGAATGCTTCAGCCGGGCGAAAGTGAAACGGCTGCCGTACGTGCGGTATTCTTTATCGACCCCAACCGTAAGATCAGGCTTATCATGTATTACCCCCTCAGCATCGGGAGGAACATGGATGAAATTTATCGCGTACTGCATGCCTTGCAGGCCTCCGACAAACACGGGGTTGCCCTTCCGCTTAACTGGAAACCCGGCGACAAAGCGATCGTTCCCCCGCCGAAGACGGTTGAAGAGATGGAAGACAGGGAAAAGAGCAACTACGAAATGGTTGATTTCTATCTCGCCAAAAAGGATATATGATTCAATGTGAATTGAACAAAAAGAGCCCGGCCAGCATCCCTGACCGGGCTCTTCCCTTTTATAATGTCCTATTCGTCGCTGAAATCCTTCAGAAGTTTTCTGTATTCCGAAAAAACATTGGCCCTCGAAACAAAGCCCAGGTATTTCCCTTCCTTGATCACCGGCAGGTTATAGTTCCTGGTTTCCTGGAACTTTTTAGCCACCACTTCCATGGATTCATCCGGATCGACGGAAGTACCCGGCATGAACATCAGTTTATTCAGGCTGGTTTTTTCGTACAGTTCGGGGTTGAACATGATATGCCGGATGTCATCAAGTACAATAATGCCGCAAAAAGTTTCATTATCATCGATAACCGGGAAAATGTTACGTTTTGATTCGGCGATCACTTTCACCAGGTCGCCGAGGGTATCTTCCGGATTGACTGTTTTAAAATCCGTTTCGATGAGTTTTCCCACTTTCATCATGCTCAGGATGGCTTTATCCTTGTGGTGCGTGATCAATTCTCCGCGCCGGCTAAGCTGGTGGGTATAAACCGAATCCTTTACGAATATCCGGATGGTGGCATAGGATATCGTTGCCGTAACCATCAGTGGCACGAACAACTGATAACCCGATGTGATCTCGGCAATAAGAAATACCGCGGTAAGGGGCGCATGCAGAACCCCGGCAATGAGTCCGCCCATTCCTACCAGGGCAAAATTACTTGCGTTCAGGTGTCCGATCCCGATATATTTAAGAAAGGTGCTGAAGAACAAGCCTGTAAAGGCACCCATGAAGAGGCTGGGGGCAAAGATGCCTCCGATGCCGCCCGCACCGAAAGTTACGCTGGTGGCAATGGCTTTCAGGAAAAGGATCATCAGGAACAGGACGAAGACCATGAATAATTCTTCCCGGAAGGGATAAAAAAGGCTGCTGTTGAACAGCGGACTGTAATCGCCTTTCAGGCAAGCATTCACGGCATCGTAGCCTTCGCCGTACAGCGAGGGGAACAAGAATATGAGCACGCCCAGTATGATGCCGCCTGTAAGCCATTTCATGTACCAGGTTTTTATTCTGGAGAAGAAGGATTCAATGTAGATGTACACTTTGGTGAAATACACCGATACCAGGCCGGCCAGCAACCCAAGCAGGATATAGTAGGGGATGTCCCTGAGGGTAAATCCTACCTCGATCTCGAAAGGGTACATCACAGCCTGCCCGACAAAAAAATATGAAGTGAGAACACCGGTTACGGATGCGATCAGAAGCGGGATGATCGATGACTTGTTCAGGTCGATCATGATCACCTCGATGGCGAACACCACTGCTGCAATGGGCGATTTGAAAATCGCCGACATGGCGGCGGCACTGGCCAGACCCAGCAGCAGCGTGATCTGCTTATAATTAAGCCTGAACATTTGGCCGAGATTGGAACCGATGGCCGCCCCCGTTGCCACGGTGGGCCCCTCAAGTCCGACCGATCCCCCGAAACCAACCGTAAAAACACTGGTGATGATCGAAGAGAAAATATTATGACGCTTGATGATCCCGTGCGATCGCGAGATGGCCAGCAAAACGCTTGGAATGCCATGCCCAACATGCTGCCGGATGATAAAACGGATATAGATGACTGCGATGAGGATCCCGATGGAAGGCAGGGCAAAAAAGAGGTAATTCTGGTAGTCGACCATGGCGTGGCCGGTGAGCAGGCTTTTGATGAGCATGACCCCGTTTTTGATCACCACAGCACCCAATCCCGCCAGCACACCGATGATCACGCTGAGGATCATCATAAAATTGCGCTGGCTGATATGCTTGATGCGCCAAAGAAGGAAACGCCTCAAAACCGAAGTCTTTCTCATGCCGGTAGATTAACGCCTGCGAATATAAAAATAAATAAATTAATCTGATAAGACTCTCATAACACGAAATGGCAGATTTGAATTTATTCAGCCGGACTGATCCCGGGTTCCCGGGATATTATGGGGTTTTTGTATCTTCGCGACTTATGAAAAAGATCATTACCTATAACGTGAACGGTATACGGGCTGCCATCCGCAAAGGCTTGCTGGAATGGATACGGGCCGGCGATGCCGATGTGATCTGCCTGCAGGAAACCAAGGCGCAACCCGAACAAATTCCGCTTTTTGAAATTGAAGAACTGGGATACAGGAGCTATTGGTATTCGGCCGTAAAAAAGGGATACAGCGGGGTAGCCATCCTCAGCCGGAATGAACCCGATCGTGTTCTTTACGGGATGGGAATGAAAAAATATGATGATGAGGGGCGATTCATCCGCGCCGACTATGGCGGCCTCAGCATCATCAGCGTTTACCATCCCTCCGGCTCAAGCGGCGATGAACGACAGGCTTTCAAGATGCAATGGCTTGACGATTTCCAGCTTTATATGAATGAACTCAGGAAGGAACGCCCGATGCTTGTGGTCTCGGGCGACTATAATATCTGCCACAAACCCATCGATATCCATGACCCGGTCAGGAATGCCAACAGTTCAGGCTTCCTGCCCGAAGAAAGGGAATGGATGAGCCGTTTCCTCGAAAGCGGTTTCATCGATTCTTTCAGGCATTTTAATGATCAGCCACAGCAGTATACCTGGTGGAGCTACCGTGCCAACGCCAGGGCAAAGAACCTTGGCTGGCGTATCGACTACCACATGGTAAGCCTTCCGGTGGAAAGGATGCTGAAACGTTCCGTGATCCTGCCCGACGCCCATCACTCTGACCATTGCCCTGTCCTGCTCGAAATTGCGGATTAAACGGTTGACCCATCCGGCATGTGACTGCACGACATAAACAATTTATGAATAGCATTACCGGATCTCCGACATGATGGTTTATCCGAAAAGTGACCTGACAAGGTCTTCTATCTTTTTTACAAAGATGATCTCTGCCCTTATCTTTTGGGGGTTAACGGATTTTTTCAGGTAAGCCGACAGGAATATTTTTTCATAACCGAGCTTGTCGGCTTCGGCGATCCTCTGCTCTATCCTGTTAACGGCCCTGATCTCGCCCGACAGGCTGACTTCGCCCGTAAAGCAATAGTGTTGCGGCACGGGTATATCGGCATTGGACGACATTACCGCGCTGATAACGGCCAGGTCGATGGCGGGATCATCCACTTTGATGCCGCCTGCCATATTCAGAAATACGTCTTTGGATCCCAGTTTGAAGCCGGCCCTTTTTTCGAGCACTGCAAGCAGCATGTTCAGCCTTTTTGCATCGAAGCCGGTAGCGGTGCGCTGCGGTGTTCCGTATGCGGCTGTCCCCACCAGGGCCTGTGTTTCAACAAGCATGGGCCTTTGCCCTTCTATGGTGGCCGCAACGGCAATGCCGCTTACATCTTCTTCCCGTCTCGAAACAAGAATTTCGGATGGATTGTGGATCTCGCGAAGGCCTTTGCCGGTCATCTCGAATATCCCCAATTCTGATGTTGAGCCAAAACGGTTCTTCACCGAACGCAGGATACGGAACTCGTAGTGCCTGTCGCCCTCAAACTGCAGCACTGTATCCACCATGTGTTCGAGGACCTTCGGCCCGGCCAGGGTGCCGTCCTTGGTAATGTGCCCGATCAGGATCACGGGGGTGTCGGTGAGCTTGGCATAGCGCTGCAATTCGGCTGCACATTCGCGCACCTGCGAGATGCTCCCCGGTGAACTTTCAATATGGTCGGTATAAAGGGTTTGTATGGAGTCGATCACCAAAACGCCGGGACTGACTTTTTCCAGGAAGTTGAAGATGTTTTGGGTATTGGTTTCTGTCAGTACCAGACAGGCGGCGTTGGGAACACCGATCCTGTCGGCGCGCATCCTGATCTGCTGGTCGCTTTCCTCACCGGTTACATAAAGTACTTTTCGGTTTTCGAAACCCATTGCCACCTGCAGCATAAGCGTTGATTTGCCGATGCCCGGCTCGCCTCCGATAAGTACCAGTGATCCGGGCACAAGCCCGCCGCCCAGCACGCGATTCAGTTCCGCGGTGCCTGTGTCGATACGCTCTTCACGGTTTGGTGCAATGACATCGAGGGGCGTAGGAACGGCTTTCCTGGCCGGACTGATCCTTTTCATGCCTGCCTCGCGTGCAGTTTCCTTCCTTACCACTTCTTCAACATAGGTGTTCCACTCCCCGCAGGAAGGGCAGCGGCCAATCCACTTCGGCGATTGTGCGCCGCAATGCTGGCAGAAGAAAGTACTTACAGCTTTTGCCATGAAAACACTTGTTGATCTTTACATATGCCGGAAACCCGGCAACATGCATAAAATTACGAATTTTTGATCTTATCGATGATGGCGGTGGTGGCATAACCTTCCACCAGGTCGATGGTTACGATCTTACCGCCTTTCTTTTCAACAATATCACCCCCGACAATATCTTCGGGCTTGTAATCCTTGCCTTTTACCAGTACATCGGGTTGAACCCTCCTGATGAGTTCATACGGGGTTTCGGCATCGAATAATATTACGGCATCAACGAAACCAAGAGCCGCAAGGGCCATTGACCTTGATTGCTCATCCATGACAGGACGCGAACCGCCCTTGATCTTTTTTACCGAAGCATCGGTGTTAAGCCCAACAATCATCAGGTTCCCCTCGGCGGCAGCCCTTGCAAGATAATCGATGTGCCCCAGGTGCAGGATGTCGAAACACCCGTTGGTGAATACGATACGCCGGTCATGAAACCTCCATACGGCAAGCTGCCAATCGAGATGCTTACCTGCTTCCACAAAGACCTTTGATCTGATATAATTAAGATAATCCATGGTTTTTATGATTTTTCTGTAAAAACAACATTAAAAAGGATAAGCCGCCCACGCAGATGATCATCAGGCTCTGTGCTGCATGCGTGATGGTAGCAAATGATGCGGCAGCAGCCTGCTCAATGCCATAAAGTTCATAGAGGGTGGCCTTTACAATAAAATGATATGTGCCGATACCACCCGGCACGGGGGCCACAATGCCCAGGCTGCCAATGCTCATAACCGTAATGGCATCACCGAAATCAAGATGTGAGGTGTCGTGCATCGAGAAAAATGGCAGGTAGATCATCAGGCAGTATAAAAACCATATCAAAATGGTATATAAAAGGAACATCCCCTTATTCCTGGTACGCTTAATGGTTTTGATGCCATCCGAGAGACCCCCGGCAAAAGATGATAATTTCCTGAAAAACAAGAGGCGTTCCAGCCTTTTGCGATAAACACGCCAGATAAACCAGGCCGAGAGGAAAAACATGACGATGATGGCAAGTATAAGAAGGATGGGAAGAAGATTGCTTTCAAAATTCATGAAGAGCGGGGAAAAAACATGCTTGTCGACAAAACCGCCAACCAGCTTTAACTGGAAAAGGATCACCAGCAGGATGATCAGCAGCATGATGAACATGTCGAAGACCCTTTCGGCAATGACGGTACCCAGTAAAGGTGTAAAGGGGATGCCTTGTTTTTTACTAAGCACGCCGCAGCGGGTCACTTCACCAAGCCTGGGAATGGCCACATTGGAAAGATAGCCGGTCATAACGGCGTAAAAAGTTGTTGACAGCCGGGTTTGATATCCCATTGAACCGATCAGGATGTTCCAGCGGGCAGCCCGCACCAGGTGTGCAAGGATGCCGGCTGCGATTGAGCCGGAAATCCACCAGTAGTTGGCATGCACGATTTGACTGATGATCTCGGTGGCATCCAGGTCCCTGAATACCAGCCACAGGAATAAGCCCCCCAGCAAAAGGAACAGCAAGTAATTAAACACCGACAGGACCTTCTTCATCAAATGTTTATAATTTATTGTTTTTGTCGGGGAAAATGATCCGGGGTTTAAAACCGGCTGCTTCCGCGGGATCCATGCTTGCGTAGGAAACAATAATGATAAGATCGCCAACAGCCGCCTTGCGCGCTGCCGCCCCGTTGAGGGATATGATGCCTGAACCTCTTCCTCCCCTGATCACGTAAGTTTCCAGCCTTTCGCCGTTGTTGATATTATAAACGTGGACTTTCTCGTTTTCAATAAGCATGGCGGCATCCATCAGGTCTTCATCAATGGCGATGCTGCCCACATAGTGAAGGTCGGCTTCGGTGATGGTACACCGGTGTATCTTCGATTTAAGTACTTCGATCAGCATTTCACTGCAAAATTACAAAAAAACAATGCATAAATACAAATGTACTGAATTGCCTGAATACTGTAAGCTGATTAGGAGCGATCTCAAACTGTAATGTTCCGGCTCTCACAATTCCATATTGTCGATCAGTCTGATGTTACCAAGAAATAAGGCCACAAAAGCACGCAAATGGCCGCCCTCTTGCCAGGTCCGGACCGGTTGCAGGGTTATCTCATCAGCCACCAGGATGTATTCAACGCTGATTCCCGGGTATGCAAGAAGCTTTTTCCGGGCCTGTTCGAGCAAATTCCCTATCTCCATTTTCCGGGCATGTTCCCTGATAAAAGTGAGGGTGTTGAAAATAACCGGAGCAATGGCTCTTTCTTCTTTCGTGAGCCGGGCATTGCGGGAGCTCATCGCCAGGCCGTCGGCTTCGCGTATGATGGGACAGGGTACGATCTCAACAGGCAGGTTCTCTTTCTTAACAAGCTCCTGTATGATCATTAACTGCTGAAAATCCTTCTCTCCGAAATAGGCTTTATGCGGCCTGCAGATGTCAAATAACCTTTTTACCACCACGGCTACCCCGTTGAAATGCCCGGGACGGTGCCTGCCTTCCATCACTTCCTCCAAGGCCCCGAAATGATATCGCTCCCCTGGTTTTTCCGGATACATTTCTTCTACCGGGGGTGCGAAAACCAAATGGCAACCTCCGGATTCCAGCATTTCGAAATCCCGTTCAAGTTTACGCGGGTACTTTTCCAGGTCGCCGGGCTTGTCGAATTGTATGGGGTTGACAAAAATACTGCAGATGCTGATATCGTTTTCCGCAACCGAACGGCGAAGCAGTGAGATGTGCCCCTCATGCAGGGCTCCCATGGTTGGAACGAAGCCCAGGCTCTGACCATCATTGCGGTGAGCATTTACAGCCGTTTGCACATCGGCTATTTTGGTAAGTATATTCATTGCTGCCGGGTATAATGGGTGTTTATTGCCCGCTGTCAGGGGTCTGAACAATGATTGACAAGAAATCCTCTTCGAGCAAAGCAACAGGGGTTTCTATGATACGCCCGATCTCCGTCCCTTCCCTGGTAAAAATGAAAGTCGGCACAAACTCAATCCCTAGGTGATACAGTTGGATTTTGCCGGCCGACTTATAACCGTCAACGCAGATCACCTGCATAATGTCGCTGTCGATGCCGGCATCATCGAGAATACGGTAAAACCGGGGTACCTGCTCCCGGCTGTCGCTGCACCACGACCCCATGACCAGGGTGATCCTGTAATCAGGCGGAATTTCCCTGATCCCGTGAATGGATTCAGCATCGGGCTCATAGATGTATTCATGGCCGAAATGCGTCCCGAATTCACCCCGGACCAGGCCTTCGCGGTTGCAATATCCGAACAACTCCTCAGTTCCAAACCTCGGGTCGGTGATTAGCCGGTTATATTCCTGTGCATGCAACGAAAAAGTTGCAAAACCTGTCATGATAATAAACCAAAGCCGTATTTGCATTGTTTATGTATTGAATTGACAAAGATAGACAATGAATCGATAAGGCTTTCGTTTCATAATTATATAGTAAATTTGAAAAAAATATATCATGGGCAGTGAGGAACGGTCATTCAATGAGAATCTTGATCTTTTGATCAGGCTTTTTAAGAAGCTGAAGGAAAAGACTTCCCTGGATGAATTGCATGGGATTGACCGTACATTTTATCAGAATTTCGAGTACCTTCTCAGTAATTACGAAAATATGCGCGATCACCTTTCAGAGGAATTGCTCGATAAGTTCGGGGAACCGGTAAAAGGCATGATCGCCAGCCTTGTGGAGCAGTTAAAATCGGAACTTGGTGATGAACTGGGTGATTTGGATCTGGAAGGTGATGATGCCGGAAAAGAACAGGTCAAGCTGCCCGCTGATATAGAAAAGATCGATGCCCTGCTGAAAAAGCCGGGCCTCAGCGATGAAGAGATCAACAAGTTACTGGATGAACGCTCAAGGCTTGTAAAAAACCTGCCGGTTGATCCTGACGACATTCTGCTGAATCCCGGTCTTTCGTCGGAATAAGCGGATGAATAATGGTTTTCCTTTCCGCCACTGAACAAAATCCATTCTTTTTGGTTTTCATTTTATACCGCCTCTAAAGCTGTTTTGAATTCCGGCAGCCAACAGATCAGGGTCGTTATAATTCTATCATTGAAAAAACAAAAACAATGGACTCAAACACTTTTGTTCAGGATATGTATCGTGTCGTGGATGCGAAAGACGCCCGGGGCCTGGCGGCCCTGATGACTGACGACGGCGTTTTCAGGTTTGCCAATCAGCCTCCCGTTCGGGGCAGGGAAGCCATTGCTGCCTACCTTGAGAATTTCTACCGTAGTATCGCGGGTATTGCCCACCACAACATCGAAGACTGGCAGGCAGGCGATACCCGTTTTGCCACCGGCAGGGTTCAGTATACCCGGCATGACGGAAGCGGGCTTTCTGTCCCTTTTGCCGTGCTGCTGCGAATGAAAGGTAAACTGATCAATGAATACCTGATCTTTGTCGATGCATCGGAATTGTACCGGTAACGGGATGTTGCCGGAATTGCTCCGGCCAGATGGCATGATTTGTTCGTGGAAGTCCCTGTATTATTTTGGGTGTTTTTATATATAGTTTGCTAAATTTGTTGCTTCTAACAAAGTTGTGATGGATAGCACTCCCGCCGGGAAAAAAAAGAAAAAGGCACTTTGGAAACATCCCTGGGGATACCGGGAGAGTTTTCTGATGGGTTTTTTCCTGTTGCTGGCCGGTTTCATGGTGGAGATCATAGGCAGCGGAAGCGTGCGGATGCCGGCATGGCCCATGAACCTGTTCATCATCATCATTATTGTTGCCTATTTTTTTCTGGTACACTATTTTTTCCGCAATCCATTTGTAAAATGGCTTTCCAGCGTGCCGGCCGCCATCGCATCCATCAGTTTTTTTACCCTGATGGTAATGCTGATGGGTTTTATACAGCAGGGTTCCGCTTACGCAAGCGATACCTGGTACGGACAACTGGGGCTGACAAGGATCACTTCGGGCTGGCCATACCTTTTTACGGCGGTTTATCTGCTGGTTGTGCTTGGCTTTACCATCGTGCGGAGGATACGCGTGTTTACCCTGAATAACATTGCTTTTTTGCTGAACCATGCAGGCCTGTGGGTTATTGTCGTGGCTGCCTCACTGGGGTCGGCCGATATGTGGCGCCTGAGTATGCAACTTAATAAACGGCATCCCGAAACCACTGCCTACGACGGGAACAGGCAGGCTTACGATGTGGGCATTGGAATGCTCCTGCTTGATTTTAGCATTGAGGAATATCCCCCGGAAATCGGACTAATGCGAAATGAGGATTTTACGCTCAGGCTTGAAAAGGGTGGCAGGCTTGCCATTGTGGAAGAAGGGGGCCATGATGCACTGGAAAATTTCGCGCTACATTTTACAGATTATATAGGCAATGCCCGTTATTACGACGGGGCCTACGACTCCTCAGACATGGATGGAGGCGCCAGGGCGGTTTATGTTTACGCCACGGACATGTTTTCCGGCGATACACTCAGTGGCTGGGTTTCGGATGGAAGTCATGAGGTACCCCCCTCCATTCTGAAGCTGAACCAGGAACTTTCGCTGGCCATGGTACGGATGAAACCAAAAAAATACAGTTCCTCCATCAGGGTCTTCACCTCTGTTGAGGAGTACAGGGATATTTATATTGAAGTTAATAAACCTGCTGCCATTGACGGATGGAAGATCTACCAGGTGGGTTATGATGAAAGGCTGGGCCGCTGGTCGCAAACCAGTACCATCGAAATGGTCAGGGATCCATGGCTTCCGGTGGTGTATACAGGTATATTTATGATGCTGCTGGGCTCTTTATACCTGTTGTGGATGGGTAAGGGACGAACAAAAACCAAATCATCATGAGCTGGCTTGATTTTCCTACATATTTGCTGATGACTTCGGTTTTCTGGTTGGTGGCGCTGGTGCTGATGCTATCTCCGCCAAAGTCGGTCTTTCATTCCATCAAAACGCTTTTTCTCATGCTCGGCTGGGCGGTATTGATCACCTTCACCATCAGTCTCTGGGTGAGCCTCGAACGTCCGCCCTTCCGTACCCTGGCCGAAACCAGGCTGTGGTACGGCGTTTTCATTTCAACCATAGGGATTGTGCTGTATTATCGCTGGCGACTGCCGCTCATGCTGGCATATACACTGCTCATGGCGCTGCTGTTCCTCTTTCTGAACTTTCTAAATCCCGATACTTTCGACAAATCCCTGATGCCTGCCCTGCAAAGCCCCTGGTTCGTACCCCATGTGGTTGTGTATATCATCGGCTATGCCTTCCTGGGCTTTTCTTCACTTATCGCCATGGTTGGCCTGCTGCGATACTATCGCGGTAAAGATGTGACCCAAAAACTGCTAATGGCCGATAACATCGTATATATCGGCTTTGCCTTTCTTACCTATGGCCTGCTGTTCGGAGCGCTCTGGGCAAAAGAGGCCTGGGGCCATTACTGGACCTGGGACCCGAAAGAAACCTGGGCCTTTCTTACGTGGCTGGCTTACCTGCTGTATATCCATTACAGGCTGAGAAAACGACACTCGGAGGCGTCGGCCCTCTGGATCGTGGCACTGGCATTCGTGGTGCTGATGATCTGCTGGTTCGGGATCAACTACCTGCCTTCGGCCAGCTCAAGCGTTCATACCTATTCAACCTGATCTGCCGTAGAAAAGGATGTGAATAACAACGCCTACATGCGTGCCCGGGGCTGCCTGATGGTGAAGATGCGGGTGATGTTAAACCCTATGCGGATATCTCCGTTAAGCCATGAACCTGTTGTTTGGGGGATAAAGTATTCTTCGATGGCCCCCCTGGCATTGGTGGCAAACAACTGAAATACGTGCCCGCCCGTTTCAATGTCAAACCCGATCGTGAACGTATTGTAATAATCATCGGCCGTTTGTCCGGGCAAAAGGAAAAAATACTCGGCGTTGAGCGATACCCGGTTTGATATCTTGAGCCTGCCGCCGGCTCCGATGGCGTAAACATCGTTCTGGTCAACTTCCCGTTGTACCAGGTTACGGTGGACCAGGGATGGCATCAGTTGCAGGCTGAAGGCATTGCTGAATTTTCGCGCAATCAGTAGCTGGTGGGCATAGGAAAGACGGGAGGTAAAATAGTTTTTCCTGTCGGGATCCTGCCATTTGGTTCCGTTCACCCCCATATTCCCAGAGTACGATAATGAAAATGGCATGTTTTTCTTTCCGCTGCTTTGCCTCAACAGCTTCACCTTGGCAAAACCGTCGAAGGTTTTGTTGAGGGTGCTGCGCCCGATGCCCAGTGCCAGCCAATCAGTAAAACCGTATTCAAAACCAATACGCGTGGTTGCCTGGTCGAGACCGAAAAACTCATAAAATCCCTGGTTGATGCTTCCGAAATGATGGGAGACAATAAAGATGAGGTTGCCATTGGGAGGGTTTTCAACCGATTGCCCGATACAAACCCTGGTGGTCTTGAAAGTGGCGTAGGCATATTCGGTAACCGGCTCTTCTTCCCCGAAGAGCTCCATCAGGTCGTCCTGTGAGAAAACCCGTGTCGTGACCGAAAAAATGACGGCCAGACACAGGAAGATGCATGTTTTGATCATCTGAGGTTATGGTTTAACCTCCTCCAGCATAACGTTAACGGTAATTTCAATGCTTTCGGAGATTTGTTTTCTCACAACTCCGGGCACCTTGATATCGTAATCCTCCAGTAGCACGTTAAACACGCTCCGGCCTTGTATCTTTCCTTCCTTTACAATAAAAGTGCCTTTTTCCTCAATGGCCTGCGTTACACCATGAATGGTGAGATCGCCCTGAACAAGGGCATCGTAGGTGCCGTCGGAGGAAAAATCAATGCCATCGTTATTAATTACCCTGCCTTTGAACATGGCATTGGGATATTTGTCCGACTCCATGTAGTTCTCGTTGAAATGCTCCTGCATCAGGGCTTTTTCAAATTCAAAGGATTTGATGAGCACCCTGAAGACAAAATCTCCTGTTTCCACATTCAGGGCCGAATTAACGGCATAATTGTGCGCTTCGATCGATTCTATCGGGGTTTCGGAGTAAAATCTGATATGCCCTGTTTTGGTAATGAAATTCTGCGAATAGGCAGTAGCCGAAATGAGCATGATCAGTAATAATACATTTGCAATACGTTTCATGACTGGTGTTTTTAAGTTAATACTGTGCTATAAACACCTGCGACATCATAAAGTTTAATCCTCATCAACAATGGAGCATTTCTCCAGTATTACATCCGCATCGTTATAGCCGGTGCAGTAGCCTTTCAGTGAAAGTCTTGTTCCGGCTTCATGGTTTTTCATCCGCTCCCGGTGTTGCGGGAGCATGGTGCAGCGTATGCCTTCCTCCCCAAAGATGCCGCTTTCAAATGCAAATACGGCAATCACTACAGAGTCCTTCACTTCCACACTATGGGGAACCCCTGTGATCTGGAGCACCATACCCGTGTACAGGCTGTCGGCCCTTGATTTATGGTTATAGTACTGGTAGAACAATTCGTCTGCTGCCAGGGTATGGTCAGGCCTGGCCTGTTCAAAATCGCGGTGCGGTTTATTGTATACAAAGAACCATACGTAAACAGCCGCCAGGATGCCGATTGCGATCAGCAGCCCGAGAATCTTCATCCATCTTTTCATAGTGCTTTAATGTATATTTTTTCTTTGTTTTTCTGTTGTATGAATCAATTATCCATCGCTCCCTGCTCGATCCATGCCTTGATTTTGGCAATGGTACAGTCGGGCAATTTGTTGCTGCTTTTCGGCATGGGTGAATTACCCGAAGCGTGGCTGATGGTCCCGTAAAGGCTGCCATAATTTCCTGCAACGATCTGTGCGCTTGCCGTTACTTCCGTATAATTGCCAAGGGCAATTCCTCCCGAAGGGGATGCCCCGCTATGGCAACCCGCACAACCGGCATCGATCACCGGCCACACATCCGTTGCAAACGACATGTTTTCGGTGATACAATTGGCCGTGGCCGGATAAAGGTATTCTTCATTATCGTAATAGCAGGAATGGTTTAAAAAAACCAATGCAAGCAATCCTGCGAATGCAGCGATATACAAAATTTTATTGCGGTGTTCCATCTTCTATCCATATTTCCAATTGGCGGATCTTGCAATCCGGCAGTTGGGATGAGTTCTTGGGCATGGCAGGGTAACCGGGTTCATGGCGTACGGTTCCCGGCAGGCGGCCGTCGGTTGCCGTAAGCAGCAGGTTGTCGTATCCCTGCAGGCTCAGGCCGCCCAGTGGATTGTTATCATTATGGCATCCCAGGCAATGTTTTTGAATAATGCCGCTGACGGGAGCCGTATAAGTGATGTTGGTGGTATCGCACGTTCCCTCATCGCAGAAGAGGTTTTCCGCACCCTGCCCGATCCAGGTATACACCAGGCCGATGCTTTCCTGCGACATTGGTGACAGTGGTGGCGGGGGCATGCGTTTGTCGGGGTCGTCCTCAACAAGAACCTCGTAAAGGTCACTGCCCTCCGGATCGAAGGGCTTAACATCGGCAGTTGTCATTACCGATTGATAATCGGTTAGCCTGATCCCGTCCTGCATGCTGATGGCATCATGGCAGCCCGGTTGGGCACAACCGCTTTGCAGGATGGGAAGCAGATCTTTTTCAAAGTATACCGTGTCGGGGTCGCAGGGGTGACCGGGATTGGGAAATACAGTGTCGTTTATCCAAATGGTGATAGTCCTGATCAGACAAAAGTCGAGTTTGGCGGCATTTTGGGGCATGGGCGAAAATCCGGCCATGTGGTTGATCGAACCCAGGAGCTGTCCGCTCTCAGCAACCAGAATAACATCTTCAAAATTGCTCAGGTCGATGCCGGCATCGGGTGTTGCCCCGCCATGGCAAAAAATGCAATGTTCAACGAATACAGGGTACACATCCGCAGTATAAGTGATGTTAAAGGTATCGCAGGGCAGAGGCGGATCAGTTCCCGGGCCGGCCAGATCTTCAGGTTCGTGCTTGCACGACCAGATGATCGCAAAGATCAGGATTAGCTGTAAACTGATTAATAACAGCTTGTTTTTCATCATGAATTAACTTTGGTTTTGCAGACTTCTTCGTCCTTCATTATATCCACTTTAGCATTTTATTCATATGCTGGTGATTGAAGGTTTCTTGCTTTATACTTAAAAGTATCCATCAAATGTAAAGATTTAAATGTAAAAAAGCAAGTATGACGCCTGATAATTGTCGGGCCTGTCTGATTTGCGCGTTTTGTAAACGAATGGGAAATAATATCTTGTGATGATTGTGAAATCAATATCGATCGATTGCTGGCAGAGACTGAAAAAATGGGGGGAATTATTTATAAAAAACAGATATTTTAAATAACATATATGATGGTGCAGCGTTAACAAAGGGAGGCGATTCCTTGTAAACCTAACTCATTTTCAAAGCGGTATGGCAAGGTTTTGTGTGAAAATTAAACGAATGTCATCACTGTTTGTCTAAAAATATATGATGAAACTGAAAAAGAATGTCGCTGTGAGCGATTCGGGATTTATCTTTAATCCCGATACCGGTGAATCCTTTACTGCCAATCCAATGGGTTTGGAAATGCTGGCGCGGATGAGGTCAGGGTCGGATACCGAAAGTATCAGTCATGAGATCGCCCGGAAGTATAATATTGATAAAGATACGGTTGAGAAGGACTACCACGATTTTGTGAGTATGCTCAAACACCATAACCTCCTGGAGCATGTCACCGAAGAAGAAGCTTAACATTGCCGTTACTGGCCTGAATGCGATAGACAGCCCGGGTCCGGGAATACCGGTGATCAGGGGCCTGCGCGAAGCAGCCTCTTTTGACGCCAGGATCATCGGCCTTTCATATGACTCGCTCGAACCGGGCATATACATGCACGAGATCATTGACAAAACATATCAGATCCCTTATCCGGGTGGGGGAACGGAGGGCTTGTTCAAACGGCTTCAGTACATTCACGAAAAAGAAAACCTGGACGTGATCATACCCAACTTCGATGCCGAACTGCTTCCCTTCATGAAACTGTCGGCTCCGCTTGAAAAACTTGGCATAAAAACCTTTTTACCCACCCATGCGCAATATGAAGAGCGTGAAAAATTCAATCTTCCCGCTTTTGGTAAAAAGTATGGATTTAATGTTCCTGAAAGCGAAGCCGTCCACAGTATTGAGACTTTGTATGCTGCTTCCCGCAAACTGGGGTTTCCCCTGCTTGTGAAGGGAAAGTTTTATGATGCCAGCCTTGCGCAATCCCCTGAACAGGCAAAAATCGCTTTCAACAGGATCAGTGCAAAATGGGGTTTGCCTGTCATCCTGCAGAAATTTGTCAGCGGTACAGAATACAATGTCACCGGCCTTGGCGATGGCATGGGAAACACCATATCCGCAGTTCCCATGCGGAAACAATATATAACGGACAAGGGGAAGGCCTGGGGAGGGATCAGCATTTCAGATAAGAATATGCTGGCACTGACCGGACAGTTCATCTCGAAAACCAAATGGCGGGGTGGTTTTGAGCTCGAATTGATGAAGAACAAGGATGGTGAATTCTTTATTCTGGAGATCAATCCGCGTATACCTGCATGGGTTTACCTGGCGGTGGGAGCAGGCCAGAATATCCCGGAAGCACTCGTAAGACTGGCATTGGGAATGGAAACAAAAGCCTATTCCTCTTATGCGGTCGGAAAGATGTTTATCCGTTATTCATGGGATATGATCGTAGATCTGCATGAATATCAGCAGATAGCCACCTACGGTGAACTCTGATATGAAAAATGCGGATTCGGGGGCTCCGGATTAATTGATAAAAAAAATATTGCTCAGTAGGTAGATAAAACAAATACATCGTTGATATGGATAAACCAAGGTATGAAAGGCCCATGATCAGGAAACTCGAAACGGGCATGCCCAACAAGTTTGGCACACGCAATGAAATGCTGCCTTTGACACATCTTGACGGAATAGCAGTAAAATCATTACTTCAGGATCATGGATCGCCACTCTTCGTTATTTCGGAAAGGATACTGAGGGATACCTTTGACAGGGCCGGCCGGGCTTTTACAACACGTTATCCCAAAGTGCAGTTCGCCTGGTCATATAAGACAAACTACCTGGATGCTGTATGCCGGATCTATCATCAGATGGGTTCCTGGGCTGAAGTTGTTTCGGGCTTTGAATACGACAAGGCCCTGCACAACGGGGTGCCGGGGAGTAAGATCATCTTTAACGGCCCCGACAAGACCCTTGAAGATCTTCGTAAAGCCATCACCAACGATTCCCTTATCCATATCGACCACCTGGACGAGCTGTATTCGATTATCGGGCTTGCGGGGGAGATGAACCGAAGGCCAAGGGTAGCCATCAGGGTGAATATGGATACCGGGGTTTATCCGATGTGGGATCGTTTTGGTTTTAATTATGAAAACGGCCAGGCATGGGACGCCATCAACAAGGTCATGCATTCTGAAAAACTTGAACTGGCCGGCCTGCACACCCATATCGGTACATTTATGCTTACGTCCCAGGCCTATGCCACCGCTGCCGGCAGGCTTTCGGAGCTTGCCATCGCCATCCGCAAGAAGTTTAATCACAGCATTAAATATATTGACCTTGGTGGAGGCTTCGCTTCAAAAAATACCCTCAAAGGAGCTTATTTCCCTGGTACGGATGCCTGCCCTGGCTTCGACGATTATGCCGAGGCTATTACCACAGTCCTCGTCAATGCCGGTTTTGAACCCGGCAACATGCCCCTGCTGATCCTTGAAACAGGACGTGCCCTGATCGATGATGCCGGATTTCTTCTGGGCACGGTTGTAGCCAACAAGAGGTTATCCGATGGCAGAAGGAATACCATCGTAGATGTGGGGGTAAATATTCTTTTTACTTCATTCTGGTACGACCACCGGGTGAGCCCGGCACAGGAATCAACCACTTATGTGGAAGATACCGTGCTTTATGGTCCTTTATGCATGAATATTGATGTGATCCGTGAAAATGTGAGCCTCCCGCTCCTGAACAAGGGCGATCATTTCGTGATCCATTCCGTTGGGGCTTATAACATGACTCAATGGATGCAGTTCATCACCCTGCGCCCGGAAGTGGTACTGACCGGAACCGACGGCAAAGTGCATATCATCAGGAAACATGAATCATTAAACAACATAACGGCATTGGAAGAAATTCCGGTGCATCTGAAAAAGTTCAAACTATAAAACTGTTATTATGAGCTATCATATCACGAAGATTGTTGAAGCAGGATTTGAAGAAGTCCGCGATCGTATTATCGAAAATCTCGGTGATGTCGGTTTTGGTGTCATTACAGAGATTAGACTCGACGAAAAAATTGAGGCTAAACTGGGAGTGAAATTCAAAAAATATTTGATCCTGGGGGCCTGCAACCCTGGCTTTGCATATGAAGCCTTGCAGATTGAAGAAGAATTAGGGGTGCTGCTGCCCTGCAATGTCGTTCTGATCGAAAAAGAAGACGGAAAGGTGCAGGTGTCGGCCGTTGATGCAATAAAGATGATGTCAGTGGTTGGCAGTTCCGAACTGGATGCAGTGGCCGGGCAGGTGCAGGAACGACTCAGGCAGGCACTGCTGAATCTCTGATCGCATTGTTTTAATCCGGACGGGAATTCCGGATAAGGAGGCCTTTAGCCTACAGGGTTTCTGTTATGTTTAGAAAAAGATCAGGCCGGGACTACCCTTTTTGCCTGATCATGGATATAGATTCGATGAAAAACAATAAACTTGCGGATTATACCGCCTCTCTCACCGATGGCATCATCAACAGCTATTCGCAGGTTTTCTTTTCGAACAACCGTTTTTTTTCATTTATCCTGGTAATTGTTACTTTTTTTGATTTTTACGCCGGCCTTGCCGGATTTTTGGCTGTGCTTGCCAGCAATGCGGCCGCCTGCATTATCGGCTTTAACCGCCGGAATATACGCAATGGCTTTTATGGCTTTAACAGCCTGCTGGTAGGCCTGGGCCTGGGGATGTATTATGAATTCAATCCCGAATTCATCCTTGTATTGTTGTTTGCGGCCTTGTTCACGCTTCTGGTAAGTGTGATGCTCGAAGGAGTGATTGGGAAATACGGTCTTCCCTACCTGAGCATTCCGTTTTTGTTCGGTATATGGATGATCTTGCTTGCGGCACGCGAATATACTTCGCTTGAAGTAAGCCAGCGGGGTGTTTACGTACTCAATGAAATGTATGCCATTGGCGGGAAGGCCCTCGTTGAGATTCATGAATGGCTATACAGCCTGCCGTTGTCCGAAGCCGTGATGGTATACTTCCGGTCATTGGGCGCCATCTTTTTTCAGTATCATCTGCTGCCGGGCATGCTGGTGGCTGCCGGGCTGCTGGTCTATTCCAGGCAGGCTTTCCTGCTTTCCATTCTGGGCTTTGCCTCGGCATGGGTCTTTTATGAACTGATCGGTGCCGATATCAGCGTTCTGAGTTACAGCTATATTGGGTTTAACTACATCCTGACAGCCATCGCCATCGGCGGGTTTTTTATTATCCCTTCAAAGTGGTCGTATTTGTGGGTGATCCTGCTCACGCCGCTCACATCCTTCCTCATTACCAGTACCGGACAGATGTTTGCGGCATCGCAACTATCGGTTTATTCCCTTCCGTTTAACCTGGTTGTGATCATGTTCCTTTATGTGATCAAATTCAGGGAGCATTTTATCCGTGCTCCCGAAGCGGTGGTGGTTCAGCATTTTTCACCTGAAAAAAACTTCTATGCCAAGGACAATTACCGGCAACGTTTCGAAGATGGGGTGTTTGTAGCGCTTACATTGCCTTTCCACGGCGAATGGATGGTAACCCAGGCGCATGACGATATCCATACACACCGTGAGGGCTGGAAACATGCCTGGGATTTCGAGATTGCAGCGGATGACGGCAGTTTCCATAGCGGGACGGGCCTGAATGTTGAGGATTATCTTTGCTACAGCAAGCCGGTACTGGCCCCGGCCGACGGATGGGTGGAAGAAATACTCGATGGCGTTGCAGACAACCCGGTGGGAGAGGTTAACCTTGATCAGAACTGGGGGAATACCGTCATTATTAAACATGGCACGAAGCTCTATACAAAATTGTGCCACCTCAGGAAAGGTTCTTTTCAGGTAGCGAAAGGCGACTATGTTAAAAGAGGCCAGATTCTGGCCGGTTGCGGAAATTCCGGCAGGTCGCCCAAACCGCACCTGCATTTCCATGTACAATCAGAGCCTTATATAGGCGCCCAAACTACCGATTATCCGCTTGCTTTTTATTTATTGTTCGGCAAAGACGGGCCCGTTCTGAAAAACTATGACCGGCCGTTGAAAAATAACAGGATCGCCAATATTGCAGGGGATGAAAAATTGTATAAGGCGTTTCACTTTATACCCGGCCAAAAACTGGGCTTCAGGGTGGATTATCTGACGGAAGGCAGCCGGGAATATGTAAATCTTCTTGTAATCGCCGATGTTTTCAACAATACATATCTTTTCCATGAGCGAACCAATTCCAAAGCCTGGTTCCAGACAGAGGGAGGATTGCTATACTTTACACATTTCGAGGGGGATAAAAAGTCATTCTTATTCCTGCTTTACCTGGGTTTATTCAAGGTGGCGCATGCTGATCATCCGCGGCTGCTGATCCGCGATGTATTCCCCCTGGATGTGTTCGGAAGCCACCCCCTGTTAATGCTCCAGGACCTTATCGCACCTTTCTATACATTCCTCCGGGCCGATTATTCGCTTTATTATCCTGAAACCATTGACAACATGATGCAAAACGCTATTGAATTGCGGGCCGAAGCCTGTCTGAGGTCAGGAAATAAAATCATCCGGAAATATGACTTTCAGATAATGGCCGGAAACGGCATCATCAGCCGCATCAGCATTCAAACAAAAAATATTAGTATTGAAGCCGTATGGGAAGGTTCGGAAAGTTTATCATACTGATCTTCGTGCTTGCATTCAATCTCCGGTCACAGGATACAGTGAACTTCCGGGAGCTTGATTCGGCCATGTATGCAAATACTGTTGCGGGGAACTGGGAGGGGGTGATCATGAGAGGGAAGACAGCCCTGCGCGATGGTATCGATTATTATTATCTTCGCTACAGGCTCGGACTGGCATATTTTGGTTTAAGAAACTATCGCAGGGCAGCCGGCCATTTTGAAAAGGCCCTCACTTTCAATAATTATAGCAAAACTGCAAATGAATACCTGTATTATTCTTACCTGTATTCAGCCCGGCATCAGCCTGCCCGGGTTTTGTCAGCGGGATGGAATGACTTTTTAAAGCAAAACATAGCCGGGGGCGATAAGGGATTCGTCGAAGATATCAGGGTTGAATCAGGGATGGAGATAAGCAATAATCATGAACGGAACAGCCCGGACAGGCCGCCCGGCAATGTCCTTTATCGTGAACAGGATCTTTACGGTAACAGCTGGTATGCTAACCTTGGTTTTGCCCTGAAGCTGCATCCTGCCATTTTGTTGAATGCTGCCTATACACGACTGAGTATCCGGAAAGAGTACCAGGCGGCATATCGCTGGAACAAACCCGATTCGGTTGTAACCCATTCATGGGGTATCGAAAAATACTTTCCCGTAAATTCACGTGTTTCAACATATACATACGATTATAGCGTGAAACAGGACATGCTTTATTTGAATGTGAACACTTACCTTGGCCGCGGATGGACGCTTACCCCTGCTATCCATTATATTCATGCATTGTCGGGGCAGGTTGATGCTTCATGGGAAGAAAGCCTTAAAACCGACACTGCAGCATATATCAGCGCTGTTGATTCAGTTATATGGTTCGATTATCCGGCCGTTGAAGCAAGCTTTAAACCTTCCGCCCTCAAACTGGATAATTTTGTTTTTTCCCTGTCTGTCCTAAAACAAATATCAATATTCGATCTGGGTATGTCAGCATCCTGGTCAAACCTGAACAATGATAACCAATTTCAGCTTGGGGTTTCGGCATTATATTATCCATTCGGAAACCTCGTGTTTTATGGAGTCACAAAAGTGAAGTTTTTGCAGGAGGACGGGGAGCATCGTGGTATATATGCACAGATGCTGGGATTTAAAGTATGGTCTTTTCTTTGGTCTGAAGCTTTTGTTGGTTTTGGAAACCTGAAATCATCCAATGAATATGATGCCCGGATCATTTATAATATTACTGATAATATTAACCTTAAAGCCGGGTTCAGCCTTATCTTTGTGTTATCGCCATCATTAAATCTGAACTTTCGTTACCAGTATTTGCAAAAGGGAGGGAAGAGGTTTGAGGTTTTAAAGGAAAACTTTCCGGTGAACAGGATTGTTCAATATGAATATATGAACCAAAGCATATCAGGGGGATTGAAATGGAAACTGTAAGAAAGACTTTATTGCTGCTCGTGTTCTCATGCATGGCTTGCATTACAAACGGGCAGGATTCGAAGACCATTATCATGGCTTTTGGCGAGAGTTATGCCTTCGAGGCAGATGCCAGTTACAAGGATGCCATCGGGTCGCTGAAGGCGGTTTATGATCCGGCTTCATATCATATTAATCTGAGGCTTGGCTGGCTACATTATATTTCGGGCGATTTCACCGGTTCGGCGGCTTATTACCAGCGGGCCATTGAACTGAAGCCCTATGCCATCGAAGCAAGGTTCGGGCTAACTTATCCGGCATCCTCCTTGGGTAATTATGCCATGGTGAAGGAACAATATATTAAAATCCTGGAGGTTGATCCCCTCAACACCGTTGCCAATTATTATTTCGGCCTGATGCATTACGAAACAGGGGATTTTGAAATGGCGGCAATACTTTTCGGGAAAGTGGTCAATTTATATCCTTATGATGAGGCATCATTACTCATGTATGCATGGTCGAAATTCAGGCTGGGAAAGTTGCGCGAAGCGGAAGTGCTTTTTAATACAGTTCTGATGATCGACCCTGAAAATGAATCGGCCGCGGAGGGTCTGGATCTGATAAAATAGGGTGTTCGTTCCCGGCCGTTTGCAGGAAGATTGCCAATAAATTTAAAAATATCCGATCATGCAAAAGGAAGGCATGGAATTATTGCAAAGCATGGTTCAGAAGGACCTGGGCCTCGAAAACGACCTGGTTTTCCACGGAGCTGTTCCGCCCGACATGGCCTGGTTCCGGCAGCAACTCCGGGATGTGGTGGCGTACCTCATTGAACACGATTTTCATCGCCTGCTCAATGCCATGTACCGTCTCGATATAGGGGAAACACGGTTTCATGAAGCCATGCAGGCTCCCGACAGGGAACTTGCCGCATCCATGATCGCCGACCTCATCCTTGAACGTGAAATGCAGAAGGTGCAAACCCGCTTGCATTATAAGAAATACCGGAAATTCTGATTATCTTGTGCGGTTAATCACAGAGATATTATGGACAGTTTTACTTTTAACGAAATACTCCTGGCATTCGGGCTTACACTCTTTGCCGGCTTGTCGACCGGTATTGGCAGTTTGCTGGCTTTCTTCGCCAGGAAGACCAATACGCGATTTCTCTCTATTGCCCTGGGTTTCTCGGCAGGCGTGATGATCTACGTTTCATTTGTCGAGATCTTCCCCAAGGCACGGCAGGTTCTTGAGGATGATTTTGGGGCACAGGGTGGCTTCTGGCTGACGACGGCGGCATTTTTTGCCGGCCTTATGCTCATTGCCATTATCGATAAACTGATCCCGGCCATGGAGAATCCGCATGAGATCAAAATGGTTGAAGACATAAGCAAAGAAAAAGCGGATAAATCAAAGTTGATGCGTATGGGCTTGTTTACTGCCCTGGCCATTGCCATTCATAATTTTCCGGAAGGGCTGGCCACCTTTATTGCAGCGTTGGAAGACCCCGGACTCGGCATCGCCATCGCTGTTGCGATTGCCATTCACAATATACCGGAAGGAATTGCCGTGTCGGTGCCGATATACTATGCCACGGAAAGCAAGCGCAAGGCTTTCTGGTATTCTTTTTCATCGGGGCTCGCCGAACCTTTCGGTGCCCTGATCGGGTTCCTGATACTGATGCCCTTTCTCAGCCCTTTGCTTTTCGGGATGGTTTTTGCCGCAGTGGCCGGGATCATGGTTTTCATTTCCATCGATGAACTCCTGCCGGCCGCACAGGAATTTGGCGAGCACCACCTTTCGATCTATGGACTTATTGCCGGCATGATCATGATGGCGCTTAGCCTGTTAATGTTTGCATGATCCCCGGCAGAAAGCCTGCATCAGACCATCTCTTTTTTATGGTCATCGATATGACTTCAAAGGAATGCCTATTTCCGGTTGTTACGGGCCACCTCTTTTTTGATCCGCTGAATGTGCCCTCTCCCCAGGGCCTTCACTTCGCAGCCCAGTTCAAAATAGCGGCGAATGTGGTCATCACTCAGTATGCCGAAACAGTCGATCACGGCAATGGGATTGCCTGTCCATTCCAGGATGCGGTCGGGGTCGAGCGAAAGGTATTCCTGATGTGGCACTGCAAGGATCAGTGCATCAATGCCTTTTAATGAATTGCGGAGGTCTTTTTCAACCTTTATGCTGCTGAGGCCATCCTGGTTCCTGAAAAATCTTTTCCACGACAGCTCTTCAGCGTCCTGCGTTTCAAATTCATGCCAGTTTTCGACGTAGGGATCATGTACATGCATGTCGGCCCCCATCTCCGTAAGCTTGCGCACGATCATTTCCGATCCGCTGTAACGCGTATCTCCCACGTCCTGCCGGTAGCTGGCCCCGCAAAGCAAAACCCTGGATCCGGCGATATACCGCGACATGTTTCTCAGGGCATCGCGCGTCAGGGTTGCCACATGGAGCGAACGGGTATCGTTGATGTCAATGGCCGCCGGTGTGATCCTGAAAATGCGGTCGCCGTCGTCGAAGCCCAGTATGTGTTTGTATGCCCAATATCCGAGACCGCCGTCCTTGGGTAAGCAATAGCCGCCGATTCCCGGGCCCGGGAAGATCATATTGCTGTGTGTGGGGCGTACCTTGATGGCATTGATCACCTTTATGAGGTCAACCCCGTTGCGTTCGGCAAAAAGGCTCCATTCGTTGAGATAGGCAAGGATCGTTGCCCTGTAGGAGTTTTCAACGATCTTGGTGGTTTCCGACTCGATGGGGCGGTCCATCACGGTTAAGGGATACTCCCTGGTGTTCAGCACCTCGTTGAGGAATTTTATCACCCGGTCGCGCGCCTCCGTCGTGCAGCCCGAACAAACCCGCCAGAAGTCGCGGATCGATCTTACATACTCTTTTCCGGGCATTACCCTTTCGAAACTATGCGAGAGCAACGGAGTATCTGTCATCCCCCTTTTGGCAAAGGCTTTTTTAAGGATCGGCCAGGCAACGAATTCGGTAGTGCCGGGTGCCACAGTGGTTTCTATGAGTGTGAGGGCATGGGCAGGGATCTTTTCACCAATGGTCTTCATGGTTTCTTCCAGTGCCGCCATCTCAGCCTCTCCGCTGCGCATGTTGCCAAGTTCAGACTTGTTGTAGTCGCACTGCACATCAACAACCACACAATCGGCAAATTGCAGGCTGTCGCTGTTGTAGGTGGCCGTGAGTGTTTCAGATTCCCTGACGCACCGGCCAATGAGCTCGTCAACTTCGGGATCTTCGGCCTTTACGGGCGATACGCCCCTGTTCAGGATGGGGATCTTCCAGAAGCTGCGCCGGCTTGGGCGCTGGCAGCCGATCACAAATTTGGTGTTTTTCCCGTTTTCATCCCTGGCGTCGGCAATGATGGCGGCCATCACAGCCCCTACGAAGCCAACCCCCATTACCACCACAATTTCCTGTTTGCCGGCCCTGGCTTTTTGAACGAGTTTTTCAATGCGGCTTAATTCAGCAGCATACTCATCTGCCCCGGGCAGTGCGAACTTTTCGCCTGAAGGCGCCTCAGAATATTCATTCATTTCCTGTTTCATGATTTTGTTTTAAAATATTGGGATGATGATGCCATTAGCGGATGACGGCACCCAGTTCTTTTTCAAATGTGCTGATGAGCTTTTTCATGGTTTTATCCACGATCTTGTCGGTAAGGGTTTTCTCTTCGTCGCGAAGAATAAAACTGAGGGCATATGATTTCTTGTTGCTTTCGATCTTATCGCCTTCATATACATCAAAAAGCCCTATCCGTTTCAAAAGCCTGGCTTCGGTTTCGAAGGCCAGCTCCCTGATTTGCCCGAAACTGACCTGCTTATCGAGCAGAAGGGCCAGGTCACGTCTTACTTCGGGGTAACGGGGTACCGATTTATAGGTTGTTACCGACTGCCGGGCAATGCTCATGATTGCATTCCATGAAAAATCGGCATAAAAAACATTCTGCCTGATCTCGAAACTGTCGAGCAATGATTGATCAACGGATCCAAACGAAACAAGTTCACTGTTGTTGAGGGAAAGCCTGAGGCCTTCACTAAACATCCCCTGAGCAGCTGGATTGCTCATCACGAGGTCTTCCGCAGTCCCCAGTTTTTTCAGGATATTCATGACGACCGATTTCATGTAGTAGAAATCTGTCTGCTTGTCGGAAGTATTCCAGCTTTCTTTTTGTTTGCGTCCGCAAACGAAAAGGGCCAGCCGTTTTTCTTCCTGGTAATTTGCCAGTTTGTTTTTTGGGTTGCTTCCTTCAACTTTCCTGCAGACATTGCCAAATTCGAAGAAGCGTATATCAGTGATCCTGCGGTTCTGGTTAAATGCTATGTTTTCGAGTCCGCCGGGCAGCAGGCTTTGGCGCATGGCATTCAGATCCATGCTCAAAGGGTTTTCTACCCTGACACTTTGCTTTTCATCAAATGCGCTGAACTGCTCATAATAAGCCGCCCGTGTAAGAGAGTTGTTCATGACTTCAGTAAAACCGAGGCCGGCAAGCAGGTCCGACAGGATGTTCTGAAGCAGGTCGGGATCGGGGTACTCCTGATGCATGAGCGAAGCCCTTACGCCATCGGTGTATGCAATATTGTTATAACCGTATATCCGCAGTATCTCTTCAATGATGTCGGCTTCGCGACGCACATCGTAGCGGTAGGTTGGCACCTGCAGGGTGATGATATCGTCATTTCTTTCAATGATCCGGATGTCCAGGTCTTCGAGGATATTGTCGATCAGGTCTGTTTCAATTTCCTGACCCGCCAGGCGGTGGATATGGCTGTATCTTGCTTCCGTGATCCACCCCTCAATGGGATGCGGATAGATGTCGACAATTTCCGATGAAGCCTTACCCCCGGCAAGTTCAGTGATCAGCAGGGCGGCCCTTTTTAAGGCAGGAAGGGTCATGCTGATGTCGGCTCCCCTTTCGAAGCGGAATGATGCATCGGTTGAAAGTCCGTGGCTTTTGGCTGTTTTCCGGATCGTTGATGGGTCGAAATGTGCACTTTCGAGAAAGATACTTTTCGTTTTTTCAGTTACACCCGATCCAGCACCTCCGAAAACACCGGCCATACACATACCTTCGTTTGCATTGCAGATCATAAGGTCGTCGGTGGCTAGGGACCTCTCAATACCGTCGAGGGTGATGAATTTTTCTCCGGGGCGGGCTTTTCTCACCACCACCTCATTGCCTTCAATGGCTGTTGTGTCGTAAGCATGAAGGGGTTGGCCTGTTTCCATCAGCACAAAGTTCGTAATGTCCACGATGTTGTTGATGGGCCTGATGCCAACGGCTTTCAACAGGTTTTGCATCCATTCGGGTGAGGCTTTCACCTGCACTCCCGAGATGGTGATCCCTGTAAACCTGGGGCATGCCTGCGTGTCTTCTACCCTGACAGGGATCTCGGCAGGCTTTTCCGGGGCCCGGAAGTTGGCGTGGGAGGGGAGGCTGAGTTTTTGCGTTCCTTTGCTTTTGCGGCAGTTTATCACGGCCATGATATCGCGGGCAACACCAATATGTCCCATTGCATCGGTGCGGTTTGGCGTGAGCCCGATCTCAAGCACATGGTCTTCATAGATGTTGAAATATTCCCTGGCAGGCGTACCCGGCACAGCATCTTCGGGGAGGACCATGATGCCTTCGTGGGAAGTGCCCAGCCCCAGCTCATCTTCCGCACAGATCATGCCTTCGGATGTTTCACCCCTGATATTGGTTTTTTTGATCTCAAAGGCTTCTTCATTCTGATAGAGGACCGTGCCGACAGTGGCAAGCAATACTTTCTGCCCTGCAGCAACGTTGGGTGCGCCGCATACGACAGGCAGCAGGCGTCCGCTCCCGGTGTTTACGGTGGTAAGGCTCAGCTTGTCGGCATTGGGATGTTTTATACAGCTGACCACTTCGCCAACCACAACGCCTTCAAGCCCGCCCCTGATGCTCTGGAACTTCTCAATGCTCTCAACTTCCAGTCCGCAATTGGTAAGCAATTCACCCAGTTCATCCACGTTCATGTCTGGGTCGATGTATTTTTTCAACCAGTTGTATGATAACTTCATGCTGAAACTGTTTTAAAGGGATAAACGTCCGGATCGTTTCCCCGCTCATGCTGTATGTTTATGAATGATAATATAATATGCTGAACGATGGGCAAAGTTAATGATTTTCATTCTCATTACCCGATCGAAGCCCATTCGGGCTGGTTTTTGTTCAGTTCCTTCAGCCTCTGATAAAGAATGGCATTGGCGGGATTTTCAAGGCCGGGATCTTCATCAAGTGTTTCCATGGCCAGGTTACGGGCATATTTTAGTATCTTTTCGTCCTGTACAAGGTTTGCTATTTTCATGTCGAGGATGCCGCTTTGCTGTGTTCCTGCCAGGTCGCCGGGGCCGCGCAGTTTCAGGTCGGTCTCGGCAATCACGAAGCCGTCGGTGGTTTCGGTCATGCTTTGCAGCCTGATCCTGCCTTCAGTAGTGATCTTGTCGCCCGACATCAGGATGCAGTACGACTGATCGGCCCCCCGCCCGACGCGGCCGCGTAACTGGTGAAGCTGCGAAAGGCCGAATCGTTCGGCGTTTTCAATGACCATCACGCTGGCATTCGGTATATCGACTCCAACCTCGATTACGGTGGTGGCAACCATGATATGGGTTTCGCCACGGATAAAGCGCTTCATTTCAAAATCCCTGTCTTCCTGCTTCATTTTGCCATGAACGATACTTACAGCATAATCGGGCAGGGGAAAGGCACGGCTGATACTTTCATAGCCATCCGTAAGGTCTTTCAGATCAAGTTTTTCCGATTCATGTATGAGCGGGTACACCACATAGACCTGCCTTCCCATGGCGATCTGGTCCTTCATGAAACTGAAAAGCCGGAGGCGTTTTGATTCGTAGTAGTGATAGGTCTTTACGGGTTTTCTGCCAGGCGGCAATTCGTCGATCACCGATAGGTCAAGGTCGCCGTACAGTGTCATGGCCAGCGTTCTCGGTATGGGCGTTGCCGTCATCACCAGCACATGCGGCGGAATGTCATTCTTGTAATACATCCTCGACCGCTGTGCCACGCCGAAGCGGTGCTGCTCATCGATGACCACCAGTCCGAGCCGTCCGAACCTTACGTCCTCCTCAAGCAGGGCATGAGTGCCGATCAGGATCTGAAGCTCTTTGCTATGCAGTCGCTCAAGTATTTTCCGGCGCCGTACCGCCCGTGTGGAACCTGTCAGCAGTTCAACACTGATGCCCATGGGTTCAGTCATACGGGCGATGGTATCGAAATGCTGCATGGCCAGTATTTCTGTGGGTGCCATGAGGCATGCCTGGTAATCATTATCGAGTGCAATAAGCATAGACATTAGTGCAACCAGGGTTTTGCCGCTGCCGACATCACCTTGTAATAAGCGGTTCATCTGCTTTCCCGACCCCATATCGGCCCTGATCTCCCTGATCACCTTTTTCTGAGCACCGGTAAGGCTGAATTCAAGGTGATGTTCGTAGAAATCATGCGTATAGCTGCCCACGGTCGAAAACACATGTCCGCTGACCTCCTGCTTTCTGAATAATCTTGTTTTTAAAAGCCGCAATTGTATGAAGAACAATTCCTCGAACTTCAGCCGGGCCTGGGCCTTCTTCAATGAGGCCTGGTTTTCGGGGAAGTGTATATTCCTGAAGGCCGCTTCGCGCGGCATAAGCCCGAGCTTTTGCAGGATGCCTGCCGAAAGGGTTTCATGGATATGGCTTTCTGATTTTCGCAGGAGGTTGTATTGCAGCTTGCTGATGTTACGGCTTGTTAATCCGTGTGCCCGTAACTTTTCCGTACAACTGTAATGCCCTTGCAGGCGGAGGTTGAGGCCATCATCCTCCTCATCGGCAAGATCGATTTCGGGATGGACCAGGTTTATCCTGTTGTTGAAGAGGCTGGGCTTCCCGAAAACCCTGTATTCTACTCCCGGCTTAAACCTGTTTTCCAGCCATTTGAAACCCTTAAACCAGACCAGTTCAATCGATCCCGTGCTGTCGGTAAGGATGGCCGTCAGTCGCCTGGCCCTTGGTTTTCCCGCAGTGTGCAGGTTGGTGATATGGCCTTTTAGTTGCACATAGATTTGATCGGGGGTGATTTCTGCAACTTTATGTATCTTGCTTTTGTCGATATACCGGAAGGGATAGTATTGCAGTAAATCGTCGAATGTATGGATGTTGATCTCCGACTTGAGAAGGGCAGCCCTTTTCGGGCCAACCCCCTTGAGGTATTCGATGGAAGTGTCGAGAAATCCTTTGGTCATAGCGACAATTTCTGTAACAAATATAATCAATGCTGCGATTTCCCCGACCAGTCCGGGGGGAATCACGCTAACAATCAAAAAAAAAGCCCTCCTTGCAGGGAGGGCCTGTATTATCATGGGTTTCTTTAAAATTCCCAGAGGTCGTGTTCGAACTCAAAAAGTTCGTTTTTGATCCTTTCGGCCTCATACAGGGCGTCCAGGCCGGTGGCATATTCGGATATGCGCCGGTCGAAGACATTGGATTCCTTGTAAATAAAACTGTTGAACATCCTTTTCCAGAAGGCATCGTCATAGCTCAGCCGCATGGCATCGTTATGGCGGTTATAGATCAGAGCCCTTGCCAGGATCGGCCGTGCTTCGGGGAAATAGATCCAGAATAGCGGCTCGCTGACTTCCAAACCATCCCTTTCCTTGATCATGATAGGGCAGATACCGATGATCCTCACCATCATTTGCGAGCGCTGTTTGTCGAAGTACCAGTCCTCCTTGATCCTCAGTCGTTTCACCCTTGTCGGGTCAAAATCGCTGTAAATAACCGTATCATAATCTTCATAAGGCGGGTATGGCCTTTGGAGTACCTGGTGGATGGTGTCGGTCTGGCGGGAGATGACTTCCTGGTAGGTAAGCGGAACCAGGAACTCATCGGTGGCAGAAATGTCGTAGGCCGTAATGCTTCCTTCTTTCAGTGCATCCGTGATGATGGTGATAAAACTTCTCCAGTGGTTGTGTGGTTCAATCGGGTAATAAAAATACTGGTTGATCTTTTCACGGAAGTCAACTTCGCGCCAGAGGCGTTTTTGCCACATCAGGTCAGCTTTCCTGAATGGGGGATAGGGAACGGGTCGCATATTGACAAACCCGCTTCCATCCTCAAACAATCCGTCTGTGGGATGGCTGTCGAGGATCTGGGCATGCGATGAAGAGCTGCCAAATCCCGCCAGCATTGCCATGGCGCTTAGGATGATGATGAGTTTTTTCATTATAATGTTATTACGAGTTTTATTCAATCGTTAAGTTTATCGGGCTGAGTGTGCGTCTTGACCCGTCGGGCCCTTCAGCCTGGATATTCTCAAAAAAGATCTTCTGGCCTCTTTTTGTATTCCGGATGATGTCCTGTATCTCGGAAGTAAACTGGTTTCCCCTGGCTCTTTTCGGGATCCAGTCGCCATTGATGATGGTCCCCATGGTATAGGAAGTTACCACGAAATTGAGGTCGAATTCAAAATCTTTCATGACCGGGATGATGGCATTGGCGGCCAGCAGGGTGTTACGGTTAATATTGCCTTCCCTGATGCCGGCAATTTCGGCAACCGGATCGGGAACCCTTCTCACCCTGAATTCAAATGCGCCCATATTCATCATGGTTCCTTCGTAATCGGCGGTGGCGCTGACAACGGCCGTGGTCGCATCGGCGGGCACCCTTACAATCCAGTCGCCCCTGTCAACCGGGTCGGGGGTGATGGTCCCGACGGAGATGGCGGGCCTGATCTTTTCCTTGGCAATACCCGGAACAGAAATGGACACCGGGTTATCGACACCGCGGTAAAAGACATTCATCTTTTTTGCTGCTACCGTAAGCGAAGGAGGTGCCACGATATATTCGTGTACGAACGGATAGCGTTCCTTTTCCCCTTCGGGGTTTGTTATTTCAACGATACCCGCAAATTTTTGGATGCCATCCCTGTTTGCATTCCACTGAAGTTTAACAACGCCGTCCTTTCCTTCCCATTTCTCGGCCCGCGAGATGTTTGCGTCTGTGATCTCCGAGGCACCCTGCAGCACGTAAACATCGGGGTTTTGTTTGGTGTCATACGCTGCTACAAGAACTTCGGCTTCATATTTCTGCCCCTGGATCACATAGGAAGTTTTGGGGATGATCTTGGCCGAAACGTCGTCGAATTTATAGTCGGAAAGCGTGATCTCGCTGAAAAGTTCAGAAACCACATCAAATTCGGTTGTCTGGACTTCGGCGATGAGTTTGTTCAGGATGGTGACTTCCGCTGCCACGATGGTATGGTAAAAATGGTGCATTTCCCAGTTCTGGGAAGCGCCGTCGGCATTGCGGTAATCCTCATCCGTCCTCAGTCCTATATTTACCCTGTGCCTGTATTCTTCGGGGATCAGGTTTTCCATGTCTACACGGTAGGCATCGATCCTGTTTTTCAGTTCGGTTGCCCTTCCCTGGGTGATAAAGAAAGTTGTGGCCCTGTCGTATTTGTCTTTGGTGGGCACGCTTAACAGGTCAAGCGTTAACTTGTTTACCTTTTTGGCAGGGTCGAGCGGATCACGGATTTCTTCAACGTTATAGTAACGTTCGATGACCGTGGCCGAATCCTTTCTTTCGGAGTAGGCAACGAGGTCGAAAGTCAGCTTTTCAATGTAATGGATCAGCTCATCGCTGTATTCCCTTGCTTTTTTTGCTTTTTCGAAATGTTCGGCAGTTTTCCCGGGATTTAGCATATACTGCTGGGCAAACTGGCTGTAAATGGTTTCAATTTTGTTGGCAAGTATCTCGTTTGTCGTAACCATGCTTTTGTTCACCACAAGGAATGCATCAAGGATTTGCCTGGACACATTCAATGCAAGCAGGGCCGTCAGGACAAGGTACATCATTGCGATCATTTTCTGCCGCGGGGTTTCCTTATATCCAGCCATAGTTGTTCAAATTTTAGTTTTGTTTAGCTTTTTTTACTGGTGGCTTCAAAATGATGCTATACATTTGCCTTGCTTCCCATGGCATTGAGCATGTTTCCATACACCTTGTTCAGTGATGCCACCCTGTCGGTAAGGGTGTCCAGTTCCTGTTTGTAGGCCATGGTTTTTTCATTGGATTTGCCCAGGGTATCCATGAATGCTTCGAGTGTTTTCTGGATTTTCGAAGATGTTTCAACCTGTATATTGGTTGATTTCAGCTGCAATTCATAAGCTGCATTGAGAGCAGAGAGGTTGTTGGAGATCCTTTTGAGTTCCTCGGTGTAGCTTTTGCTGTCGCCGGCAGAGAAGTCAAGTGCTTTTGCTGATTCTGCGAGTGCTTTTGCCGACTGCGTATAGTTATTTGACAGTTCGCGTGCAGAAGCGGTGGCAGCTTTGATCTGTTCGGTGAAGTCGTTATTGATCTGTGATTCCCGGCTCAGGCTTTGAGCGGCTTTATTATAGGATTCGGAGAGGCTGTTTGCCCCTTCGGCGGCCGATTCAATGCTTTTCAGGTATTGTTCTGATGACCTGGCATCTTTTTTCAATGCTTCGGATGTAGCCTTGTAAGAGCTGGAAAGTTCCGAAACAGATTCGGAGGCACCTTTCACATTGCTCACATATTCGTTGGTAATGGATGCAGCATCGGTGATCTCTGCAAGTCGTGATGCGTTTTCGCTCATTTTCCTGAGGCCCTGCCCCAGGCTGTCGATCAGTTCGGGGCCGATCCTGGCTTCCGACAGCAGTGCATCGAGTTCTTCGGTTGGCTTTCTCTTGCCATCCTCACCGGAGGTGTGGTACATGCCGGCCAGTTCGGGATAAACAAGGCTCCAGTCGGGTTCCACATGCGGCGGTTCAAATGCCGAGAAGAAGAAAATGAGAGATTCGGTGCCAAGGCCAACGATCAGCATAATGTCAGCTCCGGGATAGTGGTTGATCTTGAAGAGTGCACCCAGGATTACGACAGAGGCCCCCAGGCCGTAAAGTTTTGCCATGAAGTTTCTAAAACCCCTGCTCCGAACAATGTTATTTAAACCCATGATGATTTGTTTTTGTTATTAATTAAACTTGTGATTTAGCTATAAAGTTTTGGTAATTCCATTAATTGTATACCCGTGAGGCCCTGGCCGGGTTGTCGTCTTTGTTTCGGCCGAGGAAAGGTTGTATGCAGCGAAATCCGATATATGATTTTGCCGTGTCCTGATATTCGTAGGCTCTGGTCTGAACCTGCAGGTAATAGGCAATGTCTTTCCAGGATCCGCCTTTTACGACTTTCCTTTTCATGTCGGGCGGGTCGTCTTCTTTTGCATTGAAGGTATAATTCGGGTTCATGTCCCATGTAAAGTTATAGGATACCGGGTCGAATGCGCTGATGGTCCATTCGGCTACGTTCCCGGCCATGTCGTAAAGGCCCCATTCATTGGGCGGGTAATGACCTACGATGACGGTTCTGAGGCCGCCGTCGGCGATATAATTCCCGCGGATGGGTTTGAAATTGGCCAGGAAGCATCCCTGGTCATTTCGGGTATAGGGGCCTCCCCACGGATAGGGGCTGTTTTCATATCCGCCCCTGGCTGCCCATTCCCATTCGGTTTCGGTGGGAAGGCGGAATTCGGCAACGCTGGATTCGTTCTTTTGCGAACGCAGGTAAGTATTTCTCAATTCGGTGCGCCATACACAAAACGCCCGGGCCTGCATCCAGTTCACCCCGACCACCGGGTAGTGGTCAAATGCAGGGTGCCAGAAATACTTTTCGGTCATGGGGTCGTTAAAAGAATAGGTATAATCGTGTATCCATGCAAGCGTGTCGGGATAAACGGCGATGATCTCCTTGCGGACATATACCGAACGGTCCCTTAAGCCCTGCGGGCGGTTTGCAAGGCCGGCATCTTCATAATTCCCGTCTTCAGTCCAGTCTTTTTTTGCGGCGGCATTCAGGTCAACCCAGTAATATTCATAAAAAAGTTTCCTGGTGTCAACTTCTTTCCTTCTGAAATAGCGTTCATGTTCGGGCAGGTACATGTCTTCGAGGGCATCACGGATGGCCTGGTCGTCAGAATCCCATGGTACATCGAGTTTCCAGTTTACCTGCGGGGGGTCGATGATCTCGCCCTTCTTCGTTTCGGTCTGGATGTATTGCGGATCGGTAATGCCGTTATCATAAAGCATCCAGCGGGCAATGGAATCCCTCACCCAGTAAACGAACTGCCGGTATTCATTGTTTGTGATCTCCGTTTCATCCATGAAATAGGCCGATACAGAAACCGTTTTGGGTTGATGCAACTGGCTGTAGTTGAAATCCTGGTCACCGGTACCCATGGTAAAACTTCCCTGCGGGATAAAAACCATGCCATAGGGGTCGGGCTGATAAAAGTGTTTTGACTTCCCCCTTACTCCAACAAGTTCACCGTTGCCGGTATTGCTGCAACTGCTGAGTATGATCAAGGCGATTAGTAATGTCAGGAAGATTGGAAACTTTTTCATCTGTTTTTTAATATTGATTAAGTACCTAACGGGCTAGTCCTGCAAATATTATCCGGAAACACTATATATTAAAATTTAAAAACTTCCAAAAATAATTATAATAATAACACTTCAAAACTTTTTTTGCATGTGATTACAGAAATCTTATGTTTCTGTAGCTTTTCCTTCCTTTTTCCCCTTCAAGCAGGAAACAGTATTTCAGCATTACTTCGTGGCTTCCGGCCGTTCTTCCCAGCCCCAGCTTCGAAGTGGTAATATCGTATGAGTAACCGATTTTAAAATTCTTGTATTGCAGGCCGAGAATAACCGAGACCGCATCCTGAAGGCGATAGTTCAGTCCGCCCCAGAAGGTTTTTTTGTATTCCAGCAGCCCGGCAATGTCAAGTTGCACCGCTGCCTTGTCTACTTTAATCATGGCATAGGGCAATATGGCGAAATCGGGGCGGTTGCGGAATACAAATTCATATCCTCCCTGCAGGTAATATGTGCGGTCGAGTGTCATCCTGTAAAGGAAACTGCTTGTTTCATTGGTGTCGACATTGGTTGTCCAGTTTGCAAGTTCCTTGCCTTTCGTTTCAACGATCTGATTAACAGAAAAACCGATAAAATATTGTTCGGGCACTTCATATACCAGGCCGAATGTTGCATCGATCAGTATCTCGCTTTCCTCACCGGTCAGGTTTTGCAGTAACTGGTCGTTGGGATCAACGGCAATGAACTTTCCAAAGTCTATTGAGCGGTTGTTGAAACCGACCTGGGCTCCCACACCCAGTTTGCCGATGCCGATTTCTCTCAGGTAGGTATATCCGATCCTGAGGGTGATGGTTTTTGAAAAACCGATCTGGTCCTGCATGACAAGGGCCGACAGCCCGCCGCGCAACACCCTGACGGGAGCATCGATGCTGATCAGGAAAGTTTCGGGTCCAACCTTGTTCCCTTCATTGTCTTTAAAAGCTGCCCACTGCTGCCGGCCAAGTCCGGTAACGCAAATGCCTTCGCCCATGCCTGCAAAGCCCGGGTTGGTAAACACCCTGTTGAACATGTTTTGTGTAAACTGAGGCTCTTGCTGGGCTTGCAGACTTATGGCAAAAAATGCCGTAATCAGAACCACTATGCTGGTTTTCACCTGCCTCATGCTTTCAGTTTTCGGTTAACGGGTTTAATTGTGCTGCTAAAGTATAAAAAACTAACAAGAAATTATCAAATTCTTCATCATCCTCAATCCCGGCGGGCAATGAATCCGACCAGACAAATTTACAAAATAAGCCAATACATCTTTACTGAAATGCTCTAACGGTTTAATGAATTAATTCTAAGTAAAATTACTTATCGTTCAGCAAACCGCTTATCTTAACGGTTTCCTCTCTTATTTATTATTATGTCCGGATCAGAAATACGCACGCAGTTGCAAAGTGCCGACATGTACGATGGGTTTGTCGTTTGGCTTTCGGCCATCATATATCAGGCTGAGCTGAAGATAATCCGAAATGTTTTGCTGGTATGATATATTCCAGGTCCCGTTCTTCCCGCTGCCAAGTCCTTCGAGCATCTCAAAACCAAGTGCGCTGTTTTCATCGCCCGTGAAACCAATATTGATATAATTTGCTTTTATCAGAAGGGTATTCCTGTTCACCAGGCGGTAATTGATTTCGGCCCCCAGATCCCTGACCAGTGAATGCTCGCCAGCAATTATATTTTTTTTGGTTTCATGTCTGAATTTCAGGCTGATACGCAAGGCAGTCCCGGGCTGATATACAATTTCCGGTAATACCTGCTGGTAATTGATGTTGAAATTGCGGGTGGGAAAAAACTCGCTTATGTTGTCCCTGTTCCCTTTTTCACCGTATAGGTTCAAGATGAAGCCGGTATAAAAACTCCATTTCAGGTTGATGCCTCCCTGTGTCAGGGTGCGCGTTTCAAAACCATTTACCAGATATGCCTTGTTCCGGTTACGGGTATAGTTAAAGTCCATGCCGAATTTCGGATGGGTCTTGTTGTAGTAGAAGGTGTTCCTGAAAGAGGAATTCATGGATATCAGGCTGGTGTCCATTATACTGCTTTCCCTGATGAAAGGATTGTATGCTATGTTCAGGTCGTCGGTGGAGGTTTTATGTTCGATCCTGAACATGGTCTGGTTCGACAGGCGGCTCATGAACTTTAAAAATCCTTCCTTCCCTGTCCAGACGGCCGCGGGCGACAGGTTAAGGGCTTCCCTGAAAATATTGCTGTATGTCTTGATATATTCATTGCTTTGGGTGAAGACCCTCACATAGTTGGCCTGGTCCCTGAAAGCTGCCACTTCAAACTCATTCAGTTGCTCAACGCCGTCGCCATTATAATCGATCCACATATAGACCCCTTCACCGTCGGGGACTTTCAGGTAAGAAAAACTTTGTTTTTGTTCCTGTCCGGCCCCCACCTCGTAAAAGGTATTGAAGGTAATGGCTCCCTTGAATAATTTGAGGAAATATTCGAGCCTTCCCACCACCACTTTTTCAGCTTTCGCATCGGTAATGGCTTCATTCTTAACTTCGAGGTTCCGGTAGGTTCCGGTTAGGGTAAGCCTGCTCGAAGGGTTTTTCCTGAGAGTGGTTCCCGCGCCCACTTCCCTGGCGAAGGTCGCTGCCATGAGTTCGTTGCCAAGTGGTTTTTTATCCATGCGCTGCTTGTAAAATGCATGGTATTCATTTACTGCGGAGTCGCTGTTTTTGATATAGGCTTCCCAGGCATTGAAGCTGAAGCTGACAGGCATGAGCGAATCCGATTCGTTTTTCACAAAATGGTTGTACTCCCACTCCTGCCTGACTCCCAGGGTAATGTGTTTAAGTTTTTTTGCCACGCCCGACTTACTGCGGTAAAAGCTGGTATTATAATCTTCCTGCCGGGTATTGAGCAGGCTACCGTCTGCATTGAAATAAAAGCCTTTTACATTCATGTTCCCGTTGAGGCTGTTCATGATACCGGTGTATAGGGGGCCATTATCCAGGATATTCAACTGGTAGGATGCCTTCCCGTGCCCGGCGTTCTCAATTCCCAGTATCAGTCCGGCAAGATGCTGATCATGTTCTTCTTCCATCTGATGGCTGATGTTCCAGTCGCGGTTAAACTCCACTTTCCTGTATGGTTCCACCGGTGAGAAGTTTCTCCGCACCCATTCGTAACGGGCACTGCCAATCAGGTACCAGGGCTTGCTGGTATCCCTTCCCAGCTTGTTTTTCCTGTCATAGCCCAGCATCATGGCATAGCTGGTATTATCGGCCTTGTCTTTATCGGAAAAGGTATTAATGTCGTTATTGCTGACACTGATCTCCGAGGTGAATTTTTCGTTTTCGTTAAATTCATAGTCGAGGCCAAAGGTGAGCATCTGGGTTTTGCGGGGCGTGACGAGGATCTTTACGGGTTCATATTTACCCTGCCTGATCCCGTCGACCGGCGGAACCCATTCAAATACCCTGCCGTTGGCATCACTTTTAATCAGGATATAATCCCCCCTTCCCTCTCCAACCATGCCAAAGCCGAGTTTATAAACAGCACTGTCGGGATTGACGGAATAAACAAAAACGGAATCGTAAAACACATTGTTAACAATCGTATCGGTTAAGCGGTAGCGTATTTCCTCGCCCGAAAAGCCTGCACTGTCAATATTGGGCCAGAGGGCGCTGTCAAGGCTGTCGCCGATATCGGCCAGGAATTCTTTTTGCTCGCCGCTGAGATCATACTGCAACGGCTGGTTCTTCAGGTCCTGTTCCGAAAAGGCGTTCATCCTGAGGTTCAGTTTCCCATTGGTAATGCCGGTGGAGACAAAGAACATGGAACGGGCGTAGTTCCTTTCGGCGTATTCAAATTCAACAACAATCCTTTTTTCGCGCGTGATGAGTACGTTGGGAGTGAAGTTGATTTCGCCGTTATTATAATTTATTGTATAATCATGATCCTGGCCTCTGGTGAGCAGCAAACCATCTATAAATACTTTTTCCGATGCCGCCAGCACCATGATGAAAGTTTCGCCTTCATTGCCCCTGAGCTTGTAGGGTCCCTGGTTCCCCTCTTCGCCCTGTATGCGGTTCCTGGCATACTTCCCTTTGGCAACGGCACCTGCGGCATGGATATCCATGGTCCATGGATTTCTTCTGTTCTCGTCTCCCAGTCCGAAACTATTCCTGAAATCACCACCCTGGGCTTTTTTGTAATAGTTCATAAAATACCCGGGAGGACGCGTGAGCTCAAAATCGCCGGCAATCAGGCGGGCATTCCTGTATGATAGCTGGATGAACACTTTGTCGAATTCCTGTATGGTCTGGGTGTTGCCGTCGGGTTGAATCGGGACATTATTATCGGTGATGGCAGCCAGTATGTCGATGTCCCTGCTTAGTTTTCCCGAGAGTTGCAGGTTAAAGCTTGAGTTTACCACGACGTCCTGGCTGTTACCGAAAGAAATACCGCGGGAGATGCTTCCGCTTTTGTTTAACCCGGTAGTGCTGAAAATGTCGCCTTCCTTACGGGTCCCGCTAAATGCAAACGGGTTGACAAACCCCTGGTCGTCGGGTTCGAGAAGCGAAAGGTTTTTATTTCGGTACACTTTCGCAAAACTGAAGGGGAACACGCGATATGAAACGAGATACGCGGCACTGTCGTGCCGGAGGGATGGTGAAGGGATGATCTGCGCACGCAAATAATCCAGTTCGTACAGAGAAGTGTCTGCCACCGTACCACCGGCTTCCATCAAAAGAAATGAGCCGGGGATAATGCTCAGGCTGTCGACGGCAATGGTGTCGCGGTCAAGGATTATCATTTGCTCCCGCAGATTGCCCGTATTTTGCCCTGTAACCGACATGCCGGACAAAATCAACATCAGGCTTATATAGAAATAACTGTTTTTCAATCGCAGTAGTTACTGTTAATGAATTAATGAAAAAAAGGGCTGCCTATTGTGCCGCGGGCTGCCCCTCTTTCCCCGTTTTTATAATAAATGACTTTCAACCAGGCCGTTATTAACAAAAGTAAAATTAATATATTTATAATACAGCCGATTGTTTAAAGGTATTACCTTTGCCGCCCTGAATTTTCAGGCCAAACCTCTTAAAACTAAAACATATGGGTTTTGTATCTAAGGAAAAATTGTTTTCAGCCAGGTGGTTCAGGGCTTATGCCCTTATATTGGCCGGTGCATTCATCATGGCAAGCGGTTTCGTTCTTTTCATTACACCGCACAACATCGTGCCGGGAGGTGTTTATGGTATTGCCATCGTGATCCATCATTATACAGGTTTCCCGATCGGTATGACGGCCCTGGCTTTCGACATACCCCTTACCCTGATCGGCATACGCGTGCTGGGTCCCCGTTTTGGGATTAAAACGGTGGTGGGATTTGTCCTTACGGCAGTTTTTGTGGATTCACTCACCTACCTGTGGGGTGTGAAGGCCCTGGTTCCGGACGACATCCTGTTGTCGTCGGTTTTCGGCGGTGTATTCATTGGCTTCGGGCTGGGACTCATCTTCAAATCCAAAGCTACATCAGGCGGATCCGACATTGTGGCCATGATCATTTCCAAATACACCCGGCTGCCATTGGGCCAGTTGATGATCTATGTTGATTCGGTCATTGTCGTTGCCGGGCTCCTTGCCTTCCAGGACTGGAAGATTCCGCTGTATTCGCTTATTGTCATATACATAACCGGAAGGGTCATCGACCTTGTGCTGCAGGGGATTTCCTACGAGAAAACGCTTTTTATCATTTCGGAAAAGCATGAAGAGATCAGGAATAAGATCATCAACGACCTGAACAGGGGAGGCACGTACCTGCGCGGGGAGGGGATGTATAATAACAAGGAAAGGACCATTATATATACCGTTCTGACCCGGAGGGAACTGGCCATTTTGCAGGATTTCATCCATAAGACCGATCCTGAGGCCTTTTTGACGGTCATCAATGCGAATGAGATCCTTGGAAACGGGTTTAAGTCACTGCGTGATAAAGTTTCAGAATAAGCCTGCCGTTATTTTTTTTTACCTGAACAGCCTGATAATGTCATTCCCGTTGGCATAGATCAGCAGGGCGAATATCAGGATCATACCGATGATCTGGGCGTATTCCATGAATTTATCGCTTGGTTTGCGCCTGGCAACGATCTCATACAGCAGGAACATCACATGGCCCCCATCCAATGCAGGTATTGGCAGGACATTGAGAATGGCGAGCATGATCGACAGGAAGGCTGTGAGGCGCCAGAAACGCTCCCAGTCCCATTCCGACGGGAAAATGCTGCCAATGGTGATGAATCCGCCAACCGACTCGTAGGCTTTTACTTCCGACGAAAAGAGGAGGCGAAGTTGCTTCAGGTAATCGCCTATACCCCTGAACCCTTTTATGACACCGGCCGGAACGGCTTCGATGAAAGAATAATCCCTGGTGTTGAATTCAAAGAATTTTTCGGGGCTGCTGCGATAGATGCCGATAATGCCATCATCAGGGACGCTGAGGCTGAAAAGAAGGGTGTCGGCTTCACGAAGGGCCGTGAGGGTGATTTCCTGACCTCTCAGGCCGGGGATCGACCGGATGTATTCGTGGAAATACAACAATGGTTCACCGTTCAGGGCGATCAATATGTCACCCTTCTGCAGGCCGGCTTCTATGGCCGGCGACATGTCTGCGAACCCGTCAATAATATAGGGGAAGCGGGGGGAGATAAACTCAGGGGATTTTTGTTTGATAAGCCTGCCAATGCTTCCTTCGGGGATCATGATGTCGGTGTTAGCGCCACCGCGTTCAACCTGTATGCTTTTTGCTTCATTGAGAATAAGGGTGATCGGGATCTGATAAAAATCATCAATGTACTTGCCGTCAATGGAGAGTATCCTGTCACCGTCCTGCAATCCCATTTCCATGGCCATGGAATCAACGGCAATACCGTATTTGTTAACCTCTGTGGTGGGCAGGTAGCTTTCGCCCCAGGAAAATAACATGAAGATGTAGATGACGATGGCAAGGAGGACATTCACGATCACCCCTCCCAGCATGATGATCAGGCGCTGCCAGGCAGGTTTGGAACGGAATTCCCATGACCGGGGGGGCTTTTTCATGGCCTGACGGTCCATCGACTCGTCGATCATGCCGCTGATCTTGACGTATCCGCCCAGCGGCAGCCAGCCAAGGCCGTACTCTGTTCCCTTAAAGTTAAACCTGAACACAGAAAACCAGGGATTGAAAAAAAGATAAAACTTTTCTACCCGGGTTTTGAATAACTTGGCCGCAAGGAAATGTCCCATTTCATGGAAGATCACCAGAATGGACAGACTGAGCAGCAATTGCAATATTTTTATGACTATATCCATGATTCTTCAGTAATGTATTTTTTTGCCAGCGCCCTGGCTTCCCGGTCAGTCTCAAAGTAATCGGTAAAGCTGGGATGCTCGATACGGGCAATGTTTTGCATGCACTTCTCAACCACCGCAGGAATGTGCAGGAATGATATCTTCCTTTTCAGGAAAGCTTCCACAGCCATTTCGTTGGCGGCATTCATGGCACACGGGATGTTCCCGCCGGACCTGAGGGCTTCATAAGCGAGTGCAAGGTTACGAAAAATTTTCATGTCGGGCGCTTCGAAGGTCAATTCAGGATAGTCGGCAATGTTGAAACGGCGGTATTCCGATGGCAGTCGTTCGGGATAGGAGAGGGCGAAGATGATGGGTATGCGCATGTCGGGATGCCCCAGTTGCGCTTTCACGGAGCCGTCGTGAAACTGCACCATCGAATGGATCACCGACTGCGGGTGGATGATAACCTCGATCTGGTGGGGCTCCAGCCCGAACAGCCAGCAGGCCTCTATAACTTCAAGGCCTTTATTCATAAGGCTTGCCGAGTCGATGGTGATCTTTTCACCCATTTCCCAGTTAGGATGCCGGAGTGCCTGCTGCGGACTGACCTTTTCCAGGAATTTCAGCTCTTTTCCCCTGAATGGGCCTCCCGAGGCAGTTAAATAGATCTTTTCAACAGCTTCGGCCTGCTCACCCATCAGGCACTGGAAAATGGCTGAATGCTCAGAATCGACAGGAATCAGGCGGTTACGGTGCTTTGCCACCAGTGAAGTTACCAGTTGCCCGCCTGCAACGATCGATTCTTTATTGGCCAGGGCCAGGTCTTTACCGGCTTCCAGGGCCCTGATGGTTGGCTCAAAACCCGCGAAACCGACAATGGCGTTCAGCACCATGTCTACCTCATCACTTTCAACAAGCTGGGCGATGGAGTCGTTGCCTGCAAAAACCTTTATGCCACTGCCTTCCAGGGCATCACAGAGCCAGGTGTAATGGGTTTCATTTGCAACCACTACCATGTTGGGATGGAATTCCCGGGCCTGCCGCAGGAGTAATTCCACATTGTTGCCGGCTGTGAGCACTTCTGCACAGAAACGCTCAGGATTATTGCGGATGATGTCAAGCGCCTGTATGCCAATAGATCCGGTTGATCCAAGTATTGCAATTCTTTTCCTGTTCATCTGTGGGGGTTAAAACAATATGTATTCTTCCGGGTTGACAGGCGTTCCCTTGTACCAGAGTTCGAAATGCAGATGTGGCCCCGAACTGAGTTCCCCTGAACTGCCTGTTACTGCAATTGTTTCTCCCGCCTTAACCTGGCTGCCGGTGGTCTTGAGCAGCGATGCACTGTGCTTGTAAAAGGAAATGAAACCCCATTCGTGTTGCACGGCAATGGTGTAACCCGTTTCGGTTGTCCAGTCGGCGAAAATAACCGTTCCGCCCAGCACCGACCTGATCATCGATTCTTCGGAAGCAGCAATATCTATTCCGTAATGTTTTTCGGCAAGGCTGAAACCATTGATGATGATCCCTTCAACAGGGGGAAAGAATACAAGGTCGCTCAGCGCAAGAGACGGATCATACAAGCTGCTGGTTTCGTAGAAGAAAAGGTTATATTTGGTCATCTCTTCGTACTGGGCCCTGAGGATAGAATCTTCGGGCGATGATTTCAGGGTTATGCTGTCGTAATTGGCTGTGCTTTCGTCCTGCAAATAGTTTGTATCAGCCATCTCCCTTCCTTCAATGATATTCCTTATATTTTGAATATACAGGCTTTTAACCCTGAGGGCATTTTCAAGTGAATCGGCCTTGCGTTCCAGGCGGTAAAGCTGCCCCGGTATATTCACATCCATATAGCCCGGGATATACTCCCTGATAGGTGTAAAGGCAATGATAAAAATAGTGAGGGTGATGAGGATGATGGATATGGTAGTGGTCAGCAGGAATACATTCAGCCTGGAAAGCCTGAAGGAAAGCCTTTCCTCAAAGGTCTCGTTATTCATGATCACCAGGCGGTACTTATCCCTGAGTTTAAGGTACCATTTACGGCTTTTCTTTTTTTTCCGGTCCATCAGGCAGATGCTTTGGATTTGCAAATATCGGAATTTATTGCCCAGTTTCCAGGTTCATTATTCAGTTGCCGGATTTTTCTGGCCGTATCGGGGTGTAGTATCTGTATTTCCATTCAAAGGGATGCTGCAGTGACTGATTCGCCATTACATTTCCCGGATATCATTTCCGGAGGCGGAAAAAGCCGGATCCTTTCAGGCAGGTTTTGCCGTCATAAAAGATTTGGTAAGGCATTCCCGACTATTTGCATCGCCGCGAATGTATTACACAATACTTTGCCTATATTTGCAGCTGTTTGATAATAAATGTGCCAAAAAACAGTTAAAGAGTCATATTTACCAGTTTTGAGCAAGCGGAATACATATCATATTTCTTTTTCCTTTCTGGCCATATTCCTGGTTATCTTCATGGCTTCCTGTTCAACCAAGAAGAACAGCTTCACCCGCAGGTTGTACCACAATCTTACAGCACATTACAATGTTTACTGGAACGGAAAGGAAGCCCTGAAACAGGCCGAGCAGGATATGCAGCTGGCTGTGAAAGACAACTTCAATATGATCCTGCCTGTGTACAATTATGGCACGGAAGCAGAAGCGAAGACCGTTACACCCCTGCTCGACAGGGCCATTGAGAAGGGGTCGAAAACCATTCTTAAACACTCCATGCGTTTCGGGGGGAAAGAATATGTACGTTGGATCGACGATGCATACCTGCTGATCGGGAAGGCCTATTTTTATAAACGGGATTACTTCAGCGCACGCCGCTCCTTCAGCTTCATCATGCGCGAATACGAAAACAACCCGATCAAGTACGAGGCCATGCTCTGGTTGGCCCGTACATACATTGAAATGGAGCAATTTGAAAAATCCGGCCCCCTGCTCAACCTCGTACAGGCCGATATCGACCAGGGAAAAGGCAATGTGCCCATGATCGTTTACAAGGAACTGGCTCTGGTAACCGCCGACCATTTCATCAAACAGGAAAAATATGATCAGGCCATCAGTTACCTTTACGAAGGCATATTGGATGCCGGAAATAAGGAACTGAAAACCCGGGCCAGATTCATCCTGGCACAAATTTACCAGGAAGAAGGAGACCTCGCCCAGGCTTCCCGGCTCTATGCGGAGGTAATCAGGAGAAACCCCCCTTACGACATGGCTTTCCAGGCTAAAATCAACATGGCCAGGGCTTATGAATCGGCTTATGGCGACAGCCGGGTTATTATCAAGCAACTGACGAAGATGCTGCGCGACGATAAAAACAAGGACTACCTTGATCAGATCTATTTTGCCCTGGCGGAAGTGTCCTTTAAGGATCAGCAGGACAGCCTTGGCATTGAATACCTTAAATTGTCGGTGGCCCGCAGCGTCACGAATAACTACCAGAAATCGACCTCTGCCCTGATGCTGGCCGGAATATTTTTCGATATCCCTGAATATGAACTGTCACAGGCTTACTACGATACGGCTGTAAACTTTTTACCCGAGGATTACCCCGACTATGACGAGATCCGTAACAAGGCCGCCAAGCTTTCCGACCTGGTCAGCAACCTGCAGGTGGTTTATGTTGAAGACAGCCTGCAAAGATTGGCGGCCATGCCGGAACAGGAACGCTTCAGGATCATCGACCAGATCATCGCTGACCTGATCGAGGAAGAGCGGAAGCAGCGGGAGGCAGAAGAACTGGCCCAGAACATGGCTGCCTTCAGCCAGGGCCAGAGCGGGTTTAATATGGGGCAACCCATTGGGGGAGGGAAATGGTATTTCTATAATCCCAACGCCATGAGCAACGGGTTTACAGAATTTGTAAGAAAATGGGGAAACCGTAAGCTGGAAGACCTGTGGCGACTGAAAGACAAACAGATAATCATTTATGAACCGGATGATTTCCTTGACGAACAGCTCGACAGCCTGGCGCAGGCAGGAGATACACTGGGCATAAAGGCCCTGGATCCCCATAACAGGGAGTATTACATGAAAAATATCCCGTTTTCGGAACAGGCCCTGGCAAAATCGAACAAAGCCATTGCCGAAGCTTTATACAATCTTGGATTGATCTATGCCGAAGGGTTGAACAACCCCGAAAAATCAATAGAATCGTACGAGGAACTGCTGCAACGCTATCCCGATAATCCGCAAAAGCTTAAAGTATATTACCGCCTGTACCGGCTTTACCTGGGACTTGGAAATACGGAGCGGACAAATTTTTACAGGGATATCATCGTAGAGGAATATCCCGACAGCGATTATGCCATGATCATCCTCGATCCGGATTATTACAAGACTTTGCAGGCAAAAGAAACGGAACTGGCATCCATGTATTCACAAACTTACCAGGCTTATGAGCGGGGGCAGTATTTTACCGTGATCAGTGATGCGGACAGGGCTTTGCGTCTGTATGGCGACAGCGCTGAACTGATACCGAAGTTTTTATATTTAAAGGCCCTTTCGGTGGGCCGGGTCGATGTGGTGGATTCGCTGGCGGTTGTGCTCAGGGATATTGTCAAAAAATATCCCGACAGCGAAGTAAAGCCTCTTGCCCAGAATCTGCTCGATTATATTTCCAGGGACAGGCCCGATCTGGGCACGGGTGTTCAGGCCGTAAAAACAGACAGTGTGTTTGAGTCGCCCTACACTTATAATCCCAATGACATACACCTATACCTGCTTGTGGTGAAACGGCAGGCGGTTAAGCTGAACGCGATCAAGGTCAGGATCTCCGACCATAACAAGAATTATTTCGGCCTGCGACAACTTACCGTTAACAGCCTGCTGCTGGATGAAAACAGGTACATGATCACGGTGGGGAATTTCGATGATGCAGAAGATGCCTTATCCTATTACAGGAAGACAAGCGGCGATCCCTATGTATTTGCTGAACTGGGGAGCGGCAATTATACCGAGGCGGTGATCTCAATGAAGAACTATCCGGTGTTTTACAAGGATAAGAACATGGTCCTGTACCGGAAGTTTTTTGAAATAGAATACCTTAATAAATAACATTAAATACCGAAGAACAATGGCAAAAACGATCAATGGCGATACACAATCGGTAAATATGCTTGGCGCCGGCACCACCATCAAGGGCGACATACAGTCGGGCGGCGATTTCAGGATTGACGGAACCCTCATCGGTTCTATCAATTCCAAGGGGAAGATCGTGATTGGCCAGACTGGTCATGTTGAAGGTGAAGTGGGTTGTCGCAATGCCGACATTTCCGGTACCGTAAAAGCCCAATTAACCGTATCGGAATTACTCACCCTGAAAGCAACAGCCAAGCTTTCGGGCGAGATTACCACCAACAAGTTGTCAATAGAGCCGGGGGCGAAATTCTCCGGAACCTGCAACATGAGCGAATCTGGCGGCAGAACCGAAAAACCTGTCGTGAATGAAACCATCAGGGAAAAAGAAAAAGGCGCTTGATACTTATGCAAAGTATTCGTCCATCGCGTTTCAGATGCTTGCAATCATCCTTATCGGGGTTTTCGGAGGACGTGAACTGGACAAATGGATGCAGTGGCAGTTTCCGGTCTTTACCATGCTTTTATCCGTTTTATCGGTCATCCTTGCAATTTATACCGTTATCAGGGAATTTTTCAGAAAATGAAATATAAAAAGGCTTTTAATAAGTTTATTTTTACACTTTCGGTTACCACGGCTGTGATGATTGCCCTGGCCATGCTCATTTATTCTCTTACGCCGCCATCTTATTATACACCCGCTTTTCCTTTCCTCTTACTCTTTTTCTATATCGTCAACTTCCTGATGTACCGTTTCCTGCTTAAGGAAATGGAAAAGAGGCCTGAAAAATTCATCAATGCATTCATGGCGGTCACTACCATGAAACTGATCCTGTACATGATCGTGATGATCGTTTATGCACTGGTATTTAAGGAGGATGCAAAACAATTCATCACCGTATTCTTTATTCTGTACGTTGTTTATACCAGTATTGAAGTGATCAGCCTGCTCAGGGTAAATGGCAAAAGGCCGGGCCGGCGCAGCAAGGCGAAAAAAACAGAAGAAACTTAAAAGGATACACGGCAATGGCTTCCATGCCTGTTTATGATCAGCCACATGATGATGAATGATTTGCCAAAACCGAATAATCACACAAACAATTATTGAAATGAGTACAAATAACGGATCCCTTGATTATGAACGGATCGATAGCTTTGATCCTGAAAAGATCGAAAAGCTGAGCTGGCATTATGCAGAGATATTAAAACTCATCGGTGAAGATATTAACAGGGAGGGTCTGCTCGATACGCCCAAAAGGGTAGCGAAAGCCATACAGTATTTCACACATGGAAATGATGTGGATCCCGTGGAGATCCTCAATTCTGCCAAGTTCAGGGAAGATTACCGGGAAATGGTGATCGTGAAGAACATTGATGTTTTTTCGATGTGCGAGCATCATATGATCCCGTTCATCGGCAAGGCCCATGTTGCCTATATCCCCAATGAGTATATTACGGGGCTGAGCAAGATTGCAAGGGTGGTGGAAGCCTATAGCCGAAGGCTCCAGGTGCAGGAACGGCTTACTTCGCAGATCAAGGATGCCATCCAGGATACACTGAACCCGCTGGGCGTTGCGGTTGTTATAGAAGCAAAGCATTTGTGCATGGTTATGCGGGGCGTGGCCAAGCAAAATTCGGTCACCACAACTTCCGATTTTACGGGGGCCTTTAAGAGACAGGAAACGAGGGCCGAGTTCATCCACCTGCTCGGGATGGATCTGCATTAGGATATCCGGGGCCCCGGATATTTGATAATAAGGAGTACATGATCGGCCATGTGCAACGAATTGAATACTATAAAAATGTGGTTTGCGGCTATATGATGTTTCGAAAATTCTGGTTGTCAATTGTAAGAATATTCCTATTTTTGCGCCCTGAACCGGCTAAGGGCCGGTTCTGTAATTTGATCAAGACCTGTCTATGAAAGCGTACGTGTTTCCGGGCCAGGGAGCCCAATACCCCGGAATGGGAAAAGACTTGTATGAAAAGTCCGCCCTCGCCAGGGAATTATTTGATAAAGCCAACTCCATCCTGAAGTTCAGGATTACGGACCTGATGTTTGAAGGTTCCGAGGAGGACCTTCGCCAAACCAGGGTGACCCAGCCTGCTATCTTTCTCCATTCAGTCATCCTGAGCCGGGTATTGGCTGAATCTTTTGTACCGGATATGGTTGCCGGACATTCGCTGGGCGAATTTTCAGCCCTGGTAGCAAATAAAACGCTGTCATTCGAAGATGGCCTGCGCCTGGTTTACAAAAGGGCCATGGCCATGCAGCGGGCATGCGAACTGCAACCTTCCACCATGGCCGCCGTATTGGGCATGGATGATGCGGAAGTGGAAAAGATACTGAAAAACATCAAGGATGTGGTGGTACCCGCCAATTATAACAGCCCCGGGCAGCTTGTCATCTCAGGCAGCATCAGTGGGGTGGAAACGGCATGCAACCTGCTTGAAGAAGCCGGGGCCAAAAGGGTCATACCCCTCAAAGTAGGAGGAGCCTTCCATTCGCCCCTGATGGAACCCGCCGGAAATGAACTGGCCGAAGCCATCAACGCCACCAGGTTCAACAAGGGTATTTGTCCGATATATCAAAATGTTACCGGGCAGTCGGTTACCGATTCCGAGATCATCAAGAAAAACCTTATCGCTCAGCTTACCTCCCCGGTTCGCTGGACACAGATTGCCCGGAACATGATTGCCGATGGTGCCACCGAGATCATCGAGGTGGGCCCGGGAACGGTATTACAGGGGCTGGTTAAAAAGGTGAAGAAGGACATCCTCACTTCCAGCGCACAACTGCCTGAATAACATAAAGATTTAAATGGGTTTTCAGGTTCAGTATTTTCCTCCGGGGACCCGGAAGGCGAAAACCTATCTCCCCGCATACATCTTGTCATAGTACTGCTGGTAGTCGCCCGAAGTGACATTCCCGAGCCATTGCCCGTTTTTCAGATACCACTCAACGGTTTCTTCCAGCCCCCTGCTGAATTCAAGGGATGGTTCCCAACCCAGTTCATGCTGGAGTTTGGATGAGTCTATGGCATATCGAAGGTCGTGGCCCGCCCGGTCGCTTACATAGGTGATGAGCTTTTCCGATGACCCGATCTCGCGGCCAAGCTTTTTATCCATGATGCTGCACAGCAGTTTTACAAGGTCGATATTCTTCCACTCGTTATTACCCCCGATGTTATAGGTTTCACCTTTCCGGCCATGATGATAGATAAGGTCAATGGCCCGGGCGTGATCCACCACGTAGAGCCAGTCGCGTACATTAAGCCCCCTGCCATAAACGGGAAGCGGCTTGTTGTGGATAATATTATTGATCATCAGGGGGATGAGCTTTTCGGGGAATTGATAGGGGCCATAGTTGTTGGAGCAGTTGGAAATAACCACCGGTAATCCGAAGGTGTGGTAATATGCCCTGACGAGATGGTCGGAGCTGGCCTTGGATGCCGAATATGGGCTGCGCGGATCGTAGGCGGTGCTTTCGGTGAAAAGGCCGGTATCGCCAAGGGATCCGTAAACCTCATCGGTTGAAATGTGATAGAAGAGCCTGTCTTTGGTTTTTTCTTTCCAGTGATGGCGGGCTGCATTCAGCAGGTTTACCGTTCCCACGATGTTGGTGTAAATAAATTCCGTTGGGCTGGCAATGGACCTGTCGACATGCGACTCGGCAGCCAGGTGGATGACACCGTCAATATTGTGCTCTTCGAAGATATGCTGCATGGCGGAGGCATCGTTGATGTCGGCACGTATGAAGAGGTAGTTCTTCATGTTCTCCACATCGCGGAGGTTTTCAAGGTTCCCGGCATAGGTGAGCTTGTCGAGGTTGATGATCCGGTAATCAGGATATTTGTTTACCATGAACCTGACAAGGTGGGAGCCGATAAAACCGGCACCGCCCGTAATGAGAATTGTATTCATAGGATATGTCATTGTTTGTTCCTTTTTTGCAGCGCAAGTTCCCAGTTCCATGCCGACAGCATCATCTCGTCAAGACCTTTTCCGGCCTTCCATCCCAGTTCACTGTTGGCATAAGCAGTGTCGGCCCAAACCTTCTCAATATCACCCTGTCTGCGGCCGGTGATCTCGAACGGGAGTTCCATGCCCGATACTTTTTCGAATGAACGGATAACCTCCATTACCGTATAGCCTTTACCGGTACCAATGTTAAAAACTTCCCAGGGGGATTTTTGCCGCTGCCCCGCCAGGCGCCTGAGTGCATGAACATGAGCGCGCGAAAGGTCCACAACATGAATATAATCGCGTATGGGTGTGCCATCGGCGGTATCATAGTCATTACCGAAAACCTTTAGCTTATCGCGCTTGCCGATGGCGGTTTGTGTAATGTAAGGGACCAGGTTGTCGGGAACCCCCAGCGGCAATTCACCGATGAGGGATGAGGGATGCGCCCCGATGGGATTGAAATAGCGCAGTGAAATGCAGCGAAGATCCCCGGCAGCCACTTCGTCGCGCAGGATGTCCTCCGCTATTCTTTTTGTGTTGCCGTATGGCGATTCTGCTTCCTGCAGGGGGCTGTCTTCCCTCACGGGTAAAGTGTCGGCTTGCCCGTAAACGGTACAGGAGGAGGAAAACACGAATTTGTCGACCGAAAATTCCTTCATGGTGACCAGCAGGTTTACCAGGCTGAAAATGTTGTTCCGGTAATATTCAAGCGGCATCTTCACCGATTCGCCCACGGCTTTGAGGGCGGCAAAATGAATCACAGCTTCCAGGCCGGGATGCTTTTCGAATAGTTCTTTTACCTGTCCGGGCCGGCTCAGGTCGGTCTTTTCAAAAGCCGGTACGATACCCGTGATCATGCCGATGGAGTTGACCACTTCCTGATCGGAATTAACCAGGTTGTCGGCGATGACCACATCGAATCCCGCTTCCTGTAATTCAACAACAGTATGGGAACCAATGTATCCGGTGCCGCCTGTAACGAGTACTTTCATTACGCAGAAATTTTACGCAAGGTACAAATTTTATGGAAAACCTTCGCTTCCGCAATGCCGGATATCCCGACCATCACGGGCATCCCGGCTATGCTTAAGCTTGCAGGAATTCAATGACCGATGCGGTGATATATTCCAATTGCTCTTCATCAAGTTCGGTGCTCATAGGAAGGGAGATCACCCGTTTCGACAGCATTTCCGTAACCGGGAAGTCGCCTTCCTTGTACCTTGGGTCAATATATGCCTTTTGCATGTGCAGTGGCACCGGGTAATAGATCATGGCAGGAATATCCCGGCCTGCAAGATGATGCTGGAGCTTGTCACGGTCAATGCCCTTGGCGACCAGGGTATACTGGTGGAAGACATGTGTGGAGTTTTGGTAGCGTTCAGGTATTTGCAGCACGTCAGATTTTTCAAAGGCGCGGTCGTAATAATATGCAGCCCTGCGTCTTTCCGAGGCGTATTCGTCGAGATGCCTGAGCTTGACCCTCAGCACCGCAGCCTGTATGCTGTCGAGCCTTGAGTTAACCCCGATCATATCGTGGTAATAACGGATTTTCATTCCATGGTTCACGATGGCCCGCATGTCTTCGGCCAGCTTGTCGTCGTTGGTAAAGATAGCCCCGCCGTCGCCGTAACAACCCAGGTTCTTGGAGGGGAAAAAGGAAGTACAGCCGATCTCTCCCATAGCGCCGGCCTTTTTTCTTGTTCCGTCCTTGTAAATATAATCTGCACCGATGGCCTGGCAGGCATCTTCAATGATGAACAGGCCGTGTTTGCCGGCTATTTCCTGCAAGGCTTCCATGTTGGCGCATTGCCCGAACAGGTGAACGGGTACTATGGCTTTTGTTTTCGGGGTGATCGCCCTTTCAACGGCAAGGGGGTCGATATTAAAGGTGCCCGGTTCCACATCAACCAGCACCGGGGTCAACCCCAGCAAGGCGATCACTTCGGCAGTGGCGATAAAAGTAAAGGAAGGTGCAATCACTTCGTCGCCGGGCCTGAGGCCCAGCGCCATCATGGCAACCTGAAGTGCATCCGTTCCATTGGCACAGGGTATCACATGCCTGACCCCGAGGTATTCTTCCAGCCCGGCCTGAAAATCCTTCACCGCCGGACCGTTCACAAAGGCACACGAATCAATTACTTCCTGTATCCCGGCATCTATCTCATCTTTGATTTTTAAGTACTGGCCGCGCAAGTCAACCATCTGGATATTTTTCATGTAATACCAATATTTTTGTTAATAATCCCGTTTTTTTGCGCTTGCAAATTTATACATATTATCATGCCCATACCGGTAGATTTGTTATAAATTGTATGATGATAAGTGTTGCCATAAAAATGATAATTGGACGGTTACTAAAAAATATTCCCGGGCCAGGGAAAAGAAACCCATAGGATCCTGAATAATAAACGGGATGGGTTGCATACCACATACCTCATTTTTTCGTTAATTTGTGGCATGAAGAAAAACTACTTTCGTCCGGTCCTGCTTCTGGTCTTTTTATGGCACACCATAACAGTGAGCGGGCAGGTCAGTGTCAGGGACAGCTCGATCACCACCCCTGTGTTCTATGGAACCTATGGTTTTTTTATGCTGGGAGGTGATATCGCTTCGAAATATGGCCCATCCTCGAATATCGGCTCCGGGCTGGGCATTAAAACAAAACAAAACCTGTATTTTGGCATCGAGTATAATTACCTTTTTGGAGGTAAGGTGAAGAACGGGGATGAAATATTTAAAAATATCCTGACCCACGACGGGCAACTGATCGGGCAGAATGGGGAATACGCCGTTTTCCAGTATTTTGAGCGGGGACACATGCTGTGGGCGCATGCCGGTAAACTTTTCCCGTTGCTTGGACCCAATCCCAATTCGGGGATCATGTTCAGGCTGGGAGCCGGCTATATCCAGCACCGGCTGGTGGTGAATGTGCTCGACAATACGGCCATGCAACTGCAGGGGGATTATAAAAAAGGTTACGACAGGCTTACAAGCGGGTTCGGACTGAACCAGTTCATTGGCTATATGTATATGGGCGACACGCGTGTATGGAACTTTTTTGGCGGGATTGAGGTTTCGCAGGCATGGACAGAAAACCGCCGTGATGTGAATTTCGATACCGGCCTGAAAGATGACACAAAGTATTTTGACCTGTTTTTCGGGATCAGGATCGGGTGGGTCATTCCTTTGTACAGGCGTGCACCTTCCGCCTATTATATAAATTAACTGCATTTTTATGGCTTTCCTCTATCATATGGCCATCGCCGTGTATACGGTTCTGATCCGCATGGCCTCGCCCTTCAGCGCCAAGGCCAAAGCGTGGGTAAAAGGACGCAGGGGATGGAAGAAGGAACTTGAAAATGCGTTTGCTGCGGGCGATAAGGTCCTCTGGTTCCATGCCGCCTCCCTCGGGGAGTTTGAACAGGGCAGGCCAGTTATGGAGGCGGTGCGACGGGAGTACCCTTCATATAAGATACTGCTTACCTTTTTTTCCCCTTCGGGTTACCTGCAGAAGAAAAATTATCCGGGTGCCGATAAGGTGATGTACCTTCCGCCCGACAGCCGCCGGAATGCCGACTGCTTTGTCAGTATGCTGCGGCCACAGCTTGCCGTTTTCATCAAATATGAATTCTGGTTCAACTACCTCGTTGCCCTGGAAAGAAATAATGTCCCCCTGGTATTTATTTCTGCCCTGTTCAGGGAAAAACAGCATTTCTTCCAATGGTATGGCGGCTGGTTCAGGAAACGGCTGCGCAAAGCGGAACATATTTATTTGCAGGATACGGCATCGGAAGAATTATTGCACAGATGGGGCATCATGAATACAACAGTAAGTGGCGATACGCGTTTCGACCGCGTGGCAGACATCTTGAAAATCAAGTATGAAGATCCTGCCATTGAAAACTTCTGCCATGGAAGCAGGGTGCTGATCGCCGGCAGCACATGGCCACCGGACGAAGAGCTCCTGGCAACCATTCCCGGAAACTTTCCCGGGTTAAAAGTGATCATCGCCCCGCATGAAGTAAGGGAAGACAGGATCGAACAGCTACGCTCTGTCATGGATATGCCGGTTTTGTGCTATACCAAAGACAATCCGGCCGGGTGGCACGAAAAGCAGGTACTCCTGATCGATACAATCGGCTTGTTGTCGTCGATTTACCGCTATGCCGATATTGCCTATATCGGCGGTGCTTTTTCGGGTGGACTGCACAACATACAGGAACCCGCCGTAAACGGGATACCGGTGATCTTCGGCCCCGGATACCAAAAGTTCAGGGAGGCCGTCGACCTGGCGGGAAGGGGAGGAGCCTTCCCGGTTAAGAATGCTGCAGAGCTGAGGCAGGTACTGAACAGGATGCTGGCCGACGAAAAAACCTACCGGCATGCCTGCCAGACAAACCGCAATTATATGCTGGAAAGCACCGGCGCCACTCAAAAGATCATGGAAGGGCTCGGGCCGCTGTTGAAACCCGGACTGTGATGCCCGCGCCGGTTAAAAGCCTTTCCCGGGTGCAGGCGATCAGTTGTTTAATACCGGCTGCCAGGCTGGTTTTAAAATGTTTGGTAGTATAAATGCCTGAAAGCCTGCAATGCTGTCTTATCCGAAAAATGATAAAGGCCCTGTTCCCTGAGACTTGCCACCAGGCAGGGGCGGGATTCCAGCGACAGGATGCGGAGGACGGTGATGTAGTTCCCGGGGAACTTGTTTTCAAGGTCGATTAGTTCGGGATATTGCTGTTTGCGATCTATATTCCTGTGAGGGTTCCGATCATTATAGAATCATTGTAAAGGCAGGTACGGTAACTTCACGTATTAGTGGGATGATGAATGTTTCCCGGGCCGGCTCTGTATCCCCGGTAATAAATACCGAAACCCCCGGCATGTTGCTGGCTAGGATCATATTATCCGCTTGAGCCGTTAAGAATACAATGCCACATTCCGCCGCGTGAATTCTTTTCCATTGCGTATGAGATAATGTAATGGAAGAAGAACTGGTCAGAAAGATTAATCGCCAGCGGGATAATAGACTGAAAAGACTTTTTTATCATACTTTTTTATGAGAAAAAAAGTGGGCTCGACTGGCCGGAAAAACAAATTCCAGACTGTGGCAAAGGCTAAAGTGTGTTATTAAATGCTCAGCATGAATTCGTTCATTTTCGTCTGTGATTCGACCTCTAACTTTTTGCGAAGACGGTACCGGCTTTTTCGCACTGCTGCAAGGGTGACATTCAGTATCTGGGCAATTTCGTTGGTGCCGAGATTGATCCGGTAATAGGCGCAGATCTTTTGCTCGCCCGGTGTAAGGTTGGGATATCTTTCAGTGAGCTTGATGAAAAAATCGGGGTGGACTTCTTCAAAATGGCGTTTGAACTGCTCCCAGTCGCGGTCGAGGTTCATGTTGGCCCTTAAGGTTTTGCGGATGTTACGGTAACATTCATCCGGTTCGTGGAGTTTCGATTTCGAAGCCTGGTCAATCTCCTGTAATATCGATTCCAGTATCTTGTTTTTGGTAGTCACCTGTATGGCCGTGGCTGCCAGTTTACGGTTTTGTTCCTCCAGCTTGATCTTCTGAAGGCGGTTGATCTCCTGTTCGGCAAATACCTGGTCCTCGAAGTATTTACGTTCCATTTCCTTTTTTTCGATCTCCATGGATTGTATCTGCTTCTGTTGTTCGAAAAGGTCGGTTTTTTGCCTCAGCAAGCGGTTCTTTGCCCGCATCAGGAAATATAGCATGGCAGTAAGCAGTACCAGGGTAAAAACAGCCAGGAACAATAAGCGTTGGGTAGTTTTATGTATTTTGATGTCCTTGCGCAGGATCAGGTTTTCGCGGTCTATCCGCTCTGTCTCGTATTTTGTTTCCATATCGGCTATCTGCCTTGTTCGCTCAAGGTTGAATAAGCTGTCCTTTACGATGGAATAATCCTGGTATACATCCAGTGCCTGCCTGAAATTGCCGGTCGACCGGTAAAGCGACGACAGCGTGGTCAGGCTCTGCATTTCAAGGGTGAGCAGGCCGTTTTTCCTGGCGGTTTCAAGCCCTTTCAGGATGAACACTTCCGCACTGTCGGGCCTGCCCATTAACTGGTATATTTTGCCGATGTTGTTCGAGGTATTGGAAATCCCATAGGCATATTTCAGCCTTTCGGTGATCTTCAGCGAACTTTTATAATAATGCAGCGATTGCTGAAAATCTTCTGTATTTTCCATGATGAGCCCGATATTGTTATAATTGCCAGCAATGGCAATGCTGTCGGCCAGCTTCATGTTCAACTGCAAAGCCTCTTCATAGATCTCAAGTGCCTCCCCGTATCGTTCCTGTTCAATTCTCAGCATTCCCAGGTTATTCAGGCAAGGGGCAATACCATTTAAGTAGTTTATCTCCCTGCTTTGCGCAAGGGCATTGACAAGCATTTCTTCCGCCATAGGGAGTTTGTTCAGCGAGCGATAAACCGTTGAGAGATTGCTCAGACATCTGATTACTTCTTGTTGGTATTTAATGTTTTTGGGGTCATGCCCGATCAGTTTTTTATGATATTTTTTTTCTCTAAGCAACATTTCGAGTGCCTTGTCGAACTCACCCTTTTGGGAGTATGCATTACTGACATTTCCCGACATTAGTGATATCCTGAAAAGCAATTCGAAGTTGGTAGTGTCGGCTTGCCATAAGCCTTCCAGTATTTGAATGGATTCTTGCAGGTAAGCGATTGACAGGCTTATATTTCCCAAGTAATAGTGCGAGATGGCAAGAGCATTCAGGACCTTGCTTAGCCTGAGAGGATCCTCATATTCCCTGGCCAGTTCAACGCCTTCTGTGGCAAAATCAAGGCTCTTGCTGGTTTCAATAACTGCATAGAGCTTTGATAATTCATGAAGGATTTCAATACGTGCCTCCCCCCGTGTGTTTGCCAGAACCTGTTCGAGGCTGTCAATTTCGGCTGTCCGGGCATATAATGCCGATAATCCCTGGATCAGCATGAACAGGTTCAGATTAAAAAGAAAAATACATGCCCTGAAGGCCGTTGAATTTTTCATAATGATTAGGTATTGAATTTGTTTGCGTGTGAAAGATATGAAATAATCCAATTACATCCATAGATGTTTTTTGGGCGGCACCGGTCGGACCTTAAAAAATTGTCTTGTGGGCAGGCCTTCTGCCCTCGCAACAGTTTCCGGTCAACACCCGGCGGAACAGATGCATCATGCTTCCGCAAATGTGTGTGCCCTTCTGTTGCAGATTGCAGTAATGTCTAATTTATGAGATAATGAATTCCTTCTCAAACCCATCTGTCCATAGATGCCTTGTCTCCACTTCCCAGCTATCGATGAAATATGCCGTTGGTATTTTCATGGCGGGACGCGGAAAGGAATCGAGTATCCTCCGGAAATAGGGAAGGTAGCTTTCTTCTGCCAGGTGATCGATAACATATCCCTTATCCGGGTATTCCCAGGATGCCGTGATCTCCTGTCTCCAGCCCGTATCGCCCCACTTCCTGCCGGCCTGTTCAAATGGGACGTATGAATCGCCGAAAGGCCATAAAGTCCCCATGGTCAGGTCACATCCCAGCCCGATGCTGTCGGCATATTCCATGGCATATTGCACAACTTCCTGCCAGGCGGGGCTGAGCCATGCCTGCCGCGGGGTATAGCTTGAATCTTCCGGTTTCATCCGGTTCAGCGGATATACCCAGGCTATTTCCACACCTCCGAAGCCATTTTCCTTTAGCCAGTCGAGGTTGTAGCGGATGTCGCTATTTTTCATTACCGAGGCAAACCACCAGTAGCGGGCGTAAGGTTTCGAGGTGTGATCCGGGCCGCTAAGCGGTTCAGTTTGCTTAGGCCCGATTTCATCAAGGCAGGATATCGTCGCAAGCACTAAGACAAGAAGGAAGACGGGAAAAAGGGTAAACCTGTACATGGCTCATGTGCTATTGTCAGAAAACAGGAAACAGTCGATATGCAATGGCATTTGTTTGTTTAACCGTAACAAATCTAAGGGAAAAAGCGGTCATTCCTGCCAGGGAGCTGACCGCCCTTTCCCCTTTTGGTTTTCCATGCACTGAAAAAGCCTGCTGCTGTTTATATCTGCTATTATATATGGCAGCTCAAAGGCATCTTCTTTATCTGATCACGATCATTTTGGCCGTTTTAACGGCATTGTTTGCATAGAGTTTATAAATATATGTTCCCGGTTCCAACTCCGCCGTGTTAACCCTTACGGCATATCCGCCTGCCGGCAGGTTCTGGTCGGCGAGGTTTGCCACCCGGTAGCCCCTGATATCATATAGTTCAAGCAATACCTCCGAGGGTTCCCTGAGTTCAAAACCTATTGTAGTGTGCGTATTGCAGGGATTCGGATAATTCTGGTAAAGCAGTGGCTGGGAGTCGGGCAATGTCGATTCTTCAATGAACAGGTTATAATGGTCTTCTTCAACATTTTCGATGATTCCGCCATCGCGCAGGGCAAAGCACCGCAACACCTGGTTCATGTATGGATCGCCCCATACGATGCCGTTTACCGGTGTGTAGGGAGTATTGGCCGGCAGCATGACATATTCTTGTGTAAGCACCATCAGGGTGTCTTCCCCGACCCAGGAAATGCTGAGCTCGGAAATTTGCTTGGTCGTGTCGCAAACGTAAGGATTGGCCGGTATGTGATACCATTCGGCCCCCGGGTTGTTGAGATTTCCTGAGAAAAGGTCAATCAGGCTTATCTTGCTGTTATCGCCTTTTATCACGAATTGTTCCGCTTTGCAGACGATCGCGGTTGAACCATCCTCATATACCGTTATCCCGGGGTATTGCAGGTGATGGACCGAGTCGGCCAGCAATTCGATGCAGGCGGTGGTATCCCAGTTCCCTGCCGATGCATCCCATGGAACAAGCATGAGGTTCTCGTAGTTGCTTTTCAGTTCTTCCTTCATGTAGGCAGTGTAAACAAGCCCGCCTGTTTCTCCGCTGAATCCCATATCGCAGTAATTGATATACATCTTTTCGTCCTGTACAAGTGTATAGGGTTTCGTCCAGGCATTATCGCTAAAAACGGATGTTATGATCCTGTTGGTCGACATATCGGGCGGGATGTCGTTGATATAGGTCAGTACGGCCATGTTTTCGGCCGGGGAGGCAAGATTAAGGGAGCTTTCGATCCCTTCTATTTCCGTAATGATCTGTGGTATTCCCTGCAACCATTGATCTCCCTGTTTTGTGAGTGTAGTATACCAAAGGTCTGATAATCCGGCATCAAGGTTGGCAACCTGCCACACCAGCAAAGCCTGGGTGGCGGAAATCACGGTTAGTTTGGGCCTGGCTTCCGCCCTTCCTGAAGTGAGATCCGTGGTATTGTCGTGAATCATCTCGAGCTGAATAATGCTGTCATTCGCGATATCATAGACGGCATACCATACATCCTGGCTTTCGGCGAAATCACGCAGCAGGTATTCGGGTTCCACGTTCTGCAGGCTCTTATGGTCATGCCGCGCCTCGGTCCAGGTGATCAGTACGGTGCTGTCGCTGAATCCGGCCGAAACGGGATTGTTGATCAGGTGACTGCTGCTGTGAATGCTTAGTTTATCTGAGAAATTCTTTGTTTTATTTCTCAGGAACCTGGAGCGGAGATGCCTTTCCCCGGGCAATTTGCCCTGTTCCAGCCAGGTGAAGAGCTGGAAGTCGGGAGATGCCGCAATGGATGCCTGCGGATAGGCCAGCGGGGTTTTGGCCAGTGAGCTCACGGGGATGATATCACCGGCAATCCCGTTTGTATATTCAATTTCGTTTTCAAAGTCGGGGAAGAGATCCGAAAGGTCGTCGCCCCAGAATTTATGGGCGTAAAAAAGCCTGGGACCCCAAACGGTTTGTTCTGCCAGGCCCCAGAATTCCTTCACGACGAATTTGCCATGGATATCTATCCCGAAATCCTTCAGGAACCGTTTGTCTGTTTTTGGAATGCTGATATATGACTGCCCGAAGCCAAGGTTGAATCGCAGGTCGACACAGAAGTCGCCTTCAAGCAATCCTTCCAGCAATTTGGCGCCGATCTCGAATTCAACTCCGAAGGAGCCGGCGTAAAAATGATAGGATGCATTGTCGGTATGGCTGGGGTCTGAATCAACATTCAGCTTGCCATGCGACCCCCAGGCATTCTTTTTATTTATGGTGTCGAGCATGAGGTTAAGCCTGGATGAGTATTTGAATCCTCCTGAAAATGAAACGGAGAATGAAGGCGAGATGATGGCGCTTTCGGGATTGACCGCCCCGGCAATGTCGACGATCATCTTTATCTGTTCCGCTATCTCTTTGATCTTGTCAAAACTGGCACTGATGCTTCCTGAGGTGGAAAAGTTCTGTGTGGCGAAGAGGTTGTTCTGCTGGTCGAGGTAAGAGGTGTCGTAACTGTCGTTCTCGAAATCGAATGACAATGTTCCCAGTTTGCCGCATCCCAGGTGAAAGAGTTTCTGGTCGAGTATTGGATTGCCGTCTATTTCAAGCTTGTTATTGTCGATGGTATACCTGAGCGACGATTTGATGCGGGGGGCCTGTAGTTGTGAGCTTGCCCCGCCCAGCAATGGCACACTGTTGGGGATGCTGATGTGCACGGCATTGTCGAAGAAGTGCTGGTTCTCGATGGGTGTCGATATTTTGAATGTTACGATTCCCGTTACTGTGTCTTCATTGATATTTGAGAAGTCTTCGGCTGCCAGGAAATCAAACCAGAATGGGCGTGTCCGTGTAATGGGAATGTAGAATGGCCCCTGTACCAGGCCGGGAAAGGGTTCGTTGTTCAGGTAATATTCCAGTTTCATGGAGGTAAAGGGTGGCGACAGCCGGGCCATATCGTGGCTCAGTTGCCAGCTTACAAACCCTGTTTTTGTTGCGTCTTCCTCTGCGATCAGGATGCCGTAACGGTCGTAAAATTTGCCTTTTACCTGCGTGAGGTTTTCAATCACATCGGTTTTGATGGTAAAAGTATTCATGGCTTGCATGGTTCCCGGAGCGATGGCCTGTTTAAACGGGCCAAAGTCGCCCGTAACCTTTGGCGGCGCCATGGTTCTGATCAGGATCGGGAAGTAGAGGGGGTAGGCATCCGCCTTCTCATCCAGGTCACTGACATATAGCACCAGATAGCTGCCGGGAGGGGCAATACCCATGTTCAGGTCGAATTCGTATGAAAAGGGTGAGGCGGTAAAAGCCTCGCTTCCCGATTGCAATAACTGGCCTCCGGGCGCAAAGAACTGGTAACTCAATGCATATTCATTGGCCCCCGGAGCGGTGTAGTTGGTCCATATGCTTATGGTGTTGTTCACGCTCGTACCCAGGTCGAAATTACCATACCCTTCTGACAGGTTATAGGTAACGGCATGTCCTGGCAGGGGATCTTTTACATTGAACTTTCCGAGCGGATAATAATAACCCGTATCGGGGCCTGATGGGTGAAAGACCCTGGCAAAAAGTGTATATATCCCCGGCAATGGCAGCTTTGCCATGTCCCGGTACCATGTGATATACGATATGGCATGGTCGGTAAACCATTGCTGGCCGTTGCCCGCCACCTGTCCGTTTGCATCCGAGATACGGTCATGTACAAGTTGGCCGGAGCCTTCACCCTCATTAAGAGGATAGTAGTGTATCGCGCCCTGGCAGGTGTCAATGGTATTCAGGTACATTGTACGGTTGATGCCTGCATAATCCAGTTCCTTCTCCCAGATGCTGATCTCGGAAAAAGCGCCATTGAAATACTGTGAGATGGTGTCGCGAAACAATGGGGGAATGGTGTCGCCGGCGTGTCCGAATACCCAGTTGCCGGGGAATAGCAAAGTGCCTGAAGACAGTTTTTCATCAACGATTGATCCATCCATGTAAAGTTTTGCCATTCCATTGCCCCCCTCGGGAAGAACGACTGCCACATGGTGCCAGGCACCGTCATTATACTGGCTTGTCGCATGCAGGTTTACGATGCTGTTATCGGGCTGTATGATACTGTAAACCAGAGATCCATCCTTTTTCATTGCGAGCAGGTAATTTGTGTTGACGTTTTTCATGTTGCCCACATCATCGCTGAACACAGCCAGGCATCCGCCTTCGGTCGAATTGGTCTTGAACCACATCATCATCGTGAAATGGTCGGGAGCGTTCATGTTTTGGTTGATCCTGATATAGTTTGTACTCCCGTCGAGTTTCAGTGAATGATGGTATGGGTTTGAACTAGCGTGAAAAGACATGGTATCCGATACCTGTCCGTTATGTTCCAGCCCCATCACCACTTTACTGCTGCCGTCAGGGAAGCCGCAGGCCGTTACGGCATTAAAAAGGCTTCCGTGACCCTGCAGTTGGGAATTTCCAAGGGGGGAGCGCAAATAAAAATATGACCAGCCGTTGCGTGCTGTGGAAAGCGGAATGGCCGGGTTCACCCTGAGTGCGTAATCGCTTATCAGGCCGGTATCCCTTTCTTCAGGATAGTATTCACGGATGCGAAGGTGGTTGCTTGTGCTGGGCAGCGACGACAGATCATAAACCAGCCGGGCCTTTCCGTTGGGTGACGGCAATGTAATGCCATCGATCAGCCGGTTTTCCACATCGTAGAATTCATAACGGACGGAGTCGGTTTCGAGGTTGCTGGAAATGACCAGCAGGCTGTCGAGCACATCACCGGCCGGATCTCCTTCAGCCAGCGTGGCCCCCTCGTACAATGAACCTTCATTATTATAAAAGCTCAGATCGTCGAAGTAACTCAGCCGGTTGTTCAGGTCGTTGAAGTTCCAGTATCCGATCAGGTTCTCTTCCTGCAGCAGGTGACGGTTCATGGTTGATCTTATCTGCTCATCGCTGCGTAAACTATTCCATATCCTGATCTCATCCATCATGCTGATGAAACTCCGGTCGTTGGAGCTTTTATCATTCAGGGCACGGCAGCCGCCAATAAGCAGGGGAAGTGTCTTGATCTGCAATTGGAATTCAGGGTGCTCCCTGATAAGATCGTAATTGGTCTTGTTTACCGTGGTGGCCAGGGGTTGGCCGTCGAGTAAAAAAGTTACATAATACGGGCCTGATTCAATAGCGTTCCGGTATGAAAAATGGTGCCAGTTTCCGTCGAGTAATTTTGAAGTGTCTACCACCGCGGTAAACAATTCATAGCGTCCCCACCGGCTGTCGAAATAGAGTTCAAACTTTATTTCGCCAGATTCCTTTTTCAGGCAGATCCACCAGGCCGAGTCTGCATTCATAAAGGTCATTTCCCCTTCCGTGGCTTGCCTGAGTTTTTTAGCGTCAGGGAATATCCATGATTCTATGGTGAAAGTGTCGGAGGGAAACCAAAATGAATACAGACCGAACCAGGAGCCACCCTGAACCGAACGATTGGTTATAAGACCGTGCTTTACGCTGTCCACCATCAATACATTTCCATTTATCTGGTGATGTGTAGCGGGGGGTATGGAGTCGACTACGACATTCCCTTGATTCATGCAGAACAGTTTGGGTTTCTGGGGGATGATCCTGAGATCATGATATGTGTCGATCCCGGTGGGCGGCCCGCCTTCGCACCAGGTTGTTTGCGTGATATAGCGTGTCGAAAGCGGTAAACCATCCATATGCTTTTCGGGGATCACCACCGAGTCGAGGTAAAGGCCCGGCAGGCTGGTAACGTAAAGGGAGTCGACCACGAGGGAGTCGGCAGTCAGGAACCTGAACAATACCGCGGTATCCCTGGGAGGAAGATCCTTGATGGTGATGGTGTTTTTCTGAGAAGGGACAGGATTCCAGAGCGAATCATTCAGTGGGTACTGGTTGGATGTAAACGGACCCCATCCCGCTGTTGCGGAAAGCTTCAGTGTGTCGGGCAAATTGCAAAGAGGTATGCGGTAAGTGGCTGTGCTGTCGCCGCCCCACTGGAGTTCCACCTGAAAACGCGACGATAGGGGGAAGTTGCAGGTGTCGGTGTTGATTGACCATGAAACCCCTCCGGGTCCTGCATTTGTTATGGTGTGCGACGGCCCTGTTGCAATGCCGTCGCTATCGATGAAGCCAAAACTTACCCGCGAAGTCGCCGGGGGGTATTCACTCACGGTATAGGTAAGCTCCTGGCTTTTCCCAAGGGTAAATGGCTTGAATCCATTTGAGGCAACGATTTTTACCTTTGGCGGCAGGCAGGTTGAATCATTGGGTAATTGTGCCTGTATGCCCATGCCCGAAAATAAGCATGCAATGGTCAGCAGGATAGCCTGAATGAGACATTTTTCTTTTTTCATATATCTGTTGTTTAATTATTGTCAATCCTTGATGCAGCGCACCGAAAATCCTGTTGTTTTCAGGTTAAAGCCGCTTTTTAATTCGGCGGTGTTATATGCGAGATAGAAATACTCGGCATAGGTTTCGTCTTCCTCCCTGGAAGTCCAGAAACCGGAATAGTATTTCAATTCAATCGGGTTGCCGGCATTGATATAGCCTGCCCCCGGTGCGCCATAGCCTGTTTCGTTGCTGGCACCGGTATTGGGCGGGTTCCATCGCTGGGTCCCTGTTTCCTTGAGTTTTCCACCGGCCGATGCAGCTCCGCCCAAAGAAGATTCAAGTGCTGCCCAGTCGCCTGCGGTGGGAATATGCCAGCCAAGGGGACAAATACCCCGGGCGCCCTCCGATATTTCGTATTGCATGGCTTCTCCCCACTGGTAAAGCCCCCCGTATTCCTCACAGTTTGCTTCAATATCGCCGTAGCAGTATTTTTCGAGAAATGTGTTGTCCGTCTGGTCTGAAGAATTGCTGATCATTGTTCCTGCGTCCATATTGCTGGCCATCCAGCATTGGTCGCCGATCGGTATGGTTTCGTAAGCCCTTTCTTCAGTGTCCTTAACCTGGGAGATACCACAGATAAAACGCCCCGTGTGGGAGGTCCAGATACTGCCGTTGTATAATTCGATTGTTTTGGTATCCGTATTATAGATGACCAGGCCTTCGGCCGGACCTGTCATGGAGTTGCGGTCGGCGGTGTTCATGCGTGGGGGAAGGAAACCCAGGTTATTGGATTTGATATCGAGCATGGCCGAATTGTCGGGGCTGCTGCCGTCTGTGTTTATCCCCGCCTGGGCGAACAGGCAGCCCGGTATGAGCAGGATGGAGAACATAACGATGAAGGCGAAAATGCTGTTAGGGTTTTTTGTATTCCTGCCAAAAAGGAAATATCTGATCATTGGATTCATAATTCCCGTGGTTTATTCATTTCTGATACACCGCACTGAAAAGGAAGTCGGGTTTTCGGTTATATCACTACCGGCAATCAGGGCATCTGGCAGATAGTTGTAAAGGATCAGCACATCTGCAAAACCGATGCTGTAAGAGGAAGACCAGAAATAGCCGTGTGTTTTTCTGTGTGTAAAAAAATCGCCGCTTCCGGTGTTGTAAACGGATCCGCTCCCCAGGGCCGTAAAACCGCTGTTGTTGGTTGCACTTGTACCCGGCCAGTAATGCCAGTGTACATAGCCGGTTTCCTTCAGGTGTGCGCCGGCCGTATCCTGTCCGTCGTAATTGTCGATAAGCGTTTGAAATTCTGTATCGGTGGGCAGGCGCCAGCCGTTGGGGCATATGCCCTGTGCATGTTCCCCGTGCGAATATTGCATGGCTTCTTCCCAGCGGTAGAGGCCGCCGTATATATTGCAGTTCTCAACAGAATCATTATAACAGTATTTTTCAATGATTCCATTGTCGGTTTGATCGTTGCCCAGGTCAAGCCGGCTGCCTGTATTCAGGTTTGTCAGCATCCAGCACTGATCCTGTATCAGTATCGTATTGTAGATGTTGCCGTCGATATCTTTTACCTGGCTGAGCCCGCATTCGAAACCGCCCGAGAGGCTTGTCCAGGTGGTGCCGTCATAGAGGTTCAACCCTTTAAGGTCGGTATTGTAAATGACCAGACCTTCTGCCGGATTCGTTATGGCATTTCTCCCCGCGCTTGTCATGCGCGGGGGCAGCAAGCCTTTTTCACCGCTTTTCACATCCAGCATGGCCGAGGGGTGCGGGCTGCTGCCATCGGTGCTGATGCAAACCTGGGCCACAGGCATGAGGGGTATGATAAGGATGACCAAAGCCGCTATACAAAAACTGGTATTTTTCATTTTCAATGGTGGTTTTTGGGGAGGCAGGATGCCGCCGGGCTGTTGCTGTTTGTTATGTTTATTATGATGTGTATTTCCAAAACCTGATTCATATCGTTTTCGGGTGCTGTTGTGTGGACAGGTCAAGTATTCTGAATTCACTATAGTTTAGCACCCTGGTCTTATCCCTGATCATAATGTTTGTTTCGCTCGTGGTGTAATTATCCTTGCACCAGGCCAGGAATTCCAGGATACTGTTTTGCTCTCCTTCGGCCGTGATAAGTAAAACATGATGGTTCAGGTATTTCACAAATCCGTATATTTCGCGCTGCCGGGCTTGCCGGTAGATGGCAAAACGGTATGGTTTGCCATACAGTTCCGCCCCGCTGACTTCTATCTCCACGTGTATCTTCATCACTTTGGTTTTTCAAAATGCTTGAAATAAACCGGAACCTGTCAGTCAAAAAATCATGTCTGTTCTCCTTTGACGTGCTGTTCGACCGGTAGCCGCTTTTATTTCCACCGTGTCCTTTATTGTGTTTTAATTGTTTTTCGTATGATGGTTCCCCTTTCATGGGTTAATCTCAGTAAATACATTCCTGCAGGCAAGTGCCCTGTATTGACGCTGAATACCTGGGGGTGATGGCTGCCTGGCATCACATCGCTCTGATAATGCTTTTTGCCGTTTACATCAAACAGTTCAAGGCTTGATAATCCCTTGCCTTTCAACCTAAACCCGGCATAGAGGATTTCCGAGAAAGGATTTGGATAACAAATGAGTTCTGCATGGCTGGGGAATTCTCCGGTTGCCGAATACATATCGTTCAGGTTGCGTTTCCAGAGCGAATGGTTGGTTCCTGCCCAGATCCAGCTTCCCGATACAAGGAAATCCCTTATGAAAGTCCAGGCAGGCAGGTTTTCGCTGCGGTCTTCCCATTTGATGGTTGCGGCATTCGTAATATAGCAGTTTTGCGGGAACACGGCAGCGATAAGCATATTCTGATGGGCAACAAGGGTCTGGAAATTATGCTGTGCCAGCCCCGTATTCTCTTCCATCCAGTGAACATAAGGCGGATCAAGGACATAAAAGCCCTGGTATGTGCCTGCGTAAAGGGTGTTATTGTGTTCGGCCAGTGTTTTGATATTTGCTGTTTCAAGGCCATATTGTGTCAGTTGCACCCAGGCCGTGTCGGCCTCGTCAAAGACAAAAACGCCGTGGCCAGTTGTGGCGGCATAAAGTTTATCGTTTGAAGCGATCATCCGGCTGATGGAGGTTCCTTCCAGACCTTTGTTCAGGGGGTGCCATTGCTGTTCGTACATGAAATCGATATACCAGATTCCCGACGTTTTGGCCACGATCATCCTTGAACCGTCGGGTGGATAATGAATCCCGGTGCATCTCGAAAGATTGGGCATATTGTAATTAAAGTCATTCCATTGCCCGGTATTATTATCGTAATAGTACATGATCCCTCCGGCGCAGGCAACGGCATAAGGGCCGGCATCTTTTACGTATGAGACGTTGAGGGATTTCAGCCCCCGGTTGATCTTAACCATGCCTGCGGAAGGTTCCTCGTGGTAAATGCCGGCTCCGGCCGTGCCGATGATGATGAATCCGTTCCAGGTCGACAGGGATTGGATGTCGGCCTGGTATAGTCCGTTATTCAGGGGTTCCCATTCGCCGGGTCCGGAAGAGAGGTATATGCCGGCCCCGTTCGTGCCTGCCAACGCTATTTCATCCATGGAATGAATGCAGAGTATTTCGGGGAACATCCCGTCGGGGGGTTGATACGGATTCCATGTTTCCCCTTCGTTGCCGGAATAGTGGATATCTCCTTCCCGGGTGCGGGCGATCAGTTGTTTGACCCCTGTTAACGGATCGGCTTTAAAGAGCTTGACAACATAGATGCCGGACAAGCCCGGAATACTGTCCCAACTGAGGTTCAGAAGGTTCTTCCGGAAAACGCCCTTTTCGGTGGCCGCAAAGAGGTATTGCCCTGAAACGGCCAGTGATCTGACAATATCGGCCGGCAGGCCGTCTGCCTCAACTGTCCAGGTGCCGCCCACATGCTCGCTGAAATAGATGCCTTCCTCAAGCACGGCCCGGCAACCGCTGCCCTGTTCTTCCTGCACAAATTCAAGGATGTTATAACCGGGAAGCCCCGTATTCCAGCCAGTCCAGTCGCCTGTCTCATCCGAGAAATAATAAAGGCCATGTTCCCTGAGATTTGCCACCAGGCAGGGGCGGGATTCCAGCGACAGGATGCGGAGGTCGGTGATGTAGTTGCCCGGGAGGTTGTTCTGCATGCCGATGAGTTCGGGATGCTCCGTACTGCTGATATATATTCCTGTAGGGGTTCCGATCACAACAGAGTCATTGTAACATGCAAGTGCTGTGACTTCGGGGATTGGCGGGACGATAAATGTTTCCCAGGCCGGTTCTGCTTCTCCGGTATGATAAGCCGAAACCCCCAGCATGGTGCCGGCAAAGATCATATTGTCAACGGAAGTCATAGACAATACCACACCCCCTTCTATGGCGGGAATCCTTTCCCATTGCGCATGGGTTTCTGTGATGGAGGAAGAACTGATCAGTAGGATAAACAGCCATCGGGATGATGCACAGAAAAACCGATTCATATCACATTTTTTAATGCGATAAAAATAAGGTTGAACGGCCGGGGAAGCAAATCCCGGGCTATGACAAAGGTTGGACGCCTGAAATTAAATGTTCAGCATGAACTCGTTCATTTCCATCCGGGAGTCGATGCCTAACTTTTTCCGCAGGCGGTGCCGGCTTTTTTGTACGGCTGCAATGGTGACATTTAAGATTTGCGCAATTTCGTTGGTGCCGAGATTGATCCGGTAATAGGCGCAGATCTTTTGCTCGCCCGGTGTAAGGTTGGGATATCTTTCAGTGAGCTTGATGAAAAAATCGGGGTGGACTTCTTCAAAATGGCGTTTGAACTGCTCCCAGTCGCGGTCGAGGTTCATGTTGGCCCTTAAGGTTTTGCGGATGTTACGGTAACATTCATCCGGTTCGTGGAGTTTCGATTTCGAAGCCTGGTCAATCTCCTGTAATATCGATTCCAGTATCTTGTTTTTGGTAGTCACCTGTATGGCCGTGGCTGCCAGTTTACGGTTTTGTTCCTCCAGCTTGATCTTCTGAAGGCGGTTGATCTCCTGTTCGGCAAATACCTGGTCCTCGAAGTATTTACGTTCCATTTCCTTTTTTTCGATCTCCATGGATTGTATCTGCTTCTGTTGTTCGAAAAGGTCGGTTTTTTGCCTCAGCAAGCGGTTCTTTGCCCGCATCAGGAAATATAGCATGGCAGTAAGCAGTACCAGGGTAAAAACAGCCAGGAACAATAAGCGTTGGGTAGTTTTATGTATTTTGATGTCCTTGCGCAGGATCAGGTTTTCGCGGTCTATCCGCTCTGTCTCGTATTTTGTTTCCATATCGGCTATCTGCCTTGTTCGCTCAAGGTTGAATAAGCTGTCCTTTACGATGGAATAATCCTGGTATACATCCAGTGCCTGCCTGAAATTGCCGGTCGACCGGTAAAGCGACGACAGCGTGGTCAGGCTCTGCATTTCAAGGGTGAGCAGGCCGTTTTTCCTGGCGGTTTCAAGCCCTTTCAGGATGAACACTTCCGCACTGTCGGGCCTGCCCATTAACTGGTATATTTTGCCGATGTTGTTCGAGGTATTGGAAATCCCATAGGCATATTTCAGCCTTTCGGTGATCTTCAGCGAACTTTTATAATAATGCAGCGATTGCTGAAAATCTTCTGTATTTTCCATGATGAGCCCGATATTGTTATAGGTGCCCGCAATGGCGATGCTGTCGGCCAGCTCCATGTTCAACTGCAAAGCTTCTTCATAGATCTCCAGCGCCTCCCGGTAGCGTTCCTGTTCAATTCTCAACAGTCCCAGGTTATTCAGGCAGGCGGCAATACCGGTGCTGTAGTTAATCTCCCGGCTTTTCATGAGGGCATTCACAAGCATTTCTTCCGCCACGGGGAGTTTGTTCAGCTCGCGATAAACCGTTGAAAGATTGCTCAGGCATATGGCCATTCGTTGCTGGTATTTGATGTTTTCGGGGTCATGCCCGATCAGCTTTTCATGATATCGTCTTTCTTTGAGCAGCATTTCGAGTGCCTTCTCGAATTCCCCCTGTTGGGAATATGCATTGCTGACATTCCCCGACAGGAGGGATATTCTGAAAAGCAACTCCCGGTTGGCAGTGTCGGCTTGCCATAAGCCTTCCAGCATTTGAATGGATTCTTGCAGGTAAGCGATCGAAAGGCTGATGTTTCCCAGGTAATAGTGCGAAATGGCAAGGGCATTCAGGGCATCGCTCAGCCGGAGGGGATCCTCATACTCCCTGGCCAGCTCAACACCTTCTGTGGCAAAAACAAGGCTCTTGCTGGTTTCAATATGTGCATAAAGCCTCGATAATTCATGAAGGATTTCAATACGTGCCTCCCCCCGTGTGTTTGCCAGAACCTGTTCGAGGCTGTCAATTTCGGCTGTCCGGGCATATAATGCCGATAATCCCTGGATCAGCATGAACAGGTTCAGATTAAAAAGAAAAATACATGCCCTGAAGGCCGTTGAATTTTTCATAATCATTAAGTTATTGGATTTGTTTAACGTGTGAAAGATACGGAATAATCCAATTAGATACATTGATATTTTTTGGCGGCAACGGTCGCAGCACAAAAAACTGTAATTCGGGCAGGCCTTCTGCCCTCGCAACAGTTTTCGTTCAACACCCGGCGGAACTGATGCAACATGCTTCCGCAAGTGTGTGTGCCCTTCTGTTGAAGATTGCAGTAATGTCCAATTTATGAGATCAATGCGCTTTTTTTTATCGATTGTATCTGTTTTAATTACTTTTGATATTAATTAATTATTTTTACTTTTGTCAGACTCACAAATCTAAAATTATCATCTATGTCGTTACTCATTAAAAAGGTGAACCGGATTTCTTCCGGTGACAACATCATTTACCTGGTCAACAGGATCAAAGACCTTCACCGCAGCAAACTTACCAGCGAAGAACAGGAATATGTCCGCAAGCAGGTTAAAAAGGACGAAAAGGAACTTGTCAGCATCAACCGGCTGAATCAATGGATTTTTGTACAGGTGGTTAACAGGAAACGACCTGTATATAAAAGACTTGAAGCCATGCGAAAGGCTGGCGGTAAGCTGTGTGAACGGTTGAATAATCACAAGTCGGAGTCGGCCACTCTGATCGACTTTACCGGAACGGGCAAAAACATCATTGCCTTTATTGAAGGGATGGGCCTGGCGGCTTATCAGTTCAACAAGTACAAGACCGGCCCCGAAGGGGAAAAGGCTGCTTATACATTCAATGAACTGAAGATTTCGGCACATGCCCTGAAGAAAGAGGATCTGGAAGAGCTGAATATCCTTCTTGATGCCGTAAACAAATGCCGCAACCTGGTAAACGAACCGGTATGCAACCTCAATGCAGAGAAGCTGGCCGAATCTTTTCGTGAAATGGGTGCAGCCTGTGGTGCACGTGTGGAGGTGATGGGCAAGAAAAAGATCGAATCGCTCAAGATGGGCGGCCTGCTGGCCGTGAACAGGGGAAGTTTCGACCTGCCAACCTTTACCGTTATGGAATGGAAGCCCATCGAGCCGGTAAATGCAAAGCCCTACATCCTGGTCGGGAAAGGTGTGGTGTATGATACCGGCGGGTTAAATATCAAGACGGGCAATTACATGGAAAACATGAAGAGCGACATGGCCGGAGCCGCTACCATGGCCGCCGTTCTCTATGCCGTGGCGCGTACCCGCCTGAATGTACACGTAATTGCACTGCTTCCTGCCACTGATAACCGCCCCGACGGCAATGCCTACGTTAGCGGCGATATCATTACCATGCACAACGGCATGACCGTGGAAGTGATCAACACAGATGCGGAAGGCCGCATGATACTGGCCGACGCACTCAGCTACGCGAAAAAGTATGAACCCGAACTGGTGATCGATGCGGCCACCCTTACCGGCGCTGCCGCCCGGGCCATTGGCAGATATGGCATCGTAGCCATGGAGGCAGGGGCTGAAAAACCTATGGCCGGACTGAAAGATGCAGGCAATGATGTTTACGAACGTATCGCCGAATTCCCCTTCTGGGATGAATATGCCGAGCTGATCAAATCAGAGGTGGCCGACATGAAAAACCTCGGAGGGCCGGATGCCGGCATGATCACGGCAGGCAAATTCCTTCAGAAATTTACAGATTATCCGTTTATCCACCTCGACATCGCCGGAACGGCTTTCTTTGAAAAGAAAGAGAATTATCATCCGGCAGGAGGAACCGGCATCGGTGTAAGGCTTATATTCGAATTTCTGAAACGGATCGGCAGGTAATACATAACAGTGCCCCGCTTCCCGGCAGGGGTCACAACCGCTTTGCGTTTTCCGGCGGCATGCCCTTGGGGCTGCCTGTTTAATAATTCTTATGTACCAGCTGCGGTCAGGGATCTTAGCTGCTGCATTACATCACATCACAGGTATGTTTCATGTAAGATAAGGGTATCCGGTGAACTGATAATTCTTAACTTTGCAGCCTAAATCCAATACCATGCAGAAGAATGACAGCCCCGATGCCGCAGAACAGAAGATCAGGGCAGGCATCACCCACGGCGATCTGAACGGGATCGGTTACGAGATCATCATCAAGGCCTTGCACGACCAGCGCATGCTCGAATCACTCACACCGGTCGTTTATGGCCTTTCAAAAGTCGCTTCCTATCACCGCAAGGTTCTTGATGTCAGTGATTTTAATTTTAACCTGGTGAAAAATGCCGCATCTGCCAACCCCCGGCGCCCGAATATTGTCAACTGCTGCGAACAGGAAGTAAAGATCGACCTGGGAAAATCAACGGCCGTGGCTGGTGAAATGGCATTGCTTTCGCTCGAAATGGCCGTAAACGACCTGCACGAAGGCCTGATCGATGTGCTGGTGACCGCACCCATCAACAAAAAGAACATACAATCAGATAATTTCCATTTTCCGGGGCATACCGAGTACCTCGCGGGGAAATTCGACGCCGAAGACGTGCTGATGCTCATGGTCAGCAATAAGCTTCGCATCGGTGTGGCCACCGGACATATTCCCCTGATGGATGTTTCAAAGCACCTGAGCAGGGAGTTGATCCTGAAAAAACTGATGATCATGGAATATTCGCTGAAGCGCGACTTCAGCATTCCCAAACCCCGCATAGCCCTGCTGGGACTGAACCCGCATGCCGGCGATGAGGGGCTGCTCGGTAAAGAAGAACAGGAGGTGATCATCCCGGCGGTGGAAGAGGCCTTTAACCAGGGGATCCATGCCTATGGACCCTATGCGGCCGATGGATTTTTCGGTTCATCAGCCTTCAGCGCTTTCGACGGCATCCTGGCCATGTACCACGACCAGGGGTTGATACCCTTTAAAGCCCTGTCATTTGAACACGGAGTGAATTTTACGGCGGGTCTGCCCGTGGTGCGCACCAGTCCGGCACACGGTACCGCATATGAAATTGCGGGAAAGAACATGGCTTCGGCCGAGTCGATGCGCTCTGCCATCTTTCTGGCCTGCGATATCTTTCGCAACCGGAAAATGTTTGACGAGATGAACGGGGATCCCTTGAAAATAAAAACCAACGTGACCGAAAACGGGGATAACTGATCCGGCTGGCATTGTTTGGCCATTGGTATGAATTATTTTTTACCCGCCCCAACATAAAATATAATAGATTGTTTTCTGTTTTATAGACGAATGAGAGCCCGGTATGCAAGCCGGCTTATACAGGAAATATTCCATGATCATTTTAAGCGTATGTTTAAAGTAAGCGAAATTGCAGCGATCACCGGCGGTGAGCTGATCCGGAAAAGCAATAGTAACCCGGTGGTTACCGATATCCTGGTCGACAGCAGGCGGCTGATATCCCCCGAGGGATGTGTCTTCTTTGCATTGCAGGGAAGGCAGAGGAGCGGCCACGAGTACATCCCCGACCTCTACGGTAAAGGGATCAGGGTATTTGTGGTCAGCTCGGCCAAATTGAAGCCGGATGACTATCCAGGAGCCAGTTTCATACTGGTGAAGAACAGCCTGGCTGCCCTTCAGGCCCTGGCAGCGGCGCACCGTAAACGCTTTAACATCCCCGTGATCGGCATCACGGGAAGTAATGGCAAGACCATCATCAAGGAATGGCTGTTCCAGCTTCTCCAACACCGTTATAAGATCGTAAGAAGCCCCAAAAGCTATAACTCACAGGTGGGTGTACCGCTGTCGGTCTGGCAAATGGAAGCCGCCAACGAACTGGCCATCTTCGAAGCAGGCATCTCAAGGCCCGATGAAATGGAAAAGCTGCAGGCAGTGATCCGCCCGAATATCGGTGTGTTCACCAATATTGGTGAAGCCCACAGCGAAAACTTCATCAGCCTGAACCAAAAGGTCGGTGAAAAACTGAAGCTTTTTACCAAGGTCGACACCCTGATCTATTGTGCCGATCATGCACCCGTACAGGAGGTACTGTTCAGGTCGCAGATGCTCGAAACCATCCGTTCATTTTCGTGGAGCCGGAAACAGCCTGCCGACCTGCAGGTGAAAGAAGTGCGAAAGGCAGGGCTGGAAAGCAGCATTATCAGCGGGGTGTATAAAGGGGAACCGATCAGTATCGAGATACCTTTTATTGATGAGGCTTCCATCGAAAATGCCATACATTGCTGGGCTGTGTTATTGCATATGGGTATATCTGCGGATGATATTGCCGGGGGTATGAAAAAGCTCCAGCCCATTGCCATGCGGCTGGAAATGAAGGCGGGGATCAATCATTGCATCATCATCAACGACAGCTATAACTCCGACATCAACTCCCTCAGCATTGCCATTGATTTTCTGAACCAGCAGTCGCAAAAAAGGAAACGCACCCTCATCCTCTCCGATATTTTGCAAAGCGGCAAAGATGCGGAAGAACTGTACGGGGAGATAGCCGCCATCCTGAAACAAAAGAACATCAGCCGTATCATCGGCATCGGCCCCGCCATATCACGGCAGGCCGAATTGTTCGACATGGAAAAGACCTTCTATTCCTCAACGGAAGAATTCATGCGGAAGTATTCGTTTACTCTTTTCAATAATGAGACCATACTGTTGAAAGGGGCGAGGATGTTCGAGTTTGAGCAGATCAGCAAGGCACTGCAGCATAAATCGCATGAGACGGTGCTGGAGATCAACCTGAATGCCATGATCAGCAACCTGAATTACTACCGATCGAAGATCAGTCCGCTCACACGCATCATGGCCATGGTGAAAGCTTTTTCATACGGCAGCGGAAGTTATGAGATTGCCAATCTGTTGCAGTTTCACCGCGTCGATTACCTGGCTGTTGCCTATGCCGACGAGGGCGTTGAGTTGAGAAAGGCCGGGATCATTGTACCGATCATGGTGATGAACCCCGAAGAGCACAGCCTCGATGCCATGATACAACACGGGCTTGAACCCGAGATCTATAATTTCCGCATTCTCGGATTACTGGAGCGGGCCATCAAAAAGAACATTCTGCCCAGCAACAAGCCGGTTAAGATACACATCAAGCTGGAAACGGGTATGCACCGGCTGGGTTTTGAGGCTGATGAACTCGATAAGCTGGCCGAAAGGATCAGAAACAACCGCCGGCTTTATGTGCAGTCGGTATTTTCACATCTCGCTGCCAGCGACGATCCCGGCAGCGATGCGTTTACCCTTGCGCAGATTGAAAGGTTCAGGGAGATGGCCGACGGTTTCTGCAGCGGTATCAGCCACAGGGTGCTGCGTCACATCCTCAATTCGGGCGGCATCACCCGTTTTTCTGATGCGCATTTCGACATGGTCAGGCTTGGGATCAGCCTGTATGGCGTAGCTTCCCATCCCGGCGATGAAAGCGTGCTGGAAAATGTCAGCACACTGAAATCGATCATCTCACAGATAAAAGACGTCAGGGCCGGTGAAAGGGTGGGCTACGGCGAAGTGATACTTGAGCACGATGCCCGTATTGCCGTTGTGCCAGTGGGTTATGCCGATGGTCTCGACAGGAGGCTTGGCCACGGCAGGGGATATCTCCTGGTGAACGGCCACCCTGCATATATCGTGGGAAACATCTGCATGGATATGTGCATGATCGACATTACCGGTATTGAGGCCAGGGAAGGCGACGAAGTGATCGTTTTCGGCAACGGACGCACCGTGAGCGAGCTGGCCGTCGATCTGGGTACCATCCCTTACGAGGTGATGACTTCCATATCGGGACGTGTGAAGCGGGTTTATTTCCAGGAGTGATGTTCCGGGAATCCGGATGGTTGCTGTCAGTACCTGAGTATGCATCCCGCCCACGAAAACCCGACGCCAAACCCGGCCAGCACCAGCGTGTCGCCCTTTTTCACGCGCCCGTCGGCGATGGCATGGTAAAGTGCAATGGGGATGGTGGAGGAAACGGTGTTTCCGCAATTTTCGAGATGGTAAAGGCTTTTGCTCTCAGGAACCTTCAGTTTCCTGAAAATGCTTTCGAGTATGATGCGGTTGGCCTGGTGCAGTACGTAGAGGTCGATGTCGTCTTCGCTCAGCCCGGCTTTTCCGAGTAGTTCCCGGATCATTTTCGGGGTTTTTTCGACCGAGAAGGTGAACACGGCTGCCCCGTTCATGTAAAAGTTCCTGTCGTTCCTGATATTTCCGTTTGCATCCGTATAGTCCCTGGCCGGGAAGACGTGAGTCGGAAAGCGTGCCCCGCCGTGCTTGATGATGATGGCATCATAACCTTTTCCGTCGGTGCCGAAAATAAAATGGCCGAGGCCGGTGTTTTCATTTTCGCTCACCGAGATGAGGCTGGCGGCGGCCCCGTCGCCAAAAATGGCGCGGTTGCTTTTGTCGGCGGGATGGATCTTCTGAGAGATGGTGACGGAAGTAAGCAGCAACACATTTCTTGCGTTGCCGGTAGCGATCAGCCCGTTGGCGATGCTCAGACCGTAGATATACCCGGTGCATCCCTGGTTGATGTCGAGGGTCCCGGCAGTCTCGGCGATGCCGAGGCGTTCCTGCAGCAGGCATGAGGTGGAGGGTGTGATGTAATCGGTACCCTGTGTGCAGAACAGCAGGTGATCGATATCGTCCGGGCTGATGCCATGTTCGGCGAAAAGCTTCGTGGCTGCCCTGAAGGCAAGATCGGCAGCGGTTTCATCACTCCCGGCAACATACCTTGTTTTTACACCGGTAAGCCTTGTCAGGTCATCGATCTTCAGACCGGGAAATTCTCCGGCCAGGTCGTCGTTTGTCACGGCCTTCGGAGGCAGGTAATAGCTGATGGCTTTGATATGGCTTTTCATGCTTGCTTTGGTCACCGGGTTGCGTCCAGATATTTTTTACGGTAAAGATCAGCCTTTTCCGTATCCCCTTTTTCAAGATAATACTGGCCCAGGAAGCTGTACACTTCGGGCCGTGCATTTCGTTTGGCGGCTTCCTCATAGCTTTCGATGGCCTTGAGTGTGTCGCCGCTGACCATGTAATAATTCCCGAAGCTGACATATGGCAGGGCTTCATTGGGATCGATGCGTATGATCTCCTGGTTCAGCATCAGCGCCTCCTGTACCTCGCCCTGCATAAACCTGAGGTCGGCAAGGCGTGAGCGGGGGTTGATGATTTTCGGGTTGTGTTCGATGCAGCGCTCATAGTAATAGGTGGCAGAATCGATCATGCCGGTATATTCATATGTCAGCCCGAGGTTAAACAGGGCCTTGCCATTTTCAGGCTCGAGGCCGATGGCTTTCCTGAAACTGCCGGCCGCTTTTTGCTTAAACGCAAGTAAGCGGGCCGTATCGCCGGCGGCAAGCAGGTGTTCGGCAATGCGCGGGTGGTTATAGATCATCCCCAGGTTGGTCCAGGAGGATACATGCCCGGGCCATATTTCCACGGCACGCCCGAAGTGCCCGATGGCCTTCTCGATGTCGGGCATGAGGAATTTTGCAACATTTACCGGTTTGGCAAGCTCCTGGTTAATCTGTTTCATCATCATGGTACCCATCATGTCGTGGGCCTTCACGCTCCGGTCGAGGTATTTCATGTCGGCACGGTACAGGCTCATGTCCGAATACCAGCGTTTGTTCCTGTTGATGGTTTTGTAAGAATAGGGGGCCAGGATCAGCACCGTTAACAGCATGACAAGAAAGATCCTGACAGGCTTATTGACGCTTGATTCGGGTCTGGCCTTGAATAGCCTGAAGATGAGCCAGGCCAGCACCATCACAAAGCCAAGGGAGGGCACCAGCAGGAAGCGTTCGCCGATGATCCCCGGTACCGGTGAAACGATGTTGCTGAACATGGCGATGGTAAACAGGTAAAAGAGGATGGCATAGGCCATCACGTGCTTTTCCCTGAATTTCCAGATGGCAATGGCCAGTATGCCGGCATGAAAGAGTATGGAGAGAATAACCCATACGTTCCCGAGATTCACCACGGGTATCATGTCATAACCGTAATAGTACAGAAGCGGGTGGGGGATGAGCAGCAGCCTGAAATAATATCCGAGGCCGTACATGCCGGTTCCGAGAATGTTCCAGAAATTATCCTCGAAGTAGAGCGGATTTTCTATCATCGAAAAATCCCTTGCCCGTTCAAGGAAAAAGAAAGGCACCATCCCGCCCAGGATGATCATGGCCGTGAGCATGACAGTAATGATCCCGATCCTTTTCAGCTTCATGTCGGTGAAAAAAAAGAGGGTGAGCGGGAATACAAACCAGAAGGAGAGTGCCGTCGGCTTTGCCAGGAATGCAAGCACATAGCTCAGCAGGCCTGCAATCAGAAAAACAAGCCGGTTCCTGTCGTGGTAGGTCAGCAACATCCGCAGGCACAAAAGCGACAGCAGCATGCTCAGCAGCTCGTCCCGGTTTTTGAGGCTGGCCACCACTTCGGTATGCACGGGGTGTGCCGCAAAAAGGAGCAGGATCACAAAGGGGAACCACATGGAATAATCCCTGAACAGCCTTCGCAGGATGTTGAACAGCAGCAGGAGAAGGGCCAGGTAGACGAGTACGTTGATGAGGTGTCCGATGCGGGGGTTGAGCCCGAAAAGGGTGTATTCAACGGCAAATATGAGCCGGGTGAGCGGCCTGTACCCGTAAGATTTTTCCGGCCCGTCGGGGCCGCTCCGGCTGGTATAGGTGCTTGTAAAGATATCGCCGATGCTTTTCACCCCGTTTTCCACCAACTGCGCATTCTTTCCTTTGATGATGTAGTCGTCGAGCGAATACAGGTTATTCAGGGTGTTGCCGTAGAGGATGAAGGTATAGATGACAATGATGCCATAAAAGATGATTCTGGCGGTTCTGTTCCTGTTTCCTGAATCTGGTATTTCCGTTGTTGCAGATCTGATATTTCCCATGCCGGTATCTTGAAGTTCAATTAGTAAGCCCTGGCAAAAATAAGTAATTCGTTCCTTTTTCGCAGTTTTTTAACAAGGCTTAACAAGCGGTATCATAAAACCTTCATGGCGAAGGCTTCAATGGCCTGCAGGCAGGTTTTTCTCGCTTCGATAAAGCCCATATGCCCGACGCCGCCGAGTATGATCACTTCGCTCCTGGCGGGAAGTGCGGCCTGGGCAAGGGTCTTTTCGAATGGGATACGGCTATCGTTTTTTCCCAGGATGAACATGACGGGGATGCCGGTGCTGACAAGCAGATCGGTTTTATCGGTCCTGTATTTCATTCCTTCCAGGGCGGCGATAATGGCCTGCGGCGATGTCTTCATGGCGATATCCTGCATACGGAGGATCTCTCTTTCGTAGCGGGGAACGTTGCCGGGTGCAAAGAGATCAGGGAAGAAACCGAAGATGAAATTGCCGTGGTCGGAACGTACTGCCTCTATGGCCCGGTTGCGGTTCAGCTTGGCTTCGGGCGTGTCTGCTGCGGCATGTGAGTGGAAGAGGCACAGGCCCCTGAGCCTGCCCGGATATTTTTCGGCAAAGGCCAGGGCCACATAGCCGCCCATCGAATGGCCGGCCATCAGGCATTGCTTCACTTCGAGTTGTTTCAGTATCTTGTTCACCACCCTGGCCATCTGTTCCATGAGGTGTACCTGCCCAAGGCATTCGCTCCTGCCGAAGCCCGGGAGGTCGGGGGTGATCACACGGAATTTTTTCGACAGTCTATCCCTGAAGTAGTCCCACATGCGCATGTCTTCGAGGAATCCGTGAAGCAATACGATGACCGGGCCCTGACCGGTATCGCGGTAGCTGATCTTTTTCCCTTTATGGATGATCTCCCCTTTCATGTTTGCGTATGCTGCCGGTCGTGTTTTTCACGTTTTTTCGCTTTTTCCCTGTCAAGCGCCATCCGGATATGCAGGGGAACATTGACCAGTGCGATCAGGGCGAAGCCCGCTATGGCCGGATATAAGGCCAGTTCCCTGTATGTGAAATACAATGCCGCTGTTGCCACCACCATGATGGCCGCCAGTATGCGGACGATTGTCATGAGCCGGATGGCTTTTTTCGGATTTTTCATCAGATGGTATCCTGCCTGTTTGTTAAGTTGTTGTTGACTGGTGTCGGGGTCAATTGACAGCCCTGCGGGGGCTGCGGCATGCCTGCCATTAACCGGCCATGGTGGCTTCCACCTCGGCCACGGTCTTCGGGATGGGTTTTCCCAGCACACGGTAGCCGGTTTCGGTAACCAGGATGTCGTCTTCGATCCTGATGCCACCGAAGTCCTTATAGGTTTCAACCTTATCGTAGTTGATGAAGGCACTGAACTTATCTTCTTTTCTCCAGAGATCGATCAGTGCGGGGATGAAATAGATCCCCGGTTCGTCGGTGAGGACGAAGCCCGGTTCCAGTTTTCTGGCCATACGCAGGAAGGCGAGGCCAAACTGATCGCTCCTCCGGATGTTGTCGTCATAACCCACATATTTTTCTCCAAGCCCTTCCATATCGTGAACATCCAGGCCAAGCATATGTCCCAGCCCATGGGGGAAGAAAAGGGCATGAGCGCCTTGTTTTACGGCCTCTTCGGTATCGCCCTTCATGATGCCCAGTTCTTTCAGCCCGCCGGCGATGGTACGGGCAGCCAGCAGGTGGATGTCTTTATAATACGCGCCCGGCCTGATGGCTTCGATGCTTGCCATATTGGCCCTGAGCACGATCTCGTATATCTCTTTCTGGCGTGTATTGAATTTGCCGCCCACGGGAACCGTCCGTGTAATGTCGCTGGCATAGTGCAGTGCCGATTCGCAGCCTGCGTCGGTCACCATCATGCGTCCCTGACTGAGCACGTTGCCATGGTGGTGGTTATGCAGTGTTTGCCCGTCAACGCTGAGGATGACAGGGAAGGAAACAGGTCCGCCATTTGCCAGGGCGATCCCTTCGATGGTTCCTGCAATTTCCTGCTCCACCTTACCCGGCATGGCCATTTTCATGGCGGTGGTGTGCATGATATAGGCTACGTCGACTGCCTTTTCGATCTCGGCGATTTCGCCGTCGTCCTTGACCGAACGCATTTTTACCACGGCCCTGATCAGTTCTTCCGAGATGAAAGCCTTGATATCGCCGTGGTTTTTCCCGAATACTTTTTCCAGGAAGAGCCAGTGGTCGCCACGGTAGGGTGGCAGCAGGTGCACCTTTCTGCCGCCTGTCAGGGCAGTCTGAATATAACCGGCCAGGTTTTTCCTCGAAAGCGTATGTGTGGTTCCGCATCCGGCGGCCTGTTCCTTTACCGAAGGCTGTGGCCCCATCCAGATGATGCCGTCGATGGTGATATCATCGCCCACAAGGATGTCATTTCCTTCATCCACATCCATGATCCCCGATAGGCCGTCGTGGTCGTGGCCGAAATAATAAAGGAAATCACTGTCCTGGCGGTAATGGTAAGTATTGGCGGGATAATTCATCGATGCCTCATCATTTCCCGGTAACAAAACAAGGCCTCCCGAAAGCATGCTTCTTAATTGTTCGCGTCGGGCTTTATAAACTTCTGGGTTAAACATATGATAAATTTTTCCTGGTTTCTTCTACCGGCAAAGGTAGGAAAAATCAGACCGGGAATGATGATTTTTGATAAATTCAAATGGTTAAATGGTTAAATGGTTAAATGGTTACATGGTTAAATTCGTGAGACTGCCTTTTTATGAGCGAAGCGAAATGAAAAGGCTTAGTCGAACGAATCCCGCTTTAGCGGGATGCCTGCCCCGATACCTCGGTGGCCTGCCCCGAGAATCGGGGGCCTGCCCCGAAACCTCGTGGGTTAAACTGTTATGCTGATTCAGATACTTCACTCAAACCCACACCC
>CAZHFC010000003.1:0-113624 GCA_964531985.1 uncultured Bacteroidales bacterium
CTGAAACACTGAAACACTGAAACACTGAAACACTGAAACCCTGAAACACTGAAACCCTGAAACCCTGAAACCCTGAAACCCTGAAACCCTGAAACACTGAAACACTGAAACACTGAAACACTGAAACCCTGAAACACTGAAACCCTGAAACCCTGAAACCCTGAAACCCTGAAACCCTGAAACACTGAAACACTGAAACACTGAAACCACCAGGTTCTCGGGGCAAGCTGTTGAGTTAATAAACCATCCCGGTAAACCGGCACTTCCATCTTTTGATCTTTTTGGAAATTTTTTTTATTGTGCTTTCTTTTTTCCGGTTTTGTCATTACATTTGTTATAGGATTGTTGCGGCTTCTGAGATGCTATTCCCATAAACCGCATGCCTCTTTGATCAGTGCGTAATATCGTGCCGGTCTTTGTATTGCGGATATCTTTCACATATAAGGGGAAATAGCATAAGAACAAAACCAAACAACCATGCCGCAGCAAATGGTAAGCCTCCCGTTTGAAGACCTGTTGTCAACCGATGGGTTGGCCCGGTGGAAAAGCCGGATCGAACAGGTAATCAATGATCCACAAAACACAGCAGAGATTGTTTTCGAGCATTTTCGCCGGCAGTCAGACAATACGCCCTGGCGCATACCGGTTGATATCCGGGTGCTGACCGGTCAGTTTGAAGTGCTGTGGACACCGCCGGCCGCCGGGCTTCCAGGGGCGGATTTCGTGCTCAACGCCCTGGCCTCTCAACTCAATGAGTTGAGGATCGTGATCAACGAGGCAGGCACTACCCTTGATGAGTTGCATATGATGCTGGTCAGTGAACTGGAAGCCTTTACGGATGAAATATCCGGGCTGGCAGCCGGCATCCCCTTCCGGATCTCGGTGGAGGACACAGGCGGCACCACGCATTTCAGGGTGGAGCAGATCACCGGCATGCCGCCGCCACAGGTTCGTTTCGGAGGCCTCACCGCCACCCTGCGCAATAGCCTGCTCACTTTTACAGCCAATACCATAACAGCCCTTGAACTTGAAGCAGAGGTGGTTTTTCCGCATATGCTCAATGCGGCGGGCACAGAACCTGAAACAGCAACCTTACTGTTTACCCAAAACAACAACAGCTTTACCGCAGCGGCAACCAACCTGCCCCTTGCCTACCTCAATGGCTTTGCGGCCACCATTGAAACGCTGAACCTTACCGTGCAATCGGGCAACATCATGCCCGGAAGCTCCGGCACAGGAATGATCACCCTGGGCTTCCTCGACCACGACACTTCAGGCCCTGCCCGCATCAACATCAGTGTGTCCTTTGGCGATGCCGGCATGGTAACCTACGAAGCCCGGAATCCCCAGGGACATGCCTTGCGCAAAGGACCGGTACATCTGCGTTTTTCAACCATCAGGGTGATCACACAGCCATCAGCCCCGGCTGATGTTACCATATCAGGGCTGTTCAGCCTCGACGGGGTCGACCACCCCGATGGCACAGCTGTTGAAACGACCTTCGATATGTCGTACAATGGTTCCACCTTCATCTTCGAAGGGCGCGACTTCGTTCCTGCTCCGGTCGGCTTCGGCACCATCACCCTCGGCACGGCACGTCTCCATATCAATGCAACTTCTGGCAGTGTAACGGACTCAACCTGGCAGGGTACCCTTCAGTTCCCGTGGTTCGAACAGGGCAGTCTGGGGTTTGACGTACAATTCGACGATGCCACAAATACGCTTACCGTCTATGTGGCCAATAGCAACGACATACCCCTGCTGCATGGCGACATTTCGCTCCTGCTGAAACCCTTCTCCCTCGTTTATCGTAATGGCAGCCTGGAGAATATCACTGGCAACGGCCAGCTGTCTCTTCCCCTCATTACAGGCACACAGCCCATGGAGGTTGTACTTGAGTTCAGCAAAATAGCTTCCAATACCACCCTGCTGATAAGGGTTGTCAATTTCCACACACCGCAGCTTGCGGGCAGTGAACTTGTTTTTAATGAGATCGAATTTGTGTTTGTCAACGGGGCTTTCTCCACCAGCAATATCAATGGCAGATTGAAACTGCCCAACATAACCGGAGGCGATGGGCTGGGCTTCCTTGCCGTTATTGCGCAAGGCGGAGAAGAAATCGCCTTTTCCCTTGACCCCGCCACCGCGCCCCACAGGCTCGAATTCGGTCCCGTGTTACTGGATGTGGACACATTGGAGATCAGGATCATCAACGGTCAGCTGACTGTCTTCAACGGGTCGGGAACCATGACGCTCCCGTCGGTTCAGGATCCTTTTGCCGCCACTTTCTCATACCTGGCAATTCCCGCCCCGGCCCGATACGTGCTCACCATTACCGGGCTTAAATCGGCCATGGGAAGTTTCGAATTGGAGGTGCTCAACTTTCAACTTGCGACCCGCTCAGGAGACCCTGTACAGATTGACTCCAACGGACGGCTCTGGCTTCCCGTCTTCACGGGCGGAACGGGCCTCGCTTACGAATTCTCTGTTCCCGGAAACAATTCCTACCGCATCAAGACCACCGGCAGCGGCGACATGATCTCTTTCGGCGGGTTTGTACTCGGCGATGCCGATTTTGAAATTGACGTACTTGAGGGGATCATCCAGAGCTACAGCGGATCAGGCAGTATACTGATTCCCGGACTTCCTTCCGCGGTGGCCATGCAACTGAGCTATACCCGCGACAACCAAACCCATAGCATATCGCTTACGGCACCGTTTACAGATATCCCGTTCTTCGGCGGGAGTATCGACATGGATACTTTTCTGCTGGAGCTGGTACGCAACTCTTTCAGCCTGGGAACCGCTTCCGGCACCCTGAAGCTCCCGGGTACCACCGGCCCTTCCGGACTTACATATGCCATTGCGGTGAACAACCAGGGCGATTACGACTTGCAGGTTTCAGGCAACAATGAACGGCTGAACCTACGGGTGCTGGAGATTGAAATCCCGTCGCCCGGGTTCATTATGGAGATCAGAAACGGAAACCTGCAGCGGGCCAATGGTTCCGGCAGGCTTTTTTTCCCGGGCATGGTACCCGTTTCTCCTTTCGACCTGAGTTTTGACATTACCGGATCGGGAAGCCCGATGGTATATGCCTGGCAACTGATCGTGCGGGATGCCGAAGCTGCCCTGGCGGGATTCAAACTCAGTTTTGACCTGATTGATGTAGCCACCGACTCGGATGATAACTTCACGGCAACCATCAACGGGCAGATCCACCTCCCTGTCTTCAGCGAAGGAGTGGGACTCGGTTTCCAGCTCAGCATACCCGATGATACAACATATAATATCGCCATCGACCAGCATACCGGCAAGGTGGCATTCGGCGGGTTTGAACTCGATCAGGTCAATATGGCCTTGCTGGTACAGCAGGGCGAACTGAATGATTTCACCGGCCAGGCCCGGCTGCTGATCCCCTGCTTTACCGGTCATCTTGAAGCGGGGGTGGCATATCTCAAGGAAAATCCTGACAACCAGCAGGAGCTTCGGGTAGCCCTCCCCTCAGGTGCCCCCGAAATCCCCCTTTTCGGCGGGTCTGTGAAACTGGATGAGTTCCAGATCACCATGCTGGATGGGGCTTTTGGCAATTGCGACGGCAAGGGGGTGTTCAAACTCCCCGGAGCCATCGGCAGCGGCGGTGTACAATTCGTATTCGACATGTCAAAGGCTGATGCCGGTACCGCGTACCGGCTGCAGCTCGATTCCAGCCCCTCTCAACCGGCAGCGCTCGACTTCCATGCCCTGAAACTCACCATCAGCAGCTTCCTGCTGGTGGTGGAAAACAGCAGCTTCCGCCGCGTGGAAGCCGAAGGAGGCATCCTCATCAGCGCCCTCTCCAATTCCAATCTCAGCTTCTCACTGCTGGCGACAGCACCGGCCAACCCTGAAGATGACATATCCTACCGCATCACCGGGTCGGGAAATGCTGAAATCGGCGGTTTCGGACTAAGTTTCGGAAACATCACGATAGATTCACAAAATGCCGGCTTTTCGGCCTCAGCCGCGGGTGAGCTGACAATGCCCGTTTTCGGTAACGGATCCCTGGCATTCGAAGTGGCATTCAGCGATTCGGGCAAGGATTACGACATCGTGGTTAGTGACAACACCCATGAACTCACCTTTGGATCATTCGGCCTTACTGTTGGCGGGATAACACTGCGGGTGCGGAACGAAAGCCTCGATCAACTGACCATCACGGGGGCTGCACTCCGCATCCCGGGCATCAGTACGCCGCTGGCCGTAGATGCTGAATATCAGAAGAGCGACAGCCAGGGACGCGAATCACTGGAGATCGGGCTGGCATCGCCCCTCTCCCTCGACTTCGCCGGGGGTAACCTTACCCTTAATGACGACTTTAGCCTGCTGATCCTCAACAAGACGTTCGACAGCTGCCGTGCTACCGGAAAGTTCCGGCTGCCGGGAAGCAGCTCTCCTGCAAGCGAAGGGATACAGTTTAACATGCAGATTGACAATGGCGGTAACCGTTTAACCCTGCAAATGACAGGCGATCCGGCTGACAATGTACTGAGGTTCGGGCCGGTGGCGCTCGAGTTTGCCGCTTTCCACCTTGTTTATGAAAATAACCGGGTGGAGGAGGTCTCCGGCAGTGGCAACCTCCACCTGCCTGGCTTCAGCGATCCCGTTTCTTTCGGAATTTCCATCGAGCAGTCGGGAGATGACCAACGCTTCAGCCTGCTCGTGCAAAATGCTGATGTGGAAATAAGCGATTTCCGGGTGCATTTCACAGAAATGGAACTGATTACCCTTGCCCCGGACTTCACCCTTACCTCTTCGGGACACGTTTCACTACCGGTCTTCGACAATGGAGAGATGAGCTTTGCACTCATTGTTGACAGCAATGCCAGCCGCTACGGATTTAATGTAAATGGCACAGGAACTACGGTAAATGCCGGGCCTCTTGAACTATCCGGTTTTATGCTTGCCATGGAGGTGAACAACGGCAATATCAGCAATGCTGCTGGTTCGGGTAAGCTGAAAGTTGACGGCTTCACCCCCGACCCGGTGGATATTGCGGTGGCATACAACCACAATGCTGTTGCCGGCATCCGGGATTTTAACTTCTCGATGACTGGCCCCGATATCCTGTTCGACCTCAACATCCTCAGATTGACGCTCTGCGTGATCGATGTGCACATCAGGAACGGGGCCCTGCAACAGGGCCGGCTTGCCGGTGCGGTAACCATCCCGGCCTTCTCTGGTCCTGAAGTGGAATTTGCCCTGGCATACCAGGATTCTCCTCCATCATACGAAGTGTTGATCAGCTCCACGGGTCCGCTTTCTTCCGGCGCCATGACGCTCGATCAACTGTCATTCCGGTACCTGAAACTGCCCGATGGCAGCACACAGTTTTCAGGAACTGCCGGACTACTGTTCCCGGGTGCCGATGAACCGGCCGAAGTGGTGGTAAGCTATACCGCTAACAGGCTTTCTTTCCAGGCCGGCAATCCTCCGCCAATCACGGTCGGAGGGTTTTCGCTGGCATTCACTGAGCTGGGATTTGCCATAGAAAAGAATCCTGCAACAGGGAACGCCTCACTCACCGACCTGAACTTTGCCGGTCAGATGACCATTCCGGCTTGTGAAACGGGTTCCAACACCCTCGCTTTTCTGTTTGAAATGGGAGATGGAGGGAACACATACACCATCGCTTTCAATCAGGGAGATACCCAGACTTTGCTAAAGCTGGGGCCGGTAACACTGGCATTAAACGCCTTCTGCCTGGAAATTGAAAACGGAAATGTGAAAAGCCTGACGGGTGATGCAGGACTTAGCATGGAAGGGCTTGAAGGGAGCACGGGAAGTCAGGCTGTAATGGCAGTGCAGTTTGGATACGATTCCGGTAGCGGGTCATACACCATAGGCCTCGACTCTTCATCCGGACCATCCTTTGACATCACCATCGGCGGGTTCATGCTGAAGATCAGAAGCATGCAACTGAGCTTTGATGCGGACAGCCTGAAGTATCCGTTCTCCTTCTCCGGCGGCCTGATCATTCCGGGACTCAAAGACGGGGATGGGGCGGCGGCTGAAATTGAGCTTAGCATCCAGGTGGAGGGTGTGGATCAGTTTAGCGTGATCTCCACCTCAGATGCCGTATTTTTCCTCGGCAACCTGAAGGTATCTGATCTCTCTGTCACCATCGGGAAAGAGGAGGGCCAATTCCGGGTTGCCGTAGCGGGTAAACTCACCATCGATGGTTTCGGGGGAGAAGCAAGGAGCATAGATGTGGATATTGAGATCATGAGCGACGGTACCTTCAGGATCCGCGGGGAGACCGATCCGGCTATTAAGCTGCTGGATGTTCCTTCGGTGGTCAGGCTATACCTGAGCATGATCGAGCTGAGCAGGAACAACGGGCAGTGGGGCTTTGCCATGGGGGGACGCATCCAGAATCTTATTGTGATACCCGGAATGGACAAGCTCTTGCCAAGTGAACTGAACCTGCGGAATATGCGTTTCGGAAACGATTTTGATCTTGATCTGGGGGTCACCTGGCCGTCGGGGCTCAGCATTGACTTAGGCGGCAATGGGGGAGGTGATGTTTCTGTTCCCGTAAACGGCAAATTTGGTGATGCTGTTTCGCTGGATGCACTGAAGATCTCTTATGGCGATTTTTCCGCCTCACCCGTTAATATTAAGATGATGTTTATGGGTGCTGCCCTGAAGCTGGGTCCGGTAGCGGCCACGGTTGACGGGCTGGGGGTGGAGGTTGCCCTGGCGAGGCGGGATCCGGATGTTAACCCCGGCAACTTTGGCATTGTACAGGTTGACATGGATTTCCTGCCCCCGGCAGGTCTGGGCGTATCACTCAACACACCTGTATTTACCGGTGGCGGCTACCTCTTCTACGACAAGTCGAAAGGTGAATATGCCGGTGCGGTTGAACTTTCCTTCAAAGGGATGTTTGCCATCTCGGCCATCGGGGTGATCAACAGCAAGATGCCCGATGGCAGGCCGGGTACCAGCGTGCTTTTTATCATGTCGGTGGAGTTCAGTCCGGGTATCACCCTGGGTTTTGGCTTCTTCCTTAACGGTCTTGGGGGCATCATCGGCATCCACCGTACCATCCAGGTAGATAGGCTGCGCGAGGGCGTGAAAAACGGGACCATCAGGAATATCCTGTTCCCCCAAAACATCATTGCGAACATTAGCCGGATCATCAGCGACATCAAAGATGTATTTCCGGTAAAACGTGACCAGTTCATCATCGGCCCCATGGCAGCCATCACCTGGGGTGTGCCTTCCATTATGCGGCTTGATCTTGGCCTCGCCATCGAATTTGCCAGCCCTGTCAGGTTTGGCATTCTTGGGGTTTTGCGGGTGATCCTTCCGGATGAGAAAGCGGCTTTGATCAGGATACAAGTGGCTTTTCTCGGCATGATCGATTTCGAGAAGCAGATGCTCAGCTTCGATGCGGGCCTGTTCGACTCCAAAATACTGACCTTCGGGCTGGAGGGAGATATGGCGCTGCGGCTTAGTTGGGGCAAAGAAAAGGATTTCGTATTATCGGTTGGGGGCTTCCATCCGCGGTACAATCCGCCTGCACACCTCCACATACCCCCCATGAAGCGGATTACAGTGAAGATCCTGTCGGGGAACCCCAGACTCACCCTTACCAGTTACTATGCCGTAACAACCAACACCGTGCAGTTTGGTGCCGGGATCGACTTCTATTTCAAGGTTTCAAAATTCAAGGTGGTAGGTGAATTTGGTTTTGATGTGCTCTTCCAGTTTTCCCCTTTCCGTTTCATGGCCGACGCCCATGCACGGCTCGCCGTCAAGTGGGGAAGTACCACCCTGCTGGGCATCTCCCTGGAGTTTTTACTCGAAGGGCCTACACCCTGGAGGGCAAAGGGAACTGCCAGGTTTACCATACTGTTTATCACCTGCAAGGTGAAATTCGACAAAACCTGGGGAGAGAAACGAGATGTCCTGCTGCCCGATATTGCCGTGCTTCCTTTGCTGCTTGAAGCCCTCAATGAGAGCAGAAACTGGCGTAGTATCTCTTCGGCACACGGTGTGCCGGGCGTCAGGATGAAAGGGCTTGCAGCAGCTGATGAACTGATCCTTACACCAAACGGCATCATTGAGGTTAGCCAGAAAGTGGTCCCGCTGAGCAGCACCATCAGCAAGTATGGACAGTACAATCCGGCCGACTATACGAAGTTTGAGATCACCGGGACCAGCATAGGCGGGGTGTCCACTAACGCGGTAACACCTGTCCATGATGTCTTCGCCCCGGCCAGCTACCTTCAGGTGGATGACAACGAGAAGCTGCAGCTTCCTTCCTTCGAGAAACAGGCCGCCGGTGTTCAGATCAGGCCTTCAGGAAGTGTGCTGAAGTCAGGCAGCGGTGTGAACAGGCAAATATCCTACATACAGATACTGGAGGATAAGGATTATACAGCGGAACTTTTGCCGGATGCCAATGCCCTCCTGCCTGCCCGTACCTCGACTTTCATGATGACACACGGGGCTATCCGGAGGTCTTCCTTCTCCAACAGGAAGCAATTGTTTGTCAATAATGCCAAAGTAAAGATCATGGATGCACAGTATGCCGTTGTAAATACCAACACCCTTGAGCAGGTTGGCATTACCTGCAGCGGCTACATGCAGGCCCATGAAGCGGTGGCCGGAGGTGACGATTTACAGGTAGTACCCATTGATGTTCTTAATAACAAATAGCTATGGCAGAAACATTAGCGAAATATTCATTTCTCCCTTTTGTGCGGCTGGGGCTGGGCAACCAGATCACTGAGCAGGACAGCCTGGGTAATCATCCCCACGGCAGTGTTGTGGAGCGGCCCGAAATCGGGGTGTCATTCAGGGTGAAAGCCTCTGACGGGGAAAGCAGTAAAGAAGAGGAGGTCTCAAGGATTGTTAAGATCGAAGGACCCGGCGATGTGCTTGGGATACAGTCCAACCAGATCATCAGGGTTCATCCGGCCAAAGGGGTTGATGACTTTGAGACCACCAACCTGGTGTACGTGGAATTTTACGAAGAGGATTTTCCCTGGCGTTTCACCCCTGCCAAACCCTCAGGCAACAACCTGCGTCCGTGGCTTGCCCTGCTGGTGCTGAAAACCTCCGAGTTTATCCGCAACACACAGGGGGGGACGCCTGCACCCTTCATCCGTATTCTTCCCGATGCTTTACAGACTGCGTTATTTCCTGAGAATGAACTGCACCATTTTGCCCATGTGCATGCACTGGAGACACTCTCGGAAAACATCTCCAATGCTTCGAATGCAGCGGATGAGATACGTGCTGCGGTTGAAAATAACCCTGACCTGGCCCTCTCAAGGATCATCTGCCCCAGAAAGCTCGATGGGGATACCGAATACCATGCTTTTCTTGTCCCTGCCTACGAGACAGGTCGTCTGGCCGGTTTGGGACAGCCGGCCACAGGTGTCATTGCCCAGCTTCCTTCCTGGAAAAGAAATAATCTGGGAAACAATCCTTTTGAGATACCCTATTATTATACCTGGAGCTTTCGTACCGGCTCTATGGGCGGGTTCAAGGAGTTGGTTACTGCTTTGGAAGTGCGAACATTTCCCGGCAATACGGGCCGTGAGATGGATCTTTCGGATATTGGCTACGGGATCAAGCCAGCCGGCCACGATGCCACTGCCCTGGTGGAGGGTGCTGTTAAATCAATATCACATGTTACTCCCCCCTGGCCTGTAGACGAGCCGGATTTGCAGCAGAAACTGAAAGAGATGCTCAACCTGAACCAGACACTGCAGAAAGAAATGCCCACGGTACCATCAGGGAATTTCTATTCCCCCAATGAGGTTAATGATCCCATCATCACCCCACCGGTGTATGGCAGGTGGCATGCTTTTGTTGATACCCTGACGAACAAGAATGACTGGGTGCACCAGCTTAACCTGCACCCTTCGCACCGCGCAGCAGCCGGTTTGGGCACACGGGTCGTTCAGGAGCATCAGGAGGAGTTCATGGAGATGGCCTGGAACCAGATCGGTCCAATCAATGAAGCAAACCAGCGCATCATTGAGAACGAGGCGGTAAAGCGATCAGCAGAAAGGCTCTTCCGGAAGAACCTGAAGAAAATGGACCGGCTTACCCTCATGAATACACTGGGTAATGCCATGGATGTGATTTCAGTTGGCAATATGATGACTGCCAAAAAGCAACTTTCCGACTCCAGGGTGCCCACGGGCCTGCGCAGCGGTGCCTTCATAAGAATTGCCAACAATTTTACCCAGACGGCACTGATGACCCCTTCGGGTGAAGACGGTGCTGCCAGGGTGCTGGACGAATCCCTGATCTTCAGAACCGATGCCGATGCGGAACCCCCAACCGGCGAAACACAGCCACTGATTGCCATCAGTGCCGCCCCGAAAAGAAAATGCTTCGAAATGGAGGCCGACCCCGTGAAAGTGAAGCAAGCGATAGAATATGTTGTAGCCAATCCGCCTCCTTCCTTCCTGCTTACCCTTTGCAACGCCATCGCAGCCAAATACCCCAATATCTCTGCTGAACAAGTGGAGTCTGAACTGCCCGACGATTACACGGATGACCAGAAAGAACGGGCTTCCGATATAATGAAAAATGCGTGGGACAGAGGCCTGATGAATGGTGTGCTCACGCTTACGGTCCTGCCGCGTGTGTTTCGGTACAGGATCAGTAAAAACTACGACTCCGGGGAGTTTCAGATAAGCGGAGGCCCTGTAAATGGTATTACCACGGTTTGCCTGGCCAAAGGACACGACCTGCCCGAAACCATTTTTAGCTATAGCAGGGTGCTCGACTCCAGAAGTGAATTCAGGAACAATTTCGTCAACGCATATCTCAACCATGATGGAACCCGGGCTTTGGCCTTCATTCGTAAGTCAAGGCAAATGCTGAACGCCGGATCTTTTATGCAGAGTGTTTTATACAAGTTCAAACCAGGGGTGAACTTCCTGCGAAAACTCAGCGCTTTTATTGAGGCTGATGCCATTAACAAGGGAAAACCACTGATGGCGTATCCCCGGTTCCCCATACCGGTTTATGACTACCTGAAGGAGATATCTCCCGATTACATCATTCCCAATATCAGCAATATCCCGGAGAACACCATTGCCATTATGAAGCCCAACAAGGCATTTGTGGAATCGTTCCTTGCAGGGATGAACCATGAATTCTCCAGGGAACTGCTGTGGCGCGAGTTTCCCACCGACATGCGCGGCAGTTACTTCCGCCATTTCTGGGAGTACGATAATGACCCTTCTCAGGAGTTGCTTCCCCAAAATGATGAAACCGAAGCAGCATTTAATCAGAGAGTGATTGACTTTCAGGATGGAGCTGTTGATGTGCGTGAACTGCACCAATGGAATGAGCCCCTGGGCAACAACCACAAGCGGGAGATCGGGTTGCTGTTGCTGATCAAGGGACAGCTTTTCAGGAAATACCCCGACACCCTGGTATACGCCCAGAAGGCCCGATTCGGATCCGCTCCCGCAAATAAACTGCCGCGGGAACTTACCGACTTCGAAACTTCAGCCAATGTTAAGTGGCCAATCATTACCGGGATGATAGAACCCGATGTGTACTTTTTCGGCTTTGATTTGTCGAAAACGGCAGCCAAAGGGAATTCTTCGAATAACCCCGGATGGTTTTTTGTGATCAGGGAGCGCCCCGGGCAGATCAGCTTCGGGCTGGATGATACGGATTCGCTTCCCGGTCCGCCGGAACAATGGGAGGATCTTGCCTGGCAACATCTGAGCAACAATGCCCAGATACTGCCTCAGTTCCTGAAAATCAGCGAAGCGCCTTTTACACCAAAAACCATGGAAGGTGTAAGCTGGGGAACCTCCGGAGCCAATATGGCCTACATACTTTACCGCAGCCCCGTACTTTTTGCCAAACATGCATCCGTTTTCCTGTAATAACCAGAACATAACCGGAACATAATATGACTGATCTTAAAATCACCGCTTCGGCTTACCATGATCCCCTTTTCAATGCTCTGCAGCAACAGCTTGACGGGTGTAACGACCATTATCCGGTGCTGATGCTTCCTGTAAGGCTTGAAACCCGGTTCAAAAAAGTGTCAAGATACGTGAACGTGGTAAACCCTGACATCAACAGGATCAACAACGTATTCGACAGGGTTATTAAATATATCCATGAACTGCGGCTGCTGAACCGTACCCCCGACATACAAAGTGTCGCAAGCCTGAAGCTGGTCCTTGACAGGGCGCTGGATGAACTTTCCGGCCTCCCCGGAATAATAGAAAAGATCAGGGAGATGGAATCTTCCGACAGAAGGACCCTCAGAGACCTGATCAATGACTTGATGAAGGAACTGGGCAGCACGCTGCTTTCAAAATATGCGTCACTGAAAACCACACGCGACGATCTGAAGGCTGTTTGCCGGGAGATGCTGCAGCATGTTCAGGCTGTCTCTTCTCCGGCTGCTTCTCCTTTCCAGTCAGGTTTTGATGCCATGGGCGAGTTGGAGAAACTGGATGCGGCTATGGCTGGCATATATGGCGTTAATCGCATTCAGGCCAGCCAGATTGATGCCACACTCAGCATCATCGATGCAGCCATGCAGCAGTTCGCCGAAGTCGTGGAGAAACCAGGCTTTCTCGCCAGGGAGGATACCATTGCTGCGATCAGCAGCAAGATTTCGTACATAAAAAGATCACAGAAGAATTCACCGGTGCGCCTGACAGATTTCAAAAAGGCCTATTCGGGCAATATTGACCTGCAGAGCCGCGAGTACCAGCTGCGCAATCAGATCAATGATCTGAAAACGCGGATCGATGACGATTATGTGCCCTATATGAAGCTGCTTGCCAAGCTGAAGCAATATCCGGTCAGGCAGTTGGGGCATATGATGAAAAAATGCACCGCAACGCTGAAGGCCGCCAATATGGCTGGATTCACTACTGCCGGATCATTGTTGAGTGAACGAAACGGTTTGTATCAGCAGTTGAGGAAGATCCGTGAACATGCCCACATGCCACTGCAGGGATCAATCACCGAGATCAATAAATTAAAGGCTGATTACAGCAACCTTGAAAAAGAGTTGATACGACTGATGGAATGGTCGGAAGAAGTTAGGCCGAAAACGCGTGCACACAGGGTGGGGCTTGCCCGTTTGCGCACACACCTTACCAACGAATACATACAGGACCTGAAAAATCTCAGACCTGGTGAGAAAGAGACTGTATCACAGGTCTTCTCCAATGAGAAGGTCAGGCATACGGCTACAGCCTGCCAAACAACCATGAAAAGTCTTCAGGTGGCGTATGATGCCATCAAAAATACTACCATGCCGGCAGAAAAAGCAATGCTGATGGCCGGTGCGCGGCTGGAAGAACTGGAGCGGAACATCCGGATTTCTGCTTCCAATACCATCCTGCTCCCCAGGGATATGTTCAGGCAAACCTTAAGCCTCCTTCAGGGGCTGACAGACCAGATTGGCAATTTCTACAACAGAAACAAAGTATCAGCAAATCATTTTCTGAAAACCACCATAAATTCCAATCTCGAAAATATTCAGTCCTATTTGCAGGACCAGTCGACAGATGTCTTCAACCAACGTGACCCGTTCTATGATGAATTCAGGAAAAGGATTACGTTCCTGGTGAAAAGTGAGACCATCAATGAGCTATGGGTGCGCATCTATCCTGACGATATTGCCATCGATAACCATGATGAACGGCTTACTGAATCAGAATTGCAGGTTGGGAAGGATTATTATAACGCTGTTTATTCCCTTCCCGGGCATGAAAGGGAAGCAGCCATGCTCCCGGCCTGGCGTGCCGCTGCCTCAGCCATCGGTGCCAGGCGGGCTGCCTATGTGATTAAAATACTCAGGCCGGCAGAGGTGGAAGAGAACAGGGTCGCGGACCCGCTGAACCAGATCCCTCCGCTGAGGGATGCACTGGTGTCAATTTTCAGTACCATCCATTTTGCCGCAGGTTTATTGCAACGGGAACAAAACTCCCGGTTTATTAAAGGCCTCCCGGGAACTTTGCAAAATACACTGGATCCCGCATTTTTAAACCCCTGTATCCGCACCAGGGATGACCTTGAGTCGCTTAAACTGACCATCGGTGATGCAGTGTCGGAGTATGAACTCATGCTTAAAGAGGCCGGAGGAGCTTTCACAGATATAAGATTAGAACAGGAATACCGGGCATTGCAATTCTCACATGAGATCGTCCTTGAATACCAAAAAAATAACCTGCATGCGCTGCAACTTCCTTTCGATCCCCAACTGAGCTTCCCTGAACCGGAGATGAGATCCAAAGCCTGGGACAGGGCCGGGATCACTTCAGTAATGCCCGACAGGTTCGTTGTGGTGACCAAACGGGGCGATGAGGTGCGGCAGATCGTTGTCGGCAAGCCCATTGCACCTGCACTGGAGGTAGGTATCGATCCCGATACTCCGGAGGAAGAGGGCTTTTATCATCTCCCCAACGGTGAACTGCATATTCCCGCTAAGTTGCGCTGGATGTTCGATTTTGATGCCGCCGTGGAAGCAGGAATGGGAATAAGGGTTCCTGTCAGGGAAGAAGACTTTAAAGAGGGCTTCACCTTTGTGATGGCCTACGGAATAAAAACTCACGAAGATCTGCCATCCGGCCAGAGACCTGCTGCAGGGCAGCAACTGCTGAATCAGCTTATCGAAAACCATCTATACAGCGACGGAGGATTTGAATTCCTGCCGGTAGGCACTGCCACCAATAACACCGATCTGGTAAAGTCACCCTACACCACGCTCGACGACGATTATGACGGCTTGTTTGAGCTCTTTGTGAAGCAGCAGCCAAACCTTGGGAACCTGCCCTATACCGCCGAAAATGAAATGTTGATTTCCGATGGCCAGTTCTTCAGGGATGCCCTGGGCATTCCCGGCCATCTGGCGCAATGTATCAGGAACCACCAGAAGCAGGATATTGCCGAAAGCCGTGCGATGAGCAGGTTGCTTTTTGGCGGCACACTGGGGTATTATATGCGGTTCATGCTGCGCAATCTGTTCACGGGAAATGATATGAACCAGGTGATCCCCTTCATGATGCGCCATGTGTCGGCAGTGGGTAACCTCCCTGCTTTCAGGATCGATAAACAACCATATGGCATCATGCCGGTTACGCTGCATCACAAACTATGGGTGGATGAGCCCAATACCAAAGGGACTTACGGAAGCTTCATCCATAAATTATCGATGTTCCTGGCTGCCACACGAAGGGTTTATGAGCAGGAGATGGTCAAGAAGGTGCACACGATCAATTCACCTTCCTACGCGGCCGATCCGCAGAAGGTCTTTCTTGAGATCCTGGGGCTGAATCCCTTTTCAAAACAATTTCTTTACAGAGAAGGTGCCAACGTGGGCGAGCGATGGGGCGACCTCCGGGATTTGCCCGATGCAAAATTACTGGAATGGAGCAAAGAGAATGCGGTGAACCCTTCGGATGTGAGCAGGCACTATGAATACCTGTTGAACCGGCTTGGTCACAGCACTGCTGAGCTAAGGATGCGTGCCATGCTTAAGACCCGATGCTATGGCGCCAGGTATGTAAACAGCAATGATGTTCTGGGAAATCCCGTCCAACATCCCGATCAGGGCAGGGGTAAACTGCTTGAATGGGAACAGGAAAGTTTCCAGGGAAACTATATAGAGTGGCTGAGAGATCATTCAATTGATCCGGACAAACTTTGTGTCAACAGGGATGATATTGTTGAAAAGAAATGGAACACCCTCTTGTTTGAGCTGCTCCGCATTTCGCTGTTGTATGATAACAGTGATTTTGCCATACGGGCTGCCACTAAGATAGCCCACCTGGAGGTGCCTGTCCTTGAGCGTTTGATGGCAGGCCATCTCGACCTCTGCAGCTACCGCATCGATGCCTGGCAGACCGGGCTTGCCGATTACCGTTTGCGTGAACTCAGGAAAACCAAGCCTGCAGGCCTCTTTATCGGTGCTTACGGCTTTGTGGAGAACCTTCATCCGGCACCGGCAGAGAAGGAGCTGGTGCAACACTTCCCCGAAGGACTGGAACCTGACGATGGCGGTAAGGTGGAGATCATGCCTGGTAATCAGGGGTTTATTCACGGTCCCACACTTAACCATGCCGTTACGGCAGCCGTGCTGAGGGCAGGGTACAATTCACGTAAAAAGGATGAAACCACCACCAACAACATCTTCGGTATCAACCTTAGCTCATCCAGGATCAGGAAAGCCCTCCATATGCTGGAAGGGGTTGCCCGCGGACAGGAAACAGGCGCACTGCTCGGCTATCAGTTTGAACGGGCACTGCACGAAAAATACAAAGACAACGAGGGACAACACCTGGAAATGGATGCCATCATTTACCGTTTGCGGCGAAAATTTCCCACATACAGCGATAAACTTATTAGTCAGGTTGAGGCCGGTGTGCAGGAAGAAGGCCTGAAAGCGGTTAATGTGCTGGATGGCCTTGAGCTGCTTGACTATATGGAAGATTATATCATTAACCATGGAGGTGAATTGCACTGGGATGATGATAAGTCTTTTGCTGAGATGCTGATGATACAGCAGGGCGGCTCAACCGGTTTCCCGGATTATCCTTACGGCCTTACAAATATCCTGCCGTCCATTGATGCCTCGTCTGAAGGAGCTGCTGTGGCAGCCCGCAACAGGCAGAAAGCACGTGCCATCATCCTGGAACTTGACAGTATGGCCGACAGCCTTGACGCGATGGGCGATCTCATCACGGCAGAAGGTGTTTACCAGCTTGTACGGGGCAATCACACGAGGGCGAGTGCCATTCTGAGTGCCATGAGCGAGGGAAGGATCCCGACCGACCCCGAGATCATCCGGAATATGCGTGAAGGCACAATGGTTAGCCACAGGGTGATGCTGGCCATGGAACCCGGCGGAGAGGCAACGGCATGGAGTGTTATCCCCGACAGTCCGCGCTCCCTGGCCGAACCGGCCCTGAACAACTGGCTTGCCACGCAATTGGGTGATCCGTCTACGGTCGCGTGGAGGGCGGCCTTTGGCAATACCACTACCTATTTCACCCTGGCCGATCTGGGTATGCAACCCATTGACCTGGTCATCCTGGCGGGAAGGGGCGAGGAGGGTCTCTCCGAGCTTGAACAAAGGGCGGCGCAACTGGCCCGTCAGCACGGAGCCGGCGAAACAGATACCATCGCAATAGATTTCTTCCAGTCGACACCCGAGGCACTGAGCAGCCTGGGTGAACAACTGGCACTGATACAGCAACTGGGAAAAATAGCCGTGAAATCCCGTGCGGCCGATGGCAGAGACTTCAGACTGCCGGAAGCGGATGAAAGCTTTGGCTTGCTTGCTCCTTCCATCGACACAGAAGAACTTTATGGCAGATTGCACAATGCTGTGGAGGGCTACAGAGCCATGCTACAGAAACTTTCTGTGTTCCTGCCCGGCGTGCCCGTAACGCCGGCGCTGCTGGCAACAGGTGTCGAGCGGAGCATCGAACTTACCGGATGGGGTTTTCATGGCTACTACCCTGATATCAGCGGAGAACCGGAAGAGGCCGATGTGATCCAAAGGATCCTTTCTGCCAAAGAGACGATGATTCGTCATCTGGATAGAGCGGATGCCTTACTGGCATCCCTGCCCCTTGAACCCGAACAGCTGAAATGGATCGAGGCATCCCGGGAGATCGGTGAGCTGTTATTTGGTGCCGGATTCAAGATCATCCCTCGTTTGAACATCCCGGAAGCCCCGGAACTCAAAGCACGTATGGAAAATCCACATGCCGGCGGTATTCTGCGGAATATTACACCTGAGGACATGGAGGCATGGTTCAATGACCTGGCCATGGTGAGGAAAAACCTGGCGCCGCTCGATACCTTCAGGATGCTGACGGATGTGTGTTGCGGACATAAGATCCCGTTCTCCGTGGTACAGCTCCCCCATATACCCAATGCCACGGGAACTACCGATGAGTATTGGCTTGGGGCTCCGTTCCCCGGTACATGGCAGCCCGAAGAAGATAAACTCTCCCTGGCGGTATTTGGCTGCCAGGATCTTGACGATGACATCTGTGCACTTGTCTTTGACGAATGGACCGAAATCATCCCCATCGAAACGCAAACATCAGGTATCGCCCTGCACTATAACCAGCCTGATGCCCGTCCGCCGCAATCACTGATGCTCGCGGTATCCCCCGACCATACAGGCGCCTGGAGCATCGATGACCTTGGGCTCATCGTGGAAGAGGCATATAAGATGGCCAGGATCCGTGCGGTGGAACCGGATCATTTCGATAAAACCCTGCTGGCACAATTGCTTCCGGCAACTGCACTCCTGTCCGGAGGTGATGCCCAGGTGGTAAGCCAGATGCTCTCTGTTTACAAAAGTTCTGATGAAAAAATAAAAAGCGTTTTTGCAGACTTTGGAGATGTCAATGAGGAAACGGGAGAAGAAAGAACAGAAATAATATAGAAACAACATAGCGATGACTAATTTTTACGACCCGTGTGAACGTTTTCATAATTACCAGCGGCTGGAGGGACGCCCGCGTGAAACGGAATTTGATGATTCACTGGCTGCCAGAATCCATGACCCGCTCTGGATGCTGGCAAGACAGTATCAGTTCGGAGAATTTCAGGGTGAGGACGCAGGCTCCGCCATCTCAGCGAAAGTAGCCCTGAATAAAGCCCGGCTGTGCGGTTTCCGCACCGGCAATATGAACCTCCGGGCAGCAGACCCTTCATTACCCCTGGAAACAGTGGTGGAACGCCTTGCCCCCGATATCGACCACAAGATGTCGCTCAGGATGGGCCGGAGATTTCTTGAATTGCTTTCCGCTGCCGGAAATACGATAATAACATGGCCCGTTGATGACTACCGGGCACAGTTTCTGGCACGGTTCCCCTTTGAGGTGCCTGCACCCCACAAAGAATTGCCGGAGGGAAGCCTGGCTGCACAGGCGCGTGAAAAGACATTGCGCCAGGCCACCCTCTTCCTGAAGGCCATCAGCGGTAAAGCCATTAATGGTGCCATGATATGGCACTTTCTTATGGATCAGGCATCAAGGGCAAATTCATGGTTGGCGGATCCGGATAACGCGGAAGGCTTCATCGATCCTGCTCATGGTGCTGCACTCATGGAAGCCGTCACAACTTGGCTGGAATGGGTACATCAAACATGGAACTTCCCGCCTAAAGGCCGGTCGGCAGCCTGGCAACAGGAGAAAATGGAATATGATTTCGATGTCTCCATCGATGAAGGCGATGACAAAACCACCGTACTCCATGCCGAAGGCTATCATCATGGCCATCTCGACTGGTTTGCCTTTGATGCGGGAGAGGTGCGCCGCAACCGCAAAGCTAAAGAACCTGTTAGTGATGAGGGAATTACCAGGGAGGTGATGGCCGTCATCCCGGCACAGGCATCCTTTCAGGGCATGCCAAATGCCCGGTGGTGGGAGTTGGAAGATTGCCGGGTGGATCCGGGGAACTTCAAGGCAACCGACACCGATGTTGCGGCTTTGCTTATATCGCAGTTTGCCCTTTATTACAGCAACGACTGGCTGATGATCCCTTACGACATACCGCTTGGTTCAATGGTGGAGGTGGAAGGGATCATTGTTGCCGATACTTTCGGAAACAGGACTTTTGTTGAGGCTGCACATAAAAGATCGGGGGCATCGTGGAAAAACTGGACAATGTTTAGCCTGGCTGAAAAAGCTTCCGGGCAGGATGCCGTTGGTATTGAACAGCGGATCTTTGTACCGCCGGCTGCCGTGAAAGTGCTCGAAGGGGAAGCTGTTGAGCAGATCAGATTCATCCGCGATGAGATGGCCAACATGGTCTGGGGAATCGAGAAGATCGTCCCCGACAGGATGGGAGGCGGAACGGATGGTTATGAGTGTGCTACTGCCATCGATCATATATACAGGATGCTTGAAGAACAGGAAGCTGCTGATGTGCCTGATGATATCGAAATTGACGCAACTTCTCCGGAAGGGATGCATCTGGCTAAAACCACCCGCCCGCAATTAAAGTACACACTTGGCAATACCGTAACGGAGAACTGGATACCATTTATACCGGTACATGCAGAAGGATCAAACCGTGGGATGATCCTGCAGCGGGCAAGCATGCCCAGGATTTCGGAGCTCAAACCACCCCATCAGGTGCGCCCGCGAACACCATTGTTGCGTGAAGGTATTGATGCAAACGACAGCCAGTCCGCCCCCTTCTTCCTCAATGAAGAAGAAGTGCCAAGGGCCGGTGCAACGGTAACCGGCTCCTTCCAGCGATCACGCTGGTATAATGGTAAGATCGTGCTGTGGTACGGCAGAAGAAAAACCACCGGCAGGGGAGAAGGAAGCAGCGGTTTGAGATTCGACCATCTGGCAGATAATTTCTAAATAAATGATGATTTCAGTTGTTTTTAACCATAAGATCACTTATCTTTGACATGTAATAGTAGCATCAGACAAAAAATATTCAAGATAAAACCAAGCAATTGGGAGAAATCTGGAAAATGCAGAAGACTTTAGACAGAATTTGAACCTGGAAACAAACAAGTGAGTAACTTGACTTTAGAGATCTGAGTTTTTCAGTGCGCCTGCGTGTTTCATGCGGCGTTTTTTTTTCGTCATTTTTTCCATAGACAAACAAAGAACAATACAGCTGATTACGATCATTTCGTGAAGCCTTTCAGGTCAGTTGCCGTACGCATTGTTTTTTCGAACAATTCGTCCATGCTGTCAGCTTTAATCACCCGGTCATGGTCACGCTGGCAGGTACTATAGCCCGCGGCATGGTCGTAGTAATCAAGCAGATGACCGGCAACCTCTTCATAGGCTTTCTGTTGAACCAATTTAATTAGTTTGCCTGCCAATGCTTCGCCAAGGCGGGGGGTGATGGAATGGACCGCCCGGATAAGCCCCGGATCATCAATTCCGGCATAGGCGTTCACCAGGTTTCTGATGCGCTCGGCTTTTGGCAGTTGCAGGATGATCCGGGGGGCTGCTGCAAGCTGATCAGCAAGTGGTGCGGGCAGGTAGCATTGCCCCAGGGGGCGGGTCTCCTCTTCTGCAAATATGGGTTGGCCGGTGTTAAATCTCATGAGTACATGAGCAAGCAGGTTTTCGAACTGCTCCTGCGATGGTTGCGGTTCACCGATCCCGATTCTCCCAAAGGCCGATCCAGCTGTTCCCGCCAGCTTTTCCAGGTTGAGCACCTGAATGTCGTTATTATGCATCTTTTGCAGGAGCAGGGTTTTTCCGGTACCCGTTTTTCCTGCCAATACCACAAATGGAAACTGATGACCAAACAACCTGCGCACATTCCGGCGGTAGTTTCGATATCCCCCGCGCAGAATAAAGGCACCAATGGTGCCGGCAATGGCATCTCTTGCAAATTCGGCCGCAATACCCCCGTCGGTGTTGTAAATGATCAGGGGCTGATCAGGCACCTTTCCGGTCATAATTCCTGAGGCCCATGTGGCGGCAGCTTCTGCCAACAGCCTTCGGCCCGCATTTCCGGTTTTCCCGGTTTTCCTGCCCATTCCTTTTAATTCATAGCCAAGGGGCACGGAAATACTGCCCGGAATATGCCCCTTTTGATGTGCTTCTCCCGAACGGATGTCCAGATACAGATACCCGGTATCAAAAAAGTCGTAAACGTATTTTCGCCTCATAAGGTAGCGTTTTATCAATAAAATAAAACACCAATTCAAAGGTATCACATTATGATCATCTCCTTGCTTTCATCGCAAAGAATTCCACCGGTGCGTGCTCATCGGTGAGGATGATGGTGTTGGGAGGGATGTGGGGGGATACGCGCTGTTGCAGCAGGGAGTCCAGAAAAGGGTCGGGGTTGGAGAAGGACGGAGCATGCCGGCTCTTCAGTGCGATGAGGCTGATGCTTTGCAGCAGCTCTTTGTCGCCGGGGTCGTGGCAGGCAAAGAGGTAAACCTGCGGGAATACCTGCTTAAAGGTGTTGTACTGCGCCTTCATGAAGAGGCTGGCCGGGCCTTCAAGGGAACTGATGAGGTTTTCGATCACCACACCCTCCTCATGAAGCATGTCGTACTTGAGCCTGACGGCTTCGAGGGTGGTGAGCTGGAAGGGAATGGCGAGGAGCGACTTATAGGCGTCGCCGAGGATCACATCGTATCTCTCCCTGCTTTTGTTGAGGAAGGTGCGGCCGTCTTCGTGGAAGATGCGCATGCGCGGGTTATCCCGCAGGCCGAAATGTTCCTTTGCCAGGGCGGTAAGCCCGGGGTCGATCTCCACCACGTCGATGCGGGCCTGCGGATAAGCTTCCAGGTAAAATTTGGGGTATGAATAGGCGGCGCCGCCGATGATGAGGGTCTTTTCGAAACCGGGACGGAAATGCCCGGCCAGGCGGTAATACCAGGTGTATTCAAATACCAGTCCCGGACGGTGTAAAAACATGGCCGAGCTGTATTCGTCGTTCACCTTCATTACCTTGATGGGCTCCCCGCTGATCCAGTAGTCCATGTCGAAGATCTGCACATGGTTGTAGCGGGTGTCGGTTTGTATCATGCCACCCGAAGGCATGGACAGGGTATAGGCTCCCAGCCCGAGGGCGGGCAGCACCAGCGCGGCGGCCAGGATGTTTGACCGCCTGCTGCGTTTGAAATGCAGGCTGAGCGATACCAGCACGAGGATGCCGGCCAGGGTGAAGAGGAGGTTGCCGGTGCCCAGGTAGGGGATGAGCACGAAGCCGGCGGCGAAGGTGCCGGTGATGCTTCCCAGGGTGGAGAGGGCGTAAAGCTTCCCCACCGTGGCACCCGAAGTCTCGATGCTGCTGAGCTTCAGGCGTACGGCATAGGGTGAGACCATCCCGAGCAATATGCTGGCGGGCGCGAAAAGGATGATGGCACCCAGCAGGGTGCGCATGATCATGTCGCTGAACATCCATGAGAGTCCCTGCAGGACGAACTCCCTGAGGAGGGTGGTGAGCCCGATGAAGATGGCCGCCAGCAGGACGATCCAGGCCAGGACAGCGTAGCTGGGCTTTTGGTCCGACAGCCGGCCGCCCAGCCAGTAGCCTGCACTGAGGCTGGCCAGGATGATCCCGATGAGGCTGGTCCATACATAGATGGAAGTGCCGAAATAGGGAGCCACCACCCTTGAGCCGGTGATCTCGTAAGCCATTACGATGCCGCCGCATGCAAATACGGCTGTTTCAAGAATATATCTTTTCATGGCTGAAAGATAGGGAATTTTAAGATATGCACGCGAGCGGATGTGCGGGGGAGGATCAGTACATCAGATACATCTTTTCCCTGTTCCGCCAGCCGGCCTCATAACTGTGGTCGACGAAGCAGATCACAAGATCGGCCTGGTAGCTGTGGTCGCAGAAGTAGATCTTCTTTCCGGCCTCGTACTGGTGTTTCACAAAGTACCACTTGCCGTCGTTATCGCCTGCCTCGTAAGAGTGTTTGACGCGATAAACCAGCAGGTCTGCCTCATAGGTGTGTTTGGCCACATAAACTTTCACGTCGGCTTCGTAGCTGTGCTTGCAGGAATAGACTTTCTGTGCCTGTGCCCGGCCGGGCAGGAAGAAGCAGGCGGCCGCCAGGGCCATGGCAAGGATGAAGGAAAGGGGTAAAGGTTTTTTCATGCTTGTTGCTTTTCTGGTGAACACAGGTAAAGATACAATTACAATGCCAGGTAGAAGGCGGCGGTGAGTTTTTTGTATTCTTCCGTATAATCTCCGCCGGCCGACCTGATCGTCAGCCTGCTTTGTTCCGTTGTTTCCGGCCGGGATCCCCATTCGCTCATTACACGGTTAACGGCTTTTCCGGCCACGGGAACGATATCGCTTTGCCTGCATTTTACCAGCCCCGCCGCCCTGGCATGATCTTCAAATGCCGACTGGCTCCCGGCGGGCAGGATGAGGGCGAAGCGGCCATTATCCTGCAGCAGGGCGGCGGCGCAGAAGGCCAGCTCGCGGTGGCTGAGGCTGGCCGTATGCCTGGCAATTCCCTTCTCCTGGTCGGGCGGCCTGAGGGAGTTACTGAAGAAAGGCGGGTTGCTCACAATGAGATCGAAAGCCTTTTTGTGTTGCCGGGCATAGTCCTGCAGGGAGGATTGCACAGCCTGCAGGCGTCCGGACCATGCCGAGGCTATGAAGTTCCCGGCTGCCTGCTCCACAGAGGGTGCGTGGATGTCGATGGCCGTGATGCGGGCATCTTCGAAGCGCTGGGCCATCATCAGGGCGATGAGGCCCGAACCGCAACCAATGTCGAGAATGGCATCTGCCGCTTCCCTTCCCGCCCAGGCACCCAGCAGCACGGCATCGGTGCCCACTTTCATGACGGAACGGCTGTCGTCGACTGTAAATTGTCTGAAGCGAAAGCCCATGGCCATTAAAGGTAAAGTTCGATCAGCCCCGGCGGGGTCTTCAGGAAGAGGATACGGGCTTCGCGGTCGATGCCTTCGATCATCTCCTCAGTGAGCGGGACCAGTATCTCCTTGTCTTCATAAAGGATCCTGATGATATCCTGTTCGTTCCGCTGCAGGATCTCCGACACGGTGCCGATGGGACCGTGTTCCCGGTCGACAGCCCCGTAGCCCGTCAGCTCATGAAAGTAGAAGGATTCGTCCTTAAGCGGTTCCAGTTCTTCGAGCGGAAGGTAGAGCCCGCATTTCAGCAACTTTTGTGCCTGCGTCGGGTTGTCAACGTCTTCGAGCTTTACAATGGCCGTGTCGCCCCGCAGGCTGATTTCTTCGATGAAGAAAGGTACCAGGCTGCCCCGGATGTCGATAAATACCATGTCGAGCCCGGCATAGTCAGCCGGCTCGTCAACATCCAGAAAAAATACCAGCTCCCCCCGCCAGGAATTCGTTTTTACGATCCTGCCCAGGTTGAAATAGCGATCGGTATCGGAATTAAGATTATACACCAGGCGGTAAAAATAATCTTTGTTCGGGTAAAAGTCAAATAATGGATAAGGACCCCCTGCCGGGAATGCTCATTAAACTCTGAAATTTGATATTTAAAGTCTGAAGTGGGAAGTGCTGCCTGAACAATCATTTTTTGAAACCGGGAATAAACCACGCTTGTATCCGGTTGCAGGCTGTCCCGCCAGGGCGGGATCTTCGCTTCGCTTCGACGGGGTATGGGCTTCCGCTGCGCGGAAGATTGTCGATCCGGTGTTGTCAATTGTCAATTTTCATTGACCGGCACCGGAGCATAAACAACGAACTCTAGAATTAACTCAAAACGCAACCCTCAAAACTTTATCTTTTCTCCGCCTGCTGTATCCTTCTACTTCTCTTCTTTTTCAGGCTCTTCTGCTTCGGGCTCTTTTGCCTCGGATTCTTCAGCAACAGCTTCTTCTTCCGGAGTTTCCTCTGCTTTGGGCTCTTCAGCAGCAGCTTCCTCTGCTTTCGGTTCTTCTGCTGCAGCTTCTTCAGCAACAGCTTCTTCTTCCGGAGTTTCCTCTGCTTTGGGCTCTTCAGCAGCAGTTTCCTCTGCTTTGGGCTCTTCAGCAGCAGCTTCCTCTGCTTTCGGTTCTTCTGCTATAGTCTCCTCTGCTGCAGGTTCTTTGGTAGGTTCTTCGGCAGTGGTTTCTTCGACGGCTTTGGCTGCGACAGTTTCGGCTGCAACAGTTTCGGCTGCAGGGGCTTCTGTGGTTTCGGCTGCGGGGGCGGCCGTTTCTTCTTCGGCTGCGCCGGCTGCGGCCCTGGCGGCCTTCACCTGTTCTTCGACCTCGGCGGTGCGTTTGGCGGCGATTTCCTTCGCCCTGTTTTCCTTTACAATTTTTTCGTTTTCGAGGGCCTTTTTGCGGCTGTCCTTCTTGACGAATTCGGCTTCCTTCAACTTTTGTTCAGCTTTTGCTTCTTTTTCACTCACCCAGGCCTGGAATTTTGCTTCGGCCTGTTCTTCGGTAAGGGCACCCTTTGTCACGCCCTTCAGGAGATGGTTTTTGTAGAGGACACCTTTGAATGAAAGGATGCTCCTGACGGTCTCCGTGGGCTGCGCGCCGTTGCGGAGCCAGTACAGGGCCCTGTCGAACTGGAGCTGGATGTCGGCCGGGTTTACGATGGGGTTGTAAGTGCCAATTTTTTCAATGAATTTCCCGTCACGTGGTGCACGACCATCCGCTACGACGATATGGTAAAAAGGCCTTGCCTTCCTGCCTCGTCTCTGCAATCTGATTTTTGCTGGCATAATCTTTCTTTAATTATTGTTTACCTGAATTTTTGGGGGTGCAAATATCCGGAGATTTTTCGGAAAAAAAAAGAATAATTGTAATAAATTACAACCAGTTCATGCGAAGCACGAGGTGTTCCAGATCGATTTTGCGTTCTGCGGCAAGATGCATCACGTCTTCCATGCATGCATCAAAGGCGCTGCGGTGCCGTTCCACTTCCATCTTCCACACGTCTTCCACCTTCATCCTTAGCTCCTTGTCGCCCCGGATATAATCAAGCGCCAGCCAGGCATTGTTAAAGGCGGCCAGCACACGGAAACACTTTTCGTCGGCCTGCTGTATCAGTTTCAGCGTCTCCTGCCGGGAGCTGTCAGCGGCCAGCTCACTGATGCCAAGGTCTTCCGCAAAGGCGCGGTTGAGTTCGGTGATGGCCTCCAGCTTGTTTTCCCTCGAAAATTCCATCTTCACATTTTTTGCAAAGATACAAGAATCGTTCAAATCATATTGTTTTATGCAGTCTGTTCAGGTATTCCTGCCATCAGCTCCGCTGAAAAAGCAATCCCGGGCAGAATGCCATATGGTTTTTAAATTTTATCAACAATCAAAAACGACAGCCCCTTTTTGGCTAATTTTGCCTGGCAGCTTTTAGTAATCCTATAGACTTTTTTTTATCAATGCCTGAATTTACCCATCTTCACGTACACACACAGTTTTCCATTCTCGACGGTGCCAGCAAGATCACCGAGCTTTTTAACAAGGCCGCCGAAACCGGCATGAAGGCCCTTGCCATCACCGATCATGGAAATATGTTCGGGGTGCCGGTATTCATGCAGGCTGCGAAAACGGCAGGCATCAGGCCGATCATCGGCTGCGAGGTTTATGTGGCATCAGGCAGCCGGCATAAGAAGACCGAAAAGGCCGATCGCAGCGGATACCACCTGATCCTCCTGGCAAAGAACAAAACGGGATATCACAATCTCTCCAGGCTGAGCTCCCTCGGTTACCTCGAAGGCTTTTATTATACGCCCCGTATCGACAAGGAACTCCTCCGCGAATATTCCGAAGGACTGATCGCCTCATCAGCCTGCCTGGGCGGAGAGATCCCTTCGGCCGTGATCCGTAGCGGCATCGACAGGGCTGAGGAAGTCCTGCTCGAATACCTCGACATTTTCGGCGACGACTTCTATCTCGAAATGCAGGACCACGGCCTGCCCGAGCAAAAGACCGTGAACGAGGTACTGCTGAAGCTCTCCGCCAAACACGGGGTGAAGGTCATTGCCACCAACGACGTGCACTTTGTTAATGCCAACGACTACGACGCACACCATATCCTCATCTGCCTCAATACAGGTAAGGACCTCGACGACACCGACAGCATGCATTATACCGGGCAGGAGTATCTGAAGAGCCCCCTGGAGATGGAAGCCCTCTTTTCCCATTGCCCCGAGGCTTTGGCCAATACGGCCGAGCTGGCCGGCAAGATAGAGGATTACGAAATCGTTACGCAGGAGATACTGCTTCCTCATTTTCCTCTGCCCGAGGGTTTCGAAACGGAGTCAGACTATCTGCGCCACCTGGCCTATGCCGGCGCCGAAAAGCTCTACCCCGAGCTGACGAATGAGATCAGGGAAAGGCTCGACTTCGAGTTGCAGGTCATCAGCGACATGGGCTTCCCCGGGTATTTTCTCATCGTACAGGATTTTATCGCGGAGGCGCGACGGATGAAGGTGATCGTCGGGCCGGGCAGGGGAAGCGCGGCAGGCTCGGTGGTGGCCTATTGTACCGGCATCACCAATATCGATCCCATCCGTTACAACCTTCTCTTCGAACGCTTCCTCAACCCCCAGCGTGTGACCATGCCCGATATCGACGTCGATTTCGATGATGAGGGCAGGGAGAAGGTCCTCGACTATGTTGTGAAAAAGTACGGCAACGAGAGGGTGGCACAGATCGTCACTTTCGGCACCATGGCGGCGCGCAGCGCCATCAGGGATGTTGCCAGGGTGCTGCGGCTGCCCCTGCCCGATGCCGACCGCCTGGCGAAGCTGGTCCCCGATCGCCCGGGCATAACGCTCAGGGCGGCTTACAAGGAGGTGCCCGAACTGGCCGACATCAAGAAGGACGGCCCGGAGCTGGAAAAGAAGACGCTGATCTTCGCCGAAACCCTCGAAGGCTCGGCACGGCATACAGGCACCCATGCCTGCGGGGTGATCATCGGCCCCGACCGCCTCATCGACCACATCCCGCTCAGCACCAACAAGGAAGCCAGCCTTATGGTGACCCAGTACGAAGGCAAACTGGTGGAATCGGTCGGAATGCTTAAAATGGACTTCCTCGGGCTGAAAACGCTTTCGATCATCAAGGATGCCCTCGAAAACATTAAAAATACCTACGGACAGGAGATCAACATTGATGAGATACCGCTCGACGATGAGCTCACATTCCAGTTGTACCAGCGGGGCGAGACCATTGGCACCTTCCAGTTCGAGTCGGAAGGCATGCGTATGTACCTCAGGGATCTAAAACCCAACAATATAGAGGATCTTATTGCCATGAACGCCCTATACCGGCCCGGCCCCATGGGATTCATCCCCGAATATATCAAACGGAAGCACGGGCAGGAAAAAGTCGAATACCCCCATCCCATGCTGGAGGAGCTCCTGCGGCCTACCTATGGCATCATGGTGTACCAGGAACAGATCATGCAGGCGGCACAGATCATGGCCGGCTATTCGCTCGGAAATGCCGACATCCTGCGCCGCGCCATGGGCAAAAAGAAAAGCGACATGATGCAGTCGCAGAAAGAAGAGTTCCTGAAGGGGGCCCAGGCTAAGAATATTGAAAAAGAAAAGGCAGCGGAAGTCTTTGGCATCATGGAACGCTTCGCCGAATACGGCTTCAACCGCTCCCACTCGGCCGCATATTCCATCATCGCATACCAGACGGCCTACCTCAAGGCACACTATCCGGCCGAGTATATGGCAGCCGTGCTTACGCACAACCTGAACGACATCAAAAAGATCACCCAGTTCATCGATGAGAGCAGGCGCCAGAATATCGATGTGCTCGGCCCCGATATCAATGAAAGTACGCTCAACTTTACCGTTACCCGCGAGGGCACCATCCGCTTCGGGCTCGGTGCCATCAAAGGGGTGGGAGAGGGGGCCGTGAAGGCCATCGTGTCGGAACGGGAAGCCAACGGTCCTTACCGGAACATTTTCGATCTGGCCAAGCGAATCAGCCTGCAGGCAGTGAACAAAAGCTGCTTTGAGTCGCTGGCAAAGGCAGGCGCCTTCGACAGTTTTATAGGCACACACCGGGCTCAGTTCTTCTTCAGGCAAAACACCGACGACAGCATTTTCCTCGAAAAGGTGATCCGGCACGGCAACATCTTTCAGGAAAAGAAAAATTCGGCCCAGCAATCGCTCTTTGAAGACGATGCCATGGTGGAGATTGCCGACCCGGAAATGCCCGATTGCCAGCCATATACCAAGATCGACCAGTTGCGCATGGAGAAGGAAGTCACCGGATTTTATATCTCCGGGCACCCACTCGACGACTTTGCCCTCGAAATTGAGAATTTTGCCGATGCCGGCATCGGCGACCTCCTGCAGGATGCCAAAAAATACCTGAACAAGACCCTTAGCATCGCCGGCATGATCACCAGCGTCCAGAAGCGGGTCAGCAAAACGGGCAACGAGTATGCTTCCTTTATGCTCGAAGACTTCAATGACAGCAAAATGTTTTTCCTGTTCTCGGAAGATTACCTTCGGTTCAGGCACCTGCTGGTGGAAGGCTTTAATGTGCTTGTAAAGATCAGGGTGCAGATCAGGCGGGCAGGGCAGGAGCAGCTCGACTTCAAAGTGATGGATGTAAGCCTGCTCAACGAAGCCGTCAGGAAGCTTACCGGCAGCATCACCCTCAGCCTCAACCTTGACCGTATCAAGCCCGGGCTGGCTGAGCAGCTCAAAAAGATGTTTAAAAAGATGGCGGGCAACTGTGCGGTGCGGATACTGGTAACCGACCCCGAAGAGAAGACCATGATCAGCTTGCATACGCGTAACAATAAAGTCGATCCCGCTGCCTTCATCCGTGAGATCAGGGAGATGGAAGGAATAGAATTCAAAATCAACTGATCGCACCGGCGGCATTAAATTTAATTAACAGATAATCTTGTATGCCGGTTTTTATATTTGTGGTTCAGGAATAAGTCTTACTTTTGTAGTTTCATGATTGTTGAATTTTAATAATATTGAAAATGGCTTTAGAATTTACAGATGCGAATTTCGAGGAGCTTGTCCTCCAGTCGGATAAACCTGTTATAGTTGATTTTTGGGCGGAATGGTGCGGCCCTTGCCGCATGGTTGGGCCTATCGTTAACCAACTGGGTGAAGAATACGATGGCCAGGCCGTTGTGGGGAAGGTCAATGTTGACCATAACCCCGGCATAACCATGAAGTACGGTATTCGCAATATACCCACCATCCTCTTTTTCAAGGGGGGGGAGCCGGTCGACAAGCAGGTGGGTGCCGTGCCCAAACAGGTGCTCGAGGGTAAACTTGAGAAGCTGCTGTAAAACCACGCTGTTTTTTGTCATCCATGCGCAGCGGCGGGCTTGCAACCTGCATCGCTTCGCCCTTATACACATTGCATGCCTTTTTCCATTGACCACAACCGGATACAGGAATTTGGTTCGCTTGAGTTCCTGGCGCGCCAGGTCGTGGAGGGCTTTATCACCGGGCTGCACAAAAGCCCCTTTCACGGTTTTTCGGTTGAGTTTGCCGAACACAGGCAATACAATAAGGGCGAATCGATCCGGCATATCGACTGGAAGTTGTACGGGCGCACCGAGAAACTTTACGTGAAAAGGTATGAGGAAGAGACCAACCTTCGCTGCCAGGTGATCATCGACAATTCCAGCTCGATGTACTTCCCGCTCATTCCCGATCCGGGTATCGACAAGCCCAACAAGATCACCTTTTCCGTTTATGCCGCCGCCGCATTGCTCAACCTTTTGCACCGTCAGCGCGATGCCGTTGGCCTGAGCCTGTTTTCCGACAAGGTAGAACTGAACACCCGGACACGTTCCACTTCCGTACATGTGAAATACCTCTATTCGGAGATGGAGAAGCTGCTGAAACCCATCAATGCCGGCACGCGGAAGCCTACCATGGCCTCGGATGCCATACACCGCATCGCCGAGATGATCCACAAGCGTTCACTGGTGGTGATCTTCAGTGATATGCTCGAAGATGGCGGCAGGCTCGATGAGCTGTTCTCGGCCCTCAGGCACCTGCGCTACAACAAACACGAGGTGATACTCTTCCACGTGGTGGATAAATCCAGGGAAATCGATTTTCAGTTCGACAACCGCCCCTACCGCTTTGTAGATATGGAAAGCGGTGAGGAGTTGCGGCTGATGCCTGCAGAAATCAGGAAGGAATATGTTGAAAAATCAAATGAGTTTGTCAGGGAACTGCGCCTGCGGTGCGGAAAATACAAAATCGACTTCATTGCCGCCGATATCCGGGCCGGATTCAGGCAGGTGCTTCTTCCGTACCTGCTGAAAAGGGAAAAGCTTTACTGATGCCGCGGGGCGGATTTGTTTGTCATCCCCCTTATAAAACCCCCACTGTTAAATGGCTGTCAGGGTTTTATCAATAGCTGCAGCTTGATCTCAGGCACTTTGTTGCCGGGTATCTCCTCCGTTCCCGACCCGGTGACCTGCCTGTCGGTATATACGGTCATCCCGAATCTGATCCACGCATCAAGCCACCTGGCCAGCCCGGCCTTCAGCAGCAGGTAATACCTGAAGCCTTTCCCTGAGAAGGCCGGCATGGAGCTGGCATACAGTACATCGTTCTCATAGGCATAGATCCGGCTTGCATAACTGTCGGTGTTGAACATGGCATAGCGGAAAGTCAGGCGAAACGGCCATCCCTCCGGGTGATAATATACATCCTGCAACAGCAGTGCCCCTTCTTCCATAGCATTCATTTGCTGGCTTTTGTAAAGACAGTATTCTGCCTGGCTTTTGAACGAGAAGGAAGGGGAGGCCTGGTACCTGGCCATCATCCTGAACTGGTGTTTTTGCTCTTTTTGGACCTCATCCACGCGGGTCAGGTCGGTGTTGTCTTTCAGGTCGCCTTCCCTGAAACGATAGCGGAACAGCAGTTCCGGTCCATCCCGGCGGTGTTGGCGCAGTTGCAGGCCGGATTCACTACCCCTGTATGGATTGATGTTTCTTGTGGTGATCCATGGATAGATGTATTGGTCGGTGGTTGCCGTGAGGGTGAGCGAACCGCTGAGGGGTAGCTGCATGGCAATGCTCACTCCTCTTTCATTGGCGTTGCCGTCGCGCCTGCCGTAGGCCCGGGCCAGCAGGTTCTGGTAAGCGGGCCGGTATTCCCTGAAGAGCAGGTTGAAGATACCACCCTTGTCGCTTTGATGCATCAGTCCGGTCAGCAAAGCCCAGCCCCCGTTGATGCTGTATCCGAACTCGCCGTAGATGCTGGCCCTGCGTAAAAGAAAATCGAAATCGGCCCCGGCGTTAATATTTTCCCTGCCCCTGAAAAGGAAGATGTTGGCGGGCTTTTCCTCCCGCTCGTAATCAAGGCCGAGGAGTGTTTTAAATGCCGTGATCCCAAGACGGAAACGTGTGCTTTCGTAAGTGAGGTGGCCTCCGTAATGCTCTTGCAGCAGGCTGTTCTTGTTCAGCAGCTCATTGGGCGTACGGTGGTATCCGTCGGTTTTAAGCGAACTGACGACCATCCTTCCGTTTTCATTGTTCACAGAGGCATCGGTCTTCCTGCGCGAATAGAAAAGATAGAGCGACCACTGTTTCCATACGCTGTTTACAGCCATGCCACGCATGAAGAGTGCTTCATTGGAAGAACTGTTGAAGCTGAGGCCCGGAGCATAACGTTTGATGGTTGCCGGATCGCCGCTACTGCCAAATGAAAGCCCCGACCACAGCACCAGTCCCTGCCCGAAGCGCAGGTGGTAGTCGCCCACCACCACTGACCTGACCGGGCCCAGCTTTTCCAGTCCGAGGTGGAATGAATAGAAATCGAAGCCCTTTAGTTTACCCTTTAGCTGTTCACGCAGTTCATCGTTGATCTTCCGTGGTATTGCAGGGAAGGCTTCACCGGGATCTTTTTCGGCCGTAAGGCCGATGCTGAGCTTGTCTCTGGCCATGTACCGGTAGCGAAGATAATAGCGGTTCGGGTCGCCGGTGTAGAAGGCACTTCCTTTTTCAGCCTGCATGGAGTCGGGTGGCAGCGTGTAGCCCTGCGGCTTAATGAGTTTTCGCTGGAAGCGAAGGATAAGCTGATGCCGCCCCCGCGTGAACCGCTGTTTTTCAAAGGCTGCCTCGCCCGGCTCTTCCAGGCACACAAAAGGCATGATCCGCTCCAGCACTTCGCGGTTGAACCCTTCAATGGCCTGCAGTTCGTAGATGGAATAGAACATGCCGTATTTTGTCCGGTAGTCGATCAGGTTTCTCATCTGGTTTCCCGTCAGGGTATTCAGCTTTCTGAGGTCTTCCTTCCCGGCAACGTTCAGGTTGAGCGGCCGCTCCAGAAAGTCGTCAAGATCCATTGTCAGGTCTGTAAAGTCGGCATCGTTGTCGGCTGCCTCTTCAAGGTCTTCAAGCTGCCTGTTGATCCATTCCAGGCCTTCCAGCCGGAGGCTGTCGGGCTGCTGACCCTTGGTTGGCAGTAAGCCCAGCATGAGGATGACGGCAGGCAGGAGCTTCTTTTTCATTGTTTATTCAGCCAGGTAAAGGATAATTGCGGGGAATAGCCCAGGTAGCTGTGTACGGAAGAGGCGATGTCGATAACCAGGTTTTTCCATACGATGCCGGCGCCGAAACTGTATCTTGCCGGCCCGCTGCTGATGCCGGCCCTGATAAAGAAACGTTCATGGTAGCTGTATTCGCAGCCTGCAGCGAAGAGGGCGATCCCGGCAGTCGACTTGCCGATCTCGGCGCACAAGGTCAGGGAAGGGTCGGGCGCGTATGCCAGGCCGGTCATGAAGTGCACGGGTATGCGTTCTTCGGTCTTGCTCCATCCCACGCCTGTCGGGTTAAATGTATGCATGCCTATGACAAGTTTCTCGCCGAGGCTGGCCATCATGCCTCCTTCGAAGGTGAGGGCGTGGAAGTGCCCGTAACCTTCGCCGATGCCCATCTGCAGGTAGTCGAGCTGAAGGCCCGCCGAAAAATGCTTCCCGAATGCTCGGGCGTAGCCAATACCGGCTTTCATCTCCGAATACAGGCTTCCACCGCTGTAACGGGTATTCATAAACAGGCTGCCCCCGCCTGCGGGCCATAGCAGCCCGGCCGCAATACGCCTGAGCTCACCGAGCATGTAGGGGTTTTCAAAGTATACCCCTGCGCTGAACGATTCTTGTGAGGCAGCCCCGGCCTGGTTGTTGAATATGGACCAGAAATCCTGCAGGCCGGTGCCTGTAAGACCCATCCCGGAGGCCCTTGCGCCGGCGGTATAGCCCTGAACCTGGGCCTGCAGGCATAAGCCCGACAGACAAATTAGAAGAGTGGTGAACTTTTTCATGATCCTTGTATTAAATAAATTCCGGTAATTTTGTTGTTTCGTTATGGTCTCTAATCATTAATACCGGAAAATGAAAAATGTCCTCAGTTTTCTTGACGATTTGAAAAAAAAAAATGAGCGGGAATGGTTCCTGGCAAACCAGGAGTCATATCACAAGGCACGCAATGGATTTGCAGATTTCGTCGCCGCTCTCATTCCGCGGCTGGTATCCTTCGATAAGGAGCTGGCAGGGCTGGAGGCCAGGCAGTGCATGTTCAGGATCTATCGCGACACGCGCTTTTCGCGCGATAAAACACCATACAAGACCAATATGGGTGCAGCCATGTCGAAGGGCGGACGTAAAAACCATTTTGCCGCCTATTACCTGCACATCGAGCCGGGCAATGTCTTTGCAGGCGGGGGCATCTGGATGCCGCAGTCACCTGCCCTGAAGGCGGTTCGTCAGGAGATCTTTTATAATCTATCGGAATTCGAGAATATAATCGGAAAAGAGGCATTCGTCAGGTATTTCAACGGTCTGGAAGGAGAAGTGCTGAAACGCCCCCCCCGTGATTTCCCAAACGACTTTCCGGGCGCTAAGCTGCTCAGGCATAAAAGTTATGCCGTGATACATCCCCTGGATGACGGGCAGGCCTGCGCCGAAGATTTTGCCGACAGGCTCGAAGAAGTATTCAGGGCCTTGCACCCATTCAATTCTTTTATTAACCGTGCACTCGCCGACGTCTGAGCGGCGCCGTATACTGACCGGCTCCGACCGTAAACTGATTTCCGCTTTACATGCATCGCCGGCCGGGTTATCTTTGTATTAACATCAGTTTGGTTCTTTGACCGGCGACGATACCCAGCGAGGTTCGATATAACAGTACCGGCTCCGGCCGGCCTGCACGTTGCCGGTTTTTTAATGAAATGAAAAGCATTCCTGGTGTTTTTTCAGGTTTTAATACCAGGTTTATCAGATCAATCAATTTTGCTTTTTTCATATCCTTACACCAGGGATGCTTTTCTGTTTTAGGGTTAATAAATTGATAAGTTGTTCCTTTAAAGAACGCCCCACTGGCAGCGGGGCGTTCTTTATTTTATGGCACAGGATGTCATTCCGGGTGGTATTGCCGGGGTCATGCGTTTATTTTTCATGCTGCGCCGGCCCGGGGAAGCTTTCTGCGGGGCGGGATTTTGTTCTGCTCAGGGATGATGCGTTCCGGCCGGGTCTTTTATGCGTCGATATTGGCATAGCGGGCATTGCGTTCGATGAATTCCCTGCGGGGGGGTACCTCGTCACCCATGAGCATGGAAAACACACGGTCGGCTTCGGTGGCATTCTCGATGGTTACCTGGCGCAACGTTCTGAATTCCGGGTTCATGGTGGTTAGCCACAACTGTTCCGCGTTCATCTCTCCGAGGCCTTTGTAGCGCTGGATATGGACGCCTTTTTCGCCATCGGGACTGAGATCTTTTGCCACCTGGATCCTTTCCTCTTCAGACCAGCAGTAACGTTCTTCCTTGCCTTTGCGAAGCAGATAGAGCGGTGGTGTTGCCACATACACGTAACCGTTTTCGATCAGGTCGCGCATATATCTGAAGAAGAAGGTAAGGATAAGCGTGGCGATATGGCTGCCGTCCACGTCGGCATCGGTCATGATGATGACTTTATGGTAGCGCAGTTTCTCAATGTTCAGTGCTTTGCTGTCTTCTTCCGTACCGATTGAAACGCCGAGTGCGGTAAAGATATTCTTGATTTCTTCGTTCTCGAATATTTTGTGCTGCATGGCTTTTTCCACGTTCAGGATCTTTCCGCGCAGCGGGAGAATGGCCTGGAATTTTCGGTCGCGGCCCTGTTTGGCGGTTCCGCCGGCCGAGTCGCCTTCCACCAGGTATATTTCTGAAAATGCAGGGTCTTTCTCTTCGCAGTCGGCCAGCTTGCCGGGAAGCCCCGTTCCCGACAGCACGTTTTTGCGTTGTACCAGTTCACGGGCCTTACGTGCCGCATGCCTGGCCGTGGCGGCAAGGATTACCTTGTTTACGATGGTTTTTGCTTCCTTGGGGTGTTCCTCGAGGTAGTTTGAAAGATGTTCGCTCACCATCATGTCGACGGCTCCGAGGGCGTCGGAGTTGCCCAGCTTGGTCTTTGTCTGTCCTTCGAACTGTGGTTCGGCCACCTTCACAGAGATGATGGCTGTAAGCCCTTCGCGGAAGTCGTCGCCGTTGATGTCGAATTTCAGCTTTGCCAGCATGCCTGATTTTTCGGCATAATTTTTCAGGGTGCGTGTGAGCCCCCTTCGGAAACCGGAAAGGTGCGTCCCTCCTTCGTGGGTGTTGATGTTATTCACATAGGAATGGATGTTTTCGGCGAAGCTGGTATTATATTGCATTGAAATTTCGATGGGGAAACCGTTTTTCTCTCCTTCCATGTAGATGGGTTCGCTCATCAGGCCTTCGCGAGTGGCATCGAGGTAGCGGATGAAATCATTAAGGCCGTTTTCGGAGTAGAACGACTCGATTGTCCCGTTGCCGCCGTTTCCGTTCACGGGGCGTTCATCGGAAAGTGTGAGCCTGATGCCCTTGTTCAGGAAGGCAAGCTCTCGCAGGCGGGCTGCCAGTATGCTGTAATCGTAGATGGTTTCGTTGAATATGCTGTTATCGGGGGTAAAGGTGATGATGGTCCCCGTTTTGTCCGATACACCTGTTTCCCTGACGGGATAAAGCGGTTTCCCCAGCTCATATTCCTGTTCGAAGACTTTTCCTTCGCGGTGGACGGTAGCTTTGAGGTGGGCGGAGAGTGCGTTGACACAGGATACACCGACCCCGTGCAGCCCTCCCGAAACCTTATAGGAGCCTTTATCGAATTTTCCGCCTGCATGCAGCACGGTCATTACCACTTCCAGTGCCGAGCGGTTTTCCTTTTCGTGCAGGCCGGTGGGAATCCCGCGGCCATTGTCGCGCACCGTAATGGTGTTGTCGGCATGTATCACCACGTCGATCTCGTCGCAGTAGCCTACCAGCGCTTCATCAATCGAATTGTCAACCACTTCGTAAACCAGGTGGTGCAAACCCCTGGAACTTACGTCACCGATATACATGGCAGGCCGCTTGCGGACAGCCTCCAGTCCTTCCAGAACCTGTATGTTATTGGCAGTATAATTTTGATTGCCTTCCAGCATCTTTTCTTCTTTTGTCATGGCGTAGTTATATGTATCGGAATTTTTCTATGCAAAGGTACTTAAAATTACAATACAAATGGCTTAAAAAGCCTTGAAAAACAAGCATTTTATTAACATTTGGATGTTAAAATACCTGCCCTTGAAAACCATGGATCCGGGAACCCGAAATCTGATTAAAAAAGATGATAAGAAATTGAAATGCAATGGGTTAAAAGGAGAATCCGATTCCTGCCATTAAGTTGAGGCTCTGAACGGGGTATTGATGCCATAAATGATAGCCCCTATTCAGCAGGTTGTTGAGGTTGAGAAAGGCCGAAAACTGCCTGTTGAAACGGTATTCTGCCCCCAGTCCCAGGTCAAGCCAACCGTCTACCGCAATGCTTGCAGGCTGATTGTTTTCAAAAGTCCTGGCATACATTTTACCCCTTGAGTGGAGATTGGCTTTCAGGGTAAGTTTTTCCACGACTACATAATAACCTTCCAGGCTGAGTTCCAGTCCCGGCTTATGCCAGGCTTCCGCCTCCCTGTCCATGTCATATGTCTGGTAAGTCGCCCTGAAAAGTATCCCCAGGTCTGTACTGCTCCTGAAGCCGAGTTCACCGCTGAACTTCAGGATACGGGCATCATCGTAAACCAGGTCGAAACGGTTATGGGGCGCGCTGCTGTCGTTAACGAAGAGGGGCAGGTTTTCGACGGTTGCGTGCGACAATTCCAGGGTAAAATCGGCGATTTCGGCCAGTCTTCCCTTCACGCCCCCGTAAAACCTGATTTTATTATTCATGTACTCCAGGGGGAGGATGGCGTTCACGTAAGGGTTTTCGCTGCTTAGCATGTTGTAGGTGACTTTTTCCAATCCACCGCCGAGGCCTGCATAGATCAGTACCGTATTTTCAATCAGTCCGGCTTCGGCCCTGATCAGCGGGTATAGGTGCAGTGAGGCTGCCGTATCAAGCCTGTAGTCGGCCTGCAAACCGATGTTTATCCTGTAGGGTGAGAGGTCGGTATTGAAGAAGGGAGTGGCGCTAAAAATACCGCCAGTGTTCGTTTCAAGGCTGTCGCGATTCATCAGGTAATCAATTCCCATGCTCAGTCCCATTTCCTGACCCCGGCCATTGCCGAACAGGTCGGCCATTTTGCTGATCCCGGCATCGCCGCCGATCCTTGTTTCATTGCTTTGGTATAGGTCGGAGAGGTGAGCGGCATCGAGCCTGAGGTGATAGTTGAAGGCGCTGATGCCTGTTTCATGGCTGCCAACGCCTGCCTGCAGATTGATTCTCTGGAATACCTGTCTGATGTCGTCATCGTCCAGCACGATAAGGGGGTATTCATCGGGCTTGTAACCATAACGGTGTACCATATTGCGGCTGTAGGCGAGCTTACCGCCGGCCTGGTGTTTTCCGAAGAACCCTGTTCCGTATGCTTCCGCTTCGGTATTGCTGAAGGTGCTTTTGGCATAATCCCTGATCTGTCCGAATGATGAAAGGTGGCGGATGCGGGCGCCCGCCTTGTAGGTGTCGGATTGAAGGCTGTTCACCCATAGCTCAAAATAGGGTGAGAGGTAATTGCCGAAGCCTGCCCTGAGATGGCTGCGCAACAGATCTTTTCCTGCCTCACCCGGTGCCCTTGATGGTGCGGGTGCAGATGGTTCCACCAGCGTCAGGGCCTTCACCGACCTGATCTGGTAATTGATTTCCTGCACAGCCGGGGCTTCTTCAAAGCTGATCCTGGGGCTCAGGCTGATCTTCTGGGCACTGCTTACTGTTGGCCTGTAAGGGGCGATGATGGTGACCTCTTCGTGTTTTTCCTGCTGTCCCAGCACACCGGCATGTATGAGCAATACCAGTGACAGGGCCAGGCCTGCATACCTGAGCGGGTAAAGGGTTATGTTCCTGGGTTTTTCCATTTTACTGTTCGGGATCATTTGTTTTTCTTTACGGTGCTGGTCTTAAAGTGAATCTGACGGGATGGCCGGTTTTTCGCTGCCTTCTCCGGCTTCAATCCCTGCCAGTTTCCGGGCGGCAATTTCACCGAGCTCCGGTCCCCGGTAGTTTTCGATGATGCTCCTGAGGGTTTCCTTTGCCTGGAATACGTTGCCGAGTGCCAGGTAGACGTCTGACAGCAACAGGAAGCCTTTGGCCACCCATTGGTCATATGCCGCGTACTGTTCGCTCAGCTCGAAGATGGTGTTTTCTGCCTCATGGTACCTTCCGGTGGAATAGTTGATGTATGCGATCATGTATTTTGATTCGGCTCCCCATTCGTTTGCTGCAAGCTTGTCGGTAATGGCAAATTCAGCCCTGGCATTGTCGAGGTTATTCATGGCCATGTACGAGCGGGCCATGATATAGTGGGCTTTGCTGATACCCCGGTCATCCACTTTTTCATTGGCAAGCAGCGTCATGGCTGCGGTGATTGCATCGGCCCAGTTGCCGAGTTGGTAGTTGGCATCCATGATCCCGCTGATGGCCTCCAGTGTGTATTCCCTGTTCCCTTCGAGTTCGTATAGCTTACGGTAATAAATACTTACAGCCGTCCAGTCTTCTTTGTCTTTGCTCAGCCGGGCAGCCTGTAGCAGGCTGTTTTCCGTGAAGCCCGTAAGGGGTTGTCCGGCAACATAGGCGTAACTTTCGAGGGCAACATCCTGCATGCCGGCCTTCATGGCGCATTCTGCCCTGTAATAGGCTGCATTCACGGCAAAGGCGCCGTGCGGGAATTTTTCGAGATAGGATGTGAAGGCTTGTATGGCCGCTTCGCATCTGGTTTCCATATAAAGGTTTTCAGCAGACATATAGGTGATGGAATCCTGTTCACTAACCGTGACCTCGGCAAATGGCAGCTTTTCGGCGTATGCATAATACTCATCCACTTTGTTCTGGTCAATGTAAATGTTCCTGATGCTGTTCAGGGCTTCACGGGCTTCGGCCGTTCCCGGGTAATCGTCGATTACCTGTTGCAGGGCCGTCAGTGCCTTTTCATACTGGTTCAGATTGTAGTGGATCAACCCCGTTTTAAGCTTGGCCCTGATGGCCAGGCGACTGTTCGGGTGGTCTTTTATAAGCCTGCCGAACCACGACAAGGCTTCGTTATTGTTGTTCAGCAGCAGGTAGGTTTCGCCCAGTTCATACTTGGCATCGCCTGCATAGGTGGTGCCGGCCGAAAGCCTGGAAAGTTCCTTCAGGCTGTTGACCTTTGCATTGAGTTGACCGGAAGCACCCTGGGCGATGGCTTTTTGGTAGAGGGCATAGTCGGCCTTGCCATCGCCGGCACGGATGGCGTCATCATAATGTTTGATGGCGGTCTGGTAGTCTTTCCTGATGAAATAACAATCGCCCATCCTGGCCAGGGCATCTGCCATGAGGCGTGTTTCCTTTTGTCCGCGGTAGTGTATAAACTTCCCGAACCAGCTGAGGGCATTGCCATAGTCTTCTTTATTGAAGTAGGTGTAACCAAGATTATAGAAGGCCGTGCCATATACGCCGGTTTCGCTGGCTTTGGGGCTTTCAAGAAATTCCCTGTAGTATTTTATCGCACCCCATGCATTGTTTTGCCGGTAAAAGGCTTCGCCTGTCCAGTATGAGGCTTCGGCTGCGATGTACTGGTCGCTGCCTTCGCTGGTGGCTTTCTTGAAGAGGCTGATGGCGGCACTCAGGTCGTTGTCGGTGAAGAGTTCGATACCCCTGTAAAAACAGATTTTCTGGTATGCATCCTGCAGGGCGGGATCTTTTGTCCTGATCCTTTCCACAGAAGCAAGGGCCATTTGGTAATTTCGTGTTGAGAGGTAAAGGCTGGCCAGGTAAGAGTATGCTTCTTCTTCGCGGGGCGATGACGGATAACGCTCCAGGTAGTCTTCGAGTGCGGTGATGGCTGTATTGTAAGGGTCGCTGGAAACTTCCATGCTCAGCTTTGCGTAGTTGAAAAGCGCATCCTCTGTGATATCGCTGTCGAATCCCAGCTTATAGGCTGAGGCGAAGGCTTTGGAGGCAAAAGCTTTCTGCCCTGTTTGCAGGTAGCAATAACCCAGGTGGTAATATGCGTTCTGTGCAAGCGCATCTCCGGCGTCTGTGGCCTGCTGGAAATTGCGGATGGCTGATTTGCAGTCGCCGTTCATGTATTGTGTATAGGCAATCGCGTATGCTTCATCGCTACTGATGGCCCTGCCGCCGGTGCGTTCGTAGAAGTCGAGGTACGGAAGGGCTTCTTCATAACGTTCCGACTGGTAATGGGCATCGCCGATGAGCAGGGCCAGGCCCGGCTTGTCCTTGCCGGAAGCTTCTTCATATGCCGGGATGGCATATTCCAGCATCTTGTCGTAGTCTTTTTCGTGATGATGGATATAGGCGAGATAGGTGTTGACGGATTTTTTAAACCTGCGTTCGCCGGCCAGGGGTTCGAAATGGCGGAGGGCTGTTGTGTAATCGCCTTCCTCGAAGCTGATAACGGCGTAATAATAGTTGGCCTGAGGGGCGTATTCAGATTTTGAGTTTGTCACTTTCAGCATGGAGGCCCTGGCGGCCGGTAGTTTTTTGCCCACATACTGGCTGTATCCTTTTTTAAAATAGTATTCATATCTTTCTTCCCTGCCCAGGTCGGGTACTTCGACCTTGTCGAAGGAAATAAGGGCGGCGGCATATTTTCGCTGGGCAAACTGGTATTTCCCGAGCTGGAAATAGGCACGTTTCACCAGTGTGTTGGCCGGGTGTTCATGAATGAATTGCAGAAGCCTGTATTCCGCATCGGCATGTTCAAGTTCGAGGGCACAAACGGCCGCGTGATAACGGGCATTCACACGCATGAGGCCGTCATCATCCTCAGTGAGGCGGTCTACCGCATCGAAGGCTTCGGCTGCTGCTGCATATTGCTGCTGGTTGAAAAGTGAGATGCCGCTTTGGTATGCTGCGGCCGGATTATGCCAGACGGCTGTCTGCTGGGCTGTTGATTGTAATGAACACAACAGGAGTGCCATGATCACGGGCATGATGAAACAGGATCTTTTCATAAAGTTGAAAGATATTTATGCATCACAAAAATATAAATTTGGGTACCGTTATTCCAGGGGCTTTGGTTTTGTTATCAACAGGAATGCTTTAACAATTAACGGAGTGATGGGGCTATTATTATCTACAGAAGCAGCTTAAGGCAGTCGGGCATGTGGCATCGGAAAGGGAGGCTTTGTTGAAAAAGGCCCCGAAGCGTTTCAGCTGTCGGGGCCGTATTCCTGAGGCAGTCCTGTAAGCGGGATTCTGTCCCCCGCCGTAGCGGGGTTTCTATCATTTATCTGCGACAACGGTCGCCCGTTGCCTGTAGCAACCTACCCGTTCCGGTTCCCGAAGGAGATGGCGGGCCGCCCTGTCCGGAACTTATTTGGTTTTGCAGCCCATGAGGTTTACCCCCGCGGCATGTCACCATGTCGCGATGTGAGCTCTTACCTCACATTTTCACCCTTACCTGCCGTAGTTTGGGTGAAGGATTAACTTCCCCGCAAGCTACGCCATCGGCGGTTGTTTTCTGTGGCACTTGCTGTCGCCTGCCGAAGCAGGCGCCTTCCCGTTAGGAAGCATGGCGCCCTGTGCTGTCCCGACTTTCCTCCCCGCGAAATTAACGCGGAGCGATAGAACGTACTGCCTTCTGGCCCTGCAAAGGTATGAAATCGTATTGAAATAAGCAAATGCCGATCATATGGGATGCCGGAAGATCCATTGTTCACTGATGCTTTCTATACAAAGATAAAATCACGACCTTTGTTGCCGGGGCATTGGCGGATAATTCTCACTACTTGCATTTTTTCCGGAGATAGGAGCCCGGAAGACCGCCAGCGCCCCTTTTTTATGAAAAAATGACAGATATTGTCATGATCGCTTCCCGCTAAAAGATAGCAAGGGTGCACAAAGGCATTTTTTCATTCCTTATTTATAATGTTTTCCAAATAATTCTGTTTGGCATATAAGTTGATTCTGCGGACGAAAAAATCTATGACTGGAGTTGATTCATATAAGGACTTTTTTGACAGGATCAGGGATCTTAAAAAAGCGTATTTGCTTATTTACAAAAAGGGGGCTGAACAGAGTGATTGCGCTTTCAGAAATTTGTCTGCCTCTTTGGAGAGGCATCCGGAGGTTTCGGTATTTACCGCCGATACCAATTTGGTAAGGGATATCCACTCCCAATACGGGGTGACCACAGCACCGAGCCTGCTGGTTTTTGAAAAAGGATTGGTCAAAAATATTCTTAAAGGCTGTCATCACCCCGGATTCTTTGATGCTATCTTTGATAATGCTTTTGTTGTGAGGGCTTCCGATCCCGGGAAACCGTCGAAAAGTGTTACGGTATATACAACGCCCACTTGCACCTGGTGTAACACCCTGAAGATTTACCTTCGAAGGAATGGAATTCGGTTCACCGAAATAGATGTTTCGGCCGACCAGTCGGCTGCTGAGGAATTGATCAGGCGCAGTGGCCGGCAGGGAGTGCCTCAAACGGATATTGGCGGGGAGATCATAGTGGGTTTCGACAAAGGCAGGATCGACAATTTGCTTGACATCCAAGAGAGCGGGTAACTGCTTAAATGATTTTGAAAGGGCCTTGAATTTTCGCTGCCGGATCACCTGAGCTATTTGACTTGCCTAAACATGGCGGTTGAATGACCGGGAGCGGAGTATGCTTCAGAAATTTCTTGAAAATAACCAATAATAACGACAAATACCATTCAGACCATGAAAGAACTACAACCATTGAATCAAAATGTTATTCTCGACATCACGGACGACAAGAAAGAGCAGAGAACAGCCGGCGGGATTATCATTCCTGATACGGCAAGGGAAAAACCCATGTTTGCCAGGGTGGTATCGCTCAGTAATATTGATAACTGCGAGATTACCATAGGCGACATGGTGATTTACAAGAAATATGGTGGTACTGAGATTGAATTTGAAGGTAAGAAATTCCTGACGGTGCCATATGCTGAGCTTCTGGCGAAAGTTGTTGATACTGAAGAGATTTGAAAAAGGGTTGCCAGCCCTATTAGGGTTGGCAACCCTAATAGGGCTGGCAACCCTTTTTTTCCTTACTTTTACGGCATGAAGGGAAAGACAAAGTACATCAGGGAAAGCTTTCGCCTGTATTTACCTCCTGCCGTCGGATATAACTTCCCCCTTTTAATGAAAATGCTGCATTCCGGGGGTGTTGATGCAGGGTATGCCGGGCGTGCTTTGGTCATCTCCCTGATCAGCCTGATAGGGGTGCCGTTTCGGATATATGAAAAGATAGCGTTTGACAGAAAAGCCACACGGGTAAAGCCCGGCGAGGAACCGGTCTTCATCCTGGGGCACTGGCGCAGCGGCACTACATTCCTTCACAATATTCTCTGTCAGGATCCCCAGGCAGGTTACGTTACTACCTACCAGAGCGTATTCCCCGATCAAACTCTCAGCCCTGGCGCCAGGCTGCTTTTTCGCAATATCATGAAGATGCTGATCCCCATCAACCGCAAGGGCGATAATGTGAAACTGGGTACCGACTATCCGCAGGAAGAGGAATTTGCACTGGCCGCCCGTAACCCGGCATGCTTTTATCTCTACTGGTACTTTCCCGACCTTATGCTGAAGTACTTTGATGAATTTCTTACATTCAGCCATTCCGACGAGAAAACCCTGAATGTTTTTGAAAAAGATTACCACAGGGTGATCAACAAGGCTCTGCTGTATTCAGGCAAAAGCCGCTTTCTTTCCAAAAATCCGGTTAACACCGGCAGGATACCAATCCTGCTTAATATGTTTCCCAATGCACGCTTTATACATATTCACCGGAATCCTGTTGAGGTCATCCTTTCAACAAGGAATTTCTATGAAAAAATGATGCCTGCGCTTACCCTCCATAAAATTGATTTTGATAAGGTCAACCGGGATATCTATGAGGTTTACGGGCGACTGATGCGCCGGTACCGCGACACTCGTAGCCTCATTCCTGAAGGCAATCTCATCGAGATCAGCTATGATGAGCTGACCTCGAACCCCATGGGGGTTATGGAAAACATTTATAACGATTTCGGGCTCCCCGATTTTCAAACCGTTAGCCATGCAATGCAAAAATATGTGGATGTAAAAAAGGGCTATGTGCGCAATAGTTATGAAATACATCCGGAGTTGCTGAGCGAGATTCTTTCACATGTGGAATTTGCCATGAGGGAATGGGAATATGAACTCCCCGCTGTTCCTGTAAACAAAGGATGAAATCTTTCTAACCCGCTGCGTGAACTTAATTATAGGTCGGGAGAAATGAGTAGTCCTTCGAATATCTCATCATTTGCTCTGCGTAACCTTCATCATAGGCTACTTTAACATTAGTGACCTTTTCTCCTTCAAAAACCGGTACCAGTAAAGGGTTGATAAAGCCACCATAAGGCGCCAGGTCAAGTTTGCCATAGCGTTCCAGCACTTCGGCATGCAATTCCGGGTCGACTTTCACCGCGTAACCCTCAACCAGACTCCGACCTGCATCATAATCTCCTTCCGACTTGATGCGCTGCACTTCGGCAAGCAATTCGCCCATCAATTCATTGAGCCTGTCATAGTCGTTGATCCTGAAGTAGGTCTTCCCGTCCTTTACGATCTTTTCGATCACGTTTTCATTCATGCCCTGTTCATAACACCATTTGCTGATGAGCTGACGGTTTCGCATATGTGCCTGTTCAATATCTTTTCCGGGCTGAATCCTGGTGAGTTGCGTAATCAGTCCGTTGCGGATATAGGAATCGTATGCAGCCATGGCCGCTTCCCTGTTAGGCAGCAGCCCGAGTTCCTGCATTTTTGGCGACCAAATATAGTAGAGTGCAAAAAGGTCGGCCCGCGACTCTTCCAGTGCCGATCCGTAGTTTTTCAAGGCTTCGGAACTGATGCCCGGCAACAATTGTCCAGATCCGTGTCCGAGGCATTCGTGCAGGTCGGTGTGGATGTTTCCCGCCAGATAACCATATTCCCTGGCCCGCTTGATCTCATTTTCCGAAAAACAGAATTCTTCCAGGAAGCCGCTGCCAAGACCGGCCTGGTCATAGGCGTAAGTGATGTTGTCGATGGTCACCGATTTGGAACCATGCTCTTTCCTGATCCAGTCGGCATTGGGCAGGTTGATGCCAATGGGCGTTGAAGGATAGCAGTCGCCGCCAAGCTGCGCTACGGTAATCACCTTGGCCGTTACGCCCTTAACTTCTTTCTTTTTAAAGAGCGGGTCGACCGGCGAATGGTCCTCGAACCATTGTGCGTTTTCGCTGATGATCCGTGTGCGCCGTGTGGCTTCATGGTCGATGAAGTTAACGATGGCTTCCCAGGAGGCCTTCATGCCCATGGGATCCCCGTACACTTCAATAAATCCGTTAACATAGTCGACTTCAGGTGTGAGGTCTTCCACCCAAAGCACATTATATTCGTCCCACAGCTTCAGGTCGCCGCTTTTATAGTATTCGATCAGTTTTTGAAGCGCTTCTTCCTGTTGCTTGCTTTCTGCCACACCGGCAGCCTTTTCCAGCCAGTATATGATGCGTGCGATGGCTTCTCCATATAATCCGTCAAGCCTGTACACCCTCTCTTTTACTTTTCCGGCTTCCTTAACAAGTTTTGAATTCAGTCCGTATGAGACCGGCCGTTTGTCTGCGGGATCTTTCATGGCCGCATAGAAGGCTTCAGCCTCCTGCTGGTTCACGCCTTCGTAAAAGTTGGAAGCCGAATGCAGGATCATGTCCTTGTCCGGATTGATGCTGATCTTTTTCGGGGCCAGGGCGGGGTCGAAGATCACCTCTTCCAGCCATTCCGAAAATTCGCCCAACTCTTCACTTTCCCTGAGCGGGAACCGGGCACCGGGTGAGTTGTTCATCAGTGTTCTAAAATAGGCTTCACCGAATCCGGGGAAGAACTTGTCGGTAGAATAATGATGGTGGATGCCGTTCGAAAACCACACTCTTTTCAGGTAAACCATGAATTCCTCCCATTCCGGCGTCTGCCTGTCGCCCTGGTAGTGGCCATAGATCTCTTCCAGCGTCCTTCTCACAGCCAGGTTGTATTTGTAGTTCTGGTCGTAGATGATGTCACGGCCGGCGAGGGCCGCTTCGCTGAGGTAATAGACCAGGGCCTTACGGTCAGCATTCAGTTCTTCGAAGCCGGGCACCTGGTAGCGCATGATTTTCAGGTCGGCGAATTTCTCCGCAAGAAACCCGAATTCGTTTTTCTTTTCGCCTGCCGAGGGCTTTTCGTTTCTCTGGCATGATAAGATGATTCCCATGAGTGTGAGCAGAATGATGAGGTTTTTCGTTTTCATTGTATTATGCCTGTGTGTTTTTATAAAAGGGAATTTTTACGATCCGGGCCCTGAGCAGCTTGTCCCTTACACGGATAAATATTTCACTGTCGAAGGCATTATAACCTTTCTTCACATACCCCATTCCGATGGCCTTGTGAAGGGACGGGGCCATGGTTCCCGAAGTGACCTCGCCAATGTTTTCGCCTGCGGCATTGCAAATTTCATAATGCTGGCGCGGAATGCCCTTGTCGATCATCTCAAACCCCCGCAGCCTGCGCACAGGGCCTTCCTCTTTTTGTTTTTCAAGGAAGGGACGGTCGATGAAGTCGTTGCCGTCGGTAAACTTCGTGATCCAGCCCAGCCCGGCTTCGATGGGGGAGGTGGTGTCGTCTATGTCGTTGCCGTAAAGGCAAAAACCCATTTCGAGCCTGAGCGTATCCCTTGCTGCCAGTCCGATAGGCTTGATGCCATATGCCTTGCCGGCTTCCAGTACCGCCCTGTATATCTTTTCTGCATCGCCATTATCCATGTATATTTCGCATCCGCCCGAACCGGTATAACCGGTTGTCGACAGGATGACATCCCCGACGCCGGCAAATTCCAGTTTTTTAAAAGTATAGTACTCCATCCCTGTGATGGGCTCACTGGTAAGTTGCTGCATGGCTTCCAGGGCTTTGGGGCCCTGAACGGCAAGCTGCGATATTTCACCGGAGGCATTATACAGAACGGCGCCCATGCTGTTCTGATCAACACACCACTGCCAGTCCTTGCTGATGTTGGCCGCGTTCACTACCAGGAGATATGTCTCGCTGTTGATGCGGTATACCAGCAGGTCGTCGACGATGCCGCCCCGTCCGTTCGGGAAACAGCTGTATTGTACTTTGCCGTTTGTCAGGTTAGCCGTGTCGTTGCTGGTCACCTTTTGTACGAATTCAAAGGCCTTCGGGCCCTTCACCCAGAATTCACCCATGTGTGAGACGTCAAAGACCCCCACACCCTTGCGAACCGTTTCATGTTCAACATTGATGCCTTCGAAGGTAACCGGCATGTAAAATCCTGCAAATGATACCATCCTGGCACCCATCTCTTCGTGAATGCCCGATAATGCTGTTCTTTTCATAATATAAGGAATTTATTATATTTGACCGAAGGCACAAAAGTATGAAATAGTCTTCAATGTGTCATGGCCTCAAACTGTTTTTATGTACTTTTGATTGCTGAATTATGATGATGCTCGGGCCCATAAAGAATATTCCGCGTGTTGCCATCCTTATCGTCGATATGTTCATCGTGGTGGCTTCCGTGGTACTGGCTTACCTGCTGAGGTTCAATTTTGATATTCCGGCCGTTGAGATGGAAGCCTTTCCCCGCGTGCTCTCCTATATCGCAGCGGTACGCCTGCTCAGTTTCCTCATCGGGCGTACTTTTGTCGGCATCATCAAATATACCAGTACCGATGATGTGGTTCGCATTTTCCTCGTGGTAGTCAGCGGGAGCATCCTCTTTGTAATGACCAACCTGGTTACCTATTATTTTGTGAACGGGCTGTTCTTCATCCCCTTCTCCATCATCATCATAGATTTTATCAGCACCATACTCATCATGACGGCTTTCAGGATGGTGGTGAAGGTGGCATACATGGAGATGGCAACCCCATCGGGGAAGCGATCGGAGATCATTATTTTCGGTGCCGGTGAGGCCGGCCTCATCGCCAAGCGTACCCTCGACAAGGATGCAAGTATCAACTACCGCGTGGTGGCCTTTATCGACGACCTCCCCGGCAAGGCAGGCAAGAAGATGGAAGGGGTGAGCATTTATCCCACGCGCAAGCTGGAAGGCCTGCTTCAGCGATGGCCGGGTGCGCAGGTGATCATCAGCCCCCAAAACCTAAGCCAGGCAAAAAAACAGGAGATCATAGAAACCTGCCTGGAGTATAATGTCCGGGTACTCAATGTTCCGCCTGTATCGCAGTGGATCAATGGCGAACTGAGTTTCAGGCAGATCCGGCAGGTGAAGATCGAGGACCTGCTCGGGCGCGATGTGATCAGCCTTGATAATGAAAAGGTAAGCCAGGACCTGGCCGGACGCAGGGTGCTCATCACCGGTGCAAGTGGTTCGATCGGGAGTGAGATCACCCGGCAGGTAGCCGGCTATTCGGTGGGAAAACTGATACTGGTCGACCAGGCAGAAAGCCCGCTTTTCCACCTTGAACTGGAATGCGCCGAAAAATTCGGGACCAGGGATATTGAGATCATCGTGGCCGACATATGCGACCGGCAACGGATGGAGAATATCTTCAGGGATTTTGAACCACAGCTGGTATACCATGCCGCAGCATACAAGCATGTACCCATGATGGAGACCAACCCTTCCGAGGCCGTCCGCACCAATGTCCAGGGGACACGCATCCTGGCCGACCTGGCGGTGCGGTACAAGGCTGAGAAATTCATCCTCATATCCACCGATAAGGCCGTGAAGCCTACAAGCGTGATGGGTGCTTCCAAACGCATCGCCGAGATGTATACACAGGCGCTGAACAGCAGGAATGGCACACGATTTATCACCACGCGATTTGGCAATGTGCTGGGCTCGAACGGCTCCGTGATACCATTGTTCAGGGAACAGATCAGCAAGGGCGGACCGGTAACGGTAACACACCCCGAGATCACCCGCTATTTCATGACCATTCCGGAAGCCTGCCAGCTTGTGCTTGAGGCCGGTGCCATGGGGAAAGGAGGTGAAATATACATCTTCGACATGGGAAAGTCAATACGCATCGTCGACCTCGCAAAAAAAATGATCATGCTCTCGGGACTTACCCTCGGCAGCGATATACAGATCAAGTTTACCGGGCTGCGGCCGGGCGAAAAGCTTTACGAAGAACTCCTCAACGATCGTGAAAATACCCAGCCGACACATCATCCGCTGATCATGATCGCCCGCGAGCAAACCTTCGACCTGCCCGATGTCAGTAATAAAGTGGATGAACTCACAGGTTTTGGCGACAGCATGGATGGATTCGGTATCGTGAAAATGATGAAGGCCATCGTGCCCGAATTCAAAAGCAGGAATTCGGTATTCGAAAGGCTGGATGGCGGAGACTAAAATTGTGCTTATTTCGTTTTTTCATTGTGCATGCACCCAGGGGGTAACGATGAAACATTCCGCATTTCATATATTTGCCGGCTGGGCCTTATGAACACCGGCTTTGAAGTTTTGTTTATCAAATTAAAGTTATCATTGAAACCATGAAAAAATCTGTATTTATCCTCCTGTTATTGTTATTTTCATTCCATACACATGCTGCATATATCCTCATCCCCATGGACGACACTCAGCGTGAACACCTGAAAGCATACGGCATCGCCTACTGGGTTCTGGAGCAGGATGTGGAGGTGAGCTGGTTGTTGAATTATCGCGGAGGCAGCTTCATGTGCGCCCATCACCAGCTTATCGAGAATGAGTGCGTGATCCGCGGGGTGAGCTATCAGGTCATCGCCGATGTGCAGGCGTCTGCCATTCTTCAGGAGATATCGCAACCGGAGGTGAACATGGATGAGATAAAACTGCACGTGGCTCCCAAAATTGCGGTTTACACGCCCAAGAACAAACTTCCATGGGATGATGCCGTAACCCTGGTGCTCACCTATGCAGAGATCCCTTACGATGTGATCTATGACCCTGAGATCCTGCAGGGGGTACTGCCGCTTTATGACTGGCTGCACCTGCACCATGAGGATTTCACCGGGCAGTATGGCAAGTTCTGGGCAAGGTATAAGGATTACCAGTGGTACAGGGAGGAACAGCGGACATCTGAAGCCATGGCCAGGGAACTGGGTTTTGACAAGGTGTCGCAATGCAAGCTTGCTGTGGTCAAAAAGATCAGGGAGTATGTGGCGGGCGGCGGCTATCTCTTTGCCATGTGCTCGGCCCCCGACAGCTACGACGTGGCGCTGGCCGCCGACGGTGTCGACATCTGCGATGTGATGTTCGACGGCGACCCCATGGATCCCGATGCACAGTCGAAACTCGATTATTCGCAATGCTTTGCATTTACTGATTTTACCATCAGTACCAACCCCTATGAGTATGAGATCTCGAGCATCGACGCCACCCAGAAGGTGTCGCGGTCGGTGAGGGAACAAAACGACTTCTTTACCCTGTTCGAGTTCTCGGCCAAATGGGATCCCGTACCCACCATGCTCTGCCAGAACCATACACAGGTGATCAGGGGCTTTATGGGGCAGACCACGGGCTTTGTGAAAGACTATATCAAGCCCGAAGTCCTGGTCATGGGAGATAACAAGGCATTGAACGTTGTCCGTTATATCCACGGCGAGTTTGGCAACGGCACCTGGACATTTTACAGCGGACATGATCCCGAAGATTATCAGCACCTGGTGGGCGATCCGCCCACGGAACTGGAACTCTATCCAAATTCGCCCGGCTACCGGCTGATCCTGAACAACATTCTGTTCCCGGCGGCCAAAAAACAAAAACAGAAAACCTGAGAACCCAGGATTTTTTTCAAGCTGATGAAAATATTATGCTAAAATGTTTTTCCACTTTCCTGACAGGGCTTATCATGGCAGGATATTCCCTTTCCCAGCCGGTAAACCCGTTTACACCGCCGGAATATGCCCCTGCAAAGGCGGTGCTGATCGAATGGGATTTCAATCAGTATACCTGGGACCTTTACTCCACGCTTATCAGGGAATGCAGCGAAGCGGCCACGGTGATCATGGTCGTAAACGGACAGGATGAAGAAATGATGATCAGCCAGCAACTCGTCAACGACAGCGTTCCCATGGATAATATTGAATTTGTCCACGTGTCGTGCGAACCGCGAATTTGGATACGCGACCACGGGCCACTGGCCGTGCACACAGGGGGCGGGGTGGCATATATCGATCTGGATGACCTGGCCAACAGCGGCCTCAGTGAAGACTTGCCCGTGAAGCTTGCAAATGCCTGGGGACTTGATTCCTACGTTCTGCCATATGTTTTTTGCGGAGGCAATTTTATGGTCGATGGCCACCATACGCTCTTTACCACCACAAGGCTTTACTCGAATAATCCGGCTTATCCGCCGGCAGCCATCAATGCAGATCTTTTATCCTACATGGGAATAAATAATATTGTTACCGTATCGGCGCAGCATAACGATTACTGGGGGCATATTGACATGCAGATAAAATTGCTCGACGATACCACCTTTGTCATTTCCAGTGTCGACCCCTGGGCGGGCCCTAATTTCGACAGCCTCGAAAACAATTATGCCCGTATTGCCGCTCTCACGGCTCCCAACGGCAAGGCCTACCGTATCGAAAGGCTTCCGATGGCCGGGAACTGGAAAACATATACGAACAGCCTTATCCTGAACGATAAAGTGCTGGTCCCTGTCTATGACGATCCCCTGGATGCCACAGCCCTTAAAACCTATCAGCAACTGATGCCAGGCCATGAAATTGTTGGCATTAACTGCAATAAGATCATCGGATGGGAAGGGGCGCTGCATTGCATCACCATGCAACTGTTTGATGATTCCCTGATGACTGCCGTGCAGGAACGCGAAGCATTTCCGGCGGATTTAAGGGCGTTCCCCAACCCGGTGGCGCAGGGACAGGAACTACATGTGCAGGTTACGGGCAAGGGGGACCAGAACACTGTGCTCAGGGTTTATGATGCAGGCGGGATGCTTGTTTATTCCGGTGTTCCGCGGAGCGATGGCAGTATTTCCCTCCACTGGCATTTCCCGGCAGGGTTGTATCTCCTCATGTTAAAAACCCCTTACGGGGATATTGGCAGGAAGATCATCGGACGCTGAACCGTCACTGTTTTCCTGGCTTATTGCCTTGAATGCGGCCAGTTATCATCATTTTCTCCCGGCATTGCATGTTCCTGCCTACGCACCAGCATCGGAAGGAATGCCGCCATGACGATGCCTGCCAGGAAGAAGGCCAGTCCCGCCCCCGGCATCAGCCATGACAGCTTTTGTATGCCGGGTTTTAGTAAACATACTTCCGGATCCCCGGGTTTATAATGCACCTGAACGACCTTCCCTTCCGGGTAACGTTGTACCAGTCGCCTGGCATGTGCAGGGTCGTTCGAGCCATAGTCAGCGGCTGTAATCCTGTTTCCCCGGTAAGTGATGCCTTCTACAGAGAATTCATACTGTATTTTGGCATGATAAGTGTCGCCCACCCTGTCTCTATGCCTGATGTCGTCCTGGTGCAGGGTGATGGAAGAAGCGATCACCCTGCCATCTGCAACGGGCCAGTTCGCGCTGTCCTTTGCACCCATGAACTCATGAATGCCATGATAGGCCAGGCCTGCCCCGGCAACAAGAAATATCAGCGGGAAGAGTCGCACGAAAATGAATTTCAGGGCCGGTGAAAGCGCTTTGGTTTTTTTTGCTCTGTGCATAATCTTTTGCCATTATGAGGTGAAAATTACAAAAAATACCAATATTTACGATTAATATAACCCGGCGGAGCCGGAAGAGAAGGTTTTTCAGGAAGCGGATTGGGTATTTCGGGAATTTTGTTGGGACTGCCCTTAATGTCTTTCAAACCTTTCGAAAAAGGGATTATCATTGAAATAATAGGTCACCAGGTTCTGGCAACTGTCGGCACCGGTATAATGAATGCTTCCGCTGTTAACGTCGAGCCCGGGCATGCTGAGCAGGGTAACACCCGTCCTGATCCACCGGCAGTCGAAGTAGTTTCCCAGTGCCTCCACTGTTGAAGCTCCGAAAACAGCATTGTTTGTTGCTGTGCCGGTGGCGCTGCCGCTGATCATGAAGATGTCGTCGTCGTAATTCCCGGGGGTGGCTTTTCCGTCAACCAAAGTAAAGGTCTTTTCCGATTCCCAGCGGAATAAGCTTTGCGAAACGGAATCAACCAGGCTGACCACGGCATCCGGTACCAAATGGCTGTATACGGGCTGCAGATCTCCGTTAATTCCTTCGTTGACGATGATATTGTTGCCCTCCAGGAGCAGGCCGTCAATGGTATAACCGGAAAATGTCAGCTCTGCCGATGCTCCGGTCATGTCAAAATCTTTATCAAGCGTGGCAGTGATCACGCCCTTGCGGATCTTGCCGTCGGGACAGGGACTGTACCAGGGGAGATAATCAATCACGTAGCGTATCACGGGCGAAGCTTCGTAACTGCAGTTGGCTCCGTAAATCTCATTGCTGCCGTCTGCTTTGAGCGTTGAATCGTTCACCACCATGAAAAAGATGTTGAATACCTGTGAATAGGCACGTTCGGCGATCACCTGGTTGTTGGCTACGATCAGGCTGGGATTGTAATTTGTCTCTATGCTTCCCTTCTTGCACGAAAATGCACAGGCAAACAGAAGTGCAAAACCGCAAAGGATCAGGATCTTTTTCATCAGCTTTGTTTCCTCGTATATGTTTCGAACGAGTATGGCAGTGAATTATTTTGCATATCAACGTGGTCTTCGCGCTCAATCAGTTTCCATTCCTTCTCATCAATCCCGGGGAAGAAGGTGTCGGCTTCATAGCTTCGTTTTACGCGGGTGATGTAAAGCTTATCGGCCAGGGGCAAAAACTGCCTGTATACCGATCCGCCGCCGATGATGAAACACTCTTCGTCCGGTGGGCATTTTTCCAGGGCATCCGTAACGGAAAAGGCCATGATGCAGCCATCAAACTGTTCGGTTTTATCGTCGGTGATCACGATGTTCGTACGTCCGGGCAGCGGGCGCAGCGGAAGAGAGAGATAAGTGTTCCTGCCCATGATCACAGGGTGCCCCGATGTGATCTTCTTAAACCTTTTCAGGTCATCGGATATGTGCCACAACAATTCGTTGTCCTTGCCAATGGCATGGTTTTCGGCAACTGCAACAATAATGGAGATAGGCATTACGCATGTATTTTTATTGTTATGCAAAGGTAGGAAAGTTTTCGTGCGGCTACGGTAATTTCAGGATGCTTTCCAGTACCGGCAAACATTTGATATTTCGAAATTCCATTCCTGCAAGGGTTTGCCGGCTTTATTCATTTTTTTTGGTCGACCGTCCTTCAAAATCTGATATAAAGTTTTCTATATAAAATTAATTTTATAGATTCGCAGGAAAATTTTTTAAGTTAAATTTTTAAAAAAATAACCTCCATGGAAAACACACTACTACTCATTTATTTAATTCCGGTTTTCGGGCTTCTGGCCATGCTTTACACGGTGCTGAAGTCGAGTTGGATTTCGAGGCAGGATGCCGGCACCGACAAGATGAAGAAGATATCTTCATACATTGTGCAGGGTGCCCTCGCTTTCTTAAAGTCTGAGTATAAGGTATTGTCTGTATTTGTTGTTTCGCTGGCTGTTGTCCTCTTCATCACGGCCAAGGGTGAAGCAACATCGCCTTTCATTGCCCTTTCGTTTGTTGTAGGTGCCATCTGTTCGGGCCTGGCCGGCTTTCTGGGCATGCGGATTGCCACCAAAGCCAACGTACGGACGGCCCATGCAGCCCGCACCAGCCTCAACCGTGCGCTCAAGGTCGCTTTCGTGGGTGGCAGTGTCATGGGGCTTAGCGTTGTGGGACTGGGCATCCTGGGATTGAGCCTGTTGTTCATTTTGTACAGCCACCTTTTTGGAACAGAAACCTATATGGGGCTGTCGCGGGTTATTGGCATCCTCACCGGCTTTTCTTTCGGAGCTTCCACCATCGCCCTTTTTGCAAGGGTGGGCGGTGGTATCTATACCAAGGCTGCCGATGTCGGCGCCGACCTTGTCGGCAAGGTTGAGGCCGGCATCCCCGAAGACCATCCCCTGAACCCGGCTACCGTTGCTGATAACGTAGGCGATAACGTGGGCGATGTGGCCGGCATGGGCGCCGACCTCTTCGAGTCGTATGTGGGATCCATCATCGCAGCCATGGTGCTTGGCGCGGTATTCATGACAGGTACTTTCGCTGACGCATTCAACGGGATGTCGGCAGTGCTGCTGCCGCTTTTCCTGGCTGGCGCAGGCGTGGTGGCATCGATCATCGGCACTTTCTTCATCAATGTGAAGGAAGGAGGGAATCCGCAAAACGCACTCAACAAGGGACAGATCATTTCGGCACTCATCATGGTGGCGTTTTCCTACTTCATTATAACCTGGGTGCTCCCGGCAACATGGTCGTTCCACGATACACTCTATGGCGGCGTGCTCAGGGAAATGTCTTCTCTTAATGTGTTTATTTCCACCGTGCTCGGGCTGGTGGCGGGGATCGTCATCGGCTACGCTACCGAATATTTTACCGGTGTGAATTATCTGCCGGTGCGTGATATCGCCAGGCAGTCGACCACCGGCACGGCTACCAACATCATTTCCGGCCTGGCCATGGGGATGTTCTCTACCGTGATCCCCGTCATCGTTATCGCATTTACCATCATCATGGTGTTCGAGCTGGCAGGCCTCTACGGCATTGCAATCGCTGCAGTGGGCATGCTGTCGAACCTCGGGATGCAATTGTCGGTCGATGCATACGGCCCCATATCCGACAATGCCGGCGGGATCGCCGAAATGTCTGAACTGCCGCATGAAGTCAGGGAAAGAACCGACAGGCTCGATGCTGTTGGCAACACCACTGCCGCCATTGGCAGGGGCTTCGCCATCGGCTCCGCCGCACTCACAGCCCTGGCATTGTTCGGGGCCTATATGACCGCAGCAAAGATCACCTTTATCGATGTTTCCAATTCGGTGGTGATGGCCTGCCTTTTCCTGGGTGCCATGCTCCCATACATTTTTTCAGCCTTGACCATCAATGCGGTGAGCAAGGCTGCCAGGTCGATGATACAGGAAGTGAGAAGGCAGTTTGCCGAAATACTTCCCCTGAAAAATGCACTGGAGGTTATGCGCAAGAACGGAGATACGCCTCACAGCGAATGGTCGAAAGATGACCTGGCGGTCTTTGAAGCTGCCGACGGAAAAGCCGAATATGCGAAATGCGTGAAGATATCGACCACGGCCGCCATCCGGCAGATGGTGCTTCCGGGTACCATTGCCGTGTTGTTTCCCATCGTGATAGGACTGACGCTGGGTGCCGAGGCCCTGGGTGGCCTGCTGGCAGGTGTAACCGTTTCGGGTGTACTCTTTGCCATCTTCCAGTCGAATACCGGCAGTGCATGGGACAATGCCAAAAAACTGATCGAAAGCGGATTCAACTACCAGGGTAAAAAGTACGGCAAAGGTTCGGAAGCCCATAAGGCTGCAGTTGTCGGCGATACGGTTGGCGACCCGCTGAAAGATACTTCGGGCCCTTCACTGAATATCCTGCTGAAGCTGATCTCGATCATCGCGCTTACCATGGCAGGATTGGTATTTTAAGCCAACGGGGTTTGAATGCCCCCTTGCCTTTGATCTCTTTATACGGAAATCTCACCTTTGATGTGCGGGTGCGACTGATATCCGCTTAGTTCAAAGTCTTCGTAACTGAAATCGAATATGTTCGTTATGGCCGGGTTTAGTTTCATCTGTGGCAGGGGGTAGGGTTTTCGTGTGAGCTGCAGTTTTACCTGCTCCACATGGTTCAGATAGATATGTGCATCGCCGAGGGTATGGATAAATTCACCGGGTTCCAGTCCGGTGGTGCGCGCCATCATCATGGTCAGCAGGGCATAGGATGCGATGTTGAAGGGGACGCCCAGAAAGATGTCGCAACTGCGCTGGTATAGCTGGCACGAAAGTTTTCCTTCGCTCACATAGAACTGAAAGAGCACATGGCAGGGTGGAAGGGCCATTTGGTCGAGCTCGCCTACATTCCATGCACTAAGGATGTGCCGCCGCGAATCGGGTTCTTCCCTGATGCTTTTGATCAGCCCCGCTATCTGGTCGATATGGCTGCCGTTGGCTGCGGGCCAGGAACGCCACTGGTAACCGTAAATATGGCCCAGTTCCCCGTCTGCATCGGCCCATTCGTCCCAGATGGTCACCCCGTGATCATTCAGGTATTTAATATTGGTATCGCCCCGCAAAAACCATAACAACTCATAAATGATAGAGCGCAAATGGAGCTTTTTGGTGGTCAGTACCGGAAAACCCTGCTGAAGATCGAATCGCATCTGGTATCCGAAGGTGCTGATGGTGCCGGTGCCGGTACGGTCGCTTTTCCTGACGCCATGGGTCATGACATGATCGAGAAGGTCAAGGTATTGTTTCATTGTTAATCTTTTAAAAAACGCTGATCACGGTTTTCTGCCGTTCAAAGTCATTGAACGCTCCGGAAAACCAGATCTCGCTGGTTCGTGACGGCGGCGTAATCCTCTGCCTCTTTCATCACCCTTATCAGATTGCCGCCCCATATCTTTTCAATGTCTTTGTCGCTGTAACCCCTGCGGATCAGTTCCATGGTGATGTTCTTCAGTTCACCGGCATCCATGCAGTCACTCACGCCGCCGCCACCGTCGAAGTCGGTACCGATGCCGACATGGTCTATGCCTGCTACCTTAACAATGTGGTCGATATGGTCGACCACTTTTGCAACTGTGCTGAGGATGCGCGGATAGTTGATGTTCACCTCCTGCCATTCCTGTCGGGCCGCCTTCAGTTCATCGTCGCTGAGGTCCTGCCAGTTGTTGTATTTTTCTCGCAGTGCCTGCATGGCCGAGTCGCGTGCCGGGTTTGGCGCCGGTGTTTCAACATAGGAACTGAGGATACACATCTGTATCACACCACCGTTGCGGGCCAGCGCCTTCAGCATTCCGTCGTCGAGGTTGCGGGGATTATCACAGATGGCCCTGGCACATGAATGCGAGGCGATGACCGGCGTAGCCGAAACCTCCAGCACATCATAAAAGGTCTTGTCAGAGGCATGCGAGAGATCCACCATGATGCCCAGCCGGTTCATTTCCCTGACCACCCCGGCACCGAATTCACTCAGCCCGTTGTGTTCAGGCCCTGCATCATCGGTGGAGGAGTCGCAGATGTCGTTGTTTTTTGTGTGACAAAGGGTGATGTACCTGGCTCCCATGTCATAATAGGTTTCGATCAGGCTGAGGTCCATGCCGATGGGATAGCCGTTTTCCATGCCGATGAATATGGCTCTTTTCCCTTCTTCCTTCAGCCGGCGGGCGTCATCCGAATACAGGGCTATCGCGGCCCTGTCGGGATATCTGCCAACGGCGTGGTGGATGGTGTCGAACATGGCCGTGGCACGCTTTCGGACAGCTTCATAGGCATCAGCATCGCGTTTCCCCTGTCCCACGAAAACGGCAAAGAAACAGGCATCGAGGCCACCATTTTCCATACGGACCAGGTCGACCTTGCTGCCCGGAAAGGCTTCGCTGTTGTCGGCACCAATATCAAAACCCTCCCTGGTCATCCATAAGGGCGTATCTGTATGGGAGTCAATGCTGACGATCCTGGCGTGAAGATCCGCTGCCCTTTCGGAGAGTGTGGCTTCATGACCCGGCACGGAGGTGCAGGCGGCAGTATGTAAGATAAAGACGATGACAGCCGCGGCTGTGGAAAACTGTAGTATCCGGGTGTATGTTTTCATGTGTTGATATTATTTGTTTTGATCAGCCAAGGATCATGCCCACCATGGTGGCTGAAAAGAGCGATGCGAGTGCCCCCCCGACCATGGCGCGCAGGCCTAGTTGCGAAAGCATTACCCTGCGGTTGGGTGCCAGTGCCCCGATGCCGCCGATAAGTATGCCGATGGAGGCAAAATTGGCGAAACCGCAGAGAATGTATGTGGCCATGATCATGGATTTTTCGTGTGCAAATGCTTCCACAACGATAAGGTCTCTCATGCTCTTGTATGCGATGAGCTCATTCAGGATGATCTTTTCACCAAACAGCTGTCCAACCAGTGCCATGTCATCCGGGTTCACACCAATGGCCCAGGTCAGGGGCGCCAGTGAATAGCCCAGGATAAACTGCATGCTCAGCCCGTCGTATTGTCCGCCGGTGATTGCCATGATCATTTCGTTGAGGTTGGTCCAGTCGCCGATCTTCATCAGTGAGAAGTTTACCAGGGCGATCAGGGCGATAAACACCAGTAACATGGCTGCAACGTTTATCGCCAGTTTAATTCCCTGCTGTGTGCCGTTTGAGATGGCGTCGAGGAGGTTGGAGCCGATACTGTCTTTGGTAATGCTGATCTCGCTTTCGATGGCTTCGGTCTGGGGTACCAGCAGCTTGGCTGCCACCACCGCACCCGGTGCAGCCATGACCGAAGCAGTGATCAAATGCTTGGCAAAGAGTAACTGGCTTTCGGGGTCGTTGCCACCCAGCATGCCAATGTAAATGGCCAGGACACCACCGGCAATGGTGGCCATCCCGCCGGTCATTACCAGCATGATCTCCGATCGGTTCATCTTTTTAAGGTATTCTTTGATCAGCAGGGGCGATTCGGTTTGCCCGAGAAAGATATTGGCCGTGGCCGACAGGCTTTCGGCTCCGCTGATGCCCAGGGCCTTTTTCAGCAGCCAGGCCAATCCGTAAACCACCTTTTGTATGATGCCGTAATAAAACAGTATGCTCGTGATGGCCGAGAAAAAGATGATGGTGGGCAGTATCCAGAAAGCAAAATTGATCAGTGGCGATTCAACTTCACCGGAAATGAGAGAAGAGAGCAGGAAGGAAGTGCCTTCCTGGGTGAAATCCAGGATCTTGAGGAATACCTTTCCCAGGAACTCAATGATGTATTGGAAAAAGGGCACTTTGAGCGCAATGATAGCGATAACGAACTGCACGGCCAGCCCCGTTCCGATCACCTTCCAGGAGATGGCCCTTCGCCTGCTGCTGGCCAGATACCCCAGACCCAACAGTATGCTCAGTCCGAGTATGCCACGCAATATGCTGTGGAATGAGAAACCGAGGCCCGGGTCACCGGGTGTGTTAACTTCCTGGGCCAGCAGTCCTGCCAGGGGAAGCATGCAGAGCATGCCCGAAATGATTGTTTTTTTTATCATAGGTGACAGAATAAAAATTGCCACCAGCGCATATGCGACGGCGACAAGATTCGGGCATGACTGCCGTATTTATTTTTTTTTGCGCCTGTTGATCTCATCCCTGATCCTGGAGGCTTTTTCGTACTCTTCCTTTTCAATTGACTTTTCAAGAATTTCATTCAATTCTTCAACTGAATATTGTGAAAACTCCCCTTTTTCATGGGGTTCAGGCTTATCCTCTTCCTCTGGTTCCGGTATCCCTGTTATTTTGTCCTCTTTGCCAACACCGGCTTCTTTAAAAACACTTTCGTATGTATAAATGGGACACCGAAAACGAAGTGCGAGGGCAACGGCGTCGGAGGTTCTTGCATCGATCTCACTTTCTTCATCGCCCTGCAGGCAGTGAAGCTTGGCAAAGAATACGCCTTCATTGAACTGGTCGATGATCACTTCTTTTAAATGAATGCTGTAGTGCTCGGCAAAGTTCTTGAAAAGATCGTGTGTAAGGGGGCGCGCGGGCGTCATTTTTTCCAGTTCCATCGCGATGGCCTGCGCCTCAAAGCCCCCGATGATGATCGGAAGTTTCCTTACCCCCTTGTATTCCCCCAGCATCAGGGCATATGCACCCGTTTGCGACTGACTGTAACTCATCGAGATGATCTCTAACCTTATTTTTTTCATGCCTGTACTGATAGCGCTGCGCTTTGAATTGATAAAAGTATTAAAAATTTTTTTCACAACAGGCCGTCAGGCAGGTCAATGTTTTTATTCCATCTGCCATAATTCCAAAAGGCCATTTTCGGCGGTAGTTTAAAACCACTGCATTTTTGTGAATGTAATTTCGCCGCAACTGTATATCAGTCGTTTCCGGAGACCCTTTTTCATGGCTGTTAATATTTTCACAAATATTGAACAGCATTCGGGTTTTTACGGTTAAGATTATTATTTTTGCGATCACGAACACAAAACCCGAAACACACACTTCCCGGTCGCCGTGGCCGGCAATTTTTTTTTGAAATCAATTTTTTTTGTGAAGGATTATTTCGTTAATGGTTCCTTCCTGGTTAAAAACATAAAAATCAGCATTTATGCTTAGTAACAATTTCATCAACAGACATAACGGACCCCGTGAAGCGGAGGTGCCGGCGATGCTTGAGGCCATGGGGCTGGATTCACTCGAACAATTGATGGATGAAACGCTGCCGGGATCCATCAGGATGAACGGCGACCTGCCGTTGCCCGAGGGAATGAACGAATACGAATATCTTCAGCATTTGCGGGAGATCGCTTCCAGGAATAGGATATTCAAAACATATATCGGGATGGGGTATTATAACACCATCACCCCCGGTGTGATCCAGCGCAACATCCTCGAAAACCCGGGCTGGTATACTTCCTATACACCTTACCAGGCCGAGATCAGTCAGGGGCGCCTTGAGGCCCTGCTGAACTTTCAGACTATGGTGGCCGACCTTACCGCCATGCCCCTGGCCAATGCTTCCCTGCTGGATGAGGGAACTGCCGCTGCCGAAGCCATGATCATGCTTTACCATTCCCGCAGCCGCGAACAGATTAAAGAAGGAACCAACAGGTTTTTTATTTCCAATGGCTTGTTTCCGCAAACCGACGCTGTTGTCAGGGCAAGGGCATTGCCCCTTGGTATCGAGGTGGTGTCAGGACGCGACGAAGATTTTGAACCGGGCGCAGGTTTTTTTGGCATGCTGCTGCAATATCCCGATCAGTTTGGCGAGATAAAAGATTACCGTAAGCTTGTGGCTGCCGCTCATGAAAAAGGCCTTGCCGTGGCCGTTGCAGCCGACCTGTTGAGCCTTACCCTTTTAACGCCTCCCGGTGAATGGGGGGCCGACGTGGTGGTTGGTTCCACCCAGCGATTTGGCATCCCGATGGGCTTTGGCGGTCCGCACGCAGCTTACTTTGCCACACGCGAGCAGTACAAACGCAGCATCCCGGGAAGGATCATCGGTCTTTCGCTGGATGCAGCAGGAAACCCGGCATTGCGGATGGCCCTGCAAACGCGTGAACAACATATCAAAAGAGAGCGGGCTACCTCGAATATCTGCACGGCTCAGGCCCTGCTGGCTTCCATGGCCGGCATGTACGCTGCCTATCACGGTCCGGAAGGACTCAAAGCCATTGCCCGCGACATAAACGACTATGCATGCATCCTGGCGTCGGCGCTGAAGGATTTGGGAATGGAATTGCATACACGCCATTTTTTCGACACCGTCGTTTTTTCACTGCCCGGCAACATCAGGCTGGAAATGGTAATGGAAGAGGCGCTGCAACGGGAGATAAACTTCCGGTACTTCAGCGATGGTCGCATCGGGATCAGCCTGGATGAAACCACCTCGGGAGAGGATGTTCAGGAAATACTTTCGGTCTTTGTGAGACGGGCCGAATTTAAGTTTATTGCCGATACTGCCTGCAACGAAAGCATGCCTGACTGGATGCGGCGCACATCTTCATTTATGGAACAGCCGGTATTTAACAGCTGCCATTCCGAAACGGAGATGATGCGCTATATAAAGAAACTTGAAAACCGCGACCTGGCCCTGAACCGCAGCATGATCCCTTTGGGCTCATGTACCATGAAACTGAATGCCGCCGCAGAGCTGTTCTCGCTCAGCTGGCCCGAGTTTGGCGCTATTCATCCTTTCGTGCCTGCCGGTCAGGCCGGAGGTTACACCGAGCTTATTGAAAATCTGGAACGCGACCTCTGTGTGATCACCGGTTTCGAAGCCATTTCCTTTCAGCCTAATTCGGGTGCTTCAGGAGAATATGCAGGCCTGCTCGTAATCAATGCCTATCACCGGAGCAGGGGTGAAGGGCACCGGAATGTCTGTCTCATCCCTTCTTCCGCTCACGGCACTAACCCGGCAAGCGCCGTAATGGCCGGGATGAAAGTGGTCATCGTGAAGTGTGATGAGCAGGGTAATATCGACCTCGATGACCTGAAAGCCAAAGCAACGGAACACCGCGAAAACCTGGCGGCGTTGATGGTAACCTATCCCTCTACGCACGGGGTCTTTGAAGAATCGATACTCGGGATCATTGATATTATTCATGAGAACGGCGGACAGGTATACATGGACGGTGCCAATATGAATGCCCAGGTTGGACTTTCCAGCCCGGGGCTTATCGGTGCCGATGTTTGCCATCTGAACCTGCACAAGACCTTTGCCATCCCTCATGGAGGCGGCGGCCCCGGTGTGGGGCCAATCGGCGTGGCAGCCCACCTGGCCGGATTTCTGCCCGGACATCCCGTGGTTGCTACCGGTGGCGAAAAAGCCATTGGCCCCGTGGCCGCCACGCCTTTCGGCAGCGCCATGATCCTGCCCATCTCATATGGCTACATTAAAATGCTGGGGAAAGACGGGCTGAAAATGGCCACACAGTATGCCATCTTAAATGCCAACTACCTGAAGAAGAAATTGGAGGGAGATTATAAGATCCTCTACACCGGTAAAAACGGCTGGGTGGCGCATGAAATGATCATCGACTGCAACCAGTTCCTGAAAACAGCCGACCTCACCGTGGTTGACATTGCCAAGCGACTGATGGACTACGGATTTCACGCCCCCACCGTGGCTTTCCCTGTTACGGGAACCCTCATGGTTGAACCCACCGAGAGCGAACCCCTCGCTGAACTCGACCGCTTTGTAGAGGCCATGCTGGCTATCCGCAGTGAGATCCGTTGTATCGAAGGGGGCAAGTGCTCAAGACAGGATAACGTGATCAGGAATGCCCCCCATACCCTGGCCATGGTCATGGACGAAGGATGGAAATATGCATATAGCAAAAAGGAAGCCGCATTCCCCAACGGCATAGCCGAACGCGATAAGTACTGGCCGGATGTTACAAGGATCGACGATGCTTATGGCGACAGGAACCTGGTTTGTACCTGTGGCAGTCCCGAAGATTATACGGATGCTTAAACTCCTGAAAATGCATTTTTTCAGTAGTTTACAGAATTTGCAGATGGTGAAACAATAAGGTGCCGGGAGAAGATAGGTATCTACCCGATCCCGGTTTCATCCATGCATTTTCTGATCAGCTCATAAATATGTTCGATGTTGTTGTCGAGGCCGACTGAAAAACGGATCAGCCCTTCGCTAAGCCCCATTTCTTCCTGCGTTTCCCTTGGCACTTCGGAGGAGGTGCTTTTCCCTGAATTACTGAAAAGGGTTTTAAAATACCCCAGGCTCACGGCCAGGTAGCCGACTCCTTCCGCTTCCATCCTTTCCATCAGGGCATTGGCCTTTTCACTGGTACCCGTATCAATGGCCAGCATCCCTCCATAACCAAAGCCGGGATTCATGATGCTGCTGAGAAGCGCGTGCCCGGGGTGTTCCGGCAGTCCCGGATAAATGAGGGGAATGCCATCATCCCTGAGCCTGCCTGCCAGGTAAAGTGCGTTGCTGCCATGCTGCCGCATTCTGAGGTGGAGGGTGTGCAGGTTCTTGAGGATGCTGCTGGAACGCAGGGGGTCAAGAACGGGCCCCAGCAGCATGGCCGTGCCGTCGTTCACACTGCTGATCGAATCAATAAACTCCTTATCCGCACATATCGCACCCGCCACACAGTCGTTCTTTCCATTCACAAACTTGGTCATGCTGTAAACCACAATGTCGGCACCATGCCTGGCAGGACTCACGATCATGGGCGTAAAGGTATTGTCGACAACCAGTTTCAGGCCGTTCGACCGGCATATGTCAGCCAGGGCGGGGATATCGGATATCTGCAACAGGGGGTTGGTCATGGTCTCTGTATAAACCAGGCGTGTATTGGGTCTGATGGCACGCTTTACCGAGTCCAGGTCGCAAATGTTCACGAAAGTCACGTCGATATTGAACTTGGGCAGGTAATTCTTCAGGAAGGCAAAGGTTCCGCCATAGGTGGTCACGCTGGTGATGATGTGGTCGCCGGAATTGCAGAGCTGAAGGATGCTTGTTGTGATCGCGGCCATGCCCGAGGCCGTAACCCATGCCGCTTCCGTATCTTCCATGGCTGCCATGGCCTCTGACAGGTATTTGTTTGAAGGATTCCAGTGCCTGGAATAAAGAAAACAACCTTCTTCTTCACCGCTGAAGGTTTCCACCATCTTCTGGGCGGTCATAAAGGTGTAGGTCGATGAGTCGGTGATGGAGGGATTCACGTCGCCGAACTCACCGAATTGTTTGAGCTTTTGAATGTTGCCGGCAGGATCAAATGTCATGGTTATGCTTGTTTTATGTATATGAATGATGGTGCAAAATTACCAATTACTGCTTCATGGCAATCAAAATACCCGATTATTCGCGAACCGGTTACATAAAAAAGGAATTATAAAAGAATACGGATCATGAGCGGGTTTTCTGATCTTGCGCCAACATGATCAGGGGCGTTATTTTCGGGCACTGTCCTGCTTTTCATGTGCCAGGCTGAGCGGGGGATTCATGACCGCAGGTAAGAAGCCCCGTTTATGTCGACAATACAACCGGTCATGTATCCGGTACCGGGGGAGGCAAGGAATAAGGCTGTGCGGGCGATCTCTTCTGGCCTGGCAACACGCTGAAGCGGGCTTTGGTTGCGGATGGAATCGCCGCGTGTGCTGTCGAGTATATGAGTGGTCATGTCGGTTTCGACAAAGCCGGGGGCGATGGTATAAACGAAGATCTTTTTGGATGCAAGGGCGATGGCCAGGGATTGCCCGAATGCATTCATGCCTGCCTTGGATGCTCCGTAGGCCACGGCAAAGGGTTCGCCGCGGAATGCCCCGCGTGAAGATATGTTGATGATCTTTCCTCCTTCACGGGAAGCCATTTCACGGATCATCAGGAAGCTGAGGTTGGCCATCCCCACCAGGTTGGTATTAAGGGTGTTGCTGAAATACTCCCTGAACTCTTCGTAACTGAGTTCAAAGAGGTCGGCCTCTTCATATATGCCAGCGTTATTCACCAGGAGGTTGATGCCCGGTGCATCGGCCGATAGTTTTTCAACCATTTCGGCTACCGATTCGGGATCGGATATGTCGGCCTGCACCAGCATGTGCCCTTCGCCTTCGAGTTGTGCCAGCGTTTCCTCGGCGGCTACCACATTCTTATGGTAATGGACGATGACCCTGGCGCCCGCCGAGGCAAATGCCAGGGCAATGGCTTTGCCGATACCCCTTGAGGCACCGGTTACCAGTACAGTGGTTTCGTTAAGTTCAGTTTCCATGCGGGCAAGTTAAAAAAAAAGCCTGAATCAATGATGTTTTTTTTCAGGTAATCCACACGGGCTGACCCGCCTTGCATGTCAGTATTTTAAAATATATGATAAACATACATATATTGATGAACAATAATGTGTAAGTAAAAAAATAATAATAAATTTTCATCTGATGGATCATAATACGAGTTTAGTTAAAAAAAACCAGTAATTACTTGAAATTTGAATTCTGTTTTATTACTTTTATCAATATTATATAAAATCTATTGATATGTATAAAAAGTTCTTTACCATTGTAATTTGTACAATCCTCGCCCTGGGATTGTATTCCCAGAGGTCTGCTATTGACCTGACCTTCACGGCTGTTGATAGCACATCTTATGTCCGGCTCGATAGTATTAAGGTAATAAACCGCACACAGGGAGACCAGGCAATGATCTACTGGCCGGATACAACAATAACGGTTAATATAGATCCGGGTGATTTATTATTATATATTGGTTATTCAACTTATTCTCCGACAGGGACAGGTGAGATTATTGATGACCGGCAGGATTTTCAGTTGTTTCAAAACCATCCGAACCCCTTTACGGCTCAAAGCATGGTACCCATATATGTTCCGAAAAGAGGAACGGTTGATCTGATGGTCAGTGATCCGTCGGGACGCGTATTGTTTCAGGCATCACCCATCCTTGCGCAGGGCCGTCACAGCTTTCGTTTTATCTCCGGAGGCAGCCTGCTCTATTTTCTTACCGCCCGCTATGAAGGTGTGACACAAGCCATAAAAATGCTCGGAAAAGGCACCGGAAGTGGAAATGACTGTATGCTGGAGTACGCCGGCAGTGCCGGGAATTTGTTCCCTTTAAAGGATGAGGAAAGTGCTGCAGTTGGTAATCCCAGTGCTTCAGGCATTTCCGACTACCCGCTGCAAAACAGCTCGTATACCTTTCAGTTTGCCACAAACATTCCGTGCCCCGGAACACCGACGGTTGAGTATGAAGGAAAAATCTATAATACAATACAGATCTTTAGTCAGTGCTGGTTAAAGGAAAACCTGAATGTGGGTGTGATGATACCCGGAAGCGGGGAGATGTCAGACGATGGTGTGAAGGAGAAATACTGCCCTGGTAACCTTGAATTGGGTTGTGATATGTATGGCGGCCTTTATCAGTGGGATGAGATGATGCAGTATACCATGCAGCCCCGGGTGCAGGGTATTTGTCCGCCGGGCTGGCACCTTCCGGATGATGAGGAATGGAATGTGCTGGAAGGGGCTGTTGACGGTTACCATGGGATTGGTGACCCGGAATGGGACATTGCTGAAGAATGGCGCGGATTTGATGCAGGAACAAAGCTGAAGAGCACCACGGGTTGGAATTTTAGTGGCAATGGCAGCGACCAGTTCGGGTTTACGGCTTTGCCTGCAGGAATGCGCATTCCTTCCGGCTCTTTCGCTGAGGCCGGTGCTTCCGCTTTCGGGTGGGCATCATCGGGGGGCGGGCTTTCTGCCTGGTTTCATATGCTTTCATATGGCTCATCGAAAGTTTACAAGTCCCTTTCTATATGGCAATATGGTATGAGTGTACGGTGCATCAGGGATCAGTGGTGAGGTATCCGGCCCATCTGCTGTTTTTACGGGCAAATTGATCTGCAGATGATAGTCGGGGATTTATTCGATCAGAAAAGATCTTTCAGTTGCCCGATAAAGGCTGTGAATAAAGATGGTTTAAGGGCTATGGTCAGAACGATCCCGTATACCGAACCCCAGAAATGCGCATCATGCCCTACATTGTCGCGCCCACGCCTGGCCATATAGGCTGAGTAGAGCAAATAAAGCAAGCCGAAAACGGGTGATGGTATACGAATGGGGATAAAGAAGAGGTATACGCCACCGGCCGGGTACAGGATAATGCCGGCAAATACCACGGCAGCCACTGCACCCGAAGCGCCCACGGCATTGTACATGGGGTCGTTTTTATGCCTGCCGTAATCAAAGAGCACTGAAAACATGATGCCGCCCATGTAAAGCAGTAAAAAATAGAGAAATCCCGCCTGCCCGAAGTGATAAGCATAAAATGTGAGCGTCAGGTCGCCGAACGACCATAATACAAACATGTTGATGGCTAAATGCGCCCAGCCGGCGTGGACAAGGCCATAGGTGAAAAAACGCCATCCCTGCCGGCGGTGCCTGATATCGTAAGCATTGAATTGAAGCTTATTCAGCAGGTCGGGATTGCCGAATGCCAGGATGGAAATCAGGCCGGTGATGATGATGATAGCAAGAATCATAAACTTAGCGTCCTGTTACGACCTGCCCGCTTGAGTAATCAAATTCGGATCCGAACATGCTGTGCGGGATCACGAAGGCTATCAGGGTGATGATTGCGGCAAAAACCGGCCAGAACCTGTTTTTGGGGTTCTTTCTCAGAAAAAGATAGGCGATCATCCATACCATGAAAGCGACCAGCGTTTTGTTGTCGGTCAAATCCTGCCCGATGGGCCAGCCGGTCCAGTAATCCCCAAAGGCATACTTTTGCATGATGGGACCCATTACCAATCCGCCAATGAGCATGCACAAAAGTGTTATCACCGTATAGGTTATTACATTCTTTCCCCTTCTCAGTGCTTCCACCGCGGCCATGGTCGAAAACAACAGGGCCAGAAAGATCAGCAACACATGGGGTAGCGGTATCCAGCCCGGTATCCAGCCCTTGAAGCGGATCACCACAGGGTCGGCGGTAAGACTGTACGATTCATCGGCCTGTTGCAGGTATATCATGTAAAGAAGTTTACCTGCTTCCGGCTGGGTAGGCAACATGGCTGTAAGGGAGCCATTTTCGTGCTGCATCCGTAAAGCAGTCCATTCATCGTTAGTCCCCAGTCTCTTAAACATGCAAACACCGCTGATGAGGGTGTCGGGAACAGCGATGGCGATACGCGCCCCTTTCCGGTCGATGGCTTCTTTTGCGATTTCCCACGACCTGGGAAGCTCATAGGTTAGCTGGCGGCCGGCAATTTCGATCTGCCCGCTCTTCGGGTAGGTGGGGCCGGTCATACGCTGGTAGATCAGTACCGTGCCGGTAAGGAGGATGGCAAAAAGCCAGACAAAAATATTGGTAACAAGTTTCATGCTTATTTCGATTTGTTAGCCGGGAACTTTGCACTTTTTCTGATAAACACGCTCCGGGCGGGAAGGTTCACGGGTTTATGTATCATTGTTTTTCTGTCATTTCTTAATCTGCTTAAGGGCATCGTAAAAGACCTGATGCAGGTTTGTCCGGATGTCGTATTCGGTAATCCGGTTATTCCCGGCATCGGGATGTATGCGGTTTGAAAGGAAAATGTAAACAAGCCCGTTTTCGGGATCAGCCCAGGCATAGGTTCCGGTGAAGCCTGAATGCCCGAAGCTGGCGGGTGAGGCTGACGGGCAGCAGGGGCCATCTTCATCATATTCGGGCAGCGGTTTGTCGAAGCCGATGCCACGACGGTTGTTGCTCAATGGGAACTGCATGCCGGTGAATTCCCTTACCGTGGACGGGTCAAGATATCGTACCCCCCCGTAAATGCCGCCATCCAGCAACATCTGCATGATGGCTGCCATGTCCAGGGCATTGGAGAACAGGCCCGCATGCCCGCTCACCCCGCCCAGCAGGGCAGCCCCCTGGTCATGAACATCACCCCAGAGCAACTGCTGTCTGAACTCACGGTCATATTCAGTGGGTACGATCCGCTCCCTTTCAAATGCTTTTAAAGGTCTGTATCCCATGGTGGGTAGTCCCATCCGGCTGTAAAAGTGCCTGTCGGCGTATTTGTCGAAAGGCATATTGGTAACATTTTCAACAGCTTCCCTGAGAAGATAAAATCCCAGGTCGCTGTACCTGTAATCCTGTTTGTTGTGTAGTTTCGAAAAGCGGATACTGTCGATGATCACAAAGGCATAGTCATTCCTGATGTACAATCCTTCCGCTACGCGGATGCTGTGCTCTTCGCCTGCATTGCCGGCAAAAATCATCGTATCGGGCATTTTGCCGTCGAGCGCATGCCTGTAGTAAGGGATCCAGCCGCGCAGGGCCGACTGGTGCGCCATCAGTTCACGTATGATGATGTCTTTTTTGTTGGTGGTTCGCAGATAAGGAAGATAGTATGATAACCGCCTGTCGATATCCATTGATCCTTCTTCCGAAAGCTTCATGACGGATAAAGTGGTGGCGGCGATCTTGGTGAGTGAGGCCAGGTCGTAAAGGTCGGTAAGCTTTACCGGCTTTTTGTTATCGTAAGTGTGATGGCCAAAGGCTTTATGGTAAAAGACCTTCCCGTCCTTTGCGGCAAGTACCTGGCAGCCCGGATAGGCTTTCAGGATGATCCCCGACATGGCGATCGAATCGGCTTTTCTTAACATCTCCTCATCGATCCCAAGCCAGGCCGCATCAACGAATTCTAAGCGGTTGGCTTTGGTTTCCATGCCCTCGCCGCAGGCAAACAGCCCTCCGATGTCAACCGGCAATCTCCCTTCTGCAGCCCCGCCCCCGAATATCAGTCCGGCTCCTGCCCGCGCAGCATAGGGGCTGTCCTGGTACGACAGTATGATGACATCGGGAAGGTTGGCCGTTCCCAGCGATTGCAGGGCATAGGGACTTGCAAAAAGATTGAGAATATGTTTTTTTTGCCTGGATATTTCCCGGATGAAATGCCAGGTCTGGCTGCTGATGCCATAATCGTCGGCTGGCCTGATATTCGTATTTTGAATGGCTGTTATCACCAGATTATAGGATTCCAGATCATCCAGCAGCCTGTCAATTTCTTTTTGTCCGGATTTGACACTTAAACCAAAGTACGCGGCTTTTCCATAGAGTGCAATGGTGCCGGCAAAGTCGTTATCCACCCATCCTTCATCGTTTATTATGACACAGGCCATGCGCAAGGTATCGGGCCTTTGAAGGGGAATAAGGCCATTCTCATTCCTGAGTACGGTGGCCGAAGCCTTGAAGAGTTCCCTGTTCAGGGCTTCAAAGGCTGGGGCATTCAGGTCGCTGATCAGTTCCTGCGAATCTGTACTGCTTATCTCCGCAAGGCCGGTCCTGTATTTATAATGCAGCATTTTCCGGCAACGGTTGTCAATAATTTCATGGCTGATGATACCATGATCAACAGCCTTTGCAATTTCCCGGATGGCTTTGGGCACATCCGAAGGCAGTAGCAGGATGTCATTGCCTGCCAGCAGGGCTTTTACTTCAATGTCGCCGGGTTTATGGTATTTTGTCACACCTTTCATGTCGAGGGCATCGGTCACGATGAGGCCCCCAAACCCGAGTTCATCTTTCAACAGATCCGTGACGATGAATGGCGACAGGGTGGAGGCCAGTCCTTCTTCAGGCTCCAGTGCCGGGATGTACAGATGGGCGATCATTATGCCTTCAAGTCCCATATTGATCAGTTGCCTGAATGGATATAACTCCATGCTGTCGAGCCGCTCCCTTGAATGGAAGATCAGGGGCAGGGTTTTATGCGAATCGGTGTCGGTATCGCCATGGCCAGGGAAGTGTTTTGCCGTCGCGATAATGCCGTTTTCCTGTAGTCCCTGCATATAGGCCAGTCCCTTGAGCATGACCTGCTCCCGGTCCTGCCCGAAAGAACGCATCCCGATCACGGGATTGGCCGGATTGGAGTTAATGTCGACAACCGGTGCGAAGTTCATGTGTATTCCCATGCGCCTGCACTGCATGGCAATGCTTTGTCCCATCAGGTAGATCAGTCCGTTGTTCCGGATGGCTCCCAGGGTCATCTGGAACGGAAAGCGAATGGTGCTGTCGAGCCGCATGCCGAGTCCCCATTCGGCGTCGATGCTGACCAGCAACGGAGTTTTGGCCATGTCCTGCCAGCGCTTGGTGGCAGCCAGTTGCCGGTGCGGATGGTTTCTGAAAAAACAGACCCCCCCGATGTTGTATTCATCGATATATTTATCGATATAATTGAAATAGTCCTTGCCCGGATCATTCGCCCTGACAATGAATAGCTGCGCAATGCGTTCTTCCCGGCTGAGCGAGTGGAATACCGAGTCGACCCAGAAATCTTCGGGGCTCACCGATTGCCCGGTCAGGTATAAAGGGCAGGAGGTAAAGGCAGCGAGAACAAGAAACCAAAGTCTTTTCATAAGGCTTGAATTCGCCTGTAAAATTAGAAAATATTTGGGTTTTCCGCCTACGCGGCACCACCTTGTTGTGATATGGGCTGTTTACGGGGAAAAGAATGCCGGGGTTTTTGATAAGTTATGGTATATTGTTGATATTTCTTTCCATCCCCTTAAAAAAAAGTATTTAGATTTGGGCAAATAAAACCCGATGGCTGATATAGCATACCTGAAATCAATGTCGTCCCAGGTCAGGCGTGATGTTATCCGAATGGTGCATGGCGCTTCATCAGGGCATCCCGGCGGATCGCTGGGAGCGGCAGATTACCTTGTAGCCCTGTATTTTGAGGCGATGGACCATGACCCCTCCGGCTTTACAATGGACGGCATGGGGCAGGATATTTTCTTTTTATCGAATGGGCACATTTCCCCGGCCTGGTACAGTGTTCTTGCGAGATCTGGCTATTTTCCCATTGAAGAGTTGTCAACTTTCCGGAAGATCGGTACCTGTTTGCAGGGGCATCCCTGCACCGACAAGGGGCTGCCGGGTATCAGAGTGGCAAGCGGATCGCTTGGGCAGGGATTGTCGGTGGCCATCGGCGCCGCCCTGGCAAAAAAACAAAACAATGACCCTAAAACGGTTTATTGTCTCATGGGCGATGGTGAACTGCAGGAAGGACAGCCATGGGAGGCCATCATGTTTGCAGCCGGCAATAAAGTTGATAACATTATCGCCGCTGTGGATTTCAACGGAAAGCAAATCGACGGTTCACTCGAAGATGTATTGCCGCCGGGTGACCTTCGGGCAAAATGGGAAGCATTTGGCTGGCATGTGCTCGAAGCCCGTGGCAATGACATGGATGATGTAGTTACGTCATTGCAAATTGCCATGGCACATACCAGAAAGGCTAAACCTGTCGTTATCCTGTTGCACACCGAAATGGGTTACGGTGTCGATTTCATGATGGGAACGCATCAATGGCACGGCAAGGCACCCAACGATGAACAGGCCGCCAAAGCCCTTGGACAACTGGAAGAAACGATCGGTGATTACCATTAAATCAATATATAGTTGGTAACTGTACTGAAATACCTTATCTGCTTACTGATGTTCCTCGGCTATTTTGGTGTGCAGGCGCAATCCAATATCAGGGAAGAAAAAGAGAAACCGCCTCCTCTCACAAGGATCCTATTCGTTTTCGACGCATCACAGAGCATGTATGGGCGTTGGCAAAGCGATATAAAGATCAATATTGCGCAGAATATACTGTCGGGCCTGCTCGACAGCCTCAAAAACGTTGAAAATATTCAGCTTGCCCTGCGGGTTTATGGACACCAGAAGAATTTTCCCCCCCAGGATTGCGACGATACCCGGCTTGAAGTCCCCTTTGGCGATAATAATGCCATGCGGATTAAAAACATGTTGCGCTATATCAAACCAAGGGGCACGACTCCCATCGCTTATTCACTCCAGCAGGCGGCAGGCGATTTCCCGCCCTGCGAAGATTGCCGCAATATCATCATCCTGATTACCGACGGAATGGAAGAATGTGGCGGAGACCCCTGCGCCGTTTCGCAGTTCCTCCAGAAAGAAGGAGTCATCCTCAAACCATTTATCATTGGCATCGGAAGGGATTTCAGGGAGGCATTCGATTGTGTGGGGACCTATTTCGATGCTTCCAGCGAAGAACAGTTCAATAAAGCGCTCGACCTGGTCATCTATCAGGCATTGAATTCAACAACCGTGCAGGTGAATCTCCTGGATTCTTATAACAAGCCAACGGAAACCAATGTTAATATGACATTTTACGACCGGGTGTCGGGAAGGATCGTATACAATTTCATTCAAACTCTGAACAGTAAAGGGCTGCCGGATACACTGGTCATCGACCACCTGATCGCGTACGATGTCGTTGTCCATACGCTTCCCCCTGTCAGGGCCGACAGTATCATTATCAACCCCGGTCAGCATACCATCATACCCATCCGGGCGCCACAGGGTCAGTTGCGCCTGAAGATGGAGGGTACGGGCTTGCCGGCCCGAAACCTTCAGGCCATAGTAAGAAGGAAAGGCCATTCCGAAACGATCAATGTACAGCAGTTCGGACAGTCAGAAAGTTATATCATCGGCGATTACAGCCTTGAAATACTGAGCCTGCCCCGTATTTATATCGATGAAGTGAATATCGCCCAAAGTTCAACCACTACCGTTGAGATTCCGGTACCCGGCATTGCCGTTATCAACAAATCTGCCCAGGGATATGGCAGCCTGTATCTGGAACAGGAGAATGAATTGATCTGGATATATAATTTCAGGGATAATCCCCTGCAGGAATCCCTGATCCTTCAGCCAGGCAATTACAGGGTTATTTACCGTGCAAAATATGCCGACCGGGCCGTGTATTCGATCGATAAGTCGTTCAGGGTGATATCAGGAAAAACCACCAATGTTAAGATATACCAATAGCAATTTTATGATCCAGACAACTACTGTTGAGAAAAAGGCAACCAGGGAAGGATTTGGCGAAGCACTGCTTGAACTTGGCAGGCGTAATCCGGATGTTGTTGCCCTTTGCGCCGATCTCACCGGCTCTCTGAATATGAATGCTTTTGCGGCTGAGTTTCCCGATCGGTTTTACCAGGTTGGCATTGCCGAAGCCAACATGATGGGATTGGCTGCAGGTTTGACCATTGGCGGGAAGATCCCGTATACCGGCACTTTTGCCAATTTCTCGACAGGCAGGGTCTATGACCAGATCAGGCAGTCGATTGCCTATTCAGGAAAAAATGTGAAGATATGTGCTTCACACGCTGGGCTCACCCTCGGGGAGGATGGAGCAACCCACCAGATCCTCGAAGACATAGGATTAATGAAGATGTTGCCTGGTATGTCAGTGATCTGTCCTTGCGATGCGAATCAGACACGGGCTGCAGCCATTGCCATCGCCGATGTTGAGGGGCCTGTATATCTTCGTTTTGGCAGGCCGGGCTGGCCGAATTTTACAGCCTTCGACCAGGATTTCATGATTGGCAGGGCAGAACTGCTGCGGGAAGGCAGCGATCTGAGCATTTTTGCCACCGGCCATATGGTATGGATCGCCCTCAAGGCTGCCGATGTTCTTTTGGAGCAGGGCGTCAGCGCTGAAGTCGTGAACATACATACCATCAAACCCCTGGATGAAGCATTCGTCGTTTCTTCGGTCCAAAAGACCAGATGTGTTGTCACTGCGGAAGAACATTCAGTTTTTGGTGGGCTTGGCGACAGCATTGCTCAGTGCCTGGCCCGTAATTATCCTTTACCCCTCGAAATGGTGGCTGTGATGGATACTTTTGGTGAAAGCGGAAAACCCATGGAGTTGCTTGAAAAATACGGACTTGGGAGTAAAGATGTCGTAGCCGCTGCCATCAGGGCATTAAAAAGGAAATAGGCCTTTCCGGGTTTTTTTGTTTTTTTTCTATAATTTTATTTGTGGAAAGGAATCATTAATATTCCCACAGATGCGGATATTTATTATCGGTTATATGGGGGCAGGTAAGACGACTGTCGGCAGAAGGCTTGCCAGTAGGATCGACATGTTCCATATCGACCTGGATGATGCATTTGAGGAACGATACCGATACAGTATTCCCAGTTTTTTTGACCGTTTTGGAGAAGAAAAATTTCGCGAATTTGAGCATGAATGCCTGAAATGGATCATCAGGGAAAATGAACGGGCTGTTATTTCCACCGGTGGCGGCACGGCTCGCCATAATGATAACATGGCGCTCATGAATGATTCGGGAATTAGTATATATTTGAAGATGCACCCCGCCTCACTGGCACAGCGCTTAAGGCATGCCCGTCGCCTTCGGCCACTGGTCAGGGACGTTCACCACGATGCCATGCTGGATTTTGTTGAGGAGCAGCTGGCAGGTCGTGAAAAATTTTATGAGCGGGCAGATATTATTGTGCAGGGGGAAAGTGTGGATTTGGATGGTTTGGTGGAGGTTTTGGATAATTCGCCTCCAGCCGCCGGCAAGGGCTGGAGGCGAAATGGATAATTCCTTGGTCCATTGAATCTTATCTATTTCGCCTGCGGCCGTTCCAACAGCACAATATTTTCAACATGATGTGTCTGCGGAAACATGTCAACAGGCTGGACAGCGCTGATAATGTATTCCCCGGCTAAGATCGCCAGATCGCGCGCCTGCGTGGCCGGATTGCAACTTACATAAACAATGCGACCGGGCCGGCAGGCAAGGATCTGCCCGATAACCTTTTCGTGCATGCCTGCCCTGGGCGGGTCGGTAATGATCACATCGGGATGCCCGTGCCCGTTTACAAACGAAGAATTAAAAACTTTTAACATGTCGCCGGCATAAAAAGATACATTCCCAATCGCGTTCAAACTGGCATTTTTCCCGGCATCAACAATGGCCTGCTCGTTGTATTCGATGCCAACAACTTTCAGGGCGGCACCCGCTATGTAACAGGCAATGGTGCCGGTGCCGGTATAAAGATCATAAACAATTTCATTTCCCGATAAGGCAGCAAAATCCTTTACAGTCCGGTAAAGTTTCAGTGCCTGCCTGGTGTTGGTCTGGAAAAATGATTTTGGGCCTATCCTGAAACTCAGCCCGTCCATCTCTTCACTGATATAGGAGTTTCCTTTATATGGAACCACTTCAAGGTCGGAAATGTCATCATTGCGCTTGCCGTTGATCACATACATCAACGAAGTGATAGCGGGAAACGTAGCGGCCAAATGGTCGAGCAATGCAGGCCCTTTTATATGGTCCACGTACCGGAAAACCACGATCACCATCAGGTCGCTGCCGGTCGTATTCCGGATGATCAGATTCCTCAGGTAACCATCCCAGTTCCTGGCATCATAAAAGTCGTAGGAATGCTCAAGCGCAAATCTTCGTGCTTCCAGCCTGATGGCATTGGATGGATCGGCCTGCAGGTAGCAATGATCAATGTCGAGAATGCGGTCGAAAATGCCGGGTAAATGAAAACCCAGACCGTTGCTGTTATGCAATTTCTGCCTGTCAGGATCGGGCTTTTCGGTAAACCATCTTCTCGATGAAAAGGTGAACTCCATCTTGTTGCGATAATAATACGGCTGTTCGCAGGGAATGATGGGCATGATTGGTGGCGTGTCTAACTTTCCGATCCGCTGAAGATTATCGGCCACCTGCTTTTGTTTGTAGTGCAATTGGCGCTCATATTTCATGTTTTGCCACCGGCACCCGCCGCAAAGTCCGAAATGAGAGCATTCGGGTTCCACGCGTTCATCAGAATAACGGTGTACCTTTACCGCCCTGCCTTCATAATAGCTTTTCTTCTTTCTGTTTACCTGTATGTCCACCACATCGCCCGGCACTACAAATGGCACAAATATTACCTTATTGCCAACCCTCGCCACAGCCTTGCCTTCCGCACCGGCATCGCTGATCTCTATTTTTTCAAAAAATGGTAACGGCTCTTTTCTGCGCATTTTGTTTCTTTTGCGGCAAAGGTACATTTTCTCCCATGAAAAAACATTTTGGGAACAACTACTTTACGGATGACTGTGGCCCGGGCGTTGTTTAATATGCCTGCCGGCTTCTTCTTCATTTTATCCATATCTTTGCGTATTAAAACCTGCTGTCATGAAAATCCTTCCGATTGATAAGGTCCGCGAAGCGGATGCCTATACCATTGAACACGAACCGGTTGATTCCATTGATCTGATGGAGCGTGCCGCAAAGGCTTGCGTAAAATGGATCACTGAAAACCTGACGCATAAAGACAGGATCAAGATTTTTTGCGGGCTTGGCAACAACGGTGGCGACGGGCTGGCCGTAGCCAGGTTGCTGGCGAAAAAGGATTTCAGGGTTGAGGTTTTTATCGTTCGATATGGAGATCGGTTTTCAGATGATTTTAGCACGAACCTGGATAACCTCAGGTACCAGGGAAAGGTAAAGATCAACGAGCTTGACAATATGGGGCAGTTGCCCGGGAAACTGGATTGCGACTGGGTTGTTGATGCCATTTTTGGTTCGGGCTTGTCGAAGCCGGTAACAGGTTTTGCAGGCGATGTTATTCGCTACATCAATGAGTCCGGTGCAGGGATCATTGCCATCGACATTCCGTCGGGGCTTTTTGCCGATGCATCGAGTGTCGACAGTGGCGGGGCAATTGTGCAGGCTGATTATACCCTCACCTTTGAATTCCCCAAAAAAGCATTCATGTTTGCCGAAAACCTTCCTTATGTGAAGGAATGGGAGATCATGAGCATTAACCTTCATCCCGGCTTTATTAACCAGCTTGAACAAACCGATTATTTCATGCTGAAACCCGATGTTGTGAGATTGCTGAAGAAAAGACGGAAGTTTGATCATAAAGGCCGTTTCGGCCATGCTTTGCTGATTGCCGGCAGTTATGGAAAAATGGGTGCAGCTGTTTTAGCATCGGAGGCCTGCATGCGTGCGGGTGCCGGCCTGCTTACCACACATATCCCTTCCAGAGGTTATGATATTGTTCAGACGGCAGTGCCGGAAGTGATGACCAGTATCGACAGTTCGGAATATGCTTTTACGGAAGGGCCTCCTCTCGACATTTATGACGCAATTGGTGTGGGGCCTGGCATCGGGATGGCCCGGGAAACGCAAAAAGCCCTAAAACTGCTCATACAGAATGCCGGAATGCCCGTTCTGTTCGACGCCGATGCCATCAACATCCTGGGGGAAAACAAGACATGGCTGTCGTTTGTCCCGCCAGGCTCGATCTTTACACCGCATCCCGTGGAATTTGAACGGCTTGCCGGAAAGAGCAGCAACGCCTTTGAAAGAGATCAGCTTCAACGCAATTTCTCGGTTAAATATCAGTCATATGTTATCCTGAAAGGTTATGCCAGCGCCATCACATGTCCCGACGGCAGTTGTTATTTCAACTCCACCGGAAATCCGGGCATGGCCACCGGAGGAAGCGGTGACGCGTTAACCGGCCTTATCCTGGGCTTGCTGGCACAGGGCTATCATTCACTGCAGGCATGCCTCCTGGGCACTTATCTGCACGGGCTCGCCGGCGACCTGGCAACGGAACAACTGGGTTACGAAGCTTCGCTTGCCAGCGATATCATCGGGCACATCGGCCACGCCTATCAATTATTACATCAATAAAAACAGGGAGTATTCATCAGAAGGGCAGCAGGCTGGCAGCATTATGCCACCTTGTTGAGGACATCCTCTTCAACCCGAAGGTTTTCAATAATGAATTGTTGCCGGTCGGGTGTGTTTTTGCCCATGTAAAAGTTGAGCAATTCCTTGATGGAGGATGAAGTTTTCAGGAGAACCGGGTCAAGCCGGATGTTTGGGCCGATAAATTCCCTGAACTCGTCGGGCGATATCTCTCCCAGCCCTTTAAAACGCGTAATCTCGGGATTGGTTCCCAGTTTTTTGATCGCAGCCTGCCGCTCTTCGTCGCTGTAACAGTAAATGGTTTCCTTTTTGTTCCTGACCCTGAACAGGGGTGTTTGAAGGATCTTTACGTGTCCGGTTTTAACAAGGTCGGGGTAGAATTGAAGGAAGAACGTAAGCAGCAGTAACCTGATATGCATTCCGTCAACATCGGCATCGGTAGCGATCACCACATTGTTGTACCTGAGGTTTTCAAGGTCCTCATCGATATTCAGCGCCGATTGCAGGAGGTTGAACTCTTCATTCTGGTATACGATTTTTTTGCTGAGGCCGAAGCAGTTCAGGGGTTTGCCTTTCAGGCTGAAAACTGCCTGTGTTACCACGTCCCTTGCTTTGGTAATTGATCCGCTGGCCGAATCCCCCTCGGTGATGAAAAGGGTTGAGTCGAATGCGCGTTCATCGCTGGTATTGTAGTGGACGCGGCAATCGCGCAGCTTCTTGTTATGGAGGCTGACTTTCTTGACGCTTTCACGGGCCAGTTTTTTGATGCCTGCCAGTTCTTTTCTTTCTTTTTCCGACTGCAGGATCTTTTTATGCAGAGCTTCGGCTGTTTCCGGGTTGCGGTGAAGATAATTGTCGAGGTTCCGTTTTACAATATCCACAACGTAGTTTCGGATCGTCATCCCGCCGGGTTCGATGAGTTGTGAACCCAGTTTGGTCTTGGTTTGCGATTCGAAGATGGGTTCCTGTACCTTGATGGCCACGGCAGCCAGTATGGAAGAGCGTACATCGCTGGTGTCGAAATCTTTTTTAAAAAACTCGCGAATGGTTTTTACGATGGCCTCCTTGAAAGCCGCCAGGTGTGTGCCTCCCTGACTGGTATGTTGTCCGTTGACAAATGAATAGTATTCTTCCCCATATAGTTTGGAACTGTGTGTGAAGGCAAACTCAAGATCGTCTTCCCTGATATGTATGATGGGATAAAGAATGCCGCCGTTTCCGTTGATGTTTTTTTCGAGCAGGTCGTGAAGCCCGTTTTTGGCAAATAAGCGCTGCCCGTTGTATTTTATTGAAAGCCCGTTGTTGAGGAATACATAATTCCACAACATCGTTTCAATGTATTCGTGTATGAAGTGGTAATTGCCAAAAACCTCGCTGTCGGGGGTAAAGGTAACAATGGTCCCGTCGGCTTCATCCGTTTCTTTTTTCACCTTTTCGTTCCGGATGATCTCGCCCCTTTTGAATTCCACGATCTTGGATTTTCCTTCACGGATCGACTGTATGATGAACTGGGAGGAAAGGGCATTTACGGCTTTGCTTCCGACACCGTTCAGCCCTACGGCTTTTTTAAAGACTTTTGAATCGTATTTGGCACCGGTGTTGATCTTTGAAACGCAGTCGATGACCGATCCCAGGGGGATTCCCCTGCCATAGTCGCGTATCCTGACCTGGCCTTCGTTCACTTCCACTTCAATGGTCTTGCCATGGCCCATCACGAACTCGTCAATGGAGTTGTCAATAACCTCTTTAATAAGCACATAAATCCCATCGTCCTGCGAGGCCCCGTCACCCAACTTGCCTATATACATGCCCGGACGCATCCTGATATGCTCTTTCCAATCGAGCGAGCGGACATTTTCTTCAGTATATTTTTCTCCCATATTATCCATTGGCGCAAAAATACTCATTGGTCACATTGTACAAAAAAAAATATTCGAAACTTATCAAACGTGCGCTGTTAACATCTTTCCGTGCAGATGTTAAGTTTTTGGGAAAAGATGAAAAGGTATTTGAAGCTTAAAAGCAGGCGACGATATACGGTATTTTGCATGTTTTTTGCCGTGATATAATTATTCGGCCTGAAATACTAGGCGTTTGTCAATCGTCGGCAGCGAAGGGTCCGATCCAAACTGCCTTTCCCGATCTGAAATCAAGTAGTTTGCAATTGAGTGCAGTTGCAAATTCCCGGCCTTTTTCAAGGGCTTTGTCTCCATCCGGGTCCATTCCGCACTCAATCCTTTCCGATCTGCTGATGATCAGGTCGATCCTGAACCCGCTTTCCACATGCCGGCTGCTGATGCTGGCAACATGCTGATCCTGTACGACCCGCTCAGGATATACGCTCACATATTCAACCGGCGGGATGTTTTTCCAGCGGCCGCTTTTTAAACCCATGAAAGCCAGGTATTCCCGGTATTTCCTGTTTTTCAGGTCGAAAACCCGCCCTTTGAACGTAAAGGAAAATATGAACCCTGCAGGGACCATGACAAACCCGACCCAATCATGCCTGGCAAGGAAATATATTCCCAGAATGATCAGAAGATAACCCAGGATTACAAACTGTGGCGGAAAATAGTTGTGTTTCATAATGCTTCCATTGCCTCTGAACCGGCCCGGCGTTAAGCCAAAAGCAGGTATATCCAAAGGTAAAGGTAAGAAATTTAATTTATTTTGTAAGTGTCTATTATTCAGTATTATAATGAAATGTTTCAAATATGATGGCACCTTGTTATTCTTTTTTAAGAAATATGGAAGTATTTTAATATTACCTTTGTATACTTAAGACGAAAACATGGAAAATGAAAACAAACTGACCTTTCCTGCGCTATTCCGGGAATCAGTGAGGAAATACGGTGATGCCGGCTTCCTGTCCTTTGTAGGCGAAACCCCCATTACATACTCGGCTGCACACGACAAGGTAAACAATATGATGGACCTGTTGAAGAAACAGGGTGTTACTCCTGGCGACAAGGTAGCTGTGCTGGGTGCCAACATGCCCAACTGGGGTATTTCCTACCTGGCCATTACCTCCCTTGGCGCGGTGGTGGTGCCGCTGCTGCCTGAATTCAGCCGTGATGAGGTCAACAATATCCTTCAGCATTGTGGCGCGAAAGGCGTCGTGGTGTCGGAAAAACTTCAGGAAAAGGTCAATACATCTGATGACAGGGGAATTCGTTTTGTCGTTGGCATGGAAGAACTCGCGATTGTTAAAGCCGATGATTGTGAACCCCTCGAATATGATGCAAAGGTGGAGGAAGATGATCTTGCCGCCATCATCTATACCAGCGGTACAACCGGAAAATCAAAAGGGGTGATGCTGACCCATAAAAATATATGCTTCAACGCCATAAAGGGAAGGGAAATACAGCCTTTATCGGTTGGTGACAAAATGCTGTCGATACTGCCCCTTTCACATACTTACGAAAATACCCTGGGCTTAATATTGCCAATGATCGGTGGTGCCTGTGTTTATTACCTCCGCCAGGTCCCCTCGCCGGCCGTATTGCTGCCGGCCATGCAGGAAGTCAGGCCAACGGCCATGCTTTCGGTTCCGCTCATTATCGAAAAGATTTTCAGACTCAGGGTGCTTCCGAAATTCACCAAATCGCCCATCATGCGGACGCTGTACGGGGTTCCGTTCATCAGGAAACTGTTGCACCGGGCTGCAGGCCGGAAACTGAAGAAAAGCTTTGGCGGCAGACTTAAATTCTTTGGTATCGGTGGTGCCAAACTCGACAAGACGGTTGAAGAATTCCTCATCGAAGCAGGCTTTCCCTATGCCATCGGTTACGGACTTACCGAAACCTCACCCTTGCTGGCCGGGGCAAATGCCAAAAATACACGGCTTCAGTCAACGGGCCCGGCTATCAGCGGGATCGAACTCAAGATCAATGATCCCGACCCCCTTACGGGCGAAGGCGAGATCTGGGCCAGGGGTCCGGTCATCATGAAAGGCTATTACAATGAACCCGAACTGACAGCAGAGGTGATGACACCTGATGGCTGGTTCAAAACCGGCGACCTGGGGATGATGGATAATAACGGATACCTCTATATCAAAGGCCGCCTCAAAAACATGATCCTTGGCGCCAGCGGTGAAAATATCTATCCGGAGGAGATCGAATCACTGATCAATAATTTCCGCTTCGTTCTGGAGTCGGTCGTTATCGAGCAAAAAGGAAAACTAGTGGCACTGGTACACTTTAACAGGGAGGAGATCGAAAAACGTTATCAGCATCTGAAAGAGGAGATCACCGATCATCTTGAGGCAAAACTGGATGAACTGCAAAAGGAGTTGCATGTTTATGTCAACGCCAGGGTGAGCAAGTTTGCACAACTCAAAGCGATCATCATACATGCTGAGCCTTTTGAGAAAACGGCCACGCAAAAGATCAAGCGTTTCATCTACGGTTGACCGCTTCTGCCGTGATTATCATCCGGCAGACATTTTCTTGCTTTTTTTATTCCCGGAACGTTTCCTGATCGCCAGGACCATAAAGCCAGGAGGGGCCATGATGATAGTTGGCAGCGTTGACTCGAAGGGGCGCGGTGTCCCTTTTATACTGTGGACAATGTAAACCATGACAATGGTGAGGATGGCAACGGAAAGTGTGGATGTGGCTATGGCCAGGGGCCTGTTTTTAATGGAAAGCACAAGGCCGTAAAGTATCCTGATCAGCATTCCGCCAAACAGAAAGGTGTATGCAGCCTGTTTGAGGGCGGCCGTGGTGGCCGGCCACCAGCCGTATGAGGCATTGATGATCCATACGATCATGCCCATCACCAGGGCACCGGCAAACCCCATTTCAATATTGATGAAGCGTGAGACGAAACGTATGAATATATTCTTGTTCACCAGGTTGTTGTACCTTAAATGAAATTGGCAGTATTCAGCAAAATTACGATTAAGGATTGAACGGTTTTTTCCAATTGCGATATTATTTCTTCCTTTTCCCTGGAGGCCTCCCGTAACGTTTCCTGTTTTCCGCCGGCTTGTCGCCCGGCTGCGGCCCCTCGCCAAGCTCTGCCGGCAGGGGTATTTTCATGATCTCTTTGCCAATGAGACTTTCGATACGTTTTAATTTATACAAGTCGTCCCTGTTGATGAGGGTAAGCGCAATACCCGTGGTTTCAGCCCTCGCTGTGCGGCCTACCCTGTGCACATAGTCTTCCGCATCGCCGGGCGCATCATAATTGATCACAAGGTTGATGTCCTTCACGTCAATACCACGGCTCATCACATCCGTGGCCACGAGTATCCTCAGTTGCCTGGCCCTGAACCTGCCAAGCACTTCTTCCCTTTCGTTCTGGTTCAGGTCGGAGGAAATGCCGGCTGCATCGAAGCCCTGTTTCTTCATACTCCTCACGATTTCCGAAACTTTCTTTTTCGTCGAGCTGAAAATAAGAATGCTTCTGCATTCCGGCTTGTTGCTGATCAGCAGGTTGATCAGGGGTGTTTTTTGTTCATCGTGCGCAAGGTAAACGGCCTGCAGCACACCTTCGGGGGGTTTGGCTACCTCCATGCTCATTTCAAGCGGGTCCTGCAGTATCTTTTTCGTAAGCTGTCTGATGGCTTGAGGCATGGTGGCGCTGAACATGAGTGTTTGCCGTTTTTTCGGCAGATAACTGATGATGCGCATGATATCGTCGTAAAACCCGATATCGAGCATGCGGTCGGCTTCATCGAGCACCAGGTGTGTGATCGTGTTGAAATTCACATATCCCATCGTCAGGTGTGAGATGAGCTTGCCGGGTGTGGCAACGATGATGTCAGCTCCCTGGCTGAGCGAGCGCCTTTCCTGTTCCCAGTCAACACCGTTGCCTCCGCCATAAACAGGCAGGGAGGATACATTCGTGAAATAGGAAAACCCGTTCACCTGCTGGTCGATCTGCAGGGCCAGTTCCCTGGTCGGCACCAGTATCAGCACCCTGGTGCCCCCGGTGTTTTCTTCGATCAGCTTATGTAAGATGGGCAGGATGAAAGCGGCTGTCTTGCCGGTCCCGGTCTGGGCACAGCCGATCAGGTCGCGCCCTTCCATGATCGGCGGAATGGCCATTTCCTGTATAGGTGTGGTTTTCTCAAAGCCCATGTAAGAGATGGCTTCGATCAGTTGTTCGTTTAATCCGAGTTCGCTAAAATTCATTTGGAAATGATATTAAAAATGCCTGCTGAATATGGCAAATATATAAAAACCCTGCAAGCAGTCCGGGAGGGGACCGTCAATCGACCAGCCCATCCGGTACAAAGTTTATTTTTTCGATTCTTTCTTCTCCCTGAGCTTTTTCAACACCTCCTCCTGAAGGGAAGCAGGCATCGGCTCATAACGGAAAAATTCCATGGAGTAATTTGCGCGGCCGCTCGAAAGGTTTCTTAACTGGGTGGCATAACCAAACATCTCCGACAGGGGGACAAAGCCGTTCAGCTTTTGGGCTCCTTTCCGGTACCTTCGCATGGCCTCGATCTTCCCACGCTTACGGTTCAGGTTGCCAACCACTTCACCGATATAATCGTCGGGCGTGTTTACTTCAAGTTTCATGATGGGCTCGAGCAATTGTGGTGCTGCCTTCAAAAAACCCTGTTTAAACCCGATGGCGGCACAGGTCTGGAAAGCCATGTCGGAGGAGTCGACCGGGTGATGGGCACCGTCAATCAGTACCACCTTTACGTCGATCACGGGGAAACCCGATAAAACACCCGACTCAATGACTTTTCTTATGCCTTTGTCGACAGAAGGGATGAACTCGTTCGGGATCACCCCGCCCTTGATCTGGTTGATGAATTCATAACCCTGACCGGGGTTTGGCTCAATACGCATTACGGTATGGGCAAATTGTCCTTTGCCGCCTGTTTGCTTTACATGACGGTAGTTTGATTCGACCTCTGCCGAGATTGTTTCCCTGTAGGCTACCGCCGGCTCGCCCACCTCTACCTTCACCCCGAATTCTTCCTTGATCCGGTCGATGATGATCTCCAGGTGCAGCTCGCCCATGCCGGAAATGATGGTTTCTTCCGTTTCATGGTCGAAACGTACATTGAAAGAGGGGTCTTCGTTGGCAAGCTTTGAGAGCGCTTCGCCAAGTTTGCTCTGGTCTTTCCTGCTTTCCGGCAATATCTTAAGCTCTATCACCGTGGGTGGTACATGGATGGATTCGAGCAGCAATTCATTGGCGGGGTCGCAGAGGGTGTCGCCGGTCTTGGTCAGCTTCATGCCGATCAGTGCCACGATCTCACCCGGCCCGGCCGAACTGATCTCTTCCCTGTCTTTCGCCCTGATACGCATGATCCGGCCTATCCGTTCATGTTTTCCCTTCGACGAATTATAGATCTGCATGCCATTCTTCAACTCACCCGAAAAGATACGGATAAAGGTCTGCTGGCCCACATAAGGGTCGTTGATCAGCTTAAAGGCCAATGCCGAAAAAGGCTCGTGTACGGATGGGTTCCGGGTATGTGTTTTGTCTTCATGTACCGTGTCGAGACCAATCACAGCGCCCACGTCGATGGGTGAGGGCAGGTAGTCGACAACCGCATCCAGCAGCAATTGTATGCCCTTGTTCTTATAGGCGGCACCGCAAAATACAGGGGTGATCATCAGCTTGAGCGTAGCCTTGCGTGCTACTTTGATCAGTAGTTCTGCCGGAACTTCCTGCTCACCGAGGTATAGGTCGGCCAACTCGTCGTCGAAATCAGCCAGCTTCTCAACCATGAACTGCCTGGCCGCTTCCGCCTGCGCGGCATATTCAGCCGGTATGCCGATCTCACCCCGTCCTTCTTCGGTAAAGGTATAGGCTTTCCGCCTGACGATGTCGATGGTGCCCAGGAATTCCTCTTCTGCTCCCATGGGCATCTGGAAGGGGATGGCATTGGCATCGAGGTATTTGTTCATTTGTGCAACAGCCTCCTGGAAATCGGCACCGGTACGGTCCATTTTGTTGATAAAAGCAATGCGGGGAACCCGGTAGCGGTCAGCCTGGTTCCAAACGGTCTCGCTCTGCGGTTCAACACCCCCCACAGCACAGAAAACTGCCACCATCCCGTCGATCACGCGAAGCGAACGCTCCACCTCAATGGTGAAATCGACATGCCCGGGCGTGTCAATAATGTTGATCTGGTGCTCTCCCCACATGGCCGTGATGGCTGCAGAGGCAATGGTGATGCCTCTTTCCTGCTCCTGTTTCATGAAGTCCATGGTGGCCTGCCCGTCATGCACCTCACCCATTTTACGCGATACGCCGGTAAAAAAGAGTATCCTTTCCGTTACGGTGGTCTTTCCTGCATCGATATGGGCTGCAATGCCTATATTTCTTAGTTTTGTCAGTGACATTCCTTGTATAATCTTAATAATTGTTCATGTTGGCTTTACCTGAGGGAAGCCTGTCTCTCAAAAAATGGCTGCAAAGGTAGTATTTCCGCTGATGTGGCGGGATTAAATTTTTATTAAGTAAATTTGGTCATTCCCTATTGTTTGTTAAACAAATGCGGGGCCCGGATGTTCACGGGTTTCTGTTGACAACACAGGCTATTTACCTTTTCTGCCGAACGAGAATGCATTGATCATGGTGAAATAGGGTTTTTTTACCGGGGGCTTGAAGTATCCCTGCTTTACCATCCCCAGGTCTTCTATGGTGTAAAAGGCCTGCGGGTCATGCGCATGGATGGTGCCCAGGGCCGCCTTCAGGTTTTTGCGTTTCATGATGGATAAAAACACCCGAATGGGACCGGACATGCCTTCGGCATTCAGCACGGTTACGCCAAATGACGATTTCCTGAGGGCCTGTATCACGGCATCGCCCTGCTGCTTTACAAAAACCCTGATGATCACATGGCCTACCGAAAGCCAGTCGTCGATCAGCATCCCCACATAATTGCCGGTTGCAAAACCCAAGCCGTAGGCCAGGTAACACATGTAATTGTCGAGATGCTGCATGATCTGCCGGATGGCGATCAGCCAGATGATCACCTCGAAGAACCCGAGCAGGGGTGCCAGCAGCCTGAAGCCTTTCGAAATATAGATCAGCCGCAGTGTGCCGATCGAAACATCCAGTACCCTGGCCGTAAAGATCATTAAGGGAATGAGAACCCAGGTCATCGTCCACGATCCGAAAAATTCTTCCATGACTCTATATGTTTTGATGATGATTGACACTGCAAAATTACATTCAGGAAAAGATGTTTGACAACTTATTTAAAATATTTTCTGATCAGCCCTGTTTTCTTAACTTTGCATCTATCGGCACGGCTGTCTTTATAACAGGCAATCAGGTATGCAGGTTTCTTTACTGAAAAATATCCATCAGCAACCATCATGGTGGCTGGCAGGGATCATACTCCTGGCTTCCGGCATTTATATGCCTGTTGTGAACCATGGATGGATCACGGGTGCCGATCAGTTTTTGTTTGTCGATAACCCCCTCTTGCATCACTTAACGGTTGGTAATCTTGTTAAGCTTTTCCTGTCGCCGGTCTTTGGCAATTACCAGCCACTCGCCCTTGCCTCCCTTTTACCCGGTATGGCGGGGCCGGATGAAATGCCCCTGCGTACCCTTCACCTGCTTAACCTTTTCCTTCACCTGCTGAATGTCATCCTGCTTTTCAGGCTGGCACAGATGCTGACGGGCAGTGTGCTCACGGCAGCAATAGCTGCGCTGCTGTTTGCCGTGCACCCCCTGAATGCCGAGGCAGTGGCCTGGATTTCGGCACGCGGACAGTTGCTGGGCAGTTTTTTCTTTCTTGCCGGGGCAATTACCTACCTGTACCGCCTTCGTCACAGGAAGAAATATCATTTTTGGCTCATCACCTTGTTCTTTTTGCTGGCGCTGCTGTCGAATCCCGTGGCCATCGTATTTCCCCCGGCGCTTCTGCTGATTGATTATCTGGATCGAAGAGACCTTCGCACAGCCCTTTCCGAAAAACGGCTGTGGCTGCTTATGAGCTTTGTCTTTGTGGGGATATCTGTTTATGCGCTATCGGTTATGGATGCGGATATCATGCCGGAGGAGCGTTCTTTCCCGCAGAATGTGCTCGTGGGGCTCTATGCCCTGGCCGTACTGCTGCAAAAATTTGCCCTGCCAGCAGGCCTTTCGGCTTTTCATCCCCTTCCGGGCGTATTCTCTCCGGCTGTTATCATTATCATGCTATTGCCTTTTGTTTTGTGGCTCCCGGTATTATTGTTTTTCAGAAGGCAGCGGGCGCTGATATCTTCATTGCTGTTTTTTTTCCTGGCCGGGACGGCTTCGCTTATATTCACTTTCTACGGACCGGGATCATTCCGCGAGAGCCAGGCCTACCTGGCATGTATGGGGTTGTTCATACTGGCCGCGGCGGGCTGTAAAGCGGTACTCAACAAAGGTTTTTTGCATCCTGTGGCGACCCATGTTGCCATCACGACGGCCGTATTCGCCATCGTCATTTTGCTGGGATGGATGTCGTTTCAAAGGCATGGCATTTGGGATAACAGCGAGCGCTTATGGACTTCGGTCATTGAGCGCTATCCCGATCATCACCATGCATTTTTTATGCGGGGCGATTATCATGCGGCGAACGGGAATTTTGTCAGGGCCAGGTTTGATTATGCCCGGTGTATTGAAAGAAACCCCGATGCCTATATGGCCGTCAATAACATCGGGCTTATATATATGGAAGAAGGGGATCTGCGTCTGGCCATTGCAGAATTCAGCAAAGCCATCGAAATCAACGGCAGTTATTACAAATCATACATGAACAGGGGGGTGGCGCATATGCGCCTGGGCAAAAACGATCCTGCACTTGACGATATCAATGTGGCCGTTGCACTAAAACCTGCCGAGCCGCTGGTGTATTTTAACCGTGCCCTGGTATACCAGCGGAAAAATTCATTGCCCGATGCCATCATTGATTTTGGCAAAGCCATTGAACTTGACCCCCGAAAGGTATTGTATTACAAGGAACGCGGTAAGGCATATGTATGGATGAGGGATTTCAGCAGTGCCGAACGGGATTTTACGAAAGCCATCAGCCTTAATCCCGCCGATGCGGAGATGTGGTTCAGGCGGTCGCTGGCAAGGGTGTCGCAGGAAAAATTCGACAAAGGGCTGCAGGATGCGCTCATGGCCAGGAAACTGGGATTTGCCGTTGAGGAGGAATATATTAAAGGACTGACCCTGCAGGTACTCAAAGACGAACTGCCATCCCGGGAATGAATACCGGACCCGGGGTATCATGATAAAAAAAGCCCCCCGCTTGTGCGGAGGGCTTCAGTCTTCTAATCTGATATACCTTAAACTATGCGAGTTTAACATTCACAGCATTGAGACCTTTTTTGCCTTCGGCAAGATCAAATGTTACTTCGTCATTTTCCTTAACCTCGTCGATGAGGCCTGTTGCATGGACAAAGTATTCTTTGTCTGATTCTTCGTCTTTAATGAACCCATATCCTTTTGAGTTATTAAAGAATTTTACTGTTCCTTTATTCATTGTATTAGATTATTAATTTCCGCAAAAGTACATATATAAATTAAAAATCATACAAATTATCTGAATTTTATTTTTTTAGGCTGTGTGCAACTGCCTTTTAAGGGTTTTATAATATACTTTCAGACGGGTAAATAGGTTGGGTTTCGGGATTATGCGGTTTGTTTTTTTGCAGGCTTGATCCATTTTTATAAATTTGGTCAGCAATTACGAAAAAATGGAAAAGAAGCTGGCTAAGGGTACATCCCCCCGGAATATAATAATACTCGCACTTTTACTTGTGCCTGTTTTTTTTGTCAATAATCGCGATTCGCACGACTGGGGGGGCGACTTTGCCATGTATATCATGCAGGCGGGCAATATCGTGAAGGGTTTGCCGCAGGCTGAAACACCCTATGTCTACAACCCGGGTAATCCGGTATTGGGCCCGCCGGCATATCCCATTGGTTTCCCCCTCCTCCTGAGTCCGGTCTATGCCGTTTTTGGCAACAATGTTGCAGTTTTTACATACTGGATCACTTTGTTTCTCTTTGCGTTCGGATTGGTCACCGCAGCCTGGCTCAGGAAGTATTTCAGCGACCTGATAGCCGTTTTTCTGGTGCTCATCATCGTTTACAACCCATGGACCCTCAACATGAAACTTGAGATCATGTCTGAATTCCCTTTTGCCCTGCTCATGGTGCTGCTGGTATGGCTTTATGGAAAATGCGAAAACGGCCCTTACTGGATGTGGGTGGTATTGGCGGTATTGGGCGGACTGCTCATCTCGGTGAGGACCATTGGTTTCGTTTTTCCCCTTGCCCTGTTTGCATACCTGATAAGGCGGCGCTTTATCGACCGGGAAAACCGGCTCACCGGAAAACGCCTGTTTGCTTTCCTGGTCCCCCTGGGAGCGGTATTGGTATATTTGCTTCTTAACAGGCTTGTTTTTGCGGTTCCGCAGGCCGATGGGGGGTCCTATACCGGCATCTGGGACGGGGATGAGAAATTATATGCCACGGTTTTGTACAACCTTGCCTATTATACCGAACAGTTCAAGTTTTTCTTCTCCCCCTGGGGTGGTTCGTGGAATTTCCTGCCGCTCATGCTCAAGGCGGCAATATTTACCTTTACCCTGCTCGGGATGATCCGCAGTTTTGCACGGAAATGGGAACTTGCTGACATGGTGGTGATCCTTTACCTCCTGGTACTATTGGTGTATCCCTACAGGCATGCAGGTATTCGTTTCCTTTTCCCGCTGATCCCTTTGCTGATGGTTTACCTGGTGAGGGGGCTTGAGTCGGTTAGTCTTTTCCCCGGCATCAGAAAGCAGTCAAAGACCGTATTCCTGGGCCTGCTGGTACTGGTGTCATACCTGAACATGTTCTGGTATATCATCCATACCGACCATCAGACCCTGCCCGGCCCGCAGGAAAAGTCATCGCAGGAGGCTTTTGCGTATATCAGGGATCATACACCTGCCGACGCGGTCATCATCTTTGCCAAACCACGTGTGCTTGCATTGTATACCGGAAGGCAAAGCATCGCGAATCATAAGGAATTGCCGGCAAGGGATATCGCCGACCTGATCTTTGAATACGGCGTTAACTATGTGCTGGTCCATGAAGAGGTGTCGGATGAGGCAATTAAGGATTTTATTTACCGGCAGGATTATATTTGCGAATACTACTGGAGTAACGATAAATTTGTATTGTACAGGGTTGTGATACAATCCGGGACCGGAAGTATACCGGGTTAAAGGAATCATGGATGGGAAAACTGAAAAAACTGATAACTGCTTTTGGCCTGCTGGCTAAAAGGCCATACCTGATCAACAGGGTGATTGATGACGACAGGGTATGGCAGCGGAGACTTGAAAAAAAATTTGGCATCACTGCTTTTCCTGAAATTGCCTTTGCGAATTTCTGCAAAGCGGGGATGAAGGTGTATCCCTTTGCCTTCCTCGAGGGTGGTTCGCTGCCTACCGACCTGGCATTGTTGCGCTCGCTGGCGGCCGGTGTGGAAGATTGCCGCTATTTCGAGATCGGGACCTGGCGCGGTGAAAGCGTGGCCAACGTGGCCGAAGTTGCCCGGAAATGCACCACACTCAACCTTTCGCCAGGTCAGATGCTTGGCCTGGGCCTCGATCCCGACTATGTAAGCCAGCATGCCATGTACTCCGGCGGGCTTTCCAATGTTACCCATATCGAAACCGATTCGGCAGATTTTGATTTTGCCGGCCTGGACGAAAAATTTGATCTTATCTTTATCGATGGCGACCATCACTATGGATCCATCAGGCAGGATACCGAAAAAGTGTTCGCCCATCTGGTGCATGGCCATAGTATTATTGTATGGCACGATTATGCATGGCAGCCCGGAAATGTTCGGCACGAGACCATGGCGGCTATCCTTGATGCAATCCCGCATGAATTTCATCATAAACTGTATGCGGTGCGCAATACCCTGTGCGCCATCTTTCACCCCGGTGAATTCAAAACTTCACCCTCTTCCGGCATGGCATTGAAAGAAGAAGCTTTTGAATTGATCCTGAAACAGCCGGGAATGGAGGATGCAGGCTAGGCTTCTAAGCCACCGGATACACCGGCATTTTCCTCCTCCGTTTTGTTCTTGTCAAGATCCCTGCGGAGATGATCCATCACGTATCCCTTGCTCATCGGGATCCCCATCATATGCGCTGCCCTGGCGATCATATGTGAGGCTACGGGAGCGGTGGCGACAATAAACACCATGACCAGCACCGAGGCAATGAGGGTGTTCCAGCTAAAACAGCTTATGATAACCGCTAAAAGATAAAATACGATTCCCAGCGAGGAAGCTTTGGTGATGGCATGCATGCGCATGTAAACATCTTGCAGGCGGATGACGCCCAGGGCGGCCACCAGCATGAACAGCGACCCCAGGATGATCATGCCCGATACGATCCATTCAGTCATTTTTTACAGTCTTTTTTAAATATTTTGCAAATGCAACGGTACCCATAAATACGATCAGCGCAATGACCAAAGCCACATTGATGTATATGGTTTCTCCCGTAATAATGATCAGCGTCAGCACAATGCCAATGGTGGCGCTTGCCACGAGGTCGATCACGATGATCCTGTCGGGAATGCTTGGCCCCCTGATCAGGCGGTACAGGGCGGCCAGGTATGTGAGCGAAAGGCAAACCAGCGAAAAGTTCAGCGCAAAGCTCAAAACGGTATTTGGAGCGGGTATCATTCGAATATGCGTTTTATTTTCTTTTCAAATTTTTCTTTTATGTTTCTTTCAAAACTTTCGGGATCTTCCAGGTACATCACATGGACATAAATGTATTTGTGATCGGGGGTGAGTTCGATGATCAGGCTTCCGGGCGTCATCGAAACCAGGTTGATCATGGTCATCAGTGCCGTCGGGCTGCTGATGTCAATCCCGATCCTGATAATACCATGTGTAAAGGTTTTTTTCGGACGGATGATGTCGCGTGCCAGCAGCACCCCCGAAAGCAGCATTTCCTTAAAATAGAATAAGATGAAAAGCAGCAGGCGGAAAAGGCGTATGCTTATGTTTGTAATCTTTTTCATCTTCAGTTATTTGATAACGGTATTGATATATAATCCTGCATCCAGCACCTGCCTGCCTGCCTCGAAGAAATGGTCTGATAAGTGGCCTGTCGCCAATCCGAAAAGTATGATCAGCACTACCATGGCAATGGTAGCATAGAATGCGGATGGCGGCAGGGGGTTTTTCTGCATTCCTGTTTCCTTTCCCGGGGGATTTTTCCACACGGCTTCGTTCCAGATCTTGATCATGGAAAAGAGGGTGATGATGCTGACGGCGATGGCGATGGATGTGATGATCCATGCACCTTCGGTAAAGCCCCCGTAAATAAGGAACAGTTTGCCGAAGAAACCGGGCAGGGGAGGGATGCCCGCCAGCGATAAGGCCGGCAGAAGGAAGAGAAAGGCCAGCAGCGGGAAGTCCCTATATATCGACCCCAGTGCATGAAGGTTGTAAGTACCCCTGTATTTGTACATCAGCCCCCCGGCCATGAAAGTGGCTGTTTTCGAAAGCATATTGTGCACCATGAAATAGATGGCGCCCCCCAGCCCGGCCACCGTGGCCAGCCCCAGTCCCATGATCATGTAACCGATCTGGCTGATGATATGGAATGACAGGATCTTGCGGATATCATAGGATGATGCGGCCATCAGCACCCCCGAAACCATCGTGATGCCGGCAATACCCATTACAAGGTAGTAAAAGACGTTGATGTCGGAAATGACAAAAAGACAGTAAAAACGAATGATCACATATACCCCCACCTTGGTGAGTGTACCGGCAAGAAATGCCGTAATGGCTACCGGAGGAGTGGGGTAGGAGGCAGGAAGCCAGAAAAAGAAAGGGAAAAGCGCAGCCTTGATCCCAAATGCTATAAAGAAGAGCATCAGGGAGCTGTTTATCAGCTCGATGTGTTCAGATTCACGCAACCTTACAGCCAGGTCGGCCATGTTGAGCGTGCCGGTCTTGCCATAGATGAGGCCAATGGCCGTCAGAAAGATCACCGATCCCACCAGGTTCAGCACTACGTATTTGATGGATCCGCGAAGCTGCTTTTTCTCCGCACCCAGGGTCATCAGTACAAAAGATGAGATCAGCATTACCTCGAACCATACATAGAGGTTGAAGATGTCGCCCGTGAGGAATGATCCGTTCACCCCTCCGATAAGGCCGTGTATAAGAATATAGAAACCGGCCTTCCGGCGGGTCCTGTCAAGAAATCCTGTTGAATAGATGGTTACCAGCAGTGAAAGCAAGGCCGTGGTGAGGAGCATGATGGCCGAAAACAGGTCAGCCACGAAGGTGATGCCGAAAGGTGCCGGCCAGGCGCCTGCCTGCATGGCGAAAGGACCGTGTTTCATCACCAGCCACAGTATGTAAGCCGCCAGCAGGGTGAGAATGCCCATCGAGACAATGCTGATAAGCTGCTGAAGGCGTTCACGCCTGTAGCTGAACAAGAGGAGCACGATGGCTGAAAGGGGCAATATTACAGGGATGAACAATATCATGACTGATCATTTTCGGCAAGCTCGTCGAGGTCGACGGTGCCTGTTTCCTTATAAAAACGGTATACCAGCACAAGCGAAAAAGCAGTGATGCCCAGGCCGATGACGATGGCCGTGAGTATGAGTGCCTGGGGAAGCGGGTCGGAGACGGTGGCCAGGTCGACAGAACCATCGGCATCTGTAAATGCCGGCTTCCCGATCCGAAGCCCTCCCGTAACGAACAGGAGCAGATTGGTGGCATGGCTCAGAAAGATGATGCCAAGCACCAGCTTCACGATGCTCCTTCTCAGGAACATGTATATGCTCGCAGCATAAAGAAAACCGATGATCACAGCCAGCAACGTTAGCATATTATCCTTCCTCCATGATTGAAAGCATGACCAATACCAGCATTCCCGCCACCACAAGGAACACCCCTGCATCGAAGAGCAGTGGTGTGCCCAGCTTCAGCGATGCCTGCCATGGCAGGGGCACCGTTACCCATATTCCCTCCAGGAAGGCAGATGGCTTGAAAACAAGGGCGATCAGACCGCTGCCCAGGCTAAGCAAAAGACCCAGGGCGATGCTGAAAAATGGCTTTACCAGCCTTTGCTTCTTCGCCTGTTCAGCCCCGAAGGCCATCCCGTAAAGCACAAATGCAGATCCGGCCAACAGCCCGCCGATAAACCCGCCCCCGGGATGGTTATGCCCCCTGGCCAGCACGAGCAGGCTCAGGATGAGCAACACGTACTTTAAGTGGATGGCCGCTATTTTTAATATCTCTGATCGCATCCTATTCGCCAGGTTTAAGTTTCACCTTTAATAATGCATATATGCCAATGGCCGCCAGTGCCAGTACCGAGATCTCCCCCATGGTGTCGAGTGCCCTGAAATCAACCAGTATCACATTTACAATGTTTTTCCCGTAGGCCAGTCCGTAACTGTTGGAACTGAAAAAGTCGGATATCTTGTCTTCGGGCGACACCCCACCCGCCCTGATCACCAGCAGGGTCATGAATCCGCCGAAAACAAGGGCGACCAGGCCATCGCGTACCCGGCTGCCGGTTTTTGAGAAGTTCAGGTATTTGGGCAGGTGATATACCACCATGGCTCCAAGGATCACCATGAGCGTTTCAACCATGATCATGGTGATGGCCAGGTCAACGCCACTGAACGTGATGAAGATCACGGATATCCCGAAACTGACCAGGCCGATGGAGATCAGTGCGATCAGCCGCGAACGGGCCGTAACTGTAAAAATGGTTGAAATAATGATGAGCCCGGCAATGGCAAAGTAAAAGAAAGGCACCGTCTGAAGCGATTCATGCCGGAAATCATGAAAGGGAATGCGCAGCAGCATGTACCATATCAGGACAGAAGTGGCTGTAAAAATGGTCATCAGGTAAAAGCGGTGATAGCCGTGCTGTATAAAGCTGGTCTTTTTGCCGGTCAGGTATATAAAGCCCCTGATCATGCTGAAGAATCCCTTCGAGAGCCGGGTGCGGAAATAGCGCAGGGTGATGTACCCTGCCACTTCCAGCGTCCATTTCTTGTATATGAAGAGCAACACTCCGATGGCGATGGTAAAAGCGCTCAGCAGTAGTACAAGGTTGAATCCGTGCCATATCTTAAGGTCAATGGAACCTGCTTCGGGGTTGATGGCCAGCACGGCGGGTGTGGCAAGGCTGCTTTCGATAAGGTCCGGGAAAAGCCCCATGAAAAGGCTCAGAAATACCAGTATGGCCGGGCCGGTGAGCAGCGAAATGTCAGGTTCGAAAGGTTTTTTGGCATAAACGGCTTTCTTCCCCCAGAAAACATCAATGGCCAGCCTCATCGATACAAAAACCATAAAGATGTTCGCCATAAATCCCAGTATGAGAACAATATTGGCGGCACCCGGGGCATTGATCTTCGCTTCATATATCAATTCCTTTCCGATAAAGCCCAGCATGGGGGGCAGCCCGGCCATCGACAGCAGGGCCAGGATCATGATCAGGGTGGCCACCGGCATGTAACGGTGCAACTGCCCAAGCTGCCTGATATCGCGGGTGCCGGTTTTTTTCTCGATGTTGCCTGCCATCATGAACAGGGTGGCTTTGTATAGGGCGTGCACCAGCAGAAAGATGATAAAGGCCTTCATTGAGTATGTGGTGTTGGTGCCGATCAGCAGCACCAGGGTGCCCAGGGCGCTGACAGTGGTGTAGGCGAGCACCTTCTTGATGTCGTCCTGCGTGATCGAAAGCCAGGCACCGACGAACATGGTCACGGCGCCGAATACCGACAAGGTATAGAACCAAAGCTCTGAACAGTCCATGAGCGGATTCAGGCGTGCGAGCAAAAATATACCTGCCTTCACCATGGTGGCGGAGTGGAGGAAGGCACTCACCGGCGATGGGGCCTGCATGGCCCCGGGCAGCCAGAAGTGGAAGGGAAAGATGGCGGATTTGGTGAACGCACCGATCAGGATAAGGATCAGTACCGGCACAAAGAGGTCACTGTCGGCCAGCAACTGCGGGTTCGACATGATCACTTCCAGCTCAAAGGAGCCGTAAGGAATGGACAAAAGGATGAAGCCGGCCAGCAGCGCCAGTCCTCCAAAGCCTGTGATGAGAAGGGCCTGCAAGGCCGCATCCCTTGCCGCCGGCTTTTCGTACTTAAAACCGATCAGCAGAAAAGAACTGATGCTGGTGAGCTCCCAGAAGACAAAAAGGCAGATGAGGTTCGATGAAAGGACCAGACCCAGCATGGCGGCCATGAAAAAAACAAGGTAGCCGAAAAAACGGCTCGTCTTTTCATAGGACCGCATATAATAGCCGGCATAGATCAGGATAAGTCCGCCGATGCCGGTCACCAGCAGGGCGAAAAGCAGGCTGAGCCCGTCGAGCCGGAAACTCAGGCTGATATCCGGATAAGGTATCCAGTTGTGCTTTTCGGTAATCACGGCACCGGCTGAAATATCGGGCAAAAGGGTGATGAAATAGACGAAAATGAGCAGAGGCAGAACAGACAGTATCCAGCCGCTGTACCTGCGCAAATACAGGTTCACAAAGGGGGCGGCAATGGCCAGCCCGAAAAGTGCCGATAACAGGTACAGCAGTTTCATGGAATTCCAAAGATAAAAATATCCGCGCTTTCGCTAACAATATTTTAGCCGGAATGCTTGCGTTAAACCCTGAATATAGTCTTTTATCCGGGGTTAAAAAGCAGGGGAGGCCTTCGGCCGAATGTTACTTTTTGGCAACAGCTTTAGGCTGCAGCACCTCTTCGAAGTACATGGCAAACGACCTGTAGAGAAAGTGCGTCCATTTCCCGAAGGGAACGATCAGCACGGCCCACTGCACCAGGATGATCATATGGAAAAGATACATCCAGAAATGCTCATGCAATATGCCCAGGTCAATGAATACACGGGTGAAGAATGCCGTAACACCAAGTAAGAACAACCAAATGACAAACAACCAGTCGGAAGGCCGGGAGTGTTTGCTGATCTCGCTTTTTCTTTTTATCCTGCCCTTCACGAAGTCGAAGGTTACGGTGAAAACAACAGCACTTACTACATAGCCGAGGATGATCACAAACAGGTTCCCGGAGCGGAACCAGTCGAGCACCACCGTGGTGAACAGCAGGGTGAGATAGCCGATTACCAGCACCAGGTGCTCAAACCACCGCAGCCGGCTGTCGTCGCAGCCCAGTGTCCTCTTTTGTGTGAACATGTGGACAAAGAGTGCTCCGAAGCTTTTCAGGTAGCTTGAGGCAGGCACCTTCCTCCCGGGCTTGTATATCAAAAAGTACCACATGCGTGCAATGTTGGGCAACAGAATGATGGCAAACACCGCGAGAATGGCAAAGAATTCAAACTGATGTCCGAAATGCATGATCTCAGCCATGTTGAAATCATGGGCGGCGGCAATGCCGATCACTGCCAGTGCCGTGGCAACAAAGGCAAATATGGTCAACGGCAGGTATTTGTACAGCAGGCCGGAAAGGCCGGTCCAGTCGTATTTTGCCGTTAGCCAGCGCCGAAGGGCCATCATGAGTTCACCAGGATTGGCTTCGCGCGGACAATATGTACTGCAATCGCCGCAATAATAGCAAAGCCATGGATCGAGAGAGCTGCTTACCTTGTCTTCGAGCCCCACAACGCTTGCCCTTACCATCATGCGGGGAAATGAATGATCTTTGGTCGACAGGGAACAAATGGCCGTGCAGTTGCCACAATTATAGCATGCACTGAAGTCGATACCGCCGTATTTTTTTAATTCCGGTAAAAAATCAGGATTAATCTTTGCCATTATTCGGTAGCTTGTTTTTTAAGTTCGTAATAATAGTATTCATCATCGTCATCCACTTCGCCGGTCACTACTTCGCCGTATTTGCGAAGTGTCATGAGGTAATAGGTAACCTCATGTGCGGAAAGACCTGTTTCACCCGCCAGCTCCGGGATGGTCATAGGCCCTTCCTCCAGTGCCTTCAGCAATCGCTTCCGGATGTCGGCGTAAGTCTTTCTTCTTTCTTTGGCCTGTTCGCTGACTGTGCGTTGTTCCTTGATGATCTTGATCGTATTCTTCTTTGCAGTGGTCATATGCAATATTGTTTTTGCTGTAGTTATTTATTCTACCAGTGCGTCGATCATGCTTTCGATCTCCCGGTTGGTGTATCCGATCAGGTCGATGGCATCGACGGGGCAAACCGGCAGGCAAATGCCGCAGCCCTTACAGTTGGCCTTATTTACTTCGGCAACTTCCCTGCCGTTAGTATCAACTTTCAGAATGGCTCCAAATGGGCATACCTCATCACACTTTCCGCACCAGGTACATTCATTTTTATGGATCATGGCAAGGGTGGGTTCCAGCTCGATCTCGCCCTTGCTTACCAGCGAATTTGCCTTGGATGCAGCCGAAAGTGAAGATTTAAGTGACTCGGTGATGTTTTTTGGCGACTGGCATGCACCGGCAATCTGCACCCCGTCAATAACGGTTTCAACCGGCCGCAGTTTTGGATGTATTTCGTTGAAGAATTTATCGCGTCCCACGGGAACTTTCAGGATTTCTGCGATCGACTGGTCTTTGCGTGGGACCATGCCGGTAACCAGCACAACCAGGTCGACGGGTATGTCAAGTTCTTCGCCGGCAGTGAGCAGGTCGGATACCTTGATCATGGTTCCCTTCCCGTTTTTGCTGATGACGGGCTCCTCCTCCGGGTCGAAGGCGATGTAGACGTCGCCGTTGAGAGATGACTGCGTATAGAGCATTTCCTGTTTGCCGTAGGTGCGTATTCCCCTGTTCAGGTGATATGATTTAATGCCGAAATGTTTGTTTACTTCCAGTGCGGCATGAATGGCGGAGGTGCAGCAGAAGCGCGAACAATATTTGTTTTCGCCGTTTATTTGCATGCTCCCGACACAATATATGAACCCCACGGTTTTGATTTCTTTGCCGTTGTGTACGAGTTTTCCTTGTTGCGTGGCGATAAGCCGTTTGAATTGCGGCAGGGTGATAACGGAGTCGATGGTCTTGTAGCCATATTCGCCTTCCAGGGGCTCGTAAGGGTCGAAACCGGTGCACAGGAGTATGGATCCGACTTCTATCATAAGCTTCTCCTCTTGCTGTTCAAGGTCGATATTGTTGCAAACTTCAAGGCATTTTCCGCATCGGGTGCAGTTTAGGTTGTCGATGGCAGGGAGCTGGGGAAACTCTGATGAGTAGTTTTTATAGATGGCCTTTCGCTTGCCCAGTCCGAAGCTGAATTCGTCTTCGATTTCGACCGGGCAGACTTCAATGGCCCTGTCGAACCCGTCGGGGTCGCATTTTTGGGTGATAAAGCGCGGGGTAACCGTTAATTGTAGTTTGTAATTGCCAACGCTGCCCGACTTCCCCGTTACCGTGGTGCCGGTGTACAGTTTGATCCCTGGATGTTCCATGACCTTGGCAAACAGTTTGCTTACGATTTCCTCGCCTGTTTGCTCCGAAGTAAAGAGCTGGCCCCACTGGGAAGTACGTCCGCCGATGAAATGTTCCTTTTCAACCAGGATCACTTCGGTGCCCATGTCGGCCAGTTCGATGGCAGCCCTGAGCCCGGCCACGCCGGCGCCAATAACAGCCACTTTGTTTTCTGCCGGGATCTTCACTGCTTCCAGTTCGCTTGATTCCGCTACCCTGGCAATACCGGCCTTCACAAGCTGGATCGCCTTTTTGGTAGCTTCCGCGGGCTTGTCGCCGTGGGCCCACGAGCCCTGCTCGCGTATGTTCACCTGTACGTAGTTGTATGGGTTCAGCCCGCCGCGAATGGCCACATTTCTGAATGTTTGAAGATGCAGCTTTGGGGAACATGATGCGATCACGATGGCATCAAGCCCCCTGGACCTGATGTCGTCCTCAATGTCTTTCTGGGCGGAGTCGGAACAGGCAAACATGGTGGTGCCTGCAACAAACACACCTTCTTGCTTTTCAACGCTTTGCTTGACTTTTTCAACATCAATATGGTCGGAGATGTTCGATCCGCAGTGACAAATATATACTCCTATCTTTTGTTTCATGAGATCCTCCTGATATAACTGGCTGTTTCGGATGATGCTGCCCCTGCGGAAAGGATGGAATCGGGGATATCCATTGGCCCCGAGGCCGTGCCGGCTACAAAAACACCGGGTATGCTGGTTCGCGAGGGGTTTTCCAGTTCATCCACTTGTTTTACATAATCAAAGGCATCGGTTTCCAGTATATCTCCCTGGAAAAGACTTTCAATGCCATTACCCGGCAGGATGCCGGTCGACAATACCACGAGGTCGTGTTCGGCTTCGCTCACTTTTCCGCTGTAAACATCTTCGTAGCGGAGGATCAGGTTACCGTTTTCCTTTTCCGTTATTTTTGCAATTTTCCCTTTAACGAATTCAACGCCCATGCCACGGGCCTGCTGGTAAAACTCATTAAATCCCTTGCCAAATGCCCTGATGTGCAGGTAATATATTGTAACATCGGCCATCGGCAGGGCTCCCATGAGTAACTGGGCCTGCTTGATGGAATACATGCAACAGATCTGAGAACAAATGGGATTGCCGATGGTGGCATCCCGCGACCCGGCGCAGAGCACGTAGGCGATGTTGTCGGGCATCTTACCGTCCCTGGGCCGCAGAACCGTGTTAAACGGCCGTGTGGGAACCAGTTGGCGTTCCATTTGCATGGCCGTTACCACGTTTTTATATTGGTCGAAGTGATAATTTGGCAGTTTGCCGGCTTCAACCAGGTTGTATCCTGTAGCCACGATCACAGCTTTGAAGTTGACGGGTATCGTTTCCGGCTGCTGCGTAAAGTCAATGGCTTCGGCCATACAGGCCTTTTCACAGGCGCCGCAAAGGATGCAGTTCTCAATATCGATGGCGGCAATCCTCGGGTTGGCAATGCTGAAAGGAATATAAGCCGCTTTGCGTCCAACCAGATCGTACTGATACTGGTCTTCTACAATCACCGGGCATACCTTTTCACAGGCTTCACAGCCCGTGCATTCATCCTCGATCACGTAGCGGGGCTTTTGGTAGATATTAGCCGAAAAATGGCCGTTGCCGTTTTTTCGGATGTCTTTTACCTCGCTGTAAGTGTATATCCTGATGTTGGGATGTCTGGCGGTTTCGGAAACTTTTGGCGTGGTGATGCAGGCTGAACAATCGAGGGTGGGAAATACCTTGCTGAGGTGAATCATCTTCCCGCCCAGCGAAAGGTCCTTCTCCACCAGCACTACACGGTAGCCCATATTGGCAAGGTTCAGTGCTGATTCTTCTCCCGCAATACCGCCTCCGATAACGAGTGCATCGTATTGATGGTTGTTTACGGTTGTATCTGGCATTGGTGTTTTTTCGGAATGGTGAATTAATTATTCATGTTGCTGGCAAGCTCATCAACAAAGTTGTTCATGTGCTTGACAAAGGGTTCGGCGCATACCGAGCAGATTGCCGCCATTTTCAGTTTCGAAGGGTTTATTCCTTTTTCCTTCATGATGATATGTGTTTGCGCAATCACGTCGGAAGTCCGTTCGGTACAGGATTCGCTGTAAGGGCAGTCGGTGCCGTCGGCGGCTATGAAAACCCCGGCGTAGCCCTTCTCGAAAGCGCGGATGATCCATTTTGGCTTCACAGCGCTTGAACAGGGCACAGTGATCACGTAAACTGTTGGAGGGTAATGCAGCTTTAACAGCCCCGCCATGTCAATGGCGGGGTCTGAAATCTTTTCGGTAGAAAATACCAGAACCTTTGGAGCAGTGTTTTGCCTGGATTCTGACATTTCCCTAGTTTTTCTTTAAATACAATTTAAAATAGCCGTCTTCTTCAATATCCCCCAGGTATTCATGACCTTTCTTTCCGGCCCACTTGGGGATGTCTCTTTTGGTTCCGGCGTCGGCCGATAAGATTTCCATGATATCGCCCGATCCGATCTCTCCAATGGCTTTTTTTGCTGCCAGCAGCGGACCCGGACATGCCGTGCCCCTTGCGTCAACCATCTTGGCTATTTCCAGTGCTTTCAATTCTTCTGTTGTCATTGTAAGTTCTCCTTATTGATTTTAAAATTTGTGAATATTAAATCAGAAAATGCACGTCGGCATCCTTTGCAGCATCAATGTATTCGCCAATGCCGATGATGCCGTCGACAATGTCGATGAAGTCATCTTCCCGGCTTCCTCCCCAGATCTTTCCCGCCAGGCTGCACACATATACCTTCACATCCGTCATTTCTTTGGCCATTTCAAAAAATTCAAGCCATGACGGGCTGTTGGTGCTTTCAAGTGCTTTGGTAAATTCATCAAAACTATCCGGTGATTCACTCAGGTATTCTTTCCTGTTTTCGTTGCCCTTTACAAACCATTGCGCGGCTTGCAGGTGCACATAAACTTCCACTTCCATGTCGTCGGCGGCAGCACCGCTGATCACCACACCGGCATAGGTCAGCTTGTCGACTCCGCCCGAAAACAGTCCGATACACATTTTTTCGGCCATAATACTTATTGTTAATTGATTGTTTATACTTCCCGGATGCTGCGATCATCCGCCGCAACCGCCAGAACTCTCCTTTTTTGCCGGGGCTTCGGCAACCGCTTCGCCACTGCCTTCCTCGATCATGCCGGGATAATGGTCAACCCACTCCCCAAAACCACCTTTCAGGATGGCAAGCTTCCGGTATTTGAGCAACTTCAGGGCATTGGCCGACAGAACCGACCTGCTCTGGTCGTCGCAGTAAAGGAAGATCTTTTCACGTCTGTTGCTGATCCTGTCGGAAAACTCCAGTACACCCCTCGGAATGTTAACAGCTCCCGGAATATGCCCCTTTTCAAATTCACCCGGCTCCCGTACATCGATCACGCGAATTCCGGGAAGCTGTTCATCCATGAGCTCCCGAAGTTTTTGGGCCGAAACATATTCAAATCCGTTGTTTTGCTTTGTAACCAGCTCATCGGCCGACCCGTAGGTCTCCTGACCGCTGCTTGTGCAGCGGATCATCAATGCCGGCAAGGCCATGAGAAATATGATATACTTCAGTTTTTTCATTTTCTTCGGGTTTTAGCTAAAAAGAATTATTTGGTTTTCCATTCATTGTAACCCCCTTCATAAAGCTTGAGGTTGTTGTAGCCGAGCGCTTTCATGGCAAGGTATACAGTTCCTGCCCGGGCGCTGGAGGCACAGTACAGGATCACTTCCTTGTCTTTGCCGATCTGGTGTCCGGCCAGCACTTTCTCAATATCTTCCTTCGATTTTAAAGTACTGGTTTCTTCGTCAAAGAAGTTCTTGTTTTCCATGTTTATCGCACCGCTGATGTGCCCCTCACCGAACTCTTTCGGACTCTGTACGTCAACAAGTATGGTTCCCGGCTTGTTGATCTTGCCCTTCACATAGTTGTAGTCAACGAAAATCTCAGGTCTGAGCTTTGGGGTCACCGTAAGAGGTGGCCTTGTTGTGGGGGTTTTGGTAACCGGTCCGCGGGCATTGCGCCAACCGCTCATATGCCCGTCTAGGATCTTTACATCCTGGTAACCCAGGTAATCGAGTATCCAGTAAAGGTAACCGGCATTGACATATTTGCCGTTGTCGTAAATAATGATGCTTGCCGAAGGGTCGAGGCCTTTTTCCCCGAGGATCTTTGCAAGGTCACCGGGTGATTTGATCAGGCCCTCAATGTCGCCTTCCTTGTACAGCGACTTCATTTCGATGTTGATGGCGCCATCAATATGGACTTTGGCATAATCGTCGGCATTACGGGTAGAAACAACGATCACACCGTCGTTCTTGATCATTTTCGATGCTTCCTTGGCGGAAATGATGTCGAATTGTGCATGAACACCCGATGCCAGCAGCACCAGCATGATGAAACTGATAGATTTCAATATATACTTCATGATCATTCTTTTTATTGGTTAAAACTTGACCTGGACCTGGATGACAAACATGTCGTTTTCCAACTCGGTCGGTTCTTCGGCACGGTAAATATAATTGGCCTGCAAACGGGTCCAGTCATTGAAATAGTAGTTTATCCCGAAGGTCATATTGCTTTCGGTATAATCCTGATCGTTGCCCGAGTCGAAGAAATCATATTTAAAAACAGGTTCGATGTTCCATTTGCTGAGATATGCCAGCGTAACATAGCCGCCGCTTCTTTCTTTTCCGAGCGTCAGGAGTTCACCTCCGCATCCGCCACCGAGATCGCGGTTATAGTCGCCTTCGTCCATGATGTACTCACCCATGAGGGTGATTCCCTTGTAGTTGAATTTCAGCTCGCCTCCATAGGTGGTGCGTGAGTCTTTGTTGTTGTTGTAGGAAGGATAACCATGGCGGAAACTGCCCCCAATCTGTACAAATTCGAAAGGCTTCACGAGCAGCCGCCCGACAATATCCTTCTTTTTGTTGTTGTCGAAACGGCCAAGTCCGCTTCCATTCATGATCCCTAGCTGGTACTGCCACCAGGTGTCCTTGTTCCCGCCCATGAAAACCATACCGAGGTCTCTGAAAGGAGCGACCATCTGCAGGGTTGCCGTTGAACGGTATACCGTCAACATCCCGTTGCAGGGAGTATTGACTTCAAGACCGAAGGGGGTTTTAAAAGAACCGACCGATAACCTGGCAAAGTCGAAACGGCTATACGTGATAAAAGCATCGAGCAGGTAGGGATTTGGTGAAATAAAAGGGCTGAGTTCTACAACCACGTAATAGGAAAAGTCATAGGGGATTGCTCCCTGGACACCGATTCGCGCCCTTTCGAAAGTGAAACTGTTCTTTGTTTCATCTTCAAACAATGCCTCATACTGAGCCTGCAGGAAACCGAAAACTTCCACTCCTTCGCCGGAGGGGCCGTCGCCGCACCCCTGGGCCTTGACAGTGTGGGTTCCTGCAAGCAGCAGTACCGACAAGGATATAATGATCAACCTTTTCATTGGCTTATTTTTAATGGATTGATAAAAACAACATTTTAGTTGGTTACGTAAGGCAGGTCTTTTGGAATTCCGTCATTCCAGAAGTTTTGCACCCAAGCCGTATTCGAATGATAAAGTTTGTTCATTCCGAACACCATGCTGTAGGCATCGTAGCCGATCACCCTCATGTAGGAGGTAATGGCAGCGGAAGTTTGACCGGTATAGCAATAGGTTACAACCTTTTCGGAAGCGTCGTTGTAGTTGACCTGTCCTTCGCCGACAAGCATGGGCTGTATCCTTTTGGCACCCACTATATGGCCAAAGCCCAGGTAGTCGGCTTCTGAAAAGTAGTTATTGATGAAGAAGTCGCCGGGGTTGGCCAGCACGTCGTCAGGGGTAACGGTTTTGAAGCCGTCGGCAATAACGCTTTGTATACGTGCATTCAGGATGTCGGCGGGGGCGGTGCTGGTGCTTGTAAATGTGGGTGCGTTGTAGGTAAGGTTGGTGGGCGCAACATCGTAGGTCCAGTTGGCGTGTCCCTCGGCAATGTCACCGGTTTTGCCGTTCCAGCCCTTGGGGTGGTTGGCAAAGTCTGTATGCCATGAGCTCATTCCCCATTTCAGGGCTTTGGCATCGGCATAACCTGAAAGGCGCAGCAGGCTGACGGCATAGGTGGCTGTCTGGCCGGTGTAGCAAACCACCAGGATGGGTTTGGTGGCATTGGCTGCCTCTGTAAGGATATTGCCAAGCGTAACATTTACGGCACCTTCAATATATCCGGCACCAAAATCATCGGCCGAACGGATGTCGATCACGTGGCGGTCACTGACATTGCCGTCCTCGGGGGGCATCATCACAAAACCGTCAAGGATCTTGTTGATGTCCATGTCCTGGGCCACCAGATATTCGGTGAGGGCTTTCTGTGCGTCGAAGGTTTCTTCCTCATCATCGCTTTTTTTACAAGCGGTAAAAACAAATGCCGGGATCAGCATCAGTGCGAGCAGGTAAATTGCAAATTTTCTCATTTCGTCTTAGTTTTAGTTATTATTAAAAATTAATGATTGATCCGTTTCTTATGTTTTCTCAGCCTCCGCAACCGCCGCCGCCCTTATTTGCTGGTGCAGCCTGTTCAATGTCGGGATCCCAGCTGACGATGCCGCCGGCCAGGTTCTTAACGTTGGTGAATCCAAGCTGACGGAGCGCCATGGCCGATAATATGCCTCGATACCCTAATTTGCAATAAATGATTATTTCTTCATCATTTTCGGGGGTGTACATAAATTCCTCTTCCCAGAAATTATCATCGCGGATACTGAATTCGAGCATCCCGCGCGGGATGTTCAGGGCACCCGGGATGGAGGCTTGTTCGTATTCTGATGACTGCCGCACGTCGAGCAGGAGAAAATTGTCCCCCTTTTCGATCTTGCTTTTCAATTCGTCGGCAGTTATTTCACTGATTTTTGAACGTTGCGCCAGGGCGAGTTCTTCGCCTTCTTCATAAATGGCGCTGCATGAAGAGATCATCAGTGAAACTGCAAAAATGAATGCTGGATAATAGGTTTTTGCTTTCATGAGTGATGGTATTTTAGTAAGCGGTAAATCTTCCGGTTTTCTCATTCCATTTCACGAACCAGTACCATAATAATATAAGGGCGACCACCAGGGCAAAGGCGCCGGCGTAACCGATATAATCAGGCAGGAATGCCCTGAAACGCATGGTTTGCGGGAAAATTTCGTTGATCGCAGGAACGATGAACATGTTCGACAGCGGTGATATAAGGATGAATCCCAGGGCCGCAAACCAGAGTTTGATCTGCCCTTCTCCTACCCGCCAGAGGGTGCCAACCGCACATCCGCCGGCCACAGTCATGCCCAGGCCGAAGATCAGCCCGCCAATGAGTGCACGGCCCCAGAAATGCGGGAATATCCATGTCATCTCACGCATGCGCAGGGTGGGGTCGTCAAAGCCAATCCCGAAAAATTTGATAGCCGTGAAACCAACCAATGTCACCATCAGGCCGGCCATCACTCCCGTGGAACCATCCGACTCGCCGGTCATGAAAGGATCGCGGAAGGCCTTGACAATGCAAAAACGCGAGCGCTGGGAGATCATCCCCATGAAAAGGCCGATGATGATAAACCAGGTCATAACTGGGTTTCTGCCGGAATAGAGCCATGCAATGAGCAATACCAGCGCGAGCACCGTCCATCCCAGGTAAACCTGCCATGAACCCTTTCCGGGTTTCACCGCAAGGAAGGTATAGCTCTTGCCTGCGCTGAAACGCGGATACTTTTCCATTTCCCATATCAGGTACTTCAGGGCAATGATAACACCGGCAAAAAGGCCTATGGTGAAGATGATGGCGCCGCCGCTCAGCGCGGGTACACCGCTGAAAAATGAGCCGATGGTACAGCCGAGCCCGATGGTGGCTCCGAGCGCCATCAGGCCGCCGCCGATAAATCCTTTTACCATTTCACCGCGGGGAGGCACCCTGAGCGCAAATTCCTTCGAAAACAAGGCTCCCATGAATGAACCGATCACCAGCATCAAACAGAGCATGCCAAACAGGCTGAGCCAAACCGGCGTGGTTCCGTTGATGCCGAAAATACCAAAGGTCTGGAACAGGTTTTCACCCCAGTTGTTGATGCCGCCGCTGGCGCCCCAGGGACTGTGAATGGCAAATAATAGAATATTGAGCAGGCCCAAAACGATGCCGCCTACCCATACGGGCCAGTGCTTCGAAAAAAACGTTCCGAAAAGCTGACCGAAAATACCCGGATCTTTAGCCTTTTCAGACATCACGACCTCCTAGTTCTTTTTTATTAAATACCTGAAAATGCCACCGTCAAGCGCTTCCTCATGAAGGATCTCATTTCCGGTTTTTTCACACCATTTTGGAAGGTCCGACTTGGTGCCCGGATCGGTGCCCAGCATCTCAAGTACTTCTCCCTGATTCATGCCCTTGATGGCCTTCGAAAGCTTCATCATCGGCATCGGGCAACTCAGGCCCTTGCAATCGAGTGTTTGATCGAATTTTGTTTCCATTTTTCAGAAATTTTTTATTGTTATTTTATTAACAATGCAAAAGTGCCACCTTATTTAATACCGTCAACCTCATGAGGGTTGCTGTATCACCAGCTAAATCATGGAATTTGCTCAACAGGAAAATTGACACAAATCAACTGTTTAATTGAGCGAAATGTTTTTTGTGTATTTTTGTATGCAGCAATTTATATTCATCATTGGCTGCAATGCATGCAAAACCGCCCCGTGAGCCTGCATGCATGTTTTTTCAACGAGAGGAACTTATTATATGGTGGAGTCAAAATTTATAAATAGTTGTACCATTACCAGCCGGCCCTGTGATTGTTTCGGGAAACTTAGCAAGGCTGAAATGGACCTGATCGAAAGCAACCAGGTTGAACTGACTTTTAAAAAAGGTGAGATCATCTGCAAACAGGGAACTACAGCACCTCATGTCATTTTCCTGACCAGGGGACTTGTAAAAGCCTATATTGAAGGCTGCCGCGATAACCTTGTGCTGAAGATCATCTCCGGAGGGAAATTCATCGCCCTTGCTTCCCTTATGGATGGGAACAATACTTATATCTATTCAACGCAAGCCTATGTCGACAGCGTAGTGAAGCTGATCGATATCAATGTCTTTAAGCAGGTGATGCGCTCAAATGCTGCCTTTGCAAATGAAATGTTCAATGTGCAAAGCGGCAATGCCATCCAGATATACGGCAGGTTCTTTTGTATGTCGCAAAAACAATCATATGGCCGGCTTGCCGATATTCTGCTCTGCCTTTCGGACAATGTCTTTGGAAAGAACGCCTTTGAACTCGAACTTACGCGTAAGGAGATCGCTGAATTATCGGGCATGGCCCAGGAAAGCGTTGTGCGTATCCTGAAAAAATTCAAAGATGAGAACCTCATTGCCACCAACGGCAAGCTCATAGAAATCCTGGATTACGAGAAGCTGCAGCAGATCAGCTTCAGGGGTTGATGTAATCAACCTTTGTTTCTGCCGGCACTGTTGATTGGCCGGGTAATGCAGGCTGCAGGTAATTGCTTTTTCCTGTCTTAGTATTTTTTGATAATACCATTCTCATCACTTACCACTTCCATCCCCTCCGGGATGAGGTAAATGCTCACACTGCCGTTCTTCAGGGA
>CAZHFC010000004.1:0-109186 GCA_964531985.1 uncultured Bacteroidales bacterium
TGACGCGTGCAACTGTCAGCGCGTTTCCAAACGCGCAATTTAATACGTAATCAGTAGTTTACTTTCCCTGGTGATTTCAATCAGCGAATCAGGATCTGCATAATTCCTTACTGAACTGAAGTGATCGTCCTCTTCCTTTTCAACAATCATTTCAATGACCGGATTCCTGTGTATACAATTGAGTTTTTTATAAAGTAATGATCTCGTCAGGAGACGAGAAAACAGTTGCACGCGTTCGGAAACGCGCGCCAGCGGGACATCCTCGACGGGTCGCCACTGCTCGACATCAAGCCCTATATTCCCGATCTCGACTGCCACCCTTCGGCCACGAAAGGCCATACACCCTGAGGTTTCCAGTGTTATTTTTTCACATTGTGAAAAAATTAACATTTTTCTTGCATTCCTCCTTGCGCAGGTCTAATTTTGCAGCCAGCAATTGTAGACATCCAATCTGTTTCTCCGATGAAACACCTGCCACATAAAACCATTGAACGCCTCAGCCAGTACAGGCGTGCATTGCTGCTATGCCATGCAAAAGGCATGACGCACATTTTCTCACACGAAATAGCAATCATACAGCATATCACTGCAGTACAGGTCAGGCGCGACATAATGCTGATCGGGTATACGGGAACCCTGCGCAATGGATACAATGTAAAGGAACTGATCGACCTGATCGGGCAGATCATCGACAGCGACGAGGGCATCAACGTATGCGTTGCCGGCATCGGGAACCTGGGCCGGGCCATCACCAACTACTTCAGCGGGAAACGCACCAAGCTGTCGATCGTTGCCGTTTTTGATGTTGACACCAACAAGGTAGGCAGGAAGTTCCACCGCATCGACTGTTTTCATATCGACGACATACCGCGCATTGTAAAGGAAAAAAAGATCGAGATCGGCATCATTACGGTCCCGGGTGAAGTGGCGCAAACGGTTGCAGACATTCTGGTAAATGCCGGGGTCAGGGGGCTGCTCAATTACACCCCGAAACCGGTCAACGTCCCGAAAGAGATCCACCTTGAAGAGTACGACATGATCACTTCCCTCGAAAAGGTGGCTTTTTTTGTAAAAACACATAAAGGAGAATAACATTCAGCCGGAAATGTTGTTATGTAAAAGTTAAATTCACGGATTATCAACGTCTCTTTACCGGTATACACATGCATTTAAAGAAAGATGAATAAACTTGCCAAATCAATACTCAGGTATCGCTGGTGGATCTTCAGCCTTGTACTGGCCTTTACTGTTTTTACGGCATACCAGATCCGTTATATGCAGATCAATTCGGATGTGATCAGCTCCCTCCCCGACGACGATCCGGATGCGGCCATGCTCAAGCGGGTTGCCAGGCAATTTGGCAGCAACAAAATGGGCATGGTGATCCTGGAAACGGAAGATATTTTCAGGACCGGGGTTATTGAGCAGGTGCGGCGGATCACCGACACCATTGCAAATATTGAAGGCGTGATAGGCGTGAGCAGCCTTACGAACATTATCGATATCAGGGGCGGCGACGACGGGCTTGTGATCGGTAAGCTGGTAGATGATTATGAACTGCCCCGCAGCCGGGAAGAGCTGAACCTCCTGCGCGAAAGGGTGTATTCAAAAGACCTTTACAAAGGAAGCATCGTTTCGGAAGACGGCACGGCCACGCTGATCATCTTTTCGCTGGGCGAAGAGGCGGATGCCGAACAGGTTGCCCTCGAAGTGATCCGGAAAACCTCAGCCATGGACATTCCGGAAACCCTTTATTATGCCGGCTCACCCATGATGGTAACAGCCATTTCGGGCCTGATCTCGTCCGACCTCCTGCGTCTGCTGCCCATGGCTTTTCTGCTGATCACCATCATCCTGGCCTTCGCATGCAGAAGTATCCGGGGGGTTGTGCTGCCACTGGTAAATGTGGCCATTGCCATTATCTGGACAATGGGGCTCATGGCCTTATTCGGCTACCGCCTCTCGATGATATCCAACAATATACCCATCATTCTGCTGGCAGTTGGCAGTGCTTATTCGATCCATGTGCTGAACCGCATCAAACAGATGCGCGACACCGACCGGCGCAAAGCCCTGCTCAAAGCCCTGATCTATATCTTTATTCCTGTTGTACTGGCCGCTGTTACCACAGCGATCGGCTTTATGTCGTTCATTTTCGCATCCTACCTCGACATGATCCGCGATTTTGGCATCTTTACTTCACTCGGAACCCTTTTTGCCGCCCTGCTCTCCCTCTTCTTTACCCCCGCCGTGATCGCAGGATTTTCGATATACAACAAGAAACTGGCCGGGAAAAAACAAGAAGTAAAACGGTCGCTCCTGACCGATTATTTCCTGGCTCCACTCAAACGACTGCTCGTCAGACATCCGAAATATATCCTCACTACCTGGAGCATCCTGATCCTGATCAGTATTTCCGGCATATTCCTGATCGAGAGAAGCGTTGACATACAGGATTATTTCAAACGCAACAATCCCGCCCGCCTGGCCGAGAACATCATGATCAACAAGTTTGGCGGCTCCAAGCCCATTTTCGTGGTTTTCAGCGGCGACGTTCAAAGTCCCGAACTCCTGAACCTGATGGTGGAAACGGCTGAGCACATGCAGCAAAGTCCTGATGTGATTGCAACCCAATCGGTAGCCGACCTTATCCTGGAGATCAGCGATGCCCTTGGAGAGGGAAGGAAGATACCCGGTGAAAAGGAGCAGATCGAACAGCTCTGGTGGTTGCTCGAGGGGAACGAGATCATGCGGGCCTATGTAAATGAATCACTTGACGAAGCCGTGATCATATCCAAATTTGTTTCGGCCGACAACCGCTCGAAGATCGAGTTTGCCCGCTATATGAAAGCCTTTATAGAAACACACAGCAATGAAAACTGCCGGATAGAGATCACCGGTATGCCCTTTGTCGATGTGACCATGGACAACAGCCTGATCAGAAGTCAGCTTGGCAGCCTGAGCATTGCCATCATCATGGTGATCGTCATCGTGGGGATCATCCTCCGGTCGCTGAAAACGGGTTTTTATACCACCATTCCCATCATAGCCGCCATCATCATACTGTTTGGGGTAATGGGGTTTGCAGGCATTCCCCTGAACATCGCAACGGTGCTTGTTGCCAGCGTGGCGCTGGGCATCGGCATCGATTATTCCATCCATGTGATCAACAATGTAAAACAGTTGATGAAGGACAGGAAAAACGACATCGGCCAAGCCCTTGAAGAGACCATCCTTATCAGTGGCAAGGGGATCGTCATTAATGTGATCAGTGTTTCGGCAGGATTTTTGATACTTTTGTTCTCAGAAATGGTACCGCTGCAGTACTTTGGTTTCCTGGTCGCCCTCAGCATGGTCGGCTCCGGTATCGGGTCACTCACGCTGTTGCCGGTGATCCTCATCCTTGACAGCAGGCGGACCGAAAGACTTTTACGAAAAAAAGACAAGCCCCATGCATCTGTTTAAAACCCGTAACATTCTTCTATCCCTGGCCCTGTTCCTCCTCATGCCCGCCCTGATGGCGCAGGATGCCCACGACCTGCTGGCAAAGCTCGACAATGTGATGTTCTCGCCCAGGGACAAACAGGGCAGGATCAGCATTATCCTTATCGACAAGGCGGGAACCGAGAAAGTCCGCGAAGCGGAGATGTTCCAGAAGGGCAGGTACCACAAGCTATACAGGTACACCAAGCCCGAATCGCAGGCAGGCATCGCCACGCTTTCGCTGCCTGATGGAGTGATGTGGCTTTACATGCCCGCTTTCGGAAGTCCGAAAAAGATATCCCTTCTGGCCAAGAGCCAGGCATTTACGGGTACTGATTTTTCTTATGAAGATATGGCCACCGAGCCCTATTCAGAACGTTTTTTCCCCAGGCTCGCCGGTACGGCGGATGATCATTACCTGCTGGAGCTGACGCCCAGGTCGGATAAGTCACAATACAGCAAGATCATCATCAGGCAGCACCCCGAATATTTTTATCCGATGCACATGGAATATTTTGACAAAAGCGGGAAGAAATACAAGGAAGCAAGCTACCGTTATGAGAAAACCGGCGGTTACTGGAACGCCAAAGAGGTTGTGATGACCGACCTGAAAAAGCAGCACTCCACAAAAATACTGATGAATGATGTGATTTTCGACCAGGGTCTGACCGATGATATTTTTACCGTTGAGAACCTGAAACCTTCCGAATGAACATCAGACGATGGCCACCCTTGTTCCGCCGTCGTCGATCCCGAGCCTTTCCGTGCTGGTAATGATGGTATCCTTTCCGGTATGTTCCACGAAGTGGATGGCGGCACGTATCTTGGGTGCCATGCTTCCTTCGGCAAACTGGCCTTCATCGAGGTACCTGCGTGCCTCCGCCACCGACATACGATCGATGGCCTTTTGCTGGGGTGTGTTAAAATTCAGGTATACCTTGGGCACATCGGTAAGGATAAAGAATTTGTCGGCATTGATCTGGCTTGCCAGCAGGGCCGATGCCAGATCTTTGTCGATCACGGCATCGATGCCTTTCAGCTTATTCTCGGCGGCATAATAGGCGGGGATCCCGCCTCCGCCCACCGCTATAACGATGTGGCCTTCGCGGGAGATCTTGCGGATGGTGTCCACGTTGGAGATCACGAGGGGTTTGGGCGATGCCACTACCTTGCGGTATCCGCGCCCGCGGGGGTCTTCGGAAAATTTCGAACCGGTTTCCCCGGCCATCTTGTCGGCCTCCTCCTTTGAATAATACGGTCCGATGGGTTTTTTGGGATCTTTGAAGGCAGGATCATCCTTTGTTACCAGAACCTGGGTGATGATGGAAATAATGTCCCTGTCGAGTTCATTGGCGCGCAGCACATTCCGCAATTGCTGCTCGATGATGTACCCGATAAATCCCTGCGAATAGGCAACACAGATATCGAGGGGCATCTCGGGCAGGCCAAACAGCTTATGGCCTGCCTTGTTTGCCAGCAGGATGTTTCCTACCTGCGGCCCGTTGCCGTGTGTGATCACCAGGTTATAATTGTTCTGCAACAGGATGAGCATGCGTTCACCCGTATGGAAGGCATTTGCTTCCTGTTGCTCGATGGTGCCGTCCTCTCCTGCCCTCAGCAGTGCATTCCCGCCAAAGGCAACTACCGCTAATCTTTTCATAATCCTTAATTTAAATGGCTTGCAAAGCTATTAAATATTCATATAATTGTTTTGGGCACCTTGTTATTTTTTTATTAATCCACTATATTCGCCATGTAAAGGCTCATCGATGAAGAACAGTATCAGAAAAATCCCCGCGGGCAGCCACAGGCTTCAGAAAGCGGGATTGCTTGCGGGGCCTGTATTATTTGTGTACTTCCTGTTTTTTACCGAGCTGGAACCCGGCCAGCCCGCGGTTAGCGCCACACTTGCCGTAGCCCTGCTGATGGCCGTGTGGTGGGTAACGGAAGCCATCCCCCTGGCTGCCACCTCACTGATCCCGGTGGCGCTCTTTCCCCTGCTGGGGATCATGGACGGAAGGGATGTTTCCGCCACCTATTTCAACCATGTGATATTTCTGTTCATCGGCGGTTTTATGGTGGCGCTGGCCATGCAGAAATGGGGTTTGCACAAACGCATCGCACTCAGGATACTGATGTTCACCGGTGCAAGCCCGGCCCGTATCCTGCTCGGGTTCATGCTGGCCACAGCCTTCCTGTCGATGTGGATCTCCAATACCGCAACGGCCATGATGATGATCCCGATTGTACTGTCGGTGATCGAAAAGCTCGAAGAGAACGCCGGCGATGAAGGAACCGGAAAATACGCCACCGGCCTGTTGCTGGGCATCGCTTACAGCGCATCCATCGGCGGCATCGCCACCCTGGTGGGAACACCGCCCAACCTCTCTTTCGCCAGGATATTCAGCATCTATTTCCCGGATGCGCCGGAAATATCTTTTACCCAATGGTTCATGTTCGCACTGCCGGTAAGCGTTTCCTTTTTTATCCTGGCCTGGGGATATCTCTTCCTTCTGTACCGACCGCGCCGAAAACAACAGTCAATAAAGGGTTACGGTGCCTTCGGCGAACAATACCGGCGGCTGGGCAAAGCCGGCTTTGAAGAAAAAGCCGTCCTTGTCATCTTCATATTGCTGGCGGTGAGCTGGCTCACCCGGGCGGGACTGGATTTTGGCTTTGCAAGGATCCCCGGCTGGGCCGGGCTCTTTAACACACCCGAATATATTAACGACGGCACCGTAGCCATTTTTTATGCCATCCTCCTTTTCGTTATCCCCGCCAGGAGCAAACAAAATGAAAGCATCCTCGACTGGAAGACTGCCCGGGGCCTGCCATGGAACATCGTATTGCTTTTCGGGGGTGGTTTTGCCCTTGCCAGCGGATTCAAGGAGTCGGGGCTTTCGATGTGGTTCGGCGAACAACTGCAATGGGTGTCATCGGCCCATCCCATTGTGGTGATCCTGGCCATTTCGCTCATGATGACCTTCCTGACAGAGCTTACGAGCAATACTGCCACAACGGAGATGCTGCTGCCCGTTTTGGCAGGCATCGCCATTGCAGGCGGGATCAACCCCCTGCTGTTCATGCTGCCCGCCACGCTTTCGGCTTCCATGGCATTTATGCTGCCCGTGGCCACCCCTCCCAACGCCATTATTTTCGGGACGAACCGGATCAGAATGATAGAAATGGCGAAAACCGGCCTGGTGCTGAACCTGGCAGGCGCCATCCTCATCACCCTGGCAACCTATTATATCGCCCCGGCGGTGTTCGGGATCGAGCCAGGGGTATTTCCTTCATGGGCCATGATCAGATAATGGGAAAACAACAAAAGGCATACATGCTGGCACTGGCCGCAGTGCTTTTCTGGTCGACGGCCGGATCGGCATTCAAGATAAGCCTTTCGTTTCTGCCGGCTGAGCTGCTGCTGCTTCACGCCAGCTTTGTCTCACTGATTTTTCTCATGGCCTGGAAACTTATCGGCGGAGGGTTCACCGCATGTTTCCGGGTCAGTGGCAGGCATTGGCTGAACAGTGCCATCATGGGTCTGCTGAATCCCTTTGCATACTACCTGGTACTGTTCAAGGCTTATGACCTGCTGCTGGCCCAGGAAGCCGTGGCACTCAACTATGTCTGGCCAATTACACTGGTGCTCATGTCAATACCCGTGCTGAGGCAAAGGATCAGCCTGCTTAGTATCATGGCCCTTTTCATCAGCTTTGCCGGGATGCTGGTCATCATCATGAAAGGATCGGTCAGCGACATCAGTTTTTCCGATCCACTGGGCATCTTCCTTGCCCTGGCCAGCAGCGTATTCTGGGCCTCATTCTGGCTGATGAACATGAAAGACCGGCGCGAAGACACATCGAAAATGCTGCTGAACTTTGTTTTTGGGTTTACCTACGTCCTTATCTATGTAGCGGTTCGTGGCGGGACCTATATCATTTCCTATCCTGGCATGGCCGGAAGCCTGTATATCGGCTTGTTCGAGATGGGACTCACTTTTGTACTATGGCTGAAAGCCTTACAAATATCATCCAGTACCGCCAAGGTTAGTAACCTTGTTTATATTTCACCCTTTCTCTCACTGATCTTCGTTTCACTGTTCGTGGGGGAAGCCATTTACGGCTATACCATCGCGGGCCTGGTGCTGATCGTAGCAGGGATCGTGATACAGCGGGCCGTGAGATGAACCCGGCAAGCCGGTGTGCTTTCAGGGCTTGTTGATTTGTTAATTCAGTTCGTTTCTTGCGCCCCTTACAGAACGTCAATCCGGCGCCCACCCCCAGGCATGCAGCAATCCGGATAAAGCGGGATCAATCAGGCTTTAGAAACCCAATTCATTTTGTCCCGGAATTATCCTTTTATTCATACAGGAATACCTGCATGCTGCATCAAAACACCGAATTCTCTATCTTTGCGGTATGCCTGGAAAACGCATCGCATTTCAGACCTTTGGCTGCAAACTGAACTTTGCGGAAAGCTCGACCATTGCACGTGACCTCAGGGCCAGGGCGTATGAGATCGTTGGATACCGGGATAAAGCCGATGTTTATGTGATCAATTCCTGCCTGGTGACGGCACAGGCGGAAAAAAAATGCCGGGCGGCGATCCGGCAGGCGAAAAAGAGAAACCCCGGCGCCCTGGTAGCGGTGGTCGGCTGTTTTTCGCAATTGCGCGGGCAGGAGCTGGCAAATATGGATGAGGTTGACCTGGTATTGGGAAACGATGAAAAATTCGGGTTACACCACTTCCTGCATAAGGCCGGCAAGGCGACCGGCACCCTTCGTGAAGCAGGAGACATCGGGCAGAGCAGGCTATTCGTCCCTTCCTGGTCGGAAGGCGACCGCACCCGTTCTTTTCTGAAGGTGCAGGATGGCTGCGATTACTTCTGTTCTTACTGCAGCATCCCGCATGCCCGTGGAAGAAGCAGGAGTGCCCGGATCGCCGACACGATGGAGGCCGCACGCAGTATCATCGCAGAAGGCGTGAAAGAGATCGTGATCACCGGTGTCAACATCGGTGATTTTGGCAGGCAGAACGGTGAATCCTTCTACCAGCTTCTCCATGAACTGGACAAGCTCGGCGGCATTGGCAGGATCAGGCTTTCATCCATTGAGCCCGACCTGCTTGATGAAAGGATCATACGGGTGATGGCAGATTCAGGCAGGCTGCTCCCCCACTTTCATATCCCCCTGCAATCAGGCTCCGACCGTATCCTGCGGGCGATGAACAGGAAATATGACACCGGTATTTTCGCCGACCGTGTGGAAAAGATCAGGAAGCTGATACCATTGGCCTGCATTGCCACCGACGTGATCACCGGTTTCCCGGGAGAAGGGGAAGCGGATTTTTCCGATACCTGCCGTTTCCTCGAAGGCCTTGACATTTCTTACATGCATGTGTTCACCTATTCGGCCCGGCCGGGTACCGCAGCGGCCAAATTCGATCACCAGACAGGAAATAAAATAAAAAAAGAACGAAGCCACATCCTTCACCTGCTTTCCGAAGAAAAGAAAAAGGCGTTTTACCTGAAGAATGTAAACACCGGCGCATCGGTGCTTTTCGAATCCGACAACAGCAATGGACACATGCACGGATTCACCAGGAATTATGTCAGGGTAAAGACAGCCTTCGATCCGGCACTGATCAACCAGATAGCCGATGTGAAGCTTATCAATATGGATGAAGATGGCGTGTTCATTATTTAAGAAACTGAAAAAAAGTTGTCATGGACCTTTTAGAGATCGGCCGTTCACTGAATGAGATATGCACAGAAACAGGCTCATACATATTATCTGAACAGGGCGGTCTGAAAGGGGAAGACGTCGCCGCCAAAGGCCTTCACGATTACGTAACCTTCGTGGACCGGCAATCTGAGAAGATGCTCATCGGCCGCCTTCGGCAGCTCCTGCCGGATGCAGGCATCCTGGCGGAGGAAGACAGTGTGGAATTTAAGAAGATGGCTTATAACTGGGTGATCGACCCCCTCGACGGCACCACCAACTTTATACACGGCCTGCCCGTTTTTTCCGTCAGCGTGGCCCTGATGAAGGGATCGGAAGTGGTTATGGGCACGGTGTTTGAGCCGGTGTCGGGCGAATGTTTCCATGCCACGGAAGGCGGTCCCGCCCTGCTGAACGGCAGGGTGATCAGCGTTTCGGCAACAGAGAGGCTCGACGATTCGCTGCTTGCCACCGGCTTTCCCTATTCCGATTTCAGCAGGCAGGAGGCTTACCTGGCTTTGCTGGGAAGGCTGATGCGTGGCTGCCGTGGCATCAGGAGGTTCGGTTCGGCGGCCGTTGACCTGGCATGGGTGGCCTGCGGCCGTTTTGACGGCTTCTGGGAATACGGCCTCAAGCCCTGGGATGTTGCAGCCGGATCATTCATCCTCGAACGAGCCGGCGGCATATGCAGCGATTTCAGTGGCGGCAAAAATTATATCAGCGGCAGGGAGATCGTATGCGGCAACCCCTCCGTTTACCGGGAGCTGGCCGGCCTGCTCAGGGAGTACTTCTGACGCAGACAATACTTTTATTCTCATCGCGCGCCATCCTCCCGGGAAATGGACGATGGTATTTTCAGCAAAAAGACAAAAGATTTGTCAGTTCCCGCATAAAGGATTATATTTACACACATATCGCAGTTCCAAAACATTCCTTGTATGAACAAGACCATCCGATTGCTTATCGTCTCATGCCTGATGTGCATGGGATTCCCTTTGATGCTGCAGGGCCAGGGCGACAGCCTTGACAAGCCTGTACGGGTATATAAATTTGACATCCGGGAACAGATCGCCCCTCCTGCCGTGAGGACCACGAAGCGTGCTTTCCGCGAGGCCAGGGAAACAGGGGCCGACATTGTGCTTATCCACATGAACACTTACGGGGGGATGGTCGATGCCGCCGATTCGATCCGTACCAGGATCCTGAACAGTGACATTCCCGTGTATGTATTCATCGACAATAACGCCGCTTCGGCCGGTGCCCTGATCGCCATTGCATGCGACAGCATTTACATGGCTCCCGTAGCCAGCATCGGGGCGGCCACGGTGGTTGACCAGACCGGCGAGCCCGTACCCGACAAATACCAGTCGTATATGCGTTCGTGGATGCGCTCCACTGCCGAAGCAAAGGGCCGCGACCCTGACATTGCCCAGGCCATGGTCGACCCCGACATTTACATTGCCGGCATTGTCGATACCGGCAAAGTGCTGACCCTGACCACCAGTGAGGCCATACGCTACGGCTTCTGCGAAGGGAGGGTCGAAAACATTGCACAACTGATGGAAGATGCAGGACACCGGCAATATGAGATCATCGAGCACCGGCCGACCGGCACCGACAAGGTTATCGGTTTTCTGATCAACCCGCTGGTGAGCGGCATCCTGATCATGATCATCATCGGCGGCATCTATTTTGAACTGCAAAGCCCCGGGGTAGGATTTCCACTGATCGCTTCGGTGATCGCGGCCATGCTGTACTTCGCACCCCTTTACCTGGAAGGGCTGGCCGACCACTGGGAGATCATCATCTTCGTAGTGGGTGTGATACTGGTGCTCATCGAAATATTTGCCATACCCGGCTTCGGCGTTGCCGGCATATCCGGCATCATCCTGATCATTGCCGGGCTTACCCTGAGCCTGGTGGGCAATGTAGGCCTCGACTTCAGCGGAGTTGCCTTCGAAGCCATTACCACTGCCTTTTTCATTGTGATCATAGCAATATTCTTTGCGCTTATCGGATCTTTCTGGATCAGCAGAAAGCTTTTTACCACCACCATCTTCGGCCATCTTGCACTGGAAGCCGAGCAGCATTCAGAACAGGGATACACCGTTTCAGATACAAGATACAAGGGCGTACTCGGCAGGGAGGGAATCGCCTATACCGTGCTCAGGCCTGCCGGAAAGGTCAGGATCGATGATAACGTTTACGATGCCACGGCACTTACGGGCTACATAGAGAAAGGAGAACCCGTAAAAGTGGTGAAGTATGAAACCGGACAGCTCTTCGTTGTAAAAATGAAAGGGACTACTTAAACGGTTATTTGCAAACGGTGTGTACAGGGCACCCGATGTCCGGTAACCGGACCTTTATTTCATATCGACCAGGTCTTCAGACCTTTAACCGTGAATTCATATGGATGAGCAAGGCCGCCGAATTTCCTGAGCCCGTCGATCACCTTGTGACGGGTGTTGTTGGGACAGTAAAAGAGGATGAAGCCGCCGCCGCCTGCACCGGAGATCTTGCCGCCGGTGGCGCCGCATTTGAGTGCAGTCTGGTAAAGCTCGTCGATCATGGGATTGCTGATGCCGGGAGCCAGTAACTTCTTATTGTGCCAGCCGTAGTCGAGGATCTCGCCGATACGGTCAAGTTCGCCCTTGAGGATGGCTTCCTTCATCATCATCGACTGTATCTTAAGTTTGTGGGTGGCATCGAGGGATCCGGGGTCTCTTTCCTCGATGTTCTTCGATTGACGGGCGATGATCTCCGAGGAGAGCCTGCTGGTTTCGGTATTGAAGAGCACCAGGTTGTAGGCCAGTTCGTCGAGGTATTCGTTGCGGATCCGCAGTGGGTTCACCACAACTTTGTCGCCGTTGTAAAACTCCATATAGTTCACCCCTCCGAAGGTGGCCGCATACTGGTCCTGCTTGCCGCCGGCCATATTGAGGTCGACCCGTTCGATCTCATAGGCCAGCCTTGCCAGGTCGTACTCGCCCAGGGGAAGCTTCAGCCATTCGGCGAAGGCGCCCAGGATGGTTACCACAAGGGTTGAAGAAGTACCGAGGCCCGATCCCGGAGGGGCGTCGACGAAAGTGGAAAGCTCGAACGATAGGGGTTCGCCCCCGAAATCCTTCACCACGCGATTATAGATGCCCTTGAGCAGATCGAGTTTGCCGTCAAGCACAAAGCGCTCCTGCGCCTCACAGACAAGCTCCTCACCGTTGTCGAGGGCTTTGAACACTACCTTGCCGTCGGTTCTGGGGATGATGGTGGCGAAGGCGTACATATTGATGGTGGCGTTGAGCACTGCTCCGCCGTATAGGTCGCTGTAGGGTGGCACATCCGTGCCTCCGCCGGCCAGGCCCAGCCTCAAGGGCGCTTTGCTCCTGTATATCCTGCTCATCCTCCGTTGCTGATTTTTTCAGCCAGTCCGTCGATGGCATCGAGAAAGACGTCCCAGCTGTATTTTAACTTTTCTTTTTTTACGTTGGCAGTGAATTCATGTTGCCGGTTTTCATCGAAGAACCTGCGGATGGCCTCTGCGATCCTTTCCGGGTCGGGTTCCACCACATAGCCGGCTTTGCCGTCGGGCACCATCTCGGGCAAAGCGCCCACGCGGGTCACCACCATGGGCTTATCAAAATGATAGGCCACCTGTGTAACGCCGCTCTGGGTGGCATCCCTGTATGGCTGCACGACCAGATCGGCTGCACAGAAATAAGATCGCACGGCGGCATTCGGGATAAAACGGTTTTCCATGATCACTTTATCACAGACTCCCAAATCGTCAATAAGTTTCCTGTAAAGATCAAAATCTTCATAAAATTCTCCTGCCACGATAAGCCTGAGCGGCAAATGGGCCAGTTTCGGGCTTGCCAGCGCCCTGATCAGCAGGTCAAGCCCCTTGTATTTTCTTACCAGCCCGAAGAACAGCAGGTATGAGCAATCGTCAGGAAATCCAAGCTGAGCCAGGGCCTCCTTCCTTTCCATGGGTTCGCCGTAATTGTCATAGAGGGGGTGCAGGCAGAGCGTCCGCGGCTTTTTCTTATCGAAGCCTTCCAGGTCGTCCATTACGCTGGCCGACATGGTGATGAAGCCCTGCACGGGTTTGAGGAAATAGCGTGTAAGGGCCCTGTCGCCCGGCCTTTTTTCATGCGGCACCACATTATCGGTGATGGCGATGACCACGCTGTGCCGGTTTTTCCTGATCCTGCGGGCGATGGTACCCAGGGCCGGGCCCATGAAGGGGATCCAGTAGCGGATAATGACAAGATCGGGATTCATGCGGCGGATGATGTTGCCGGTACGGATCCAGTTGATGGGGTTCACGGAGTTGATGAGGCTGCGGATGCGAATGCCGGGGGGTGCGGGTTCATCGGTAAACTGCGACTTCCCTGGGAAAAGGAAGGAAGGGTACTGCAGTTTGAAGCTGATGATCTCCACTTCGTGGCCGGCATCGGAACAGGCCTTTGCCAGGCGTTCGTTAAAGGTCGACATCCCGCCCCCGCGGAGGGGATGTGCCGGTCCGACAATGATTATCTTTTTTTTAGCCGGCATGGGTGCAGCGATCAGTCATTTGCGGGATCGTCATGGCCGATCCTTTCGTGAACAACATAACGGTTGCGGTCGTGCGAATTCCTTGCGATCATCTCCGCCAGGAAGCCTGCCAGGAATAACTGCACCCCCACCACCATGGCCAGCAGGGCCAGGTAGAACAGGGGCTGGTCGACCACATCGCGGCGGGCCAGGCTAAAGACCTTTTCGATGATGATCCAGAGTGAGATGATGCCCCCGCCCAGGAAGAAAAAAGTGCCGATGGAGCCAAAAAGGTGCATGGGGCGCTTGCCGAAGCGGGTGACAAAAGTGATGGAGAGAAGGTCGAGAAAGCCATTGACAAAACGCTCGAAGCCAAACTTCGTCCGGCCGTATTTGCGCTCATGGTGTTCCACCACCTTTTCGCCTATCCGGCTGAAGCCTGCCCATTTGGCGATAAGCGGTATGTAGCGGTGCATTTCGCCGTACACCTCGATGGTCTTGACCAGCTCATTTTTATAAGCCTTGAGCCCGCAGTTGAAGTCGTGCAGCCTGATGCCCGATATCCAGCGGGTTATCCGGTTAAAAAAACGCGATGGTATGGTCTTCCCGATAGGGTCGTGCCGCCTTTTCTTCCAGCCTGAGACCAGGTCGTAGCCTTCCTGCTTTACCATTCCGTAAAGTGCGGGGATCTCCTCAGGGCTGTCCTGCAGGTCGGCGTCCATGGTGATGACCACATCGCCGGCAGCCACCGCGAAGCCGGAGTTAAGGGCCGCCGATTTGCCGTAATTCCGCCTGAAACGAATGGCTTTGAGGTTATTGTTTTTTTCGCAGAGCGAACGGATCACCTGCCAGGAACCGTCGGTGCTGCCATCGTCAACAAGGATGGCCTCGTAGGAAAAGTTGTTTTCCCCCATCACACGACCGATCCATTCAGTCAGCTCAGGCAGTGAATCCTCTTCGTTGTACAGGGGTATGATTACACTGATATCCATGGTTCAGATGCTGTAACCGGCCGGTTGGTCCCTTTTGATGAAAATGGAAGTGATCAGGGCGATGATGATGCCGAAGAAGGCCAGTGAAAATATTGATATGACCGAAAAAGTAAGCGGATTGAAGATATATTTCTGCATCTGAACTGCCTGTGCCTCTTTTTCAGGCTCAAGATCCATGTTGTAGATTGCAAGTATCGAATCTTTTTTTAATTGATTCAGCTCGCCGGGGTTAATAGCGGAGTGGTAGACAAAGGTATAGACCGCTATCACGAAGGCGGCGAACAGCACAGTGAGAAAGCCGATCTTGACCGCTTTCCCGTATGAGATGAAGCCACCCAACTTCTTGTTTCGATAGTCGGCCGATGCCAGTGCAACGCCGGCGACAAGCAGCAGGATGGGGATGATGGTGGCCACTGCCGACTTGTTGTAGTCGAGCAGGTACAGCAGCAGGTAAGCAACGATCATTACAACCGAAAGCAGGAGGCCATAGACCAGGGCCGATAGCCCGGCAGAAGGCTTTTGGGGCATTGCGTTAGTTTCTTCCATTTCATTTTTGGGATTGGTTTCTGCAAACTTAAGAAATATTCTTATGCGAAGGGAAGGACATGTTGGCGGAACGGGCTTTATCACAAACCGGACAGAAATTGCAGGGAGAAATGGGGTTTCCGCTGCGCGGAAGATTGTCCATTCGAATTCTGAAATCTGAACCCGGTACTTCCCGGTATCCGGTACCCGGAACCCGGAACCACTATCCCGCTAGAGCGGGATTCGTTCGACTAAGCCTTTTCATTTCGCTACGCTCATAAAAAGGCAGTCTCACGAATTTAACCCCCGATTCTCGGGGCAGGCATTTAACCATTTAACCCTGAAACACCACCCCCATCTACTGCAGCATTCCTTTTCCTTCCCGGATGATTAGGGGGTCGGGGCCGGTGCAGTCGACGATGGTTGAGGGGTTATTGTCGCCGTAGCCGCCGGCGATGACGATATCGACCTGGTTAGCGTAACGTTCGTGGATGAGTTCGGGATCGGTGGTATATTCCAGCACTTCGTCGTTGTCGTGCACGGAGGTTGACATGATGGGGTTTCCGAGTGCGGCCACGATGGCCCTGGCAATGTTGTTATCGGGCACCCTGATGCCGATGGTTTTTTTCTTGCTTTGGAATATTTTCGGGACTTTGCCGCCAGCGTCGAGGATAAATGTAAAAGGGCCGGGAAGGTTCCGGCGCATCATTTTATACACGGCATTGTCGAGAGGCCGGGTAAATTCCGACAGGTGGCTGAGGTCGTAGCAGATAAAGCTGAAGTTGGCTTTTTGTTTGTTCACGCCTTTGATCTGCGCCACCCTGTCGACGGCCTTGGGTTTGTAAATGTCGCAGCCGATGGCGTAGATGGTATCGGTGGGAAAGATGACCACGCCACCATCGCCGAGGCATTCGGCCACTGTGCGGATCTGCCTTTCGGCCGGGTTTTCGGGATGTATCCTGAGTAACATTATTTTTATAATAAAAAAGGGTAAGTACCATCATCGCACCGCTACAACCGCCTACCCTTGCTTCCTTCCGGACCTGGGGGAATTCAGCAGGAGCTGGTCGTGAAAGACTTACCCGCTGCAAAAATACAAAAAAAAATGGAGATAACAATTATGTTGACGGGCTTGTTTACGACCGGCCTGCCGGGGCGCATGCAGATTGCCATGATCCCATGCGCGTGCTTTATTTCACAAGCCTTTCATCCCATTTACCTCCAAAAAATCATCAAATAATTTTGACCGTCAAAAAAAATGGGTACCTTTGCACCCGCAAATTGATTCGGTAGCTCAGCCGGTAGAGCAACGGCCTTTTAAGCCGTGGGTCCTGGGTTCGAATCCCAGCCGGATCACCCGTAAAGCCGCATTAGCGGCTTTTTTTTGTCTTTATCAGGATGCCGGCATTGACGTGGTTTTGAATACCGGCTCACCATATGTCCCCGGGGGAACGGAGTCAATGTGACACAGCCATACCCTTTAGGTTGTTTATTATGCAATATATGAACAAGCTTTGGCATCCAGGGCATTCATAACAGAGAAACCATTGACGGGAACACCTGCCCCATCATTTATTAATCGATATGTAAAATGGGATGTTTTTGGATGAATAAACCTTACATTTGCATATCAACAAACCAAAAAAAGGAGTACATATATGATACTGTCAACGATTGCCTTTGTCTACGCGCCGCTGGCGCTGGTTCCCATCATTATGATCATGCTGCTGGTGGCCATCATCCCGATGATCTTCTTCATCCTGACCCTGCAAAAGGCCCTCAACCGCTGTTCGCCCGAAAACAGGGCCATGCCCCCCGAAAATGTATGGCTGCTGCTCATCCCCCTCTTCAACCTGGTGTGGATGTTCATCGTGGTGAACAACATGGCCAGGAGCCTGGCGCAGGAATTCAAAAAGCGGGAGATGACCATTGAAGAGATTGAGCCCGGGAAGTCGATCGGACTGGCGTACTGCATCCTTGCAGTATGCAGCGTGATCCCTTTCCTTGGCATCCTGAGCGGCCTGGCCGCCTTTGTCTGCTGGATCATGTACTGGGTGAAGATCGACGGGTATTCCTCCCGGCTGCTGTACCAGGAATTACCGCCGGCACGCTAAGGAAATCACCTTCAAAAAAATTCAAAAGCTTTGCCACCCATGACCACAGCGCAGGCTGAAAAACTGCTCAGAAAATACTATCCGCCGGGCGGCGAAGCATATGCATACCTTTACGGGCACAGCAAAGCCGTGGCGGAACATGCCCTCGGCATCTGCCGGAAGCATCCCGGACTGAATGCCGACACCGGGCTGGTCTTTACCGGCGCCCTGCTGCACGATATCGGCATCTTCATGACCCATGCGCCTGCCATCGGCTGCCATGGCGACCACCCATACCTGCTGCATGGCTGCCTGGGCAGGGAACTGCTCGAAAAAGAAGGCTGGCCGCTGCATGCGCTGATCTGCGAACGCCATGTGGGCACGGGCATCAGCATGGACGACATCCGAAAGAACAAGCTGCCCCTCCCCCTTCGCGACATGCTGCCGCTGAGCATCGAGGAAGAGATCATCTGCTTTGCCGACAAGTTCTATTCAAAAAAGCCCGGACGGCTCTCAGAGCCTAAAACCCCCGAAGCCATCATCAGGAAACTTAAAAAATACGGGGACGACAAAGCGGCGGTCTTTGCCGGGATGATGAAGCGCTTCGCATAGGCCGGCAACCGCTTCCAAATGATCACCTGTTCATCAGCACCCGCAAAATAAAGAAGGGGTTCATGAGCTTTTTCCTGTGGCTGAGGTCGGTAAACATCGACGACAGCAGCCCGGGAATATGCCGGTTCCCGTCGGCCCTGGCGGCAATCCACCTGACCATGGCCGGGTACTTCAGCAATCCCTGGAATCTGGCGCTGATGGTCATTTCCTTGCCCAGCACCCTTTTGATCCTGCGGTCGTAGGCCAGCATGAATGCCTGGTCATAGCGGTTTTCAGCCAGGCAGTCGATGGCCTGTTCGGCGGCGATATAGCCGCTGTACATGGCATTGCCCACTCCCTCGCCCGTCAGGGGGTCAACGAGGTGGGCCGCATCGCCGGCAAGCAAATAATTCAGGCCTGAAATGCGAAAGCGAGGGTTTCCCAGCGGCAGGCTTTGCGCCGCAGGCTTCGACAAGGCTTCTGCACCCTTAAACCTCTCGGCCAGCAAAGGGTTTTCATGTATGCAGCGATCCATCAGCTCCGCCAGCCTGATCTTTTTTCTCAGCACCACATCCTTTCTCACGCCCAGCCCAACATTGGCAATCCCACCCGGTAGCGGGAATATCCAGAAATAACCGGGCAGGGTTTCTTTCAGGAAATACAGTTCAATAAAATTCTGCGGATGCATGCCCGTCAGCCCTTTAAAATATGTACGCAGGGCAAGGGCCGTTTTTTTAGCCGCAGGGGCAGGCTTGTGGTATGGAACGTCAAACCCGGCCCCCGTGCCAGCAGCGTCGATCAGCAGCCGTGCCTCTACCTGCCCCTCCGTAGTGGAAAGCAGCCATCCGTCGCCGTTTGCCTGCACCGACAACACCCTGCACCCGGTCATGACGGCGGCAGGCGCCAGGGCTTTAACTTCATCCAGCATGAAGGCATCCAGCAACTCCCTTTTCACCGTATACCCGGGTACGGGATGCAGGGAGGGATCATAATTATGAATAAAAGGCACGTCGAAGATGTGCATGCCCGGTGCAATGAAGCGAATACCATGTGAAGGAAGGGGGCTGCAGGCAGCTTGGAAGCGGGTCGGCATTTCCGGGCTGAGCCTGCGCATGATGTGCGGCACCTTGCCGCTCAGGGCATCGCCGCATATCTTTTCACGCGGGAAACTGTCCTTGTCGATGAGCAGAAAGGGAATGCCCCCGCGGGCCAGCCGCAGCGCAGCCATGCTCCCCGCCGGACCGGCACCGATAATGCACACTTGTGTGGAAGGCATGATGACAAAGATAGCTCATAAATAATAATGAATCTGAAGGTGCCCGCATGGGCAATAAATAAAGACCCACACCGGGGAGAACTGTCATGTTGTCAGCGAATTGCGAAAATATTATGAAAAAATGGCATTTTTTGGCATTGGTATTTTTTTTGATGCTGTATGGGTGAAAATTCAATGATTGTTTAACCAAAAAAATGGAGGATAAAGCGATGTCACTTGTAAGATTTTCACAGCAATTTCCGTCGATTTTCGACCGTTTTTTTGAAGGCGATGTTTTTGACTGGTCCAACCGCAATTTTTCGGCTACGAACACCACCCTGCCTTCGGTGAACATCAAAGAAAGCATGGATGGTTACGAGGTGGAAATGGCAGCACCCGGCTTTTCAAAGGGTGATTTCAAGCTTGAGCTGAACCACGACCAGCTCACCATTTCCTCCGAAAAAGAGGTAAATAAAGAAACCAGGGAAGATGAACAGTTCACAAGGCGTGAATTCAGCTACCAGTCGTTCAGCAGGTCATTCACCCTGCCAAACACGGTAGAGGCCGACAAGATCAAGGCCAAATACGAAAACGGTATTTTACGGGTGTCGATTCCGAAGAAGGAAGAGGCCAAACCCAAGCCGCCCAAACAGATCAGCATCTCCTGATAAAAAACGATTACGGGAGCGGGGCACATCGTGTGTCCCGCTTTTTTTATTTTTTGTGCTCCCCTTCCGCATTGACCACGGTAAATCGTACCGAGGCCATTTCGCCCCTTTCATCCATCACGGTGATGATATGTTCGCCGGGGCCGGGACTGACGCCCATCTGGTGGCGGCCCTGCGTTTGCCCGATATAATCTTCATCGAGATGCCAGTACAGGATGGCATCGGGATCACGGTGTGCAACTTCCACGACGGCCTTCTCCCTTATCCCTTCCAGGCCGACGGGAATATAGATCCGGGCATGGGGGTCGGGGTAGATGAATTCCATCCGGGCACTTTGTTCCTCAGGCCGGCAATCATACCGGTAGGGCGGCACCTCTCTGTACCAGGGGTTGTTGGCACGATAAAACCATTCCATGACCGGAGGAAGGACGAACCAGGCTTGCTGCACCATTTCGGAAGGTTCGGCGCAGTCTCCGCTGAGCCTGAATTGCCGGCTGCTATCGAGGTGCAGGAGTTGGTGGTAAGGGCATGGTGCGGTTCTCAATCCCGCCTGCGGCACCCAGGTGCTGTCGACCAGGTTACAATACCGGCCGGCCCGGTATCCGCTCTGGCGGCAGCAGGCGATCCTGCTCATCTCATCAAAAGGCTGTTCGAACCATTCATGGTCGGGCAGCAGGTCGAAGATCGCGAACATCAGGGGTGCGGCGGCATTCAGCCCCGTGAGGCCCGGCCTGCCTTCGCCGCCGGCATTGCCTGCCCATACCGCCACCACGTAGGCCGGGTCGGTGCCAAGCGCCCAGGCATCCCTGAAGCCAAAGCTGGTGCCGGTCTTCCATGCCAGGCGGCGTGAGGAGCTGAACAGTTCGGGCTGTTCACGCATCTCCGGACGGTTAACTTCCTCCATCGCCTTGTATGCCAGCCATACCGGTGCCGCCTCCAGCCGGCGTACAGCCGGCAGGCTTCCTGCGCCCGGCCGCTCCTCATCCACGAAAATACGCGGCGGGTAGAGGTCATCGGGGCGGTATTGCCCGCTGAGGGCATAAAAATGGTTCAGTGTGCGCGACATGCCGGCATACACCCCTGCCAGGTCCCAAAGCGTGACTTCGGCCCCGCCCAGGATCAGGGAGAGTCCGTAATGGGAGGCCGGCCTGCCGATACTGCCGAAGCCAAGGTCATTGAGCAGACTATGAAACCGCTCCACGCCGTATGCCTGCAGCATCTTCACTGCGGGTATGTTGAGCGAACGTGAAAGAGCACGGCCGGCAGGCACGGCACCGTCATAGGTGCCTGAGAAGTTTTTGGGTGTGAAGCCCTGCATGCGGCTTGGCACGTCGGCAACCAGGGTGGCCGGCAGCAATACTCCGTCCTGCAGACATGCTGCATACAGCAAGGGCTTGAGCACACTGCCGCTGCTGCGGGGCGCCATCACGATGTCGACCATCTCACCGTGCAGATCACCTTCCAGGGTGGTGTTGCCCGCCCATGCCAGCACCTGCCCGCTTTCCACCTCCAGCAACAGGGCGGCAGCATTGTGCACATGATTTTGTCTGAGCCGCTGCACATGCCTGTTCAGCAACTCCTGTACGGCCTGCTGCAGGGGGATATCGACGGTGGTGCGTGTACGCAGCCCTTGCCTGCTGCCATGTATCCGGGCCAGCAAATGCGGCGCATGCTGCGGCAGGGGCAATGGCTCTGCGGGCAGTGGTTCGGCCAGCGACAACGACCAGGTCAGCGTATCAATGGTGCCTGCTGCCAGAAGCCGCCCGAGCAATGCATTCCTCTTCTGTTCCAGCAAGGCCCGGTTACGGCCGGGATGGATCAGGGCGGGGGCATTGGGCAGCACGGCCAGGGTAGCCGCATCGGCCCAGGTGAGCATGGCGGGAGGGCACCCAAAATAGCGCCATGAAGCCGCCTCCAGCCCCACCACATTGCCCCCGAAAGGGGCATGCGATAGGTACATGGCCAGGATCTCCTCCTTGCCGTACATCAGCTCGAGCCTGAGGGCCAGTGAGATCTCCAGCATCTTCTCGTTGAAAGTACGGGGCCTGAACTTCCGCATCAGCCTGATCACCTGCATGCTGATGGTACTCCCGCCGCTGACCACCTTTCTGTATTTCATGTTCAGGTAAAAAGCCCTGCCCAGCGCGGAAAGGTCAACACCGGGGTGATGCAGAAAATTCTTGTCCTCGAAGAGGATGATGCAGGCCTTCATCCGCTCCGGCAGGCTGTCGGGAGGCGGGAAACGCCATTGCCCGTCGCCGGCGATGATGGCCCCAAGCAGGCGGCCGTCGCGGTCTTCCACAAGCGTGGAATATGGATCGTCAAAGCCTGCCGGCCTGATCGCCAGCCATACCGGCAACAGCAGCAATACCGGCACGACCGCCCGGGCCCATGCAGGGATTTTCAGGTATTTGCCGGCAAAGGACATACACTCCTATTCGGCCCTGACCACTTCCACCCAACGGCCTGCTTTCCGGGCAAAGACCGTATGGTCGTACATGGCTTCGCAATATACTCCCGGCAGATAAAACCTTCCGGCGTACGCGGCATTCAGCAGTATGCTGAACTTCACGCTGCCGTTACGTTCCAGTCCGAAATAAGTGATCACCCTGTCGTCGCGGATATCGCGATATTCATAGGCACTTTCATCCATCACGGCGGGCAGCCCCTGCATGCGCTTGTTCATGATCTCCCATCCCGAAGGGAAGACCTGTGTGAGGGCCAGGTCGCGGTAGTTGTTATAAATGCCGGCATTGGCCACCCTGACCTCTGCCACGAAGTCCGTACCCTGTTCGAGCCTGGCGGGATCGATCTCAGCTCCCGACATATCACGGTAAACCACCTTCATGCTGATATTTCGCTCCATGTCGTCGGTGCTGTCGGTCAGGGGATTTCCGCTCAGGCAGAAGCCCAGGTGCAGGTCTTTATCGTCCTCGTTGACGATTTTGAGCCTGATCTCGCTTTTCCCGCTTACATCCGGTTCAATGCGTTCGATCCCTTCGCTGCCGGCTTTGCTGACCGCCGGCCGATCGTATGCCGTATAGCTGAACTTCATTCCGTCGGATGCTTCCGGCAGGCCGTCGAGGTATGCTGCCATTGCAAGCAGGCAGAAGGCGCTGGTCTGGGTGCTCATCCACTCCGGGGAGGTGAGTGCGCCCGACACCTGCATGGCGAGCGGGAATGCTTTATCCTTTTCGTTGAGCAGGCAGAGGCTTTCGAGTATCATGGCCATGTCGCGCAGGCTGCTGCCGTAGGTCTTGTCAAAGGCCGGATAGCTTTCGGTCATCACACCTGCATCCTGCGCCAGTTTGGCAGCCGCTTCCGGCTGGCCTGCCAGGGCATAGGCCGCGATAAGCCTCCAGCGGGCGGCATTGCTGATGCGGGGAAGCTCGCGCAGGCGGTTCATGGCCCGCAGGTCGGGATTGCCCGATAAGGCCAGGGTATAGAGCCGGTAGGCCTGGCCAAGGCCAAGGTTGAAATCCGCGTCTTCATCGGGCGACCACCTGGCGGCACGTTCCTGCTGGTATTCGAGCCATTTGGCCTTGAGGCCGATGGGCAGCGCATAGCCCTGCTTCTCCGCTTCAAGGAAAAAATGACCCGCATAGGTCGTCACCCAGTCGCTCACCCCGCCGCCCGGCCAGGTCCTGAGTCCGCCGCCGGCCGCCTGAAAGCCGGGCATGCGGTTGACGGCTGCACGGATGTTGGCATTGATCTGCCGCTCCTGCGTCTGGTTCACGTCAGTGATCTTTGTAAGATACAGTTGGGGAAAAGTCGCCGACACCACCTGTTCGAGACATCCGTGCGGATAAGTAAGCAGGTAACGTAAGCGGCGCTCCAGGTTGACCGGCAGCATGGCCGAAACCTCCATGAAGACCTTGTTGCTGCTTTCCATCCCCGGCAGCTTGCGGGCAAGCAGGAATTCTTCACCCGGGGCCAGCTTTTTGTTGACAAACTCCGTAACGGGCGGGTTGGGGTTGCGGATATCAAGCTCAATGGCATAGGTGGCGCGGTGACCGCCGCTCACGGCTTCGATGCTGACGGTGGCCAGGCCGGTGGTTTTTGCCGCCTCCAGCCCGAAGGTGATGATGCCATCGCCAGGCTCATCAAAATGAAGGTTGCCGGTGGTACGGTCGGCCTGTAACATATCGTTGGTGGCGACTTTGATGCTGACCCCGGAAATGTCGTCATCCATCGCAAATACCGTCACCGGCAGGTCAACCTTTTCTCCCGGGCCCAGCACCCTGGGCAGGGTGGCAAGGATCATCAGGGGTTTTTTGACCGGGGTGGTCTTTTCGGCGGAACCATAGGCCATATAGCCGGTAGCCACCAACATCGTCCTCACCGAGCCGACATAGTTCGGCATGACCACCTGGTGTACGGCGCTTTCGCCTTTCCCCAGGCTGAATGGTCCGAGGTGTTTCACCACGGGTCTGAAACGGTTGGCTTTTTTATCCTTTACCGGTGCCAGCTCTTCGTCGCCTCCAATGCCAAACACACTCTCGATCCTGCCGCCCCAGGCGCCGATCACATAATTGTACAGATCCCATGTTTTTACTCCCAGTGCTTCGCGGGCGAAGAAATGGTTCCAGGGGTCGGGCGTACTGAAGCGGGTCAGGTCGAGCAGGCCCTCGTCGACCATGGCAATGGTATATGAAAAGGGCATGCCCTTCTCTTCATACACCTTGATGCTTACGGGCTTTTCAGGTTCCAGCACCCCGGGCATCTCCAGCACCGGCCTGATCTTTGATCCCGGATCCTCCACCATGATGGGGATGATGCCATAGAGGCGCATGGGTGCATCGTTTACCGACTGTGCATGGGGCTGTACCAGCATCACCTGTATGTATACGTTTGGTGCCATCTCGGGGGTCGCCTCGAAGCTGAAGAGCGTTGGTCCGGCATCGGGCATGATCCAGCGGGCGTCGAGCACATCCGAGCCCGACTCAATGGTCAGCAGGGCCCTGCCCACTCCGGAGCCGGGAAAGGTCACGTTTACCGTTTCGCCGACCAGATAAGCAGTCTTATCGGTGCTGAGGCTGAGCAGGGCTGCAGCCCCGGGGAATTCGCGCATGGCCTGTCCGGCCCATCCCGGCCAGTCGACATAGACCGTCTTCCCGGCCGCGGCACCGCCTGCGGGATCCCAAATCCTTACAAAATACCTTCCCCAGTCGGGATAATCGATCCTGAAGCTGAAACTGCCCCTGCCATCGGCCCCCGTACTGATCACTGCCTCCGAAACAGGCTCCTGGTATTCGGTGCCGAAATAGGAAGCCATATCATTATCGGATGCGTTCCACCACCATCGCCAGGAAACCTTGTAAATGGCAGCATTCAGCCTGTTCACTGAAACGGGCCTGCCGGCTGCATCACAGGTGACCACCTCCACCCTGTGCGTGGTGTCGGTGAGCAGCATGTTGCGCTTGTCGCCCTCGGGCAGGCGCAGGCCGACAAATGTTTTGAAAGGGGCATAATCCATGGTGAAGAAATCGGTGCTGAAGTCGCCGCCTTCTTCAAATGCCCGTATGGTAAAGCCTGCCTGCAGCATGCCGGGAGCCTTGCTGAATTTTGGGGGTACAAAACTGAATTCCGCTTTTCCCCTTTCGTCCACACGGCCGTCGTAAATGTTCTTTTCTTCGGTATAGAACGACCTGGAAGGATCGGTGAAAGTATAGCCGGGATATTTTTCAAATCCTTTGTTGCTCTGGTATATCGTCATTTCCACCCTTGCCTTCAGGTTTTTGGCAATCGCACCGTGCAGCCACCTGATTTCGAGAAGGGCTTTTACGGATGACCCGGCCTTCAGCGGCCCCTGACCCGGGTCAAAAGCGATTTTCAGCCTGTTCGGCTTGACGGTCTCAATACGCAACTGTTTGCTGAATGAGGTCCCTCCCACCCTGACGATGGCATTCCATATGCCGGTGGGGGCCGCGGCTTCCGTGGCGGTAGTAAAGTCATAAATCCCTCCCACGGATGCAGTCCTGACAAGACGTTTTACCATCCTTCCCTGCGGGTTGTACAGTTCAAATACCACCGGGTGACCCTCAGGAAGCCTTGACTCGCGGTCGTCGAGCATGAAGTTCAGGAAAAGGGTGTCGCCGGGCCTCCATACCCCCCTTTCACCATATATGTATCCCCGCAAACCCTCGCGCACTGTTTTACCGCTCACATCAAAGCTGCTGACCGACAAGGCACTGCCATCATCCACCCTCAGGTATCCCTTCTGGTTGCCGTAAAAGGCCACAAGCACGAATGGTTTTCCTTCGACGGACAGTTCTGCCATCCCGGCTTCGTTCGTAACAGCCGCCCCGATGGGTTGCAACTGGTAGCTATACGCTTCCACCCGTATGCCTCCCAGGGCATCTGAAGTGATCAGGTCAGTGACCATGGCAAGCATCCTGCCACCGCCGCCGGATTTGACAATGATACCGAGGTCGGAAGCCAGGATGTTCGTATTGGTAAAACGGTCTGATGTATAATAGGAGTCGTGGCACGGATTATCCCTTTCGTACCAGCTATAATTATCGGGCCAGTAGCCCCAGTAATAGTATTCTGGATCGTCCCATAGCGAAGATTCTTCGTATTCCCAAATGTCATTGCCTTCGGCCTGCGGGTCACTGTCATTCACCCCGCCCGGGCATTCATATGCTGCATATGCTCTGCGAAAGCTGAATTCAACATGGTAAATGGCCCCGGGTTCGGGATTGATCATATTCCCGAGGTCGAGTGAGAAGTGGTTCCAGGCATTCATGTCCTTGCCTGTCGATGCCAGGTCGATGGTCTGTATGTGCACGGGCCTTCCCACGCGCCTGAGTTCGTAGCTGCCATCAAGCTTATTGGCTTGCAGGAACTGCAGGATGTTGCTTTCATAGATCCTGATGATCCTGACATCCACAGCGTTCAGGCCAACGGCCCTGAAAGGCAGCATCATTCCCATGGATGAGGGCAATATCGTTCCCTTGCCGCTGAGTTCAATCTGCGGGCTCAGCCTGGAGAAGCTGACCTCTCTGATGATACGCTTTTCGATAGCGGCACCCGTGATGCTTTTGATACCTGGTTCTATCTGCAGTTTCAGTATACCGTATGTGTTTTCGGGGGGATAGATCTCTATTTCATTGTCGCGGATGCTGAATTGCAGCTTATCGTCGCCATCGAGGCTGATAAGGCCTCCCAGCATCTGCCCTTTCTTCAGGTGGTCGGAAAAAGTCAGCACCACCCGCTGCGACGGGAGCTGGTAAACGCGTACTTTCAGCAGGTCAAATTCAGCAGTGGATGGGATCCTGACCAACTGGCTGTCCTTCCGCTCTATGCCGGCCACATTCCCGTCCCATTCGAGCCGCAGTTCCCCCTCATCTTCTTTGCGCTGTATGCTGTCGACCGTGAATTCGTAGAGGCTGTTTCCACGCCTCCCTATCAGGCTGACCGGCATCGCCTGTCCTTCCTGGTATGCCTTGAGGATGCCCGCAGCCGCATCCGGATTCACGGCATCGGAGAAGTCGATTTCGCCATTGAGCCTGTAGAGTTCAGATTGGCCGGAGTATGGCTGCAGTGAACCGACATTCACCTTCATGTCGAGCACCCTGATCCTGAATTGAAAATAAAAACGCGACAACTCACCGCGAACATCGAAGAGTTCCGACAGCAGCAAGGTTCCCTTGTAGGACGCTCCCTGCCGGAATTGTCCGTCGGGCTTGAAAGCCAGTGTGTGATCGTTGATCCAGTATGTTTTTCCTTTCACGGGAGGATCGAAAAGAAACAGTTCATCCTCCACGGCTTCGTAGTGCTCAACCTGCAGCGGCAAAGCCTGCGTGAAGCGGACGACCACTTCCGCGCCGGCCGGGATCACTCCGCCGGTGTGTGCCGCAATGTAATTGCCGATCTCACGGCTGTTGACACCCTCCACGGGTGTGGTATCGCACGATTGGATCAACAAGATGACCATAAACAGGATGATCGCCCTGGTCAGCAAGGTTTTTTGGAATAATGAGGCCATGGGACTGGTATTAAATTATTATTAAGTTTTTCCTGCAAGTAAATACATTCCATTTAAACGGCAATACGCGATACGCATACCGATCAACCCCTCCCGGGGAAATTCCGCCCGGCTTATCGTCATCAGCGGGCATAGACCAGCTCGCCGTTGACAAAAGTGTACAGGACATTGATGCCGGGTATTTCATCAGCATCGGCAGTCATGAGGTCTTTATCGAGGATGACCATATCGGCGGCCATGCCGGGTGCCAGCATTCCCTTTTCATTTTCTTCGAAGCTGCCTTTTGCTGCCCATGTGGTAATGGATCGGAGGGCTTCTTCCCTGCTGAGGGCATTTTCGGGCTGAAAGCCTCCGGGCGGGTATCCCGCGAGGTCTTTTCTTGCCACAGCGGCGTAAAAAGTCAGGAGGGGGCTGATCTCCTCGATGGGAAAATCGGTTCCGTTGGGAAGCCATCCATTCTGATCGAGCAGTCTTTTAAAGGCGTAGGCTCCCCTGATCCTGTCGGGCCCGATCCTTTCGCCGGCCCAGTACATGTCGGAGGTGGCGTGGGTCGACTGTATGGAGGGGATGATGTTGTATCGTCCGAATTTATCAAAGTCATCTTCGTGCACACACTGGGCATGTTCGATGCGCCAGCGGCGGTCGTTGGGCCCGCCCAGGTACCCGGCGTAGAGATCGAGCATGAAGCGGTTGGCCGAATCGCCGATGGCATGGGTGTTGACCTGGTATCCATGCTTATAGGCGAGGCCGATCACCTCCCGGTAGTAGCTTTCGGGATAAATGATGAAGCCGTATTTGCCTGCTGCGTCGGAATAGGGTTCCAGAAGACATGCACCGCGCGAACCCAGCGCCCCGTCGGCATAAAGTTTGACGGAATTAACATGCAGTCGTTCCGTTTTGAATACGCCCGCGGCCATAAAATCCATATACTCAGGGTCGCCGGGATTCAGCATGGCGTTGATCTTCATCTTCAGCGCTCCGGAGCGATGCATTTCGTCCATCAGCCTGATCAGGCTAACATCCGTGCCGGCGTCCGTGACAGAGGTAAGTCCCACCGCAAAGCAATCCTTTTGTGCCAGCAGCAGGGCGGCCCTGAGCAGCTGGGGGTCGTTTTCAGGTATGTGTTTGCGGACCAGCTCCATGGCATTGTCGATGAGGATGCCGGTAGGGATGCCATTCTCCAGTATGATCTCACCGCCTGTAACGGCGGTTTCGGCGGTGATGTCTGCCCGTCGCATTGCTTCGCTGTTAACCAGTGCCGCATGGCCGTCGATGCGTATGAGCATCACGGGCCTGTCGGGAAAAAGGCTGTCGAGGGCTTCCCGCCCCGGAAACTCCTTAACTTCCCAGTCGTTCTGGTCCCACCCCCGGCCTTCGACCCATTCCGAAATTCCGGCCGAAGCATGCGCGGCAACACGTTCGAGCACCTCCCCAAACGAGCGGGTCCCGGTAAGGTCGGCGCGCTGAAGCTTGCCGGTTCCGTATCCCGGGAAATGACAATGGGCATCGTAAAAGCCCGGGTAGATATAATGCCCTTCGGCATCAAAAACCTCCCTGGCCTTATACTTAGCAGACAGTTCAGCGGCATCGCCTGCGGCGATGATCTTTCCCCTATCCACGACAAGGCTTTCGACGGTGGAAAAATCTTCGTCAATGGTATAGATGCTGGCATTGTGTATGATCAGGTCGGCTCGGGTTTTCATACTGTCACAGGAGATATTTATAAAAACAGAACAAAGGAACAAAAAAGTAAAAGTTGTCTTCATGGAAATAATTATCTTGTAGAACAAACAAATTTAGTAATTTCGTGTTTTAAAAATTGCCTCGGTAAGAAATCTAATTCAATTTTAATATTTTTGCGCTGCAAATCAAATTTCTATGGATCATAAATTTATGAACACCCGTTTTGCCGTCATCAGCGGCATCATCCTGGCAGGGGCCATGATGCGTCTTATCCCTCACTGGCCGAATTTCACGCCCATCGCCGCCATGGCGCTCTTCGGCGGTGCCTACATGGGTAAAAAATGGCTTGCCTACACCATCCCGCTGTCGGCCATGTTGCTCAGCGACCTGCTGATCGGCTTTCACACCAACATGATGGCTGTTTACCTTGCCTTTGCCATCACCGTGAGCATCGGGCTGCTGATCCGCAAGAAGATCACTGTCGCAAGGGTTGCCGGCGCCTCACTGACCGCCTCCATCATATTTTTTCTGGTCACCAACTTCTCGGCATGGCTTGCCAGCCCGCAGCTTTACACCCGCGACTTTGCCGGGCTGATACATTCATACATTGCAGGACTGGCATTCTTCAATGACGGGTCGTACGGGATATCCTTCTTCATGAATGAGGTTACAGGCAGCTTGTTTTACAATACCCTTTTCTTCGGGGCGTTCTACCTGGTTTGTAAACGTTTCCCGGCACTCAGCCCCCTGAAGCAACCCTATTAGAATAAGTTTCCGGAGCCTTCTCAGTCAAACAATTCTTCATCCCGTTCAAGCAGCAATATGGATTGCTGCGGCACGATGAAGTATTTCTCGTCGTTGTAAACGATTTCAATGGCTCCTTTCTGAAGGAAGATGGCCAGGTCGCCCACCCTGGCCTGCAATGGTATGTATTTGATCTCTTCATCGGCCTTCTTCCATGATTCCATGTCGGCTTCGCCCGGCAGGGGAATGGGATATCCCGGCCCCACCCTGATCACATAACCGCTCTGTATCTCATCCTTTTCCTTGTAACCGGGGGGAAGGAACAAGCCGCTCTTGGTCTTGTTGGTCAGGGTTTTTGGCTTGATCAGCACCCTGTCGCCAACCACGATCAGGCGGTTTAGTTGTTGCAGATCCTCTTTGCTCATAACGGAAATATTTTGGGCTGCATATCACGCGGGGCGGATACGTCAGGAATGATAAAATTAAGTATTTTTGCGGTATCAGCCATCGGGAAAAGGGAATAATTATCCTGTATCCCGGGTAAAACAGTTATACTCCGGCACATGAAGATCGTATTTTTTAAGCGCCCCAAGCCAAAGCAGTTCAGTTACAAACCGCGCTACTGGGATTCCGAAGCGGAAGCCTTTGAAAAACGGAAGCAGCAACTGGAACGCTATTCCGGTGGCGAAAGAACAGATGAAGAAATAAGGGAAGATTTGAAGTCAGGGATCGACATGCACTGGAAACGCAGGCATGGGAGCGGCAATGCCGGCCGTTCGAACCCGTGGCTGAGAATTTTTGTTTACGCCCTGATCATATTCTTCGGAATATACGTTATCTTTTTCACGGGCCTGATCAACAACCTGGTAAGCTTTTTTACAAGATAATGCCCGATATCATTAAACTTCTGTCAGATGCCGTAGCGAACCAGATCGCGGCGGGTGAGGTCATTCAAAGGCCTTCCTCGGCCGTGAAGGAATTGCTTGAAAACGCCGTTGACTCCGGCGCTGACAGCATAGAGGTGGTGGTAAAGGAGGCCGGCCGCACACTCATACAGGTGATCGACAATGGCTGCGGGATGTCGGTGACCGATGCCAGGATGAGCTTTGAGCGCCATGCCACATCGAAAATAAAGGATTCGAAAGACCTGTTTGCCATCCGTACGCTCGGCTTCAGGGGCGAAGCCCTGGCTTCCATCGCAGCCATCGCGCAGGTGGAAATGAAAACCAAACGCGTGGAGGATGAGCTGGGTACGCAGATCAACATCGAAGGTTCCAGGGTGAGCGGGCAAACGCCCTGCAACACCGCCAACGGAACCAGCATCGCCGTAAAGAACCTTTTCTATAACGTGCCGGCCCGGCGCAATTTCCTCAAATCGAACAATGTCGAACTGCGTCATATCACCGACGAATTCCTGCGCATGGCCCTGGTATATCCTGATGTTTCCTTCAGCCTGCAGGCCAACAACAAATTATTATACCAGCTCAAGAAGTCAAAGCTCAAAGAACGCATTGTGGCCATATTCGGGAAGAACTACCGGGAACGCCTGGTGCCCCTCGAGCAGAAATCCAGCATCGCCGATATCAGCGGATATATCGGCAAACCCGAGTTTGCCAGGAAAACGCGGGGCGAACAATACTTTTTCGTGAACGGAAGGTTCATCAAACATCCGTATTTGCATCACTCGGTCGACAATGCCTTCAGCGAGCTGCTGCCCGCCGACTCCTTCCCTTCCTATTTTATCTACATCGACACCGAACCCGACCGCATCGACATCAACATACACCCGACCAAGACGGAAGTGAACTTTCAGGACCAGCAGCATATTTATGCCATCCTGAAATCCGCCGTTCGGCAGGCGCTCGGGAAACATAACCTCACCCCTTCCCTCGACTTCGACGTAGAGCAAAGCATCGACTTCCGGCCGCCGGCACCCGGGCAGCCCGTCAAAAATCCCTTTGAACGCAAAGCCGACGACTTCAATCCTTTTGAAACCTCCGGTCGCGACCATCCGCCCCGCAGGATCCAGCCCCTTGAAAAGAGCAACCTGCAAAACTGGGAAATGCTTTACGAGCAGGGCATGGATGAGGGAGATCAACTGCCGGAACGTATAACAGGCCGGCCCGATGGGAGCAATGAAAGAAGGTCAGCCGGTACGTTCCAGTTTGCCGGCCGCTATATTATTACGGCAACAAGCCGGGGAATCATGGTGATAGACCAGAGAAGGGCACAGGAACGAGTCCTTTATGAGCGCTTCCTCACAGAAATGGAAACCGCCGGCGCAGCCAGCCAGCAGGAATTGTTCCCGCAGCAGATCAGCTTCCCCCCCGCCGATGCCGAACTGCTCAGGCAACTGAAACCCGAACTGGAACTGCTTGGATTCAGCATCAATGACCTGGGAAAAAACACATTTGTCGTCTCCGGCATACCCGCGGCAGCCCTGAACAATAACATCAGGGAGTTGTTGGAACAGATACTGGAGACATACAAGAAAGAACAGGCCGACCTCGGCCTGGAAAGCAGAAAAAAACTGGCCAGGGCCATGGCGCTCAACCTTTCACTGAAAGCATTAAGGCCGATGGAAACAGAAGAAATGGAAGCCCTTGTCAGCCAGTTGTTCCGGACTTCCATGCCCGACACCTCCCCGGGAGGGAAAAAAGTTGTCAGCATCATCAGCCGCGAAGACCTTGAAAAGACGTTGAAGTAAACCGATAACATGAACGCATACCAATCATACGGAAGAAGGGGATTTATGGGGATGCCGCCCGTGGTCCTGAACCTGATCATCATCAATGCCCTGCTGCTGCTGATCACCAACCTCTTCGAGGACAAGATCAACCTCTATACGCTGCTGGGGCTTTTCTATTTCAGGTCGCCCAACTTTGAAAGCTGGCAGCTTGCTTCCTATATGTTTATGCACGGCGGCTTTTACCACCTGCTCTTCAACATGTTTGCACTGTGGATGTTTGGCAGCGTACTGGAAAACGTATGGGGCCCCAAACGCTTCCTGACCTTCTATATGGTCACGGGAATAGGGGCAGGCCTGGTACAGTTGCTGGTGGCCTGGTTCAGGTGGGAGTCCGCCACAGCACTGCTCAGCGCCGAACAGATCGATTACGTCCTTGAAAAGGGACCGGAATTATGGCGCCAACAGCAAACATTCCGTGATGAAGCCATGGCCACCCTCAACGGCATCATCAACACCCCGACAGTGGGTGCCTCCGGTGCGGTATTCGGCATACTGCTGGCATTCGGGATGCTGTTCCCCAACACCCTCATCTATGTGTTTTTCGCCATTCCCGTTAAGGCGAAATATTTCGTGATCATCTACGGAGCGCTGGAGCTGTATTTCGGGGTAAGCGGAACCCGGGACGGCATCGCACATTTTGCACACCTTGGCGGAATGCTGTTCGGATACTTCATGATCAGGTACTGGAAGAAAAAAGGCATTTACTGATCCTCCGGCTGATCACACATAATTGGCTAACAAAGGATAAGAATGGATCAATACACATACAGACAGCAACCAAACCCCTTCCACGACCTGAAGCGTTTCTTCAGGAACAGTGGCATACTGCCGAGGCTGATCATGATCAACACGGGGGTGTGGCTGCTGGTACAGATCGTTTTCCTTGCCGGTTGGGCCTTCAACATGCAGCATGCGGAACTGGAATCGTGGATACTCCATTATTTTTCACTGCCTGCCGACCCGGGGCAGTTGTTGGTGCGGCCCTGGAGCCTCATCACCTATATGTTCCTTCATACCAGTTTCTGGCATATCCTCTTTAACATGCTGTGGCTATACTGGTTCGGAAAGATCTTTACCCAATACCTGAGCCAGCGGCAGATGCTGGTCACCTATATTGCCGGCGGACTGGCCGGAGGATTGTTATACATCCTGGCATACAACACCCTGCCTGTTTTCAGGGAGATCATCCCCCTTGCCCGTGCCCTGGGAGCCAGCGCCTCGGTCATGGCCATCGTTACCGCCATCGCCTTCTATGTGCCCAACTATACCATACAACTGCTGCTGTTCGGAAGGGTGAAGATATTCTACCTGGCGGTGGTCCTCTTCGTCATCGACTTCTTCATGATCCGGCACGGGAACGCCGGGGGGCATATCGCTCACATCGGGGGCGCCGTTTACGGCTTTATCTATATTTATTATCTTCGCAGGGGAAAGGATTTCAGCCGGATGTTTCCCCGCTTCTCAGGCAGCAGCGGCAGTTTCGCACGAAAAAAAACGACCTACCGGAGAACCAAAGTGAAAAAGCCGGTCACTGACGAAGAATATAACAGGCAACGGGCTGAAAAACAGAAAAAGATCGATCACATTCTCGACAAGATCTCCCGCTCGGGATATGACAGCCTGACCAGGGAGGAAAAGGAACTGCTGTTTAACAACAGCAACAAAAACCAGTGAACATGAAAATACGACTGCTTACAGGTATCGCGATCCTTGCAGCCGCATTGGGCGCCCGGGCGCAGGAAAACGAACTGCATGCCTTTGAACTCAGGCATGAGGGTGTATATCCTGCCGTGAAATACACCGACAATCCACCCTATACCAATTACAACATCAGCCTGCATAACGCACCCCAGAACGAGCCGACCATCAGGATCAGCCGTGCCAACCCCGACATCGTGGTGGCTGCATGGCGCGATTTCAGGCTGGGCTGGACAGAGCCGAACGTGGTCAGACGCATCGGCTACGCCTGGTCGCACGATGGCGGGTATACCTGGTCGGAAAGCCAGCTCATCCCCGATCCCCTGCCCAACCACCTTTCGCAGAGCGATCCGGTGCTGACCAGCGATTCGGAAGGCAACTTCTACCTCAGCAGCACATCCCGTCAGCCGGTAACCAACTACAACAGGGAGATGCTGCTGTACAAATCGACAGACGATGGCGAGACCTTCGAACTGCATGCGATTGCCGTTCCCGGGAGCGGACAGCAAGGCGAAGACAAGGAATGGATCTTCTGCGACCCGGTAGCCACCAACCCCACCTATGACCATATCTTTATCGTCTGGCGCAGCTTCGGCCCCGTGCCAAAGATCATGTTCCGCAAGTCGGAACCCGGTGGCGCCGTATGGAGCCCAACGGTCGAGGTCAGCGACGGCTTCTGGGGCCAGGGAGCCAACGTGGCCAGCGGCACAAATGGCGCCATATATGTAGTATGGTGGAATAACGGGCTGCTGTTCGACCGTTCTTTCGACGGCGGCATCAGCTTCGGCACCGACACCTACATCAGTACATACAACTCACAGATTAATACCACCTTTCCCTTTATTTGTGTGGATTATTCGGAGAATTCCTCAAGAGGGAACGTTTATGTGGTCTGGGCCGACCGGCGCGGCGGAACCGACGACATATGGTTCCAGCGGTCGACCGACCACGGCGACACCTGGATGCCCCAGCCGGTAAGGGTTAACGATGCCGAACTCAACCAGCAGTACTGGCCTGCCATACAATGCGATGATAACGGCAGGATCGTAGTGACTTATTACGATGAAAGGGAAGGACCGGGAAACATGAATACCTACCTGGCCTATTCCGACGACCAGGGAAGCACCTGGACCAATATCCGCCTGAACGACGTGACTTTCAGCGGTACGGCGCCCAACTACAATGTACGGTTTGGCGACTATATCCACATTGACGCGCACAACGGACGCGTCATCCCCGTCTGGACCGACGACCGGGCGGGAACAAACCTGCAGGAAATATATACGGCCATCATCGACCTGCCCCAGTCGGCCGGTGAAAACAATCCCCCAAACGAAACATTCACGCTCCGCCAGAACTACCCGAATCCCTTTACAGGCTATACAAACCTTCATTTCGAACTGCATGAGCCCGCGCATGTGCTAATGGAAGTGTTCAATGCCTCCGGGCAAAGGCTCGATGTCATCACCGACAAAAGGCTGCAGGCAGGCCATCATCAATTATCGTGGGAAGCCGGCGGGTTGGCGCCGGGAATTTACTTCCTGAAACTCACTTCGGGAAAAGCCGTTGCCCGGCTCAAGATGACCGCCCGCTAAAAACGATCCTATCACCATTACGATGAAAGACAAAAGCAGAAACAAAAGGAACGGATTCGTCAGCACCCTTTTCTGGATTGTGAACATCCTTGCGGCGCTGGCACTTGTCTTTTCATACCTGTCGGCATACATCAACCCCCAGACAACCACCTTTTTTGCCTTTTTCGGATTGGCGTACTACTACATCCTGCTGGCCAACGTACTTTTTCTGCTTTACTGGCTCATCAGGGGAAGGGCCAGGGCCCTGCTCTCGCTGGCAGTGATCCTGTTGGGTTACCAGACCCTGCTCCACCATGTACAGTTCTTCCCGGGTAAGGAAAAGCCGGAAGAAGCAAGCCTCATCAAGTTGCTCAGCTACAATGTCAAGAATATGGCCAACAGCAATGCAGGCATCGAAAGGGAAGAAATCCGCAGGGGCATCTATGGGTTCCTGCAGGAAGAGGCCCCCGACATTGCCTGTTTACAGGAGTTCTCGGCCAGGGGTGACATGAATGCCGTAGTGCAAGAGATCAAAAACATCACGGCATACCCCCATGTCTTTTGCGAGAATTATAATATTCAGCGTACACACAGGGTGGATGCCATGGTCATCATGAGTAAACTCCCCATTGTGAACAGGGGGATCCTTTCCATACCCGGCGATAACCACCAGTTCGGGATCTATGCCGACCTGCTCCACGATGGCGACACCATCAGGATATATAACCTCCATATGGAGTCGATACGATTCCAGACAGCCGATTACCGCTTTGTTGAAGATATCGGGAAAGTCATTACGGAGCGAAGCACCCTTGAAACCGGCTCGAAAAGCATCATCAAAAAGCTGCAGCAGGCATTCCTGACGCGTGCCCGTCAAACGGTCATTGCCAAAGCAAGCCTGGCGCTCTGTCCGCATGATGCGATCGTCTGCGGCGACTTCAATGACACGCCCCTTTCCTATTCATACCGCAGGCTCGCCGAAGACATGAAAGACGCCTTTGTGGAAAGCGGTTACGGGCTCGGCAATACCTTTGCAGGCAAGCTGCCGCCCCTGCGCATCGATTACATACTTTTCCAGCCCGCCTTCCGCTCCTTCGACTTCCGTATCCATAAAATCCCCCTATCCGACCACTATCCCCTGACAGTTTACCTGGGCCGGAAGACCATTTTTCAGGAATAACCGGCTGCATTCCCGCATCTGAAGCATCCCTGCTACCGGGCAGGCTTGTCCATAATTTCTTATTTTTGCAGAAATCCGTCCCATGAAGCTGAAACTCATCTCTGAATATCAACCCACCGGTGACCAGCCGGATGCCATTGCACAACTTGTTGAAGGCTTGGAAAGGAACGACCAGGCACAGGTGCTACTCGGCGTTACCGGCTCAGGGAAGACTTTCACCATTGCAAATGTGCTGGAGAAGATAAACCGCCCTGCACTGATACTGAGCCACAATAAAACGCTGGCCGCCCAGCTTTACGGCGAATTCAGGCAATTCTTCCCGGAAAATGCCGTGGAATACTTTGTGTCGTACTACGACTATTACCAGCCTGAGGCCTTCATCCCCGTAACCAACACCTACATCGAGAAAGACCTTTCCATCAATGATGAGATCGACAAGCTGAGGCTTAGCACTTCTTCCAGCCTGCTGTCGGGCAGGCGCGATGTGATCGTGGTATCCTCCGTATCCTGCATCTATGGCATCGGCAACCCCGACGACTTCACCCGGAACGTGATCAGGATCAGTGCCGGGCAGAAGATCGGGAGAAACAAATTCCTGTACAGCCTGGTGAACAGCCTGTATGCCAGAACGGAAAATGATTTCAGCAGGGGGCGTTTCCGCGTCCGCGGCGACACGGTCGACATTTTCCCGGCCTATGCAGATTTTGCTTTCAGGATCATCTTTTTCGGGGATGAAGTGGAAAGCATAGAAACCTTCGACCCCGTCAACAACAAGACCATGAGCACACCCGACAGTGCTTCCATCTTTCCCGCCAATATTTTCGTTACCTCCCAGGATAAGATGAAAGAAGCCCTGGAAGTGATACAGGACGACATGATAAAGCAGGCAGCCTATTTCAAAGAGATCGGCAAGCATCTGGAAGCCAAGCGGCTTGAGGACCGCGTATCGTACGACCTTGAGATGATGCGTGAACTGGGATACTGTTCGGGGATCGAAAACTATTCGAGGTATTTCGACGGCAGGGAGCCCGGCTCCAGGCCTTTTTGCCTGATCGACTACTTCCCTGAGGATTTTCTGCTGATCATCGATGAAAGCCATGTGACCATCCCGCAGGTCAGGGCCATGTACGGGGGCGACCGTTCGCGCAAGCAGACACTGGTTGAATATGGTTTCCGGCTGCCTTCGGCCATGGACAACAGGCCCTTGAAGTTCGACGAATTTGAGCGGATCACCGACCAGGTCATCTATGTGAGCGCCACCCCGGCCGACTACGAGCTGCAGCGTGCCGAGGGCATCGTGGTGGAACAGCTCATCAGGCCCACGGGCCTTCCCGACCCTGAGATAGAGGTAAGGCCAAGCACCAACCAGATCGACGACCTGCTGGGCGAAATCGACAGGGTCATTACCAGGGGCGACCGTGTGCTCGTAACCACCCTGACCAAAAGGATGGCTGAAGAGCTGACTAAATACCTCATGAACCTGAACGTGAAATGCAGGTATATCCATTCGGAGGTAGACACCCTTGACAGGGTCGAGATCATGCGGGGACTGCGTCTGGGCGAATTTGACGTGCTGATCGGCGTCAACCTGCTGCGTGAAGGCCTCGACCTGCCCGAAGTGTCGCTGGTGGCCATACTGGATGCCGATAAGGAAGGCTTCCTCAGGTCGGCCAGGTCGCTGACGCAAACAGCCGGGCGCGCGGCACGCAACCTCGACAGCAAGGTGATCATGTATGCCGACAGGATCACCGATTCGATGAAGAAAACCATGGATGAAACTTCACGCAGGCGCGAAAAGCAAATGAAATACAACCAGGAACACGGCATCACGCCCAGCACGATCAGGAGGTCGGTGCAGGCGATCATGAAGCAGACGGCGGTTGCCGATGTCGCCCATCGCGAACAGAATGCCTACATCGAAAAAGAATCCATAGATATCGCTGCCGACCCCGTGATCAGGTACATGGACCGGCAACAGCTCGAAAAGGCCATCGCCAAAACCAGAAAAGAGATCGAAAAGGCGGTGAAGGAACTGGATTTTGTGGAGGCCGCCAGGCTGAGGGACGAAATGATGGCCATGCAGGAAATCCTTGAAGAGAAAAAAGAACAATGAAAGAGATCATGAAAAGCATGAATGAACGGCATGCCCTGATGCTTGCGGCCATACGGGCCGCCATCGACGCCGGCAGGGCCATTATGAAGGTTTATGAGACCGACTTCAGCGTAAGCCATAAAAAGGACAGCAGCCCGCTGACACTGGCCGACATGGAATCGCATAAAATCGTATACACTGCCCTGGAAAAGACCGGCCTCCCCATACTCAGCGAAGAAGGAAAAGGCATCAGCCGGGCTGTCAGGAAGGAATGGAAAGAGTTCTGGCTGGTCGACCCGCTCGACGGCACAAAGGAATTCGTGAAGCGTAACGGGGAATTTACGGTGAATATCGCCCGGATCGTGAATAAGTACCCGCTCGAAGGTATCATCTATGTACCCGTGCCGGATGAGCTGTACTTCAATCTGGAAGACGCAGGAGCCTGGAAAGTGAAAGGTGTTTCTGCGATCATGGATGATGGCGGCGGCCTGGATGAACTCCTGAAACTTGGCAGCCGGCTTCCTTCGGTTGAAAAACCGGCACAGTATACCGTGGTATGCAGCCGCTCGCATATGTCGCCCGAAACCGGACATTACATCGGCGAATTACAAAAAAGGCATGGCGGGCTTGATTTTATCAGCCGGGGCAGTTCCCTCAAAATATGTATGGTGGCCGAAGGAATGGCAGATGTGTACCCCCGCTTTGCACCGACCATGGAATGGGATACTGCGGCCGGACAAGCCATTGCGGAAGCCTCTGGCGCCAGGGTGATACACGCGCGCAGCGGCAGGCGGCTCTCCTGCAACAAACAAAACCTGCTCAATCCCTGGTTTATCGTAAAGAGGGGGTGAATACCAGGATAAAAAAAGCCCCGCTCCTGCCGGAACGGGGCATATAAACTCATTGTCTATAACCTATTGTGCTTCTTCGACCCCTACAAGTTCCACATCAAAAACCAGTGTGGAATAAGGCGGGATGCTACCGCTGTCGCGCGGGCCGTAACCCAGTTCAGAAGGAATGATCAGGATGGCCTTGCCGCCTTCATTCATCATGGCAATGCCTTCATCCCATCCCTTGATCACCTGCCCTACACCAAGCCTGAAGGAAAACGGCTCCCCACGCTCTACCGAAGAGTCAAATACCGTTCCGTCAAGAAGCCGGCCGGTATAATGAACATGCACGGTATTGCCGGGGGCAGGTTGTGCGCCTTCGCCTTTGAGGGTTTCAATATAATAGAGGCCCGATGCCGTAGGAGTGGCGGTAATATTGTTTTCGCGCAGGTATTTATCGCGGTCGCCTTTTTCACCCTGCCTCCTGGCGTCTTCCTTTGCCTGCCGTTGTGCCTGCTGTTGGGAGATCTCCCGGTCGTAGGCTTCCTTTGACCGCATCCCGAGCAATTCCACATCGTAGATGATGGTGGAATAAGGCGGGATGAGCTGGCCCCTTGATTCGGCGCCATAGGCGATCTGCTGGGGCACGATCAGCCTGGCCTTTCCGCCCTTGCGCAGCATGCCTACACCTTCTTCAAGGCCTTTGGTATCGAAGTTCTGACCAAACTGGTATTCAAAAGGCTCTCCCCTGTCTTCGCTTGAAAATATGAGGGTGCCGTCGGGCAAGCTGACCGTAAGGTTCACCTTGACCATTTCACCGTCGCGCGGCCTGGCGCCACTGCCTTTCTTCTCTTCTATAAAGATCAGACCCGATTCGAGGGGTGTGGTGGTGATATTATTCTCAGCCAGGTATTCAGCCAGTTCGGCTTCGGCTTCAATCTTTCTCTCTTCAAGAGAAGCAGCGTCCTTTATCTGTTTTTCTTCCTGCGACATAAAATCGTGCAGCCTGATCTCAAAAGTGAGTGCACTGCCTTCCTTGATAAAAGGCGGAAGAGACGGCGCACGGGCCAGCACCAGGAAGAATGAATCGGCACTGATTTGGAATGATGCGCTGTCGCCCCTGCTCATCATCATGATCCCCTCAAACAGATCACCGGCAAACATGGGTGAGTCGAGCGGAAATGTCAGGGGCTCGGGAATGTTCTTGCTGTCGAAGAGCACGGTATCGTCGGTACCGTAGAACATGTCGATGGTGATGAAGTCGCCAGGCACCGGCTTGTCGCCCTCGTTCTGCTCGTGAAATACGTATTTTAGCCCTGTATCGGTGGTTTTGTAGCCATCACCGCAGGACGTGATCATGAATGCGGACAGGATGATCACCGCAATTTTCCTGAATTTTTTCATTGTGGTTTAAGTTTCAGATTATTTTAACTCCAGTAATTTGACATCATATATCAGGGTTGATTTCCCCGGTATTTTACGGTCATCGCCGATGAGCCCGTAAGCAAGGTGCGAAGGTATGATAAATTTTGCACGATCGCCAACTTTCATCAATAAAATGCCTTCTTCCAGTCCGCTGATCACCTCTCCCCTTCCTACCGTGAATGTCAGCAAACCATATTCATCGGAAGAGTATATCAGGTCGCCCGTGATCAGATATACGCCATATTCGATCACGGCTGTATGATCCACCCGTACGCGGGGTCCGTTGCCTTCCTCTACGATCATATACCGCAATCCGCTCCCGCTTTCAGTCATATCCCATCGATACCGGCGCAGGAAGTCTTCGATATGCTGTGTTTCGGTCCTTACGGCCCTCCGATTCGCTTCAAGCATGTCCTTTTCAACTTTGCCGCGGTCGATCTGTCTGGCCGGTGGCGTTTCCTGCCTGCAACCCGCCACGACAATAAGCAGGATAAAGAAAACAAGGCATCTCGAAAAGAATGTCTTCATGGGTTCAGCAATGCTCGTCCTTTGCCTTCAACAGCGCATCTTTATTCGTTGCTATCAGGCTTTTAAGTTTGATAACGGTATTTTCCAGCGTATCGTATGAATCGCCCCCGGCGGCATTTTTATGACCGCCTCCCGCAAAGTGTTTCCTGGCAAATTCATCCACCGAAAAACTTCCTTTCGACCTGAACGACAAGCGTATCCGGCCGTTTTTCTCGGTCAGCAATACACCCATAACGATCCCTTTGATGGCAAGGGCGTAGTTAACCAGTCCCTCCGTATCGCCGATCTGGTAATCATAACTGGCAAGGTCATCCTTCGAAAGAACGATGAAAGCCGTTGCCAGTTCATCCATGACCGTAAGTTTCCGGCTGAGGGAATAGCCAAGCAGCCTGAGCCGGTTTTCGGAGAAGGTATCATACACCTGCCGGTGAATGCGTTCGGCATTGATGCCGGTCTCGAGCAGGGCGGCAGTAACCCTGAATGTATCGGGATGATTACAGGCAAAGCTGAATGAGCCGGTATCCGTCATAATGCCGACGAACAGGCAGGCCGCCATGTCCATGCTGAGCTGAAATGCAGGATCCGCGCCCATGATCAGGGTGTACAGGAGTTCTGCAGTGGAGGAAGTCGATACGGTGGAGAATACATGGTCAAAACCTTCGGCATCGGGTTCGGGATGATGATCGACCATCGCTTTTACGGCATCGCTGTTGCCCATGGCTTCCTGCAGGCTGCCCGATCTTTTCGGACTGTTGTAGTCGAGGGCAAAGATGAGGCGGGCGCGCTGAAACAGCCTCCCGGCCGTTTTCGCGTTTTCCTCAAAAACGGTGATCTGATCCGATCCGGGCATCCACGACAAAAAGCCGGGATATTTATTTGGCACGATCACATGCACTTCCGTTCCTTTTCCGTTGAAGTAATGAAAAAGGGCCAGTGAAGAACCGATGGCATCGCCGTCGGGATTGGTATGGGTGGTGATCAGTACCGGACCTGAGCCGGAAACCAATGTTTTGAATTCAGCTATTTTATTGATATCCAATTGATAACATTTTGGTTAATACGAACAGGAAGGCAAATTTAATCAAAAGATGGACGCCGGCGGGCAGGGATCGGCAGTTATTGTTATTTTTGCCGCGCAAGAGTAATGTTTATTTAATCGTTTGAAACAGATGAAAGGAAGCATAACATTAATGATGATCAAGCCCACAGCCGTACGCAAGGGGTTTATCGGCCCCATCATGGCAAAGATCGCCGAAGGCGGGTTCAGCATCAGGGCCATGAAACTAACCCGGCTGACACCCGGCCAGGCCAGGGCATTTTACGCGGTGCACAAGGAGCGTCCCTTTTATGCGGACCTGACAGAATTTATGTCGTCGGGGCCCATCGTGGCCGCAATCCTCGAAAAGGAAAACGCCGTTGAGGCCTGGCGCAGCTTCATCGGAGCCACCAACCCTGCCGATGCAGCCGGGGGGACCATCAGGAAGCTTTACGGGACCTCATTACAGGAAAATGCGGTTCATGGCAGCGACAGCGACGAGAATGCAGTGATAGAAAGCAACTTTTTCTTTTCCGCGACCGAACGCCACTAATCATTTCCGGCCGGCCGGTATCCGCTAAAAGTACCATCTTCATAGAAAATGACGATCCTTTCTATGCCGGAAGCGTCGCCTGAAGCCTTCATCTGCCTTTGCGGAAGCTTTTCTGTCTTTCCCCGGGGCGATTTTTCCCTGCTTTTCACCGATACTGCATCATCATCCATATCTATACTTGTCTGGTATGTCTTTCCGCTGCTTCCGGTCCTCCCGGAATTCTCCTCACTTTTAACCAGCATATCACCTTTCCCGGTCAGTAACCAGCCCGGATCAATCTCGGGGTAGGAGGTAAGGATCTTTTTCAAAAAATCAAGACCGGGTTTGTTGCGGCCCGATAAAACATGGGATACACTTGAACGCTGCACACCGATCTCATCGGCAAACTGCGAGGCGCTGATCTTTTTAAATTTCAATATTTCCGATACCCTGTCAAGCATTTACAATGATATATCCCCACCCTGTTTTGTTTACAAATGTATAAAATTAATCCGACCTTGTCAAGTACAAATTTTTGTTACATCTGTAAACAATAAAGATTTTAGAATGATGATTTTTAATTAGCTGCTTAACAGGACTATAGTTTAATATTTTTTATATTCGTATATAATTCGCTTTATTTAAATCATTACTTTATTTAAAGCGATTAACTAACTGAATAAAAGTTTATTTAATGATTTTTTACACCGGTTTATTGGGATTCCAAAAACATCTGTTAAAACGAATAAATAATGTTAACATTTGTAAACTTATGATTCTTAGTTAACTTATTGTATATTAGATTTTAGTGTTATAACTGTTTACATTTGTAATTACATTTGTAAATTACATTGACACCCGGGGTTTCGCTGGTATTTTTGTTATTTTTTCTTTTGTTGCCGTTTGGCGAAAACCATTAGCAGGTATTTGTACAGCTAAGGGTTTTTATTGATATTCTGTTTTGTTTGTTTATATTTGGGATATGCGAAAGGGGATCGATATTTTTTTCCCGGTGTTGTTTTTCGGGGTGGTGATGATGGTCACCTCCCCTGTTTTTGTATCCGGGCAGGAAGTTGTCGGCTCCGAAAACATGATCCGGTTAAAGATCAAATCGGATCGCTTTTTCATTACGGCAGATACCAGCATCTATCTTGAAAAGGATACGGTTTTACTCATCCCCGAAATGACGGATTACATGATCACCAGGGTTCCCCCTGTCGACCAGGCCGACATGTACAGGAATATTTACAGGAGAAGCACCAAAAACCGGCTGTTCCGTTCCCTTCACAACATGGCCTTTGTGGATCCGGTTTCACAATTGAAGGAAAGGAAGGGCCGGGCAACCGCCAGTACCTCCCCTTTTATGGAGTTTGAAGGTATGATAATCCGCAATATTATATTGAAAACGCTGGAACCCTTTGGGCCGACGGTTGACGACACTACCGGCCGGCCATATACCTGGCCCGGCAGGCTGGGAAATACCGTTCATGTAAATACCCGTTCGTACGTGCTGCGCAGCAACCTTCTGATCAGCGAAGGGGAACTGGTCGACCCCGTTGCGCTTGCAAACAACGAACTGGTTATCAGGGAACTTCCGTACATTGATGATGTTAAATTCGTCGTGCTGCCTGTCGGTGAAAGTGATTCGGCCGACATTCTTGTCATAGCCAAGGACAAATTCTCCCTTGCCCTGGTTCCGGTGATCAAGGATGCACAGTCCATGTCGGTGCGCGTCTGGGAGGAAAACCTCGGGGGCCTCGGTCACCGTATCGAAGGGGAGATGTCGGTGGAAACCGACCGCGCCCCCATTGCGCATTTCGACAAAGGCGTTTACAGGATACAGAATATCAACGGATCCTTTTTCAGCGGCGACATGGGTTATGAATTTATCGACGACCAGCACCAGTATACGCTTGGTTTCGACAAGCGGGCCCTCCCTCCTTCCATCAACACCAGCATGGGTATGCGCTACAGGAGATATGTCTGGACCATGAATTCTCTGAACGAGGATTCGCTGCTGATAACACAGCAGCTTGACATGGAAATGCAAAACGCCTATATCGGCCATTCCTTCGCGCTTTCGGGCAGCCAAAGGGCCGATGCAGCCAGCGTTTTCCTCAGCCCGGGGCTGACTCTTTCGAACCGGCATTACCTGGAGCGCCCTTCCGGCCCCGACGGCAGTCCGGAAGAATTCAGAAACACAACACTATTCCTTGGAAGCCTCAGCCTTTCAAGGAATAATACATATAACTCACGCTTCTTTTTCGAATACGGCAGGACCGAAAACGTACCATACGGGTTCATGTTCAATTTACTGGGGGGACTGGAAGTGGGTGAAAAGTATAACCGTTTTTATTCAGGGTTTTCTTTTTCCGCCGCAAACAACTTTAAAGATGCCGGCTGGATCTTCATTGGCATTGATTACGGCGGTTATTATCGTGAAAAGACCTTTGAAGACGGTGTGATGGACATAAGCCTGAATCACAGCACAAACCTCTTAAGGGTCAGAAACAACCGCATCAGGATATTCAGTTCCCTCTATTATACCCAGGGGGTTAACCGGCGCTTCGACGACTACCTTCGATTTCAGAACAACAATGCAATATACGGATTCAGCAGCAGCGCGATCAGCGGCAGCCGGCGGTTCAGCCTGCAGTTCCAGCCGGTGGTCTTTTCACCCTGGATGCTGTTTGGCTTTCGCTTCGCCTTCTTTGCTTATGCTTCGGTAGGTTCTCTCATGCAGGACATGGAAGCCATCATTGGCAGTAATATCTATTCCGGTTTTGGCATAGGGGTGCGGATACGCAACGAGAACCTCGTTTTCAACGCATTGGAGATCAGGCTGTCCTTTTATCCGAATACGCCTGCAGACCAGCAGTCGTGGCGTTTCGATACAGGGGGCGCCATCAGCCCCAGGTTCAGGTATTTCCTGCCCGACCCGCCGCACATCATCTATTACCATTGATCTTAAAGGATTTGCAGTATCCTTATCCGCTCCCCGCGAAAATCAAATACATCTCCTGCCCTTTTCCCTTCCATGGCCTTGTAGAATGGAACAGCCGGGGAAATCACGAAAAATTCCATGTCATTGCAAAAATGACGCCCCAGCCCCACCGAAACAAATATTTTTTGCGCATCGGTAATGACCAGCGCACCAAATTCAACCCTTTCACTTGCTTTTTCAGGATCGGTCTTTTCAAGGAGATTGCGCTGCTCCATGATCTTTTGCAATTGCTGGCCAAAAAGGTCACGCTTCCTGAGCAACTGCGTCCTGTAGGAATCATAGCGGTCCTTGGGCGGGCCGTAGTCGTTTGCACTCTGCTGTGCTTCATCCATCGCATTCCGGAGCGTATCAGCCTTCTGGTCAATTTCCGCAAGGCACGACTGAAACAGGTCTTTTTTAAGGTCGGGGAAATTCATGTCGATTTGGGATTTTCATAAAAATAATAAAACGATGGTTGAAATCAAAATATTATTGCAAAATTTGCATACATGAACAACATATTTCCGGGGTTCTGTTACTTCATAACAATAATCCGCCAGACATGGACCAGAAAAACAAAACATCAGGCCCGCAAGATCATGTTATTGATCTGCTGACCGTTGCAAATGAATATTGCCTTTTCATCGAAAAGGCGCACGAATACGGCAAGGAAGAGATCTTCGACTATCTCCATAAAATCTCCCCCCTTCTCTACCTGAAAGGAACGCTCATTCCAAACGTGGATGCCGGAGAACCGGAAATAGCAAAGCGTTTTGTAACCATCGAGACCTGGGAAAACATCTTCAACGGGCTTCGCAATGTATTCGGGAAAGATGATGAATACTGGTATATTGACGAAAAGACCTTCAATGGTGAAGATGTTGTGAAGGGCAGCATGGCCGAGGACCTCAGCGACATCTACCAGGATTTGAAGGACTTCGTGCTGCTGTATAACAAGCGCACCCATTCGGCCATCCTCAGCGCCATTTCGGAATGCAGGCAGCTATTCTATACCAACTGGGGTTACAAGATCATCCGTATTCAGAAGAACATCCACCACCTTTTATACCGGCACCATCTCGACAGCGATTTCATAAGCCTTAACATACAGGACGAATAGGAATTCACGGTTTTCACTTCTTATTTAGATGAAGTTTAGAATGCTTTTATATCCTGGTATCCATCTTAATGAATATCTTTGCCTGCTTTTATTTAATCTAAATTAACAAGCAGTGACTACTTTGCGCGACCTGGAGACCGGACAGAAAGGCATCATCACCAAGGTGAGGGGCCGCGGCGCTTTCAGGAAACGCATCATGGAGATGGGGTTCATCAAAGGCAAGGAAGTCGCAGTGATCCGTTCAGCCCCGCTCAGAGATCCCGTCGACTACCGGATCATGGGCTACGAAGTCAGCCTGCGAAGGAAAGAAGCCGCGCTCATCGAGGTGGTCACACCCGAGGAAGTGGCCCCTGGTTCCCTGACCGGAGCTTATGAAGGGGTTCTCGCAGCCGAGCCCCTGCACCGCATCGCCTCTGAGAAAAGCAGGATGATTGATGTGGCCCTGGTCGGCAACCCGAATTCTGGAAAGACCACCCTTTTCAACCTTGCCTCCCGCTCAAGGCAAATGACAGGCAATTACGGCGGGGTGACCGTTGATTCCAAGCAGGCCCGTTTTACGCTTGATTCATACATTTTTAACCTGACCGACCTGCCGGGCACCTATTCGCTCACGCATTACACGCCGGAAGAACTCTTTGTTCGGGAACACATACGCGAGAAAATGCCCGATATCGTCATCAACGTTATCGATGCATCCAACCTCGAAAGGAACCTCTACCTCACCACCCAGCTGATCGACATGGACATCAGGATCGTGATCGCCCTGAACATGTATGACGAACTGCTTGCCAAAGGCGACCGCTTTGACTATTTGTCGCTGCAAAAACTAATCGGCATTCCCATCGTTCCTACTATCAGTACACGGAAAAAGGGCATTAACGAACTTTTCCGCAAGGTGATCGATGTTTATGAAGACCGGGATCCGCTTGTAAAGCACATCCACATCAATTATGGTCAGGACCTGGAAGAAGCCATCCAAAAACTTCAAAAAGCCATTAAGGAAGGGAACGGCCTTGCCGACCCGGCAGCACCCAGGTACTATGCCCTGAAGCTGCTTGAAAAAGATGAGACGGTAACGAATGTACTGGCCGGCAACCCGAATTTTGGCAGCATCAGGAAAAAGGTCGACGAGGAGATCGCCAAACTTGAAAAACTGCACCGTGACGACACCGAAACCCTCATCACCGATGCACGCTACGGCTTTATCAGCGGAGCGCTGATAGAAACCTTCAAGCCGGGAAAAAAGGAAAAAGGGAAAAGGTCGCGTTTCCTCGACCGCTACCTTACCAGCCGTTACCTGAGCTACCCGATCTTCTTCCTGCTGATGTGGTTCATGTTCGAAGCCACTTTTCTCGTTGGGTCCTACCCCATGGAATGGATCGGAATGCTGATGGAATTCATGGGAGGGAAACTTCAGGCCATCATGCCCGAAAGCATTTTTCGCGACCTGCTCGTGAACGGGATCATCGGCGGTGTGGGCGGGGTGCTCATCTTCCTTCCCAACATCCTTATCCTTTTCTTCTTTATCAGCCTGATGGAAGATACGGGCTATATGGCCCGCATTGCTTTCATTGTCGACAGGATCATGCACAGGGTCGGCCTCCACGGTAAATCCTTCATCCCCCTGCTGATGGGTTTCGGATGCAATGTGCCCGCCATCATGGCTACGCGTACCATCGAAAGCAGGAGCGACCGCATGGTTACCATGTTCATCACCCCGCTGATGTCGTGCAGTGCACGCTACCCCGTATATGTGCTGATCATCAGCGCGTTTTTCACGAATTACCAGGGAACCATCCTCTTTTCGCTCTATCTGTTCGGGATCCTTCTGGCCGCCGTCATCGCGCTGATCCTGAAAAAGACCCTCTTTCGCGCCTCCGAATCGCCTTTTGTGATGGAACTCCCCCCGTACAGGATACCGACCCTGCGAAATACGCTCAGGCACACCTGGTATAAAGGGGCGCAATACATAAAAAAGATGGGAGGCATCATCCTGCTGGCCTCCCTCATTATATGGATACTCGGATATTTCCCCGGAAATACTGAAAAACTCCGCGTTTACGATGAGCAGATCCGGCAGGTAACAGATTCGTACGACCGGCAAATCGCCCAGGCAAGGCAGGATACAAGCCTGTTTGCTTCACTCCGGCATCAAAAGGCCGCTTCCATCGCCGAAATAAAAAACCAGAAAGACGCCAGACACCAGGAATTGAGTTTTATCGGACAGATCGGCCGCTTCATCGAGCCCGTGATGCGCCCCCTTGGCTTCGACTGGAAAATGAGCGTAAGCCTGGTGGCGGGCGCCGCGGCCAAAGAAGTCATCGTAAGTACCATGGGGGTGCTGTACGGATCGGGAAATACAGATGAAACCGGCGACCTGGTGAGCCGGATACAGCAACAGCAATATGAAACAGGCAGTAAAGAAGGCGAAAAAGTCTTCTCTCCCCTGGCTTCATTCTCCTTTTTGATCTTTGTGCTGATCTATTTCCCCTGTGTGGCCGTGATCGCGGCAGTGAAAAAGGAATCGGGGCGATGGAAATGGGCACTCTTCGTGGCAGGATATACCACGGCGCTCGCCTGGCTGATGTCATTCCTTATTTATCAGGGAGGCATGCTGCTGGGTTTCTGATACATTATGCCGGATAAAATGGCTTGATGCATAAGCGGAATCCCCTGAAAGGAAAAACTATTCAACAATTGATCTCTGCCTGCCACAGCCGGCTGCGGGAATGTCACTAACGGCCTTCAAGCCTGTTCAGTCCGTCAATTGCCTTTTCGTGGTTTACGGCAATTTCCAGCACCTGCTTGTAAAGATCCCATGCTGTTACCGGGTCGCCCAGCAACTCATAACAGTAGGCTTTGTTATACAGTGCATCATAATAACCCGGATCCAGTTCCAGGACTTTGTCAAAATAAGTGATGGCCTGTTCGTAATCATCCAGAAATACAAGGTGCACATATCCGAGGTTATAATGGGCATAAACATGCTGCGGATTAATGATTATCAGGCGGTTATAAGTCTGGATGGCATTTTCGGCCTGCTCCTGCTGCTGGTATGCAAGGGCCAGGGCATAGAGGGCTTCGGTGCTCTCCGGCCGGATATTGAGTGCGTTATTGAGGTAATCGATGGCCAGCCGGTTTTTAGCTTTGCTGTATATCAGGCCCAATTGTATATAGGCATCATAATAATCCTGGTCGACACTCACCGTTTCGAGATATGTCTTGATGGCCCGCAGGGTATCGCCGGTTTCGGCAAAGGTATAAGCCTTGATAAAATAAGGAAGTGGATTTGATTTTTCCAATTCAATGGCCTTGTCTGAATATTCAACGGCAGCCTTGTACTGCTGCAGGATCAGGTTGATCTCGGCAAGCTTCAGCAGTGTTTCCGTGTTTTCCGGATCCAGTGAAAGTGCCTTGTTGAGCGATTCCATGGTATTATCGATCAGCCCCATGCTCAAGAAAATATCGGCAAGGTCGAGCATATAGCGTGAATTCCCGGGCTTGAGCGCGATGGCCGCATTCATGTCGCGCAGGGCTTTGTTCGGATCCTTCTCAGCGAGATAGAGCATGGCGCGGTCGCGGAATAAGCCGGCATTGGATGAATCCTGCATGATCTGCCGGGTGATCGTTCCTATGGTTAACACGGCGGTATCGGCTACAGGCGTATCAGTGGCCTTTTCACCGCTTTTTCTCTGGCAGGAAAACATGGCCATCGTGGCCAGGAGCAAAAATCCCAGTATAATATTTTTCATGTCTTCATTATTTTTATTCTACGGTGGTTGAAAATAACCACATCTTCAACCGGTGGGCTCCAGACAGTAATTGTCAATTTGCCCGGGCACACCGCAAGATGGGTTTTTACCGGCCCGGAGCTGTTTTATCAGCTGCTCAGGCTGGATTCTTCAGTCCTTCCCGGATCTTTGCTTCAAGTTCTTCGGCCAGTTCCGGGTTATCGATCAGCAGGCTTTTCACGGCATCACGCCCCTGGCCGAGTTTGGTATCGCCATAGCTGAACCACGACCCGCTTTTTTTAAGAATATCCATGTCGACGCCAAGGTCGATGATCTCGCCGTATTTTGAAATTCCCTCTCCGTAGATGATATCGAATTCGGCTTTCCGGAAGGGCGGGGCGACCTTATTCTTGACGATCTTCACGCGGGCCCTGTTTCCGGTAATGTTTTCGCCCTCCTTGATCTGGTTCATTTTTCTGATATCGATACGTACAGAAGAATAGAATTTCAGTGCATTGCCTCCGGTAGTGGTTTCAGGGTTGCCGAACACGACGCCGATCTTTTCCCTGAGCTGGTTAATAAACACGCAGCAGGTATTTGTTTTGCTGATGGTGGAGGTGAGTTTTCGCAATGCCTGCGACATCAGGCGTGCCTGCAGGCCCATCTTGGAATCGCCCATTTCCCCTTCGATCTCGCTTCTGGGTGTAAGAGCCGCCACGGAGTCGATCACGATGATGTCGATGGCACCCGATCGGATCAGGTTCTCGACAATCTCGAGGGCCTGTTCGCCATTGTCGGGTTGTGAGATCAGCAGGTTTTCGATATCGATACCCAGTTTCTGTGCATATGTCCTGTCGAAGGCATGTTCTGCATCAATGAAGGCGGCGATTCCCCCGCCGCGTTGCGCCATGGCAATGGCATGCAGGGCAAGGGTGGTTTTACCCGATGATTCGGGGCCATAGATCTCGATGACCCTTCCGCGTGGAAGTCCGCCCACGCCCAGCGCATGGTCGAGGCTGATGGAGCCCGTTGAAATGGAATCAACGTTTTCGACGGCTGCATCGCCCAGCTTCATGATGGTTCCCTTGCCAAAATTCTTTTCGATGTTCCCCAGTGTGAGTTCAAGGGCTTTCATCTTTTCCTGCCTGATCTTATCGTTATCTTTTTCGGTACTCATGTTATGAATGGTTTGCTGGTTGATAATCTGATTATTTTTCCGCTCCGAGGATCTGTTCACCGTGTTCAGTAGTTTTAACCTTCGTAAAGATCTTTTCGATGCGGCCGTCTTCACCGATCACGAAGGTGGTACGGATGATGCCTTCGAATTCACGGCCCATGAACTTTTTCGGCCCCCATACCCCGTAGGCTTTGATGATCTCCCGGCCGGTATCGGGGATCAGCGGGAACGGAAGCCCGTGCTTCTCCGTAAATTTCACATGTGAGGCGGCATCATCGGCACTCACCCCGATCACGGCATAGCCATTTTCGAGGAAAACGTCGTGATGGTCGCGCAGGCTGCAGGCTTCGGCCGTACAGCCCGGCGTATTGTCCTTCGGATAAAAATACAGCACCACCTTCTTCCCCCTGTAATCTTCCAGTCTTACAGGCCTGCCGTATTGATCGTTGGCGGAAAATCCGGGAGCCCGGTCGCCTTCTTTCAGTTTCTGCATATGGTTATATTTTTAAGGGGAGTCATGCAAATTTAATGTTTTTGGATGTGGACATCCCCATTATATTAATACGAGTTTTCAACAAAAGTCGCACTTTTTACCTGACTTTTTTTCGAAAAAAATTGCAGATATCAGTCAAACCGCATTGTTCACAGCGCGGTTTGCGGGCCGTACAGGTATAACGACCATGCAGGATCAGCCAGTGATGCGCACGGTGAATGAGATCTTCGGGAATATGGCTGACGAGTTGCCGCTCCGCTGCCAGGGGTGTTTTGGCATTGACCGTCAGGCCAATCCTGGCCGAGACCCTGAAAACATGCGTATCGACGGCCATGGCTGGTTTGCGGTAAACCACCGAGGCAATGACATTGGCCGTTTTCCGGCCCACGCCGGGCAATTTCTGCAAATCATCCACATCAGCGGGCACCAGGCCGTTAAAATCCGAGACAAGGGTCCTGGCCATGCCGATAAGATTGCGCGTTTTGTTGTTCGGATAGGAACAACTTTTAATGAGGTCGTACACTTCATCATCTGTGGCAGCTGCCAGGTCTTCGGCCCGGGGAAATTGCCTGAAAAACCCTGGGGTGATGATATTTACGCGTTTGTCGGTACACTGGGCCGAAAGGATCACCGCAACCAGCAGTTCATAGGGGTCCCGATATTCAAGTTCCGTGCCAGCATCGGGCATGGCGGCCATGAAGTATTCGATGAACCTGCGGTATTTTTCCTTTTTTGTCATCAGGAAGCAAAATTAACAAAATAAGCATGCCCGGAGGAGGCATAGCCACGGGATGGGCGGATGGAAAACAGAAAGCAAAAACCCCGCTTTTCACGGGGTTTGTATCAGTTCATCAAGAGGTTGACCTGTCCGGTCATTTTTGTGTGCACCACGCTGAGTGCCCTGGCGTAAGCCATGATATTGCGGAGCGTTTGCCTGTCGGGCCCAGCTTTCAGCGCTGCTTTCAGTTTACTTGTGTCAGTATGGTTCTTTGGGGTAAAAGTTTTTTGCATCTCGCCTCCGTTAGTTATTAAATCGTTTTAACAACTTGATAACGGAAGCCGAAATGGCTTTAGTATGCCGGCGGGAAAAAAAATCAGCGGGTGAGGATGATATCCTTTTCCCTGACAAGTTTCCGAAGGTTGATCAGTGCATACCGCATCCGCCCCAGGGCCGTGTTAATACTGACATTGGTCTGATCGGCGATATCCTTGAAGCTCATCTCCGAATAATGCCGCATGAAGAGCACTTCTTTCTGTTCCTGCGGAAGCAGATCGATCAGATCGCGGACATCCTGGTGTATCTGGTCGATGATCATCTGCTCCTCAACGGATGGATCGGTAAGCTGGATGGTATCAAAAATATCGAATTCGGAATTGTCATTGTCGACCAGCGGCATCCTTTTTGATTTCCGGAAGTAGTCGATGATGAGGTTATGTGCGATCCTCATGACCCACTGTATGAATTTCCCTTCCTCCTTGTAGGATCCCGACTGGATGGTGTTGATCACTTTGATGAATGTGTCCTGAAAGATGTCGTCGGCTAATTGCTTATCCTTAACAACCATAAGGATGTATGCAAATACTCTGTTCTTGTGGCGGCAGATGAGTTTTTCCAGACTATCCTGGTTACCACTTAAATATTCAGCAATTAGCTTACTGTCGCTAATTTTACAGGCTTTCATAGGCCTCCCTTTTTAGTATGGTTTAGTAAAAAGGGTAAATATTTATTCGATAGTCTTCCTCCTCAGTTTTGGATCAGGCGGTTTTTTCCGCCTGATAATTTATACTTAATATCCCTGTTAGGGTTACAAATACCATGCAAATATAATCAATTAAACGATAATTGCAAATTTTTTAAATATTTTTGCGATCCCCGTGATCAAGCCGGCGGTTATACAATAATGAAAATTCCTGACCCGAAAGACTTTATTTATATCAAGGGAGCCAGGGTACACAACCTGCGCAACATTGACGTGACCATCCCCCGCAACAGGCTGGTGGTGATCACGGGCTTATCGGGTTCCGGCAAGTCTTCGCTGGCCTTTGACACCCTCTATGCCGACGGTCAGCGCCGTTATGTGGAGAGTCTGAGCGCCTATGCCCGTCAGTTCCTGGGGCGTATGAGCAAGCCCGAAGTGGACCTGATCAGCGGTGTATCCCCAGCCATTGCCATCGAACAGCGGGTGAACACGCGTAATCCGCGTTCGACGGTAGGCACCTCGACGGAAATTTATGAATACCTGAAGTTGTTGTTTGCCCGGATCGGGAAGACCTATTCGCCTGTTTCAGGCAGGCAGGTTACCCGCCACAGCGTGGATGACGTGACTGAGTTTGTGCTGTCGCTGGAAGCGGGAACGGAGATCAGGATGATGACCCCGCTCCTGCTGAAATCAGGCAGGGATCTTGCACAGCAATTGCATGTGCTCATGCAGCAGGGATTCAGCAGGCTGGTGAACGGGGAAGCGATGACAGGAATAGCCGCTTTTCTGGAAGAGGACAGGCCAAAGGATGCCGAAAAGGATCTGAATATTCTGATTGACAGGATACTGATCGATCCCGCATCGACCGAACTAGCTTCCCGCATAGCCGACTCGGTAGAAACCGCCTTTTTCGAGGGGAACGGGGTATGCATCATCGAAAGCAGGGGGGAGAAAACAAAGACCCACTACTTTTCCAACCGCTTTGAGCTGGACGGCATGCGTTTCGAAAAGCCTTCCGAAAACCTGTTCGCCTTCAACAACCCTTACGGGGCATGTAAAACCTGTGAGGGATTCGGAAGCATCATCGGGATCGACCCCGACCTGGTCATTCCCAATAAGTCACTCAGCGTTTATGAAGACGCCATCGCCCCCTGGAAAGGCGAAAAGATGAGCGAATGGAAACATGCGCTCATCAGGGTTGCCCACCGTTTCGACTTTCCGGTGCACAAGCCCGTTTACGCCCTCAGCCGGGAACAATACGATCTGCTGTGGAGCGGGAACGAATTTTTCAGCGGGCTGGATCAGTTCTTCCGCGAAGTTGAGGAACAAACCTACAAGATACAATACCGTGTCATGTTATCGCGCTACCGCGGCAAGACCGTGTGTCCCGAATGCAGGGGGAGCAGGCTGAGAAAAGACGCCAATTATGTGAAAGTCGACGGCATGAGCATTGGCGACGCCGTTTCCATGCCGGTGACGGAGCTTCTGGAAAGTATCAAAAAACTGGAGCTGAGCGAGCACGACCGTAAGGTCGGGAGCAGGCTGATCACGGAGATCACGCGGCGGCTGCAGGTACTGCTGGATGTAGGGTTGGGCTACCTGAACCTGAACAGGCTTTCGTCTACCCTGTCGGGCGGGGAATCGCAAAGGATAAACCTGGCCACATCGCTCGGCAGCAGCCTCGTTGGATCCATGTACATCCTTGATGAGCCAAGCATCGGGCTGCACCCGCGCGACACCCACCGGCTGATAAGTGTGCTGGAGCAACTCCGCGACCTGGGCAATACCGTGATCGTGGTGGAACACGACCGTGACATCATCCGGGCCGCCGACCATATCATCGACATCGGCCCGCTTGCCGGGAGCAGGGGCGGCGAACTTGTTTTCAGCGGCAACCTTAAAGCACTGCTAAAGGATAAGAACAGCCTGACAGCCAAATACATGAGTGGCGAAATGAAGATCCCCGTGCCGGAGAAAAGAAGAAAATGGAAGGAGTTCATCCGGGTACACGGAGCCATGGAAAACAACCTGAAAAACATTGACGTCGCCTTTCCGCTGAACATACTGACCGTAGTGACCGGCGTAAGCGGTTCAGGCAAGTCATCGCTGGTGAACAACATCCTGTACCCATCGCTGAGAAAGCTCCATGGCGGTTTTGCCGGAAAGACCGGCAAATACCTGCACCTTTCGGGCGACACCGGCAGCATCGGATCCGTCGAACTGGTCGACCAGAACCCCATCGGAAGGTCGTCGCGATCGAACCCGGCCACCTACATCAAGGCATTTGACGACATCAGGGGCCTTTTTTCCAACCAGCCCCTCGCCAGGCTAAGGAACTACAAGCCGGGTTATTTCTCTTTCAATGTGCCGGGCGGAAGATGCGAATCCTGTGAAGGGGAAGGGGTTGTTAAGATAGAAATGCAGTTCATGGCCGATATTTACCTGCAATGCGACCATTGTCGCGGTAAACGTTTTAAGGAAGAAGTGCTGGAGATCACCTTTAAGGGTAAAAACATCAGCGAAGTGCTTGACCTCACCATCGACGAGGCCGTTGATTTCTTTCGCGAAGCGGGTAATGAAAACCCTTCCGTCAGGAAGATCATCGCCAGGCTGAAGCCATTGCAGGATGTCGGGCTGGGCTATCTCCGCATGGGGCAATCGTCGAGCACCCTCAGCGGCGGCGAAGCACAGCGTATAAAGCTGGCCTATTTCCTGGCCATGGGGAGCAGCGACACCCCTACCCTCTTCATATTTGACGAACCCACAACAGGCCTGCATTTCCACGATATCCGCAAATTGCTGGAAGCTTTCAGCGCCCTGCTCGACAACGGGCATACGCTGGTAGTGGTAGAACACAACCAGGAAGTGATCAGGGCTGCCGACCGGATCATCGACCTGGGGCCCGAAGGAGGCGAAAAGGGCGGGCAGGTCGTTTTTGAAGGCACGCCCGTGGATATCATAAATCATGAAGGATCGTTCACCGGGCATTTTCTGCGGTCAGTTGAGCACGACAGTTAAAATTTCCCTGACAGACAAAAAAATCCCGGGCACTTCTTGTCGAATCGTATATTTCGCAAATAAAAGCTGTTATATTTGCGCCTCAAAAGCATTTATTAAAGCCAGGCACAGTGCTTTTCAACTCATACGAATTCATTTTTGCATTTCTGCCCGTGACCTTTGCAGGCTACTTCCTGCTGAGGCGGACATCGGTTGATGCAATTTCCAAGTCATGGCTGGTGCTGGCTTCCCTGTTCTTTTACGCCTGGTGGGACCCTGTTTACCTGCCCGTGATCATCTTTTCACTGTTTTTCAATTATTTTTTCAGCATCCCGTTCAGCAGTGAAAAAAGCATTAAAAGCAAGTCAGGCCGACTGGTCTGGCTCATCAGCGGCATTACGGTCAACATCCTGTTGCTGGGATATTTCAAGTATTACAACTTTATACTATGGAACCTGAATGAAGTGTTTGGCACTGCCTTTCAATACCAAAACCTGGCCTTGCCCATCGGAATAAGTTTTTACACCTTCCAGCAGATCGCTTTTCTGGCCGATGCTTACAAAGGGAAGGTCAGGGAAAGGAATTTTCTCAATTATTCCATGTTCGTGACCTTCTTCCCTCAACTGATCGCCGGCCCCATCGTGCATCATGCGGAAATGATGCCCCAGTTTGCCGATGCCGGGAACAGGATCATCAAAGCGGCCAACATATCCAAAGGTTTTTACATCTTTTTCGCGGGGCTTTTCAAGAAGGTTGTCCTGGCCGACAGTTTCGCCCTTTGGGCCACAGCCGGCTTCGACACCGCCGTTTCGCTGAACATGGCCGAAGCGTGGGCTACCTCTCTTTGCTATACTTTCCAGTTATATTTTGATTTCAGCGGTTACACCGACATGGCTATCGGCCTGGCACTCATGTTCAACATCCACCTGCCGTTCAACTTTAACTCCCCGTATCTTTCGCTGAACATACAGGATTTCTGGCGGCGCTGGCACATGACGCTCAGCCGGTTTTTGCGCGATTATGTCTATATCCCGCTGGGTGGAAACCGGCAGGGTGAAGGCATGCTGCTGCGAAACCTGATGCTGACCTTCCTGATCGGGGGCATCTGGCACGGAGCGGGATGGACCTTCGTGTTCTGGGGCTTCCTGCACGGGCTTGCCACCATCATACACAGGCTGTGGGGGCATACAGGCATTAAGATGAACAAGCCGCTTGCCTGGTTCATCACCTTTAACTTCGTGAATATGGCCTGGGTGTTTTTCAGGGCGACCAGCTGGGGCGATGCCCTGAAAGTGCTCAGGGGTATGGCCGGGCTCAGCGGAACAGGCAGCATCGGTTCAATGGATTCAATAGGAGGAACCTATGAAACATACCTTTGGATCCTGGCCGGATTCCTGATCATATTTTTCATCAGGAACACGAATTACGTAAAGGAACATTTCAGACCCGGCTTTTTGCGGCTGGCCATTTTGATCGTCATTGCATTGTACTCGATCATGAACATGCACCGTATCAGTGAATTCATATATTTTGGTTTTTGACATGAGCGACAAAAAATTTATCCGGCTGTTTCTTTCCGTGTTCTTCTCGGCCATGGTATTTGTTGCCCTGGCCAATTACATCATCGACCCCTTTGGCTTTCATTTCCATTCGAGATATACCGGTTTCAACAGGCATAAACCGGGTTTTATCCGTCATACCCGTATCGTTAAACTATACAATGCGGATGCCATCCGCCCCGATGCCATCTTCCTGGGCAATTCCAGGATATTGTATCTCGCCCCCGAAGAAGCCTTCGGCCGGTATCGCGACCACCGGTACTATAACTTTTCGCTCAGCAGTGGTACGCTGGATGAGATGAACGACCTGCTTGCATACAGTATCAGGAACTATGACATCGAATATGTATGCTACGGCATCGACTTTATTGCCATGCTGAGCTGGACAGCCCGCTATGGTTCAACCTTCGACACCCTGCTTGTGGACGGGAGCAAACCAAAGCTGGCCGAATTCCTGAAAATGCATACCAGTATACAGGCCGTAAAGGAATCGGCCTGGTGTGTTCTGTCCAACATCAGGGACCCGGAAGGAAAAAAAGTGAAATATCATTACAATGAATTTGGATCGAGGACAAACCGTTGGCGTGAGCTGAACTATGCCCGGCTTGGAGAGCCATGGATAGACCAGCAAATGGAAAGCGTGCTCGAAACATACCAAACCATATACAACGACTCCGCCATCACCATCCCCGATTATAAAAAAACGGCCTACCGTTCGATTCTCAGGCAATGCAGCGAAAACGACATCACTTACACAGCCTTTATCAACCCCCTTTATAAAGACCATTTTGCCATGCTGATGAGATCTCATGCTTATCCGCTTTATATTGAATTCGTAAAGTTCCTGGCCGAAGAGAGCGGGGTCTGGTATTTCGGCGGCATTAACGGGATCACTTCCGACAGGGAATATTTCTGGGACTCACAGCATCCGCGCAAGGCCATGAGCGAGATAATCGGCAAGGCGATCTTTTCCCCCACTCCCCCGCCCTTCACCAATGCCTTATTTGGCAGGTATTACGACAGCCGCAACGTGGACACACTGCTGATGGAACTGGAACGTCTGAAAACCGAACTGGAATCAGGTAATTGAAGCCTGCTAAAAGATCAGGCTACAGGCGTGGATATTGAAAAAACAAATCCGGGGCTTGATTAAAACCCCGGACTTCAAAACCCAAATCTAATAAAATTACGATACGATTACCCTGCAAAAGTACATTAATGACGGCTGTACGTCAATAAGGAATTACTTTTAAATGGCATCCGTATATTTACGCAGGGTTCTACGTAAGCTTGCGCAAAAGGTTACAGTCAGATCTTGATAATATTGTTCTGTATGGCGTAAATGACCAGTTCGGCTGTTGAATAGATGTTCAGCTTTTTCATCAGGTTATGCTTATGTGTCTCGACCGTGCGGATGCTGATAAAAAGCTTATCGGCAATGACTTTATTGCTCATTCCCAAGCTGATATGCTTCAGCACCTCCAATTCCCTTTCCGATAAAGGCATATCCTGTTTGAGTTTTTTTTCTTTTTCAGATTTCAGATAGCTGGAAATGAATTTTTCGCTGACAATGCCTTTCATGAATTTTTGTCCGCCATTTACCATATGAATGGCCTCGATGAGTTCCTGCGGCTTGAAGTTTTTGGGCACATAGCCAAAGGCGCCTGCCTCAAAACCTTGTATGATCAGGTCTTCATCAACATGGGAGGTATAGTAAATAACCTTGACAAGGGGATATTTTTCGCTGATCATCCCGGTCAGTTCAATCCCAGAAACCTCAGGCAGGTTAATATCCATAATGATGATATCGGGGTAAAGCTCTTCCACTTTTTTCATGGCCTCTTCACTGTTCAGTGCGAAGCCAACCACCAGCAGATCGTCATATGGCTCCAGCAATGCCTTGATGCCTTTGATCACCACTTCGTGGTCTTCAACGATGAGTATCCGTATTTTCTTCATTTAATCGTTTTTTTCGGTTTCCCAACAAACTTTCGCAGTGCATCGAAAACAGATCCATGTGGATCGTATGCCCTCCGCCGCCCCGCCCTTAAGCCTGACTATTGCGCCGGCATCGGCTTAGGGGATGCTTAACCAACTGATTTTAAACCCATTTTCTATTGATTATGATGCACAGCAAATTCAAGAACGCAAGAACGGGTCATCCGTTCCATCATGTAAATATACATCAAATCTAAAGAATATTTCAATTGAATCCACAATATTCCATATCCGTATAAATACGTAAGGATTCATGTTTCATTATTGTTAATTTTGTTTTTATTGATACATTCACGGGGAGAAATGGATAAACTAAAGCTATCGGTACTGCTGGTTGAGGACGACAAGCTATCCTTGTATGTTTATTCGGAGTTCATGCGTAACATTGTTACCGACGTACACATGGCAGCCGACGGGCTGCAAGGGATAGAAGTATTCAGGAAGGTCAGGCCCCAGATCATCATTACCGACATCAGGATGCCGGGAATGGACGGCCTGGCCATGATCAGGGAGATCAAGAAGATTGACCCGGACGTAAAGGTGATCATGATATCAGGGCATTCCGAGTCAGATTATTTTATCCGGTCCATCGACCTGGGGGTTGACGGCTATCTTCTGAAGCCGGTCGACAACAACAGGCTTGAGAATAAGATCATAGAGCTTGGAAGGAACATACTGTTGAAGCAGAAGGTGGCCGAGACGGAGAAGAAATTCCGTGATTTTGCGGAATTGCTGCCGCAGGTAGTATTTGAGGCCACTCCCGACGGCAGGCTTACCTTTGTGAACCGGCTGGCACTGAAAAAGTTTGAATACACGGGCAAGGACATTGAGAAGGGCCTCTTCCTGCAGGACATCATAAGCCGTGAAGGCGGCAGGCAGGGAGAAAAGATCATGGATATCATCGCCGGTGATGGCAACCAACAGGAAAAGGAAGTGATCTGCCACACCAAAAAGGGAGATCTTTTCCCGGCGCTGATCTACACCAGCGGGATCATCGAGAACGGCCAGCTGGCCGGGATCAGGGGGGTTATGGTCGACATCAGCTCACGAAAGAAGATGCTGGAGGAATTACAATCACTCAACCAGGAACTGGAAAGGAAAGTGCAGGAGCGGACGATGCTCCTTTCAAACGAGATCCTGGAAAAGGAAAAAGCCGAGAAGGCCCTGATCGATGCAAAGGAAAAGGCGGAGGAATCAGACAAGCTGAAAGGCATCTTCCTGGCCAATGTCTCGCATGAGATACAAACCCCCATCAAAGCCATCATCAGCTTCTCAAACCTCCTGCAATCGGGCGGTCTGAGTGATGAAAGGCGCCTGGAGCTTACCGGCATCATCGAAAGCAACAGCAACGTCCTGCTCAACCTCACAAATGACATCCTCGAGTTTACCAGGCTGCAGGCAAATGTTGTCAAGCTCTTCAGGATCGACTTTGACGTGAGCCTTTTCCTGAAAGAACTCTATCCGCTTTTTGAATCACACAGGAGCAGGGAACTTGACAGGAACGTCATACTGAAACTGACGATGCCCCGCAACAGCGAAATGTTGCTGATCAATTCGGATCCTTCACGGCTCAAGCAAATATTTTCGAACCTGATCTCAAATGCATTTAAATTTACCAAGGAGGGCAGTATTGAATACGGCTTCAGTGTCAGGGACGAAAACAGGATCAGGTTTTTTGTGAGAGATACGGGGCTTGGCATCAGCAAGAAATACCAGCGAAAGATATTCGACCGCTTCATACAGGAGCCACAATCGCTCGATATCAAGCGCGAAGGCACGGGACTTGGCCTGGCCATAACGCAAAGCCTCATCAGGATGCTTGGCGGGGAGATCTGGGTGGAATCGGAACCCGGCAAGGGCTCTTCCTTCTATTTTGAAATCCCCGAAATCATCGTCAGCACGAAGAAAACCCTTGCAGATGAAAAGTTTGTCTGGAAAAACAAACAAATCCTGATCATCGAAGATGACATCTCGGACTATATCACCCTGGAGGAAATGCTCAAGAACCGTGTCAAAATCCATTACGTTGACAGCCACGCGCATGCCCATGAATTCTGCAAAAACAACAGCGGCATTCACCTTTGCCTTTTCCACTGGTCGAAAACCAGTGACCCTTGCCTGGTTGACGGCCTCAGGGCCGGAAACCCAAAGCCCCGTATACTGGCCATGCTGGAAGCGGGTTTCCCTGTAAGGATCCATAAAACATTACGTGAACGCTTCGACGGTTTCATCAGAAAACCGCTGGTAAAGGATGAGGTATTGAGCGTCATTCACCGGCACCTGGGATAGGTCCGTTTACAGCGCACGCAAATGTGCCGGCAAGAAAGCTTGTTTTATATTATTTTTGCAAGACTGTGCAAAAGATCAAGGACATACTGGCCATTCCCCTGGTGGGACTGATCTATTTTTACAAATATGTCATTTCACCCCTTACGCCCGCTTCGTGCAGGCATTATCCCGGTTGTTCCGAATATGCGCTTCGTGCTCTTCAACTGCACGGCCCATTTCGCGGGGGCGGAATGGCAGTCAGGCGGATCTTACGCTGCCATCCATGGGGAACATCCGGCATTGACCCGGTACCCCGCATCATTGTAAAGAAAATTAAAACCGGAAAAAAAGGGAAAAGCGTCAGGATCTGAGCAGGCGTTCGGGCCGGGGCCGAGAGCTTTTACACGGAAGGCCCTGAATACTCAACAAAATTACGTTCAGTCTCATACAGGGTCACCGAAAGTTGTTTATCCTTCCCGATGTGTTCACGCAGTATATGCCAGATCACCACGGCAATATTCTCGGCCGTGGGGTTCAGTTCCCTGAATTCATCCACGTCGAGCGAGAGGTTCCTGTGGTCGAAACGCGAAATGATGTGTTCATCAAGCAATTCCTGCAATATCTTCATATCCATCACATAACCTGTCGCAGGATCGACCGTACCGGTAACTTTCACGATCAGGTCATAATTATGGCCATGATAGTTGGCATTGTTGCAAACGCCGAAAACTTCCCTGTTCCGCTCATCATCCCATGCAGGATTATGAAGACGGTGCGCAGCATTGAAATGCGTCTTCCTGAAAACGGATACCACCGGATTATTTTCTTTCTCCATTGGAATATGTTTTTATATAAAGCAGTAACAGACTATAATTAATATTTGTTCAAATGCAAGGGATGCAGGCATAAGGCTGCGCAGCCGCATGCCTGACCCGGCCTATGCGCCCACATCAATAAAACGGTATTCGGTGGGATGCGGCACCCCCTTGAAGTCCTCCATGTAAACGGGAGAAATCCCGGAAATAATGGAATCCTGAATGCGGACATCATGATCGATCATGTCATTCTTAACCTTGATGAAAAACTTTTCGCTCAGAACAATCCGGTTGGCCCTGGCCTTGGTCATGAGGCGGGCGGTCAGGTCAATGTCCATCCCGTAATAATCATTGGCGTGTTCAAAGAAAGAAATATTGTAAACTTCGGTGCAATAGTGGATGGCCACCTTACAATTCAGAAAGGTATCGGGAATGGGGTAATTCATCAGGTTATCGATGGTGGCGTAGATCTCGCCAAGCAAGCCGAAGTAGTTATTGTAGCTGGTCTTGCTAAACAGGTCCTCGTCGGGAATGAAGAGCATCAGTTCATCGCCGATCCCTTTAACCACATTGCCGGGCAGGTCGTTCAGGAAAGAGATGAAATTAAAGGTATTGTTCAGCCTCTTCCCCCATTGCCGCAGCTTTGTGCGGTATTTGATATCGGTGGAGTTGATCACGTCAATAAAAAAGCATGTCCCCGGACAACGGGGGATGCTATCGAGTTTTTCTTCTATTTCCCTGGATGTGGGATCCTTAAAATGGATGTAATGGACCATGGGGTAGTTTTTTCGTTCCCGTAACAAAAAATCAGCTTGCAAGGGCATCTTCCCTGCTGCCATAGATCTCAAAAATATTGACAAAGCCCGAAATCTCGAATACCTCCCTTATATCGGGTATCATGCTGCACAGCATCAGCCTGCCGTTCACCTCCTTGCTTTTTTTCAGGTACATCAGCAACACCCGTAAGCCCGAACTGCTGATATATTCAAGTTTTGACATATCGATGAGGATATTCCCCGCATTGGCGCCGGTAATTTTCGCCAGGTGTTGTTCCAGAATGGTGTAATTTGTTGTATCAAGCCTGCCTTCGGGGGTGAGCACATACACATTGCCTTTTTTTTCTTCGTTAACGATCATGATTAATTCTTTTTTAGGTAAGATTTTTCCGGATGGTTAATACATTATGGTTTTGCGTTCTTTCATACCTGATATCATCTGAGAAAGACCTGACAAGGTGGATGCCCAAGCCGCCAATCCGGCGTTCCCCGGCGGGCTTATCATGGTCGGTGAACACTGCCGCCCCTGTAATGTCAAAAGCTTCAGCATCGTCGGTAATGCGGATCTCAAGCGTGTCAGCTTCCCGGACAAACGAAATCTCCAGTTTGTGTTCATCCTCATCCGTGTATCCGTAAAGGATGGTATTCGAAACCAATTCCTCCAGTATCAGGTTGACATTCATGGCCATTTTGGGGGACCATTCCCACTTTTGCGCGGCATCCTCCGTGAAGGATCTCAGCCGGTCAAGTTCCGGTATCCGGTTCGGTATGCTGATGCGCAATTGATCCATTTTATTTGTTTTCTGTCATGAACCAGGTAAGTACAAGCAGGGTTATATCATCAAATTGATCGGCCTGCCCGACATATGCACCCAGATCCGCCAGTAATTCATTGGTGAAAGTGGCGGGGTCCGTTCCCTTGTAATCAGTTAACAGCCTGATGATGCGTCTTTCGGAATATTGTTCTTCCGACGCATTGATTGCTTCCGATACCCCGTCGGTATAGAGGAGCAGCATCTCATTCCCGGCCATTTGCCGCTGAGAGGTACGGTATTTTGTATCTGCCATCGCGCCCAGCGGCGGACCGTGTGTTTCATGCAGCAGTTCGACCGGGGCATTCTCCTTTCGTATCATGGGATAATTATGCCCGGCGTTGCAGTAGGTCAGCAGGCCGGTGGAAACATTCAGCATTCCGAGGAAAAGAGTTACGAACATCGCATTTTCGTTGTCGAGGCAGAGTTCGTTGTTCATGACCTCCATCACCGTTGCCGGGTCTTTTCCGCTGTCCATCCTGGCCCGGAGCAGGGTACGGGTGATCACCATGAAGAGGGACGCGGGGACGCCCTTTCCCGAAACATCGCCTATTGTAAAGCAGAGGTTGTCGTGATCGACAAAGAAGAAATCATAGAGGTCGCCGCCCACATCCCTGGCCGGTCTGAGCACGGCATAGAGGTCGATGCTGTCCCTGTCGGGAAAGGGCGGGAATAACTTTGGGATTATGCCTTGCTGTATGTCCCTGGCGATCTGCAGTTCGCTCTCTATTTTCTGTTTCGCAGCCGTCGTTTCGCGCAGGTCCCTGATGTATGCTTTCAGGGCTGCCTGCATCTTACCGATGGCATCGTTGAGTTGCCCGATCTCATCGGATGAATCCACGGAAGGAAGGGGCACGTCAAAGTTGCCTTCGCCGATCTGCAATGTGGCTTTGGCCAGCCTGCTGAGCGGCCGGGTGATCTTTCCTGAAATCAGGATAACGATAACAAAAAGAAGGATCAGGCCCAGCAGTCCGATAATTAACAGATCACGGTTAAGGACCTTCAGGTCGGCCATAAAGGCATCTTCGGGCACCACAATGGCCAGCGACCAGGAGGTTGACTCCAGAGGCTGATAATAGAGCCAGGCTCTTCCGGGGATGGAGGGGGAATCATAGGGAATGAAATCGCTGCCTCCCCGGATCATCTCGGCGGCAACGATCAATAGATCGTCATATCCCCTTTCACGGGCAACATCAAAAATGTTTTTCTCGGCTTTCAGATCATCGACAGGATGTGTGATGACATTTCCCTGTGAAGAGATCATGAATGCATAACCCTGATCGTATACCCTGATGGCCGAAACGTATTCCCTGAGCCATTCGAGTGATATATCGATGGTAACCACACCCTCTGCAACCGTTTTATCGGTTTTATTAAAGAAAGGCACCGAATAGGTACACATCAGTGTATCGCCGCCGCCCTGGTCGAAATAGGGTTCCGACCAGCCGGCTTTCAGCCTTTCCACCGGTGTCCGATACCAATCCTGCGAAAAATAATCAATGGCCGGGCCATTCAGAAACTTGAAATCAGTTCCACTTGCCGTGCGCCAGACATAGGGAGCAAAGTGCAGGCTGTCGGGATCGAAGCGAAAAGGCTCATAGGCAATGCAACTCCCGTATACCTCATCGTTTTCGGCGACGGTGGCGGTAAGGATTTCATTGATCTGCGGGAGTGACAGTTCTGAAACTTCGAGGAATCCGGCCAGCATATGCGGGATCTTTTCCGATGATTCCAGCAGTTTTTCAATTTTCATCGCCTTTCCGGCGACGAGATGAATCACGTTTTCTTCCACATTCCTGAGAAGAAGCTGACGCGAAATGTAATAATTATAAAGCAGGATAAAGGCAAAGACCAGCATCACGCCGGCCAGGATGCTGAATGATATTTTGAAAGACAGGCTACCGCGCAGTATCATAACATTGATCTAAGCACAACAAAGTTATCATTTCCCGGGAAAATACAAAACACAAAATCACACCTCCTGCTGTCCGAAGCAATCAGGCAGCTTTTTTCAGGGCACATCCAACAGGAAGTTAATGCTGTGCAAAGCCTGCCGGCAAGGCAGCCGGTTTGTTGAAGCTTTCATTAGTCAATTGATTTCAAGGGGCGGTTCTGCCATCGCCATTGCGTCCGCTGAGCAGCTTCAGCGCTCGCGGAAGGCTTCGGCGGGCAAAGTCCTCTTTCCGGCGATTCTTTTAATACAGCGATTGAGCGAAAGCAGCCGAGGCCTGACGCCCGGTGCCTTCCTTACCGTTCATCCTCAAACGCCCGCCCGCTCTGGAGGCGCTTGCCTTTTCCCTCGCCCTTGCCCTCATTGTCTTTTTGCCGGCGGCGTTTACCCATTCCGCGGCCCATGGGCCAGGACTCATCATCCTTTTGGCGGCACTTGCCGAGCTTCCGCCCGGTACGCGGCCCTTTGCCTTCGGGGCCGCTGTGATCCAGATGTGGCATAACACGATAAATTTAGATTTATAAATATTGGAACATCCCTTTATCCGGATCGTTCCGTTTAACTTCATGCATCATCCCCCCGGGCCCTTTCCGGTATTTGATCCTGATCGAGCCTGATGGCCCTGCCATTTACCAGCCCATCGGCTATTTTCCTGTGCGCCGAAGCCAGTATCCTCCCGAAAGTCTGCCTTGACACCCCCATGGCCGCGGCAGCCTGCTCCTGGTACATCCCTTCCAGGTCGGCCAGGCGCACAGCCTCCAGTTCATCCGCTCCGATCACGACTTCCGTCAGTTCACGCATCGGCACACCGGCCGGCTTGAAATGGGTCAGGCTAGCCCTGAACCCGATCCTCCTCCTGCATTTTCGTCTTGGCATAAGCGATATCTTTCTGCAAATATCGGGCATATGCTCAAAATAAGCAAGGAAAAAGTGATATTTTTTTCAGAATTTCTCAAATACCCCGAGGCCGAACAATGCATAATCGTACCTGACGGGATCATCGGGATCGAGGGTCTTCAGGAAAGCGGTCAGTTCGGCCACCGCCTTCCAGTCGGTCTGCTTTCTTTTCAGTATACCCAGTGCCCTGGCCACCCTTGCGGTATGTACATCGAGGGGGCAGCAGAGATCGGCGGGGCTGATGCTGTTCCATAATCCAAAGTCCACACCCCGCTTATCCTTCCGCACCATCCACCGGAGGAACATGTTGATCCTTTTGGCCGAAGAACCGGCCAGCGGGTCTGCCACATGCCTGCTTGTGCCGGGCGGTGGCCCGAAGGAAAGGAAGCGGCGGCGGAATCCACTGATGGCTGAGGCCGTATCGCGGCGGCCAGCGATTTCCGGGCCGGAAAATGCCTTTTCCAGCCCCCCTTCCCGGTAAATCGCCTGCAGGGCTTTCAGGAAATAGATGCAGTCGCTGCCCCCGAAAGTCCTGTGCCTGAAATTGCCAAAAGCAGCAAAATCACCGGGACGGGCATGCATGACAAAGTCATAGGGACTGTTATCCATGCGGTCCATGAGCAGGCCGGCATTTCTTACAATCACGGGCCTTTGCCCCCAGGCGATGCTGGCCGAAAGGAAAGCCGCGATCTCAATATCCTCACGGCGGGAATAACGGTGCGGAATGCTGACGGGATCGCTGACGATAAAGTCCCTGCAATTATAAATATCCGCCTTTTCATCAAGCAACTCCCTGATCTCTTCGGGCCTTAACTCCATCCGGCAAATTTATGCAAAGAAATGCAGGCGGGGCAAGCCCGGAAGCTAAAAAGCAGCATATCCGTTATCGCGGCGGAGGCGTCATCCTGACTTAAATACATATATTTGCTCCAAATATAACAGCCATGAACTGGAAAAAGGAATTGCATGAGATCATTTTCGGTGCGGAAACCAGGGCCGGAAAGCTTTTCGACATTATATTGATCATCACGATCATCCTGAGCATCATTGTTGTGATGGTCGACAGTATCCCGTGGATCCATGATGAATACGGTCATGAATTGCTGATGGCAGAATGGGGTTTTACCATCCTTTTCAGCATCGAATACATCCTGCGCATCATCAGCAGTCCGCGCAAGACCAGGTATATTTTCAGCTTTTACGGCATCATCGACCTGCTGGCCATCCTGCCGACATACCTCAGCCTGTTCGTGGCCGGTTACCAGTACCTGCTTGTGATAAGGATACTTCGACTTTTACGTGTTTTCAGGATACTGAAACTTTACCGCTTCATCGGGGCATCGAGCTACCTGCTGGAATCGATCAGGGCCAGCAGGCACAAGATCTTCGTTTTTTTATTGGCCGTAATGGCCATCGTTGTGATCATGGGGGCAGCCATGTATTTGATCGAAGGGCCCGAGAACGGATTCAGGAGCATTCCTGAAGGCATATACTGGGCCATCATCACCCTGACCACGGTTGGATACGGCGATATCACCCCCCTGACCCCTCTCGGCAAAACACTTTCGGCATTTGTAATGATACTTGGGTATTCAATCATAGCCGTCCCAACCGGCATCATCACCGCTGAACTGAGCCGTAAAAAGGATGAAAGAACCGGGGTATGTTGCCCGGGCTGCAAAAGCACCGAAAACGACAAAGACGCTGTTTACTGCAAATTTTGCGGGAAAAAGCTATAAACCGCAGCAGTGCAGGGAAGCTGTATGCTTCTCACCGAAAACGCTTTTTCAAGCCCCCTTGTTAAAAACAAATCAAAAAAACCCCCGCGGGGAGCGGGGGCGCATCAATTCATTTTGGTTTTGCAAAGCGGTAACTATGCTATCTCCTTTTACCCCAAAAGCGCAAAATGGTTACAATTTGAATATTCTATTGCAAAACCTTCAGTTTATCCCTTCTGTATGACCACCGCATCAGGCCCATGGCGATCAGCAGGGTGAACATGGTAAGGATGAAGGTGCCGGCAAAGCCGATGAGTTCATAGAAAAACACCCCGAACAGTGGGGCAAAAACGGAGCGGACCCCCGTCAGGGACAGGTGCACCGACTGGTAATCATCGGCTTCTTCAGGGCGGCAAAAGTAGGCAGACCCGATAAACCACAACAGGGCCATGGTAGCGGCAAATATCCCGTAAAAGACGAATGAAATGACGAGCATGTAATAGATCCGTATGCCGAACACTTCCGTATAGGCCGGGTAAAGGTCGGTCAGCAGCAGGAACAGTATATACATGAACAGGGCGGTAAAGGTTATGGCCGCGAAACGCCGTGGGTCGATGCTGCTCAGCAATTTTCCAAAAAATGGCAGCAGCAGGATGGCCAGGATGTTATAGGCATTCTTGTAAAAAGCCACGCTTGTATAATTAAGGCCCAGGGCTTCCTGGAAAAAGATGTTGATGATGGTAACGGAGATCATGAATGAGAAACCGTAAAACATAAATCCTATCTCAAAATGGAGATAGGGCCGGTTGTTGCGAAGGATCGAAACCATATTGCGCCACGATTCCCTTACCGAAGCCCTGAAACGCAGCGCGAGCGGATGCTGCACCACCCGTGAGTAATCGATCTCGGATAATACGAAAAGGGAAGCAATGGCCAGCAGGGCGATAAACGGGAACACATAGGTAAAGGCAAAGTTGTCGGCATCGAGCAGCAGCCCATAGGCAAAAGTAGAGATCAGGATAATGATCTTATTGACCGAAGTGGCATAGCTGTATAGCTTCCCGAAGTTTTCGTGGCGGTAATTTGTCTTCAGCAAAACGTTGATGGCGGGATAGATGATGATATTGCCGAAAAAATAGACCAGGAATACGGCCAGAAAAAGATAATGCCACACAGACTGTGCATCGAGTGCCGCAGGGTCGGCGGGGATCAGGGCCAGCAACAGCAGCGGGAGGCGCGTGGCAATGCCCGTAACACGCAACATCAGCCGCTTGTTCCGTATGCGCTTGCGGAACTGGTTAAAGATGAACAGGAAAACAAACACCACCATGCTGAACTGGAAAAGAAAGGCAAGCTGGTAATTGCTTCCCTTCATGCTGTATATGAACACATACTCGTTCAGCGCCAGCACCCCCAGGATAATGCCTTCCAGTATTGAATAGATGAGATGAAGCCGGAACGCCTTGCGTTCGGCAGGATTAAGCCGGCCGGTTAAACGAATGCTGAAGCCCATCTGAAAATTGCAAAAATAATGCTTTAAACATACGGGGTGATGCTTTGTTTCAAAAACCCGTTTTTCTTTTGTCCATGACGCTGTTAATGTTTATTTTTACAAACAGTAAAACCGGGAAGCCGGATAATGAACCACAGCATGATCAAAAACTGCGCAAGGTGCAATGCCATCATCGACTGCCGTTCCGACGACATAGAGAACTGTGCCTGCTTTGGCATCCCGCTGCATGATGCCACCAGGCGATACCTTGAAAAGACCCGTTACGGCTGTTTCTGCAACCGCTGCCTCCTCGAACTGGACGAAATGGCAGTGCGGGCAAAGGATCACAAATTTCCGCTCGAATTCAATGAGATGCAGGAAGGGATCCACTTTTACCGGGAAAACGGGATGATCGTGTTTACCGAATTCTACCACATCCTGAAAGGTTATTGTTGTGAAAACGGCTGCAGGCATTGCGCATATGGCTTTAAAAAGCAGGAATAGCCGCTAAGGGGGGCCGAAAACCTGATTGAACAAGTGCACCGCTCAGGTGTTACATGCAAAAACGAACAATAATGAAAAACCTGATCATAATGAGTATTATCATGAGCAGCATCATGCCACTGCAATCGCAGGAAAAGAATTTTCACAGTTTCACCGTAAAGACCATCACCGGTGAAGAGATCAGCCTCTCGGAATTCAGGGGCAGGAAGGTGCTGGTGGTGAATACCGCTTCGAAATGCGGGCTCACCCCCCAGTATGAAAACCTTCAGAAGCTATACGAGGAATACGGCGGCGACAATTTCACCATCGTTGGCTTTCCGGCCAACAACTTTCTGAGCCAGGAACCCGGCAGCAATGAAGAGATCATGGAGTTCTGCAGCATCAACTATGGTGTAACATTCCCGATGATGGCCAAAATATCGGTAAAAGGAAAAGACATACATCCGCTGTATACCTGGCTCACCGACAAGGACGAAAACGGGGTAATGGATGCCAAAGTAAGCTGGAATTTCCAGAAATTCCTGATCGATGAGAACGGCAACCTTATCGACATGGTTCCCCCGAAGAACAGCCCCTACGATGAGCGCATCATCAGCTGGATCAAATCTGCGCCGGCGGGCGATGAAAGCAACTAAGCGGGAAGCCATTTTCATATCAGAATTTTTCTCCGTACATTTATCCCCAAAACGGGCTAAATGGATATACGATCATTCTTTAAGATAACATACGGGCTTTATGTTGTCAGTTCCAGGAAAGGCGACCGTTTCAACGGCCATGTGTCGAACACGGTTTTCCAGGTATCGGCCGACCCTCCCCTTTTCGCCATTGCCACACACAAGGATAACCTGACCACTTCCTATATCAGGGCGAGCGGGGTTTTTTCCGTTTCCGTACTGCAGCAGGATGTCGACCTGCAATTCCTGGGCCCGTGGGGGTTCAGCAGCGGCAATGAAACCGACAAGTTTGCCGGGGCAATATTCACGGAAGGGAAGAGCGGGGCGCCCATCCTGCTCGACAAAACCATTGCCTACATCGATTGCGAAGTTAAAAAGGAGATCGACACCGGTTCGCATATACTCTTCATCGGCGAGGCTGTTGACGCTGCCGTGCTTGACGGCGGCCAGCCGCCGCTCACCTATCAGTATTACCGGGATGTGATCAAGGGGCTGTCGCCCGAAAACGCACCCACCTATACTGAAAAATCAAAGCTGGCGGAGGCGGAAGGCCTTGTAAGCGTGGGAATGCAAAGCCACAAATGCCTTGTTTGCGGCTATATCTATGATCCCGCCGAAGGCGATACGCCAAAAAACATTCCGGCGGGAACGGCATTTGAAGATTTGCCCGATAACTGGAGTTGTCCGATCTGCGGGGTGGGCAAGAACGAATTCATCCCGGTCTGATCATATTCATCAATCATAACTTAATTAAAAATGGAAAGTATTAAAGGAACCCAGACAGAAAAGAACCTGCTGAAGGCATTTGCCGGTGAATCGCAGGCAAGGAACCGTTACACCTTTTTTGCGAAACAGGCCAAAAAAGACGGTTATGAACAAATTGCCGCCCTTTTTGCCGAAACCGCCATGAACGAGGAAGAACATGCCAAGATATTCTTTAAGTTTCTTGAGGGGGGCGATGTGGAGATCACGGCTGCTTACCCTGCCGGCAGGATCGGCACCACCGCAGAGAACCTGAAAGCCGCTGCCATGGGTGAAAACGAGGAATGGACAAAGCTTTATCCGGCCTTTGCCGGTGTGGCAGCAGCCGAAGGCTTTAAACGGATCGCCTCTGTTTTTAAGCTGATCTCCAAGATCGAAGCCGACCATGAGGCGCGCTTTCTGAAGCTGCTTGAAAACCTTGAAGAAGGAAGGGTTTTTGAACGCGGTGAAAAGATCGCATGGATATGCCGCAAATGCGGACATGTGCACTTTGGCAGCAAGGCGCTAGAAAATTGTCCGGTCTGCAACCACCCGCGGGGCTATTTTGAAGAAAAAGCCAACAACTACTGATCCGGCGGCCTGTAATATTACAAACCAGGCTGACATCCCCGGCTATCTGTATATGGTCAGCTTAACATGAAAAGCGTTGAACAGGTCCATCCTCCGTCTGGCCATCCCGAACATCATCAGCAACATTACCGTGCCATTGCTGGGCATGGCCGACCTGGCCATTTTGGGGCACCTGGGCGCCGCATCTGGAAATTATATCGGGGCCATTGCCCTGGGGGGGATGATCTTCAATTTCATCTATGCCATTTTCAGTTTCCTGAGGATGGGCACCACCGGCTTTACGGCACAGGCCTATGGGGCGGGGAACAGGGCTGAATCGGCCAACATCCTGGCGCGATCCCTGCTGGTTGCCCTCACCGGCAGCCTCCTGCTCATCCTTTTCCGGGGGCCCATCGACTGGTTCACTTTTACGATCGTCGACAGCGGCGACCACATCAAAAGCCTTGCATCGGAATATTTCATGATCCGTATCTGGGCCGCACCTGCCGCCCTCAGCCTGTACGCCCTGAACGGCTGGTTCCTTGGCATGCAGAATGCCAGGATACCCATGGCGCTGGCCATACTGATAAACCTGCTGAACGTGGGAGCCAACTACTTTTTTGTTTACGGCCTGGGAATGAGATCCGACGGCGTTGCCTGGGGCACGGTGCTGGCACAATACACAGGGCTGCTCGCTGCGCTGCTGATGCTGCTGTTGTTCTACCGGAAATCATTTGCATTTCTCAATGCAGGCGCCATCATGCAACTGACGGCATTGAAGCGCTTCTTCAAGGTCAACGCCGACATCATGGCCAGGACCATCCTGCTCATCCTTGCCTTTTCGATATTTACCGTTAAATCGGCCGGGATGAGTGATGAGGTGCTGGCGGTGAATACCCTCCTGCTTCAGTTTCTTTTTCTCTTTTCATATTTTATCGACGGTTTTGCCTATGCAGCCGAATCGCTGGCAGGCAGCTTCTTCGGCGCAGGCGACAAGGCCCTGCTGAAGAAGTTCACCAGATACATCTTTACATGGGGAATAAGCATCAGCCTGCCTTTCAGCCTGGCATACCTGGCAGCCGGAAAATATATTTTGTTCATCCTCACCGATGAGCCCGGCATGATCGCCATGGCTGTCCCCTACCTGCCCTGGCTGGCCCTTATCCCGCTCGTTTCCTTTACCGCCTTTATCTGGGACGGCATTTTCACAGGCTGCACGGCCACCGCGGCCATGCGAAACACCATGATCGCATCCACCCTCTTCATTTTTATCCCCTTCAGCTATTTCTTCACCTCCGTGTGGGATAACCACGGTCTGTGGCTGGCCATGATCCTGTTCCTGCTGGCCAGGAGCGCGATCATGACCCTTTACGCGCCCAGGGCCATCTTTGCCGGGATGAACAACTGAAAGGCTTCCTGCAAACCCCGCCAAAGCCTGTGCACTGCATCCGGAAAAGGAGCGAAAGGGGTTCAGGCGCCTTTCAAAAACCATTTTTGATTACTTTTGTTTATCCTTAAGAAACCCACCTTTATGAACAGGAAAAAAACCGGTGAAAAAGAAAATATGTTTTCGAAGGAAGAAGTGCTGCAGGATTACCGCATTGCGTGCCTGAGCAGGCAGCTCAGCTTGCTGGGCCGGCGCGAGGTGTTGTCGGGGAAGGCAAAATTCGGCATTTTTGGCGATGGCAAGGAAGTGCCGCAACTGGCCATGGCAAAGGTTTTCAGGGAAGGCGACTGGCGGGCGGGTTATTACCGCGACCAGACCTTCATGCTTGCGGCGGGGATGATGGAAGCCGAAGAGTTCTTTGCACAGTTATACGGTGACACCTCGCCGGGGGCCAATCCCGGAACGGGCGGCAGGATGATGAACAACCATTTCGCCACGCGTACACTTGATGAAAAGGGGGAATGGAAGAACATTTCCGGACTGAAGAATTCCTCGGCCGACATATCGCCTACGGCGGGGCAGATGCCGCGCCTGCTCGGGCTGGCATTGGCATCCAAACATTACCGCAACGACCCGGGCCTGAAAGAATACGATAATTTTTCAGTGAACGGAAATGAAGTTGCCTTCGGTACCATCGGCGACGCCAGCACCTCCGAAGGCATCTTCTGGGAAACCATCAACGCCGCCGGGGTGATGCAGGTGCCCATGGCCGTCTCCATCTGGGACGATGGCTGGGGAATATCCGTACCGCGCGAATACCAGACCACCAAAGGAAGCATTTCGGAAGTACTGAAGGGCTTTGCAAAGACCAAAACCGCTAAAGGTTTTCTCATTTACAGCCTGAAAGGCTGGGATTATCCTGCCCTTTGCCAGGCATACCGCGAAGGTGTTGCGCACTGCCGGAAAGAACACGTGCCCGTGATCTTTCACGTAGAAGAGCTGACACAGCCCCAGGGCCACAGCACGTCGGGCTCGCACGAACGCTACAAGAGTGCCGCACAGCTCGACTGGGAGGCCCGGCATGATTGCATAGCAAAGATGCGGGAGTGGATCATCGACACCGGAATGGCCGACGCCGCAACGCTCGACGGCATTGAGGAGGAGGCTGTGCAGCAGGCAAAAGAAGCCAAAAAGAAAGCCTGGAACAACTTTCGGAAGCCCCTCAGCGAACGCCGGGACGACTTCCTGCGCATGGTCGACATCAGCACCTGCAACTGTGCAAAGACCAGCCGCATCAATGCCATCAAGGAAGAACTGGCCATTGTGGGCGAACCGGTATGGAAGGATATCATGTCGTCGGGAAAGAAGATCCTGCGCCTGATATGCGATTCATGCAGCAACCCGCAAAACTCCCTCAAAAAGAACGTGATGCAGTGGCGTGACGAAGCCATGAAAGGGAACAGCGAAGCCTATAACGAACACCTCTGGAGCGAATCGGAACAATCGGCTTTGAAAGTGGCGGAAGTCGTGCCCGAATATGATAAGGACGCGCCCTCCATCCCGGGAAGGGAAATACTGAAAATGAATTTCGACCATATCTTTGAACACAACCCCCTGGTGTGTGCATTCGGCGAAGACGTGGGAAAGATCGGCGGGGTAAACCAAAGCATGGAAGGTTTGCAGGATAAGTACGGCGAGCTCCGGATCTTTGATACGGGCATCCGCGAAGCCACCATCATCGGTCAGGGCCTTGGCATGGCCATGAGGGGGCTAAGGCCCATGGCAGAGATACAATATTTCGACTATCTCCTTTACGGTTTGCAGGTACTGAGCGACGACCTGGCCACGGTTCGCTACCGTACCAAAGGCGGGCAAAAGGCACCCCTGATCATCAGCACACGCGGACACAGGCTTGAAGGCATCTGGCATTCGGGCTCGCCGCTCAGCATGGTGATCAACTCCATACGGGGCGTGCATGTGCTGGTGCCGCGAAACATGACACAGGCAGCAGGTTTTTACAATACCATGCTCGAATCGGACGAACCCGCCCTCATCATCGAGCCGCTGAATGCCTATCGCCTCCGCGAAAAACTGCCTTCCAATACCGGACGTTTTAAAGTCCCCGTCGGGAAACCCGAGATCATCAAAAGCGGCAGCGACATCACACTGGTAACCTATGGTTCCTGCGTGCGCATTGCCGGGGATGCCGCGGCCCAGCTACAGGAGTTCGGCATCGACGTTGAACTGATCGATGTGCAGTCGCTCCTGCCCTTTGATATTAACCATATGATCCGCAATTCGATCATCAAAACCAACAAGGTGGTATTTTTCGACGAGGACGTGCCCGGCGGGGCCACCGCATTCATGATGCAGCAGGTACTGGAAGAACAACAGGCCTTTTACTATCTCGATGCGGCACCGGCCACCCTTACGGCCAGGGCACACCGGGCAGCCTACAGCAGCGACGGCGATTACTTTTCGAACCCGAACGCGGAGGATGTCTTTGACACCATTTACAACATGATGCATGAGATCAACCCCGTTAAGTACCCAAAAATATTCTGATCGCCCCCGGCATTTAACAATATATGAAACAAGGCATTTTGCCATAACAAATGAAAGCTTACCGCTTCATACCGGTCGTATTGTTGTTTTTAGCCGCTGTTTCCTGCCGGCATGAAACGAGCAGGGAGGAGGATGCAGGCATCAGTGATCAGCCAGCCGGCCAATACAGTGCACCGCCCTGGTGTGATCCGTCACATCCCGATGGGCATCTGGCATACGGCCACACCCTTGCCGCGATTCCGGACAAGAATGCGGAAGAATCAGCGGAGGCTGTCGCCAGGGTCAAAAGGGACACCCTGAACGGGATCGCCGTAAGGCAGGCCGGTCTCCTCGATGTTTCCTTTATTTATGAACAGGCGGAAAAGAGGGAAGCGGAAAAACCAATGGAATTCCCATACAGTTATATCAGCACAGACCAATACCTGGGCGTTAACTTCGACAACGACATTTTCAACAATACCGATTATTACTACACCAATGGGATCAGGTTCGATTTTATTTCGCCCCTCTTCGCCTCTTCTCCCTTTGCCTACCCCATGTTGCCCGGGGGCAAAGCATCCGTAAGTTTTCATGGAATGTCCATTGTTCAGAACATGTACACCCCCACAAACCCCGACACCGGGCTTGTCATCGCCGGCGACCGGCCTTTTGCCGCCTACCTGTATTTCGGGCATTTTAAGACAAGCCTGAACGGCGAAGCAAACCATCGCCTGTATTCGGAGATCATCATCGGCCTGATGGGACCGGGTTCCCTGGGCGGTTTCATGCAAAAACAGATCCACAGCATCGAACCCGCAGGCTGGCAAAACCAGATACAGAATGACTTTGTCCTGAACTATACGGCGGAACTGGAAAAAGGGCTGATCAACAATGAGATCCTCGACTTCAATGTCTTTGCCAGGGGCCAGGCAGGCACCTTGTACGACAATGCCGGGGCGGGCGCAAGGATGCGGCTGGGCAGGTTCCTGCCCTATTTCGGTTCCCTCCCGCTTGCCCCTTTCCGTTCGCGGGAGCATCATGGCAGGCAACAGTGGCAATATGGTATTTTTGGCAGCTTTGAGGCACGCCTGGTGGCCTACAACGCCACCCTGCAGGGCGGCATGTTCAACAAGAACAGCACCTATACGCTCACGGCGGCGCAGCTTAATAACTTTCTGATACAGGCTTCGGCAGGGTTTTTCATTGCCGCGGGAGCCCTCGGGATCAGCTACGAACAGTTCTATATCAGCCCCGAATTTGCGGGGGGCAAGCATTTCAGGTGGGGGCGCATCAGGCTGAGCTATTGTTTTGGTAGTTAAAGCACGGAAAAAGAACTCTTATACATCAACCGAAAATAAAAATCTGAAAAACATAAAACATGGATAATAAGAACGGAAATGGTAACGGAAACGGAAAATCATGCAGGCTATTCGGGAAAGAAGCCGTGAAATACCCCGTCAGCTTCGACCTGAAGGCCATCATCGACGCCGGCTACAGTGAAGCGTCCAGCAAGGCGAAGATGGAAGCCATCATGGACAAACTCGGCGTGAGCTGTTCGAACTGGCGCATCAAAAAAAGTTCTGCCGGGAAATACAACAGCTTTACACTCCTCGTTGATATTGAAAGCAGTGAAATGCTGAACAGGCTGTATGATGAATTAAAAACAATACCGGGACTGAAATTTGCGCTCTGAAGCCATTTCCGGTCCCCGGAATCAAAAACCATATCAAAGCCGGACGCATGCATGCCATCGAACCATATTACAACTGGCAGAACCTCTACATCGCCAGCGAAGACGAACGGTCGCCCTTTTACGGCCGTGAATACAGCGAGATCGAGTTCATTCACGCCATATATAACTATGTGATCCATCCGCAATGGGACGAGATCGGGTCCTCCACCCTCTTTGTCAAGGTGCTGTATGTTGATTACGACAGGCAATTCTGCATCATCGAGCTGTTCGGCGAGTGGAACGACATACTGTACAATGATATCAGCTACCTGAAAAGGCACCTGGTCGACCGGATGATCGAAGAAGGCATCTGCCGTTTTATCCTGATCGGCGAGAATGTGCTGAGCTTTTACGCCGGCGACAATGATTATTATTCCGAATGGTTCGACGACATTGAAGATGGCTGGATCGTTGCGCTGAACTTCAGGAAGCACGTTGTTGAAGAATTCGTGAACAAACGCCTGGATTATTACCTGGCCTTTGGCGGGGGCTTTAATGCTTTTAACTGGCGTGCCTGGCAACCCGGTTCACTTTTTGAAAGGATCAACAGCATGGTGATGAAGCGGCTGGGCGAATGAGTATGCTTCCGTGCGGTTAAGACCGGTTTTGCGGGGAGTTGATGAAAGCACAGCCGGTAGAAAACTTAAGGATATCAGTGAATATAAAAGCCCGTGAAGCCTTCGTAGGGCTTGTCCTCCACCTGAATTTCCGTGACCCTTGACCATTCCGGCCCTTTTTTGCACCAGTGGATGAAAGCCCTGACGGCATTGGCCTCCCCTTCGGCCTCAATGTATACCGATCCGTCGCGCATATTCTTGACAAACCCGCATATACCAAGCGACACAGCTGTCTTTTGCGTGTAGAAGCGGAATCCGACGTTCTGCACCCTTCCGCTGACTTTTATAAATACGCTCTTTTTCATCCGGTCAGTATTCCTTCGTTTTTACTGTGAAAAGTGCAAATGGTTTCAAATGGTGTGATGCGGGATATGACCAACGGTCGTGATTCCCGGTGCCGCCCGTGCAGGCTTTTTCATTTCAGCACTTTATTCCCCGCAGCATTTCCCTTTTCCCTGTGGGACCCGGGATCTTTTCCATCCTGAACCCGGCTTCCTGCATGGCGCGCCTCACTGCGCCCTTCGACGAATAGCTGACCAGTATGCCGCCCGGGCAGATCATTGCGGACAAGTGCGTAAAAAGCTCCGCCGTCCACATCTCCGGCTGGACGGCCGGGCTGAATGCATCGTGGTAAACCAGGTTGAAATGGTTTTCGGCGGCATGGAAATCCTGCACCCGCAGCTTAACTTTCCTGATCAAAAAGCCGGGCGCTGCCTCATGATCTTCATCCCAGCCGCAGCGGTGGAGGGACTCATAGTATTTCGCCGCATTTTCATCCTTCAGGAGCCCGGGATAATTGAGCCCTTGCCACAGGGCTTCATCAAGCGGAAAAGCTTCCACCGCCGTATAGCTGATACGACAGCCACGGATCTCCGGATCAAGAAGGGTAAGCAGGGCATTCAGCCCGGTGCCGAAGCCTACTTCGAGGATGTTCATCCCGCCGGGGAATCGTTCAAGGGCCATGTGCAGGCCTGCCCTGACGAACACATGCATGGATTCGTTGATGGCCCCGAAGGTGGAATGGTAGGTTTCGCTGAATTGCAACGACTGCAGCGTATGGGAGCCGTCGGCGGTGACTATGATCCGGTGCCGGTCCACCTTAACGGTTATAACGGATATGAAGCGCGGCAAGCTCAAAGGGCAGCGTGATCTCCTGCAGCAGGCCCGCCGTGGCCTGGTCATACACCCCGATCACCGCACCGCGGGCTATGAACAGCAAGCCGCCCGTATCATCAAAGGCCATGGCATCTGCTTCCGTCCCGGGCATGTATTCTGCCAGGTACTGGCTTGTATGGTCGTAGTGATAAATTCCGGCCGTATGGACGATCATGTAACGCCAGGCAGCAAGCTGAACGGCTGAAACGATCTCGCCCGGCGGCATATCCTTTTTGGCAGTAAAGAAGTTGTTGGCCACATCGAAGGTATAGATGCCGCTTTCACCGTTCTTGTTACCCGTCACGATCATATGGCTCTCATCCAGGTTGAAGAGTGATACGGCTGTAAAGTCGACCGGCAAACCGGCCCTGAACACGCCAGTGCCGGCGTAATACTGACGAAAATATTTTTCGGGGCCACCCCTGCGCTCGCAGTAGGCGATCACATGATCGTGGTGTTTATAGACCAGTCGGGGAATGCTGTCGTCACTAAGGGCCGTGACATACTCAACGGTACCGCTGCCATTTATGCCCGTGATGCCGCCATTGCCGGAAGCAAGATAAGTAAGCTGCCCGTCGTGGTAAAGATCATAAAAGACCGGAAATGGCGGTGGTGCAGGAAAGGTGTATACTTCCTCCATCCCATCCAGCTCATATGCCATTAATGCGGAGGGTTCAGGCTTGAGCAGATACAGCATGCCCGCGGATGAACTGATGGCCGAAGCAGTATATCCATGCTGCAGGGTAAGCAGCTCTGTATACGCACCGGAAGTGTCGATTTCATAGACAATGGTTTTGAGGTTTCCCGAAACGCAAACCGCGATCAGCCCTTCCATGTTACGGGGTATCCCGCTCACACCAAGCGTACGGAAAGCGTTAACGGTATTATGTCCGTCCGTGGCCGAAACCTGTAAGGTATAATTTCCCGTTTCCAGGCCGGGATCGTCAATGGGATATTTCAGGTCGATGTTATAACCATAGGCATCGGGGAAAAGATATGCCGGATTCAGCGCCGGAATATTCTGCTTATTCAGCAGGCTCACCTTAACCGATCGGACGGGAAACTTATGGGTTACCGTGCCGACAACATGGATGCTGTCGCCAACGGCATATTCCGTATTGTTGTCGGGAAGGAGCAATGTCAGCACAGGAGGCGTGCCGTCGTCCACCCTTTCACAGGCAGCAGCCAGAAATACCCATGAAAGAAGCAGGAGCGGAAACAGTTTTGAGAAAAGCATTTTCATCATATCGTTTTTTTATTGTCCGCCGCGGGATGTGATTTTGGGGCACTGACCATGGTGGCTTTTGCTTTGCGAATACCCGAAGGGATCATGATTATTTTAATGACGATAGCGTTATACAAATGTAATACGTTTTTGCGTACTTTTATTCACTGAAAATCGACCGGGTGAGGAATCGGAATCCGGCCTGCTTCAGCCGGTAATTATTTTTCCGGGCATCCGGATGGCCGTGTAACGCTTGTAAAGCTTACCCGCCCAGCCGGCCGGTCTTTAAAAATCTTTGATTATGATGAATTATGTTTCGACCGACAGCGTATTGTTCCTCGATATAGAAACAGTACCCATGTGCGCAGCTTACGACGATCTTCCCGCCAATTTCAAAAAGCTCTGGGATCACAAGGCGCGATACCTGAAGGGCATCGAGGAGGATACGCCTGCCAGCCTTTTCAGCCGGGCCGGCATTTATGCCGAATTTGGCAAAGTGGTGTGTATTTCCTTCGGGATGCTCATGAATGGCGAGTTCCGTATCAAGTCCTTTTACGGGCACGAAGAAAAGATTCTCCTGGAAGACTTTGCCGGCCTGCTCGAAAGCAAATTCAGCAGAAAAGACATCCGGCTTTGCGCCCATAACGGCAAGGAATTCGATTTTCCCTATCTTTCGAGGAGGATGCTCATCAACGGCATCGCCCTGCCCGAGATCCTCGACCTGGCGGGCAAGAAACCCTGGGAGGTATCACACCTCGACACCATGGAGCTATGGAAATTCGGCGATTTCAAGAACTATACCTCCCTGGAGCTGCTGGCGGCTGTCTTTGGCATTCCCACCCCGAAGGACGACATTGACGGCAGCATGGTAGGAAAGGTCTACTGGGAGGAGCAGGACCTCGAACGTATTGTGAAATACTGCCAGAAGGATGTGCTGACCATCGCGCAGCTCTTCCTGTGTTACCAGAATAAGCCCATGATCAGCGACGACAGGGTGGTGATGGTCTGAGCGGCAAGCCTGTTCAACCTTTTGCCGCCATTAACAAAGCATCATTTCACACGATCCGGATGGACAAACACCTTTTATCGAAGTCGACATTCATACGCGGGGCACAGTGCCTGAAATCCTTATACCTGAACAAGAAACGCCCTTTTCTCAGGGATCCCCTGCCGGAAGAACGGCGCATCGTATTCAGGCGCGGACATGAGGTGGGAGCGCTGGCCAGGGGACTGTTCCCCGGCGGCATCAGCATGGAGCCCGGCAGCCCGTTTGCCTATGCCCGTTCGGTACAAAAGACAAAAGAGATGATCGCCGCGGGGCAAACGGTGATCTACGAGGCGGCCTTCAGCCATGAGCAGATCCTGGTATTCATCGACATCCTTGTTCATGACAGGCAGGGATGGCATGCCTGCGAGGTAAAGAGTTCGGGTGCCCTCAGCGACACCTATTTCCTCGACGCCGCCCTGCAATACCATGTGATCAGCGGCAGCGGCCTTGACCTGAAAAGCATATCCCTGGTATACCTCAACGTAAATTACACCATGGGGGCCTCCCCCGACCTTTCGCAAATGTTCCTGATCAGGGATGTTACCGAAAATGCCATTGCACGGAGCGGAGCGGTTATTGAGCAGATTGCGGCGGAAAAAGCCGTCCTTCAGCTTAAGCATTCGCCCCCGGTCGATATCGGGCCGCACTGTCACGACCCGTACACCTGTGATTTCATCGGCCATTGCTGGAAAAACCTGCCCGAAAAGTCGGTCTTTGACATTCCCGCCATGCCGCAAAGCAGGCAATTCGACTTCCACCGGGCGGGGCGCAGCGGGCTTGAACAAATCGACATAAAGGAGCTGGAACCCGTTGAACAGATACAGGCCAAAGCCGTGCTCAGCGGAACACCCCTGCTCGACCCCAAATGCCGGCCGGTGATCCCCGGCCGGGAAAACCAGCCGACGGCCTTTGTGAAGGCGCTTTTCATCAAAGCTGCCATCCCCATCCTGGAGGGAACACATCCCTACCAGCCGGTGCCCGTGGCCGTTTCATGGGTGATCACGGGCGGCGGGATTGAGGAAAGATTTACCAGGATATACAGCACCGAAGAAGCCTCCCGGGAAGCTTTCACTGCCGATATCAGCCGGTTGCCGGACATTGCGGGGACCCTTGTCAGCTATGGGCAAAAACACTTCCTTGCGCCTTTCGCCTCCGGCCGGGATGCCATCACCGACCTCAGGGATTTTTTGGAGGATCACTGCCTTTTCCTGCCTGCGCTGAAAGGAAGATACGGACTGTACGACCTGGCCCGCATGTACGCGGAAGAAGGGGAAACAGCCGGGCTGCCCCTCAGCAGCGACGAGCTTTGTGCCTTTCATTACCTGCAGGACATGGGAAAGGGCGAAAGCAGGAATGTCATCGCAGCACACCTGCAGGCTCAAACCAAAACCATGATGCAGCTTTATGCAAGCATCAAAAGCATGTCAGATGCACTTGCATGAACGGGGCCGGAATTACTAAAATTTTAAGCGTTTCGCATGGAATAAAGGCGGGATATTCCCTACATTTGTCTTTACTAAACATAAAAACTACAAGGCATGGATTTATCTGTCAGCTATATGGGTCTTTCGCTCCCGGGCCCGGTGATCGTGGGCAGCTCCGGGCTGACCGCAGAGGCCGGAAAAATAGCGGAACTCGCCAAACACGGAGCCGGTGCGGTGGTGCTGAAATCGATCTTCGAAGAGGAGATCATGCTGGAATACGAAAAACTGCTGGCCGAAGAAGCGCCATCCGCCTACCGCGATGATTACCTCGACTATTTCGATTACAGGATCAGGGAAGAGAACCTCGAAAAGTATGTAAAGCTCGTGGCCGATGCGAAGAAGGCCGTTGACATACCCGTGATTGCCAGCATCAATTGCCAGAATGCCCACGAATGGACCTATTTTGCAGGAAAGATCGAGAAGGCCGGGGCGGATGCCATTGAGCTCAACATCGCCATCCTTCCCACCAGTCTCGACATGACCACCGAAGCCATCGATCAGCGTTACCTGGAGATCATCAATGCCGTGAAGAATGAGGTAAGGATACCCTTATCCATCAAGATCGGCTGGTATTTTTCGAATCCGGGCAGGGCCATCAGCACCCTTTCCGCCACCGGCATAAAGGGCATGGTGCTGTTCAACCGTTTTTACAGCCCCGACATTGACCCCGACAAGATGGAGGTTGTGCCTGCCAGTGTTTTCAGCAGCCCGCTGGAGCAGAGCATTCCGCTCCGCTGGATCGGCATCATGTCGAAGCGTGTGAAATGCGACCTGGCTGCTTCAACCGGCGTACATGACGGGACGGGCGTGATCAAGCAGTTGCTGGCGGGAGCCTCCGCCGTTCAGGTGGTGTCGGCGCTTTACCGTCATGGTCCCTCCTACCTGAAAAACATCAACGAAGAGATCAGGGAATGGATGGAAGGCAAAGGTTACGAAAGCATTGACCAGTTCAGGGGACTGCTCAGCCAGGAGCGTTTTGTGAACCCTGCGCTGTATGAGCGGGTGCAGTTCATGAAATACTTCAGCGACAGGGAAAAGTACCAGTAAATGAGTTTAGCAGACATCAGCCGCCCCACCCTGCTCATACGTGAAAAGGTCTGCCGTGCCAATATTGCGAGGATGCAGAAGAAGGCCGCGGAGGGGAAGATGCTGTTCAGGCCGCACTTTAAGACCCACCAGCTATTGGAGGTGGGCAGATGGTTCAGGGAGGCCGGCATCGAAGCCATTACCGTGTCATCGGCGAGCATGGCACTTAAATTTGCGGCCGACGGATGGTCCGACATCACCATTGCCTTCCCGGCCAATATCAGGGAGGCCGGCCTTTTCAACCGGCTTGCCGCCACGATCAGGCTGAACCTCTTGCTTGACTCGCCCGTGACGGCTGCCGCCCTCGGCCGGCTGATGAAACATCCCACGGGGATTTTCATTGAGATCGACTGCGGCCAGGAGCGCAGCGGACTGTCATACGCCGACAAGGCGGGCATTGACGAAACCCTTGCCGTGATCAGAAACAGCCCGCTGCTAAGTTTCAGAGGCTTCCTCACCCATGCCGGGCAAACATATGCGGCAGGAAGCCGGGAAGAGATCATCCGTATCCACCGGCAAACAAGCGCCCGTCTGCAGCAGTTGAAAGAACGTTACCGGGCCGGCTTCCCGGAGATGCATATTTCCATTGGCGACACCCCTTCGTGCAGCATCCTGCCCCTTGTGGAAGGCGCCGACGAGATCAGGCCGGGAAATTTCGTTTATTACGACCTGATGCAGCATTACCTTGGCTCATGCAGTCTTGATGACATTGCCGTGGCCGTAGCCTGCCCCGTATGCGGAATATACCCGCAGCGCAACGAAGTGCTGATCTATGGCGGGGCCGTTCATCTCTCCAGGGAGTACCTCAACAGGGATGGGGTTTTCTACGGCCTGCCGGTGCTGCTGCGCGATGACGGTTGGGCGGAGCCGCTCAGTGGCAGCCGGCTGGTTTCCCTCAGCCAGGAACACGGCCTGATCCGGACAAGCCCCGGCCAGGCGGCCGGCATCCGGCATGGCGGGCTTATCGGCATACTGCCCGTACATGCCTGCCTCAGCGCCGCCCTCCTGCAGGATGAGTACATGATCATGCGCTGAAAGCGGCGCCACTGCCCCATCGCTTCCGGCGGCCTCCGCTGCCGCCATCACCCTTTGTTTTTATTAACAACTTATCAACACAACGGCTATGAAAAACTAAATTCATCCGCAGCGAAAAAGCGCACCGCTTTATTTGTAATTTTGGAATATGGAAAAGAAACCGTCCGAACAGCAGGATAACACCAGGAAACGCATCAGGAAGGCTCCGGAAACGCCATCATTCCTTGAACATGGCAGGGTTCCGCCCCAGGCCGTCGACCTGGAAGAAGCCGTGCTGGGTGCCATCATGCTTGAGAAGAATGCCCTCACCGCCGTGATCGACATCATCAAGCCGGAGATGTTCTACAAAGAAGTGCACCAGATCATCTACCGGGGCATCATCGCCCTTTTCAACAAATCCGAAGCCGTCGACATCCTTACGGTCACCAATCAGTTGAAAAGCACCGGAGAGCTTGAGATAGTGGGCGGCCCCTACCATATCACCCAGCTCACCAGCAGGGTGGCCTCCTCGGCAAATGTCGAATACCATGCCCGTATCATCATACAGAAGCATATACAGCGCGAACTCATCAGGATATCGAGCGAGATCATCCGGGATGCCTTCGAAGACACCACGGATGTTTTCGACCTCCTCGACCGGGCCGAACAAAATCTTTTTTCGGTAAGTGAGACGAACATCCGCCGCGGGCAGGAAGAGATGACCCAGCTCATGCGCGAAGCCATCCACCAGATCGAGGTGGCCAAGGACTCGGAAACCAAGATGCGCGGCGTGCCTTCGGGTTTTACGGGCCTCGACCGTGTTACCAACGGCTTTCAGAAGTCAGACCTCATCATCGTGGCTTCCCGGCCGGGGATGGGGAAAACGGCCTTTGCCCTCACCCTTTGCAGGAACATAGCCGTGGAATTCAAAAAGCCGGTCGCCATCTTTTCACTTGAAATGAGCTCCATCCAGCTTGTAACAAGGCTGATCTCGGCCGAAACCATGATCAGCTCCAATAAACTCAGGAAGGGTGAACTGGCCGGACATGAATGGCAGCAACTGAACAACAAGATCAGGCCGCTGGAAGATGCCAGGATACTCATCGACGACACCCCTGCCCTGACCATCTTTGAGCTGCGGGCCAAATGCAGGCGTATGAAGGCGCAGGACGACATACAGATGGTCTTTGTCGATTACCTTCAGCTCATGAGCGGCCCCCAGGATAACAGGGGCAACCGCGAACAGGAGATCAGCCAGATATCGCGATCGCTCAAAGCGCTGGCCAAGGAGCTCGATATCCCCATCATGGCCCTGTCGCAGCTGAGCCGTGCCGTGGAAACCCGTGGCGGCACAAAAAAGCCCATCCTCTCCGACCTCCGTGAGTCGGGTGCCATTGAGCAGGACGCCGACATTGTCATGTTCATCTACCGTCCTGAGTATTATCAGCTCGACGAGGATGAAAAGGGAAACTCCACCGCAGGCCTGGCCATCATCAACATTGCCAAACACAGGAACGGACCCCTGGCCGACGTTGAGCTGCGCTTTATCAAGGATTACGCCAAATATACCGAACCCGATGCGCTTGGCTTTGAAAGCTACCTGACCGAAAACCAGACCGTCACCAAGCCTTCGCGGATGAACGACATGGAACCCGAAGAAGACCCGTTCTAGATATATTCATGATCGGTCAGAAAAACGTATTATTGTATTCAGAAAAGCCGGGGGGACCGGCAAACCACATACCAAAGTAATATATAGCGATATGGAAGAACTCGAAAACATCCTGACCCTCGACAACGAAATGATCGGGAGGCTGATGGTATCCATACTGGAAGAGAAGAACATCCCGCATATCCTGCGCACCTTTCACGACTCGGCCTACGACGGGCTTTTCGCCTACCAGCAGGGCTGGGGTTTCATCGAGGCCCCGCCCGAATACCGCGAAGAGATCCTGTCGATCTATGAGGATATCAGGCAGAAAGAGGAATAAGCCCGTCCCTGTCGCTTAGAGGAAGGACATGGCAATCATCAGTAGGTTTCTCCCTTTTCATCGATCATGGGGACAAAGCGTACGGGAATGACCCTTTGTTGCCGGAGTTTTCCCTTGCTCTTTATCATCAATACCAGTTCCTGGCTGAAGGTAGTCCCGGTGGGGATGACCATTCTGCCGCCTTCGGCGAGTTGTTCTTCGAGGGCTGGCGGTACATGTGTGGGTGCACAGGTTACGATGATGGCATCGAAGGGGGCGTGTTCGGGCCATCCCTGGTAGCCGTCGCCGTATTTAAGGTAAATATTTTCATAGCCAAGTTCCCTGAGCAGCTTTCCCGACCTCAGGTAGAGCGATTCAAAGATCTCTATGCTGAATACCGAATCGCAGATCCCGGCGAGCACCGCGGCCTGGTAACCCGACCCGGTGCCAATCTCCAGTGCCTTATGGCCGGGTTTGAGTTCCAGCAGTTCTGTCATGAGCGCCACGATATAGGGTTGGGAGATGGTTTGTCCCTCCCCGATGGGAAGGGGATGATCGCCATAGGCCTGGTGTTCATAGCCACTCGGCACGAAACGGTGCCGTTCCACGCGCTGCATGGCTTGCAGCACCCCGGCATCGCGCACCCCGCGTGCCTCGATCTGGCGACGCACCATCTGCCGGCGCGGGTATTCATACTGATCGTCCATGTTTTCCTGTGAATAAGTACATCCGGAAATGAGCAGCAAAAATATTAGTGCCCATCCCGAAAAAAAGAAGCGGTGGTTTCCCTGCATTGGTTTGATATTTTTTACAAGATAAGAAATTTTTGCGTCCATCCTGCCAGCATGGGGAAGATTACGGACTTAATGAGCCCGCCGCTGCGCGGCCCTGACGCCTGCCGGCCGGCAGGTAGCAAAAACCTGTAGCAGCAAGCCAAACAGAAAGACTTATTAACCATCAATGATCCCTGAGGCAGCGAACGCTGAAACCGCCCACATTCATGCTGCTGTTACGGTTGGCTTCGGGGCTTTCGTAATAGAAACTGCGGAACCAGGTGTAATTGTCGTTGAATGCCGAGGATGTCCACCAGAAACCGCTGAAGCCGGTATTGCCGAATGTACCATCATGGAAACGCCGGCCACCCGGCATACTTGCGAAACCGAACAGGTCGGTGCCGTGGCCGCTTCCGTACCATCCGCTGCTGGCCTTCAGCTTCGTCCCGGCATCATAACCGCGGTATTCCACATCATCCCAGGCAATGTCGCCAATTCCGTACTGGCTGTCGGCCGCCCCTTCCAGCACCTTCCATTCCTCATCCGCAGGCAGGTGCCAGCCAGGCGGGCAGATGCCCTGTGCACCCGACCCGGTGGCGTATTGCATCATCTCATTCCATTGGTAGAGACCGCCATATTTGGTGCAGCTGTCGGGTTCGTTGTTGTAACAATATTTTTCTATAACTCCGTTATCAGTCATCTCATCCACTCCATCAATCATCGTTCCCACGTTCAGGTTCTCCTTCAGCCAGCACTGGCTGAATATCTGGATGGTGTTGTATACCTGTCCTTCGTATTCCACCGTGGGCATTCCCGGACAGGGAATATTGGAAGCGAACTGGAAGGTGTAGGTGGTGTTCTCTTCCGGGGAGTCCGTTATTCCCGACTGCCGGACGACGTAATCACCGGCATGCAGCGCGTTTTTAAATTCAGCTTCTGCCGCTTGAGAACCCGCATAATCGAGGCGGCAGGTGCTGCCAGCGGAATGCTGCCCCGAAGCGATCATCTGTATGCTCCGGCTCATTCCATTCCAACTGGCTGTGAGGATGTAAAGGTTTTCACCCCCCGGCCGGAACCTGAATGAATGATGGCCTTCATCAAGTTGCCGGTCGGCCCGGAGGACGACCCTGCCCCGAAGATCTGATATCATTATATGAACCTTCCCTGTGCGGGGGATGTACATTGTTATTTTACTCCGGTCTGCCATGGGATTCGGATAGTTCTGGTATACCTCAAATGCGGAAATCTCATGATCCGCCTCCCCGAGGCCCACTGTGGAGAAGGTGGCATATCCGACATAAAGCAGCAGATCTTCCTCGTTGAATGTAAACGACAGCATAGTGTCAGGCCAGTAGATCATGGTATCGCCTCCCTGGGTGCGGTTCATGACCCTGATGCTGTCTAATTGAACATTGGCTGCACTGTCGACAGCCGTGAAGGTCAAATCGTAGGTGTTTTGACCATTGGCACTGATGATGAGTCCAAGTGCCAGAAATGAAAGTAAAAATGATTTTTTCATAGTACCTGGATTTAGTTATTTCCATAAAGATATTAAAAACCAATAACATAAAAAGGGGATCACCCAAATTTCTTTGCTTGCGCCAGCTTTTTACCGGACGCATCCATTCATAAACGGTCAGCGAAAAAGCTGATTTCCGTATGGGGCTGTCGTGGCGGAAAGGCCCGTGGCAGGCGGTGTCCTATTGCCTGTGGCATCGACTGCCGCTGCGCGGAAGATTGCCCATTCGGTGTTGTCAATGGTCAGTTTTTCGTTATTTTCTTGCACCTCACCCCCTTTACCCCCCAACCCCCTTTTCCCCCTCTCCTTTGAGGAGAGGGGGCCAGGGGGTGCTTCCGCTGCGCGGAAGATTGTCGATTCGGTGTTGTCAATTGTCAATTTTCAATTTTCCCCGTCCCGGAGCCTGTCCTGAGCTTGTCGAAGGGTCCCCCGTCCCTCGTCCCCCTTGCTCCGCTGCGCGGAAGATTGTCCAATTTTGAAATCTGAAATCTGAAATCTGAACTCGGTACTTCCCGGTATCCGGTACCCGGAACCACCATCCCGCTAAAGCGGGATTCGTTCGACTAAGCCTTTTCATTTCGCTTCGCTCATAAAAAGCCAGTCTCACGAATTTAACCATTTAACCATGTAACCATTTAACCATGTAACCATTTAACCCCCGATTCTCGGGGCAGGCCACCGAGGTTTCGGGGCAAGCACCGCATCCATGCTGCCCAATGCCCGGATCCTTTAATTTGTCTTGAATTTATACTTCACACCGGCCAGCTCTTCATTGGCTTTTACGATCTTTTTCTTCAGATTTTCCTTAAAGGCGATCGTTTTTTCCATCAGTTTCTCATCGCCGGAGGCGAGGATCTGTGCGGCGAGGATGCCTGCATTCTGGGCGCCGTTAATGCCTACGGTGGCAACCGGAATGCCGGGGGGCATCTGTACGATCGACAAGAGGGCGTCGAGGCCTTCCAGACCGGCTTTGATGGGTACGCCTATTACGGGCAGCGGCGTCATGGCTGCAATCACCCCGGGCAGGTGCGCTGCCATGCCGGCCCCGGCAATGATCACTTTGATGCCACGGCCGGGAGCACCTTTTGCAAATTTTTCCACCACATCGGGTGTCCGATGGGCCGACAAGGCATTCATTTCAAAAGGGATCTCCATCTCATCAAGGATGGCAGCAGCTTTTTCCATAACCGGGAGATCGGAGGTGCTGCCCATGATAATACTGATAACTGCTTTCATAAATGTCAGATGTTAGATACCGGGATACAGGTATCGGGTTAATATTCAACGATTTAAGCTTGCTGTTAAACAGCCATGCCGGCAACCGGCAAACAGCAGGAAAAGGCCTGTGCCGGGAGCTCATATTTCTGCAAAAATAAACATTATTGGTTCTTAACCACTATATTTGTGCATCGGTGCTAAAAACGATGACAATGACAAATATAATTAAGGTTCGCGACAAGGAGTTTTCACTTTTCCTCACGGCTAAGGATATTGACAAGGCTGTGGATCAGGTGGCCGACATGATCAACACGGAACTCAATGGCACCAATCCGCTTTTTCTTTGCGTACTGAACGGGGCTTTTATTTTTGCTTCGGACCTGCTGAAAAAGATCAGTTTCGATTGTGAGATTTCTTTCGTTAAGCTTTCATCCTATATGGGCACGGAAACCACCAATATGGTGCGTGAACTGATCGGCTTGGATGAGGTGCTGAAAGGCAGGACGGTTGTGGTTGTCGAAGACATCATCGATACAGGGATCACCATGGATTATACCATAGCCAAGCTCAGGAAGCTGGGTGCCGCCGATGTGCGGATCGCCACCCTGCTGCTGAAGCCGGCGGCTTTCAGGATGACCTACCCGATCGATTACGTGGGGATTGTCATCCCCGATGCCTTTATCGTTGGCTACGGACTGGATTACGACGGGCATGGCCGCAATTACCCCGACATTTATAAGATCATGGAGGATTGAGTATGGGCAGCAGCAATTTTGTGGATTATGTGAAGATCAACTGCCGTTCAGGCAGGGGGGGAGCCGGTTCGGCCCATCTCCGCAGGGAAAAATTCGTGCCCAAAGGTGGCCCCGACGGTGGCGACGGCGGTCGCGGCGGACATATCATCCTGCAGGGCAATGCCCAGCTCTGGACTTTGCTGCACCTGAAGTTCACGCGTCATATCAGGGCGGCAGCCGGCGGAGCGGGTGGCAGGCAAACCAGCACCGGGGCAAATGGCAGCGACGAGATCATAGAGGTGCCCCTCGGAACGATCGCCAGGTTCTCCGATACGGGAACAATGATCTGTGAGGTCACCGGGCATGGCGAAAAGCATGTTTTGCTGGAAGGAGGCCGTGGTGGCCAGGGCAATGTCCATTTTAAATCTTCCACCAACCAAACCCCGCGTTATGCCCAGCCGGGAGAGCCGGGCCGGGAGGAATGGATAACCCTGGAACTGAAGCTGCTGGCTGATGTTGGCCTGGTCGGATTCCCCAATGCCGGTAAATCAACACTGCTGTCGGTGGTCTCCGCCGCCAAACCCGAAATTGCCGACTATCCCTTTACAACCCTGCGCCCCAACCTGGGCATCGTGGCCTGCCGCGACCACCAGTCCTTTGTGATGGCCGACATACCCGGGATCATCGAAGGCGCCCACGAAGGCAAGGGACTCGGCCTACGGTTCCTTCGCCATATCGAAAGAAATTCGTTGCTGCTGTTTATGGTGCCCTGCGACAGCAAGGATATTGCAAATGAGTATAATATCCTGCTCAATGAACTGAAGAAATATAACCCCGAACTGCTCGACAAGAAAAGGATACTGGCGATCACCAAATCTGACCTCCTCGACCGCGAACTGATGGAGGAAATGAAAAGGGAGCTTCCTGATTTACCTTGCCTGTTTATCAGCTCCGTGGCGCAAAAGGGGTTGACGGAATTAAAGGACCTTATCTGGCAAAAACTGAATGAGTAATGTTTTAAACATATTGACCGAATGGGATCAGGCATTGTTCCTGATCCTCAACGGGGCACACAACAATTTTGCAGATTTTTTGATGTGGTGGGCCAGCGATAAGTATATCTGGATACCCCTCTACGCTTTATTCCTTTATCTGCTTTGGAAAAGATATGGAAAAAACATCTGGCTGGTGATGATTTTCGCCGTACTGCTGGTGTTTTTGAGCGATCAGATCTCGGTACATCTGTTTAAGGATGTGTTTCAGCGCCTGCGGCCCTGCCATGAGCCTGCACTCGAAGGCATGGTCCATCTCGTTAATGACAAATGCGGCGGGCGCTTCGGCTTTTATTCATCCCATGCTTCCAATGTCTTTGCCATCGCCGTTTTTGTTATTTTCCTTTCAGGCAGAAACAGAAAATGGCTGGCCCTTCCCATATTGCTCTGGGCCTTGTTTGTCGCATACAGCAGGATTTACCTCGGCGTACATTATCCCGCCGATGTGCTTGCCGGTGCCCTGGCAGGATCCCTGCTGGGATGGATCGTGGCAAGGTTTCTGAAGAATTTACTCCGGAAACCGGCCATCGGCGCGGCAGAAGCTTAAACGGTCAACGTTATTCAGGCACTGACATCGGGGTACGAGGTTCGGGGTAAATTGTTTACTCTGATTTCTCCCCCTCCCTCATCACGTCATTCCTTCAGGCCAATTCCCTATCTTTGCAGCCATGGAGATCCGCCACCGTCAGATCATTACCGCTTCATGGGTCAGCATTGCAGGAAATGCCTTGCTTTCGGTGATGAAGATCACGGTTGGGCTGCTTGCGGGCAGCATGGCCGTAGTGGCCGATGGCATCGATTCGGCCGGCGACATCCTCACTTCGGTCATCACCCTCATCACGGCCCATGTGATGACCCGCCCCCCCGACATCAGGTATCCATACGGTTACGAACGCGCCGACTCCATTGCCTCCAAAGCGCTTTCATTCGTGATATTTTTTGCTGGTGCCCAGCTTGCCATCACAACGGTTACACGGTTGATCGAAGGTGGCCGGGAGGAAGTCCCTGAGATCTTTGCCATATGGGTGATCATTGCCTCCATCCTCGGGAAATTGCTTCTGGCATTATACCAGTTCAGGGTAGGAAAGAAAACGGGCTCATCCATGCTGGTGGCCAATGCGCGAAACATGCAAAGCGACATGCTGATATCACTGGCTGTGCTCACTGGCCTGCTGTTCACTTATGTCTTGAAAATGCCGGTGATCGACACCATAACCGCCCTGGCCGTTTCGTTCTGGATCATGGCCACGGCTGTCAGGATATTTTTCCAGACCAACAGGGATTTGATGGATGGAATGGACAACCCCGAGCTTTATAAAAGGGTCTTTAAACTGGTCACTTCGGTTAATGGCGTTTATAATCCGCACAGGGCCCGCATCCGTAAATCCGGCAATAAGTATATCATCGATATACATATGGAGGTGGATGGAAACACAACGGTTACCGAAGCCCATGAGATCACCAGAGAAGTGGAACGCCTGATCAAGAAAGACATCAGGGATGTATATGACGTGACCGTTCATGTTGAACCTTACGGGAATGTCGAACATGATGAAAAATTCGGGGTGGCCGACGGTGATGTCTGACCCCGGCTTATTGCCTGCTGCTTCCGGCTTCCGGCTTTCATACCCTTTTATTACCCCCGTCAGCGCTTCAGTGCTGCCGCTTTCCGCAAGGGCTTGTTAATAATTCAATGAAAAACAGCCGGGATCCCATCCCGCCCTTAAGGGAATTATATATAATTTTGTTGGGTTGCACATTGTTTGATCTTCATAAAAACGGGCATGATATGATAGTTTTTTACCAGGTCACCCCAAAATCGTATTACGCACTGAAATTGAAGGCTCCCCCCGGAGCCGCCGACCGTGAAAAACTTGGCTGGCTGTTCGGGGATTGTGAGCCGGTGCCGGGGGAGATGTTGTCTGGCAGTTTTATCGGCCCCCGCCGTGAAATGATCACACCATGGAGTACGAATGCCGTTGAGATCACCCGGAATATGGGCATCAGGGGCATTGAACGGATCGAGTTGTTCGTGCTGACCGGTGATGCGGAAGCCTCTTTCGATCCCATGTTGCAGGAACGCTACCAAAACCTTGACCAGGGCCTGTTTACCGTTAGCCGGAAACCCGAACCGGTTACTTTCATACACGACATCAGCGCATACAACAAGAGCGAAGGCCTGGCCCTGAGCGACGACGAGATTGAATACCTCGAAGAGGTCAGCCATAAGATCAGGCGAAAACTCACCGACAGCGAAGTATACGGCTTTGCCCAGGTCAACTCCGAACATTGCCGGCATAAGATCTTCAACGGCACATTCATCATCGATGGAAAGGAAATGGGCGAATCCCTCTTTGCCCTGATCAAGAAAACCGCTAAGGTCAACCCCAACAAGCTGGTGTCGGCATACAAAGACAATGTGGCCTTCGTCCTGGGGCCTGTGGCGGAACAGTTTGCCCCGGCCAGCCAGGATAAGGCAGATTACTTTGAAGTGCGCGACATTCATACGGTTCTTTCACTGAAAGCCGAAACGCATAACTTCCCTACAACAGTGGAGCCTTTTAACGGAGCTTCAACAGGTACGGGCGGTGAGATCCGCGATCGCCTGGCCGGCGGAAAGGCCAGCATCCCCCTGGCAGGTACAGCCGTGTATATGACCGCCTACCCCCGCCTGGCTGAAAACAGGAAATATGAAAGCTATACCCGGCCCAGGCCCTGGCTGTACCAGACACCGGCCGATATACTGGTAAAGGCTTCGAACGGCGCCAGCGATTTTGGGAATAAATTCGGTCAGCCGCTCATCTGCGGCAGCCTGCTAACCTTTGAACATGCTTCTCCTTCAAAAACCTATGGCTATGACAAGGTGATCATGCTGGCCGGCGGTGTGGGCTTTGCCAGGAAAGAAGACAGCGAAAAGGGACTGCCTGAGGCAGGCGACTGCATCGTGGTGCTGGGCGGCGACAATTACCGCATTGGCATGGGCGGCGGGGCGGTGTCGTCCGTCGCCACCGGCGAATACGAAAATGCCATCGAACTGAACGCCGTACAACGTGCGAACCCGGAAATGCAAAAAAGGGTGGCCAATGTGATCAGGGCCATGGCCGAGAGCAAAGATAATCCCATCGTTTCCATCCATGACCATGGCGCCGGCGGACACCTGAATGCACTGTCGGAACTGGTGGCCGAAACGGGCGGACGCATCAGCATTGATAAACTGCCGCTCGGAGACCCGACACTGTCGGCCATGGAGATCATCGGCAACGAATCGCAGGAACGCATGGGACTGGTCATCAAAAAGGAAGATGCCGACCTGCTCGGCGATATCGCCGAAAGGGAAAGGGCACCCATGTATATTGTGGGTGAAGTAACCGGCGACGGGCGTTTTGTATTCGAGGATAAACAAAACAAAAACCCCATCGACCTGGATCTTGAATATCTGTTCGGCAAACCGCCAAAGACAACCATCGAAGACCAAACGGAAGAAAATATCTTTAAAGAACCCGTCTATGATGTTGATAAGCTGGAAGAATACCTCGGGGAACTGCTCGAAATGGAAGCCGTTGCCTGTAAGGACTGGCTGACCAACAAGGTGGACCGCTCGGTGACCGGCCGCGTGGCCATGCAACAGTGTACGGGCCCCATACAGCTTCCGCTGAATAACGTGGCTGTGGTCGCCCTCGACTACAGGGGAGAAAAGGGGATTGCCACATCCATCGGGCATGCCCCGGTAGCCGGGCTGGTGTCGGCTGAAAACGGCCCGGTACTGGCCATTGCGGAGGCGCTGACCAACCTGGTCTGGACACCCCTCAGGGATGGGATCAGGGGAGTGTCGCTCAGTGCCAACTGGATGTGGCCTGCCAAAAACCAGGGTGAAGATGCCCGGCTTTACAAGGCTGTGAAAGCCTGCAGCGACTTTGCCATCAGCCTTGGGATCAACATCCCGACAGGAAAAGACTCCCTGTCGATGACACAAAAGTACCCCGGCGGCGAAAAAGTCCTTGCCCCGGGAACGGTTATCATATCCGCCATGGGCGAATGCAGCGACCTGAAGAAAAGTGTGAGCCCCTTCCTGGCATTGCAATATGATGCGTCCATCATCTATGTTGATTTTTCGGGCGACAAACACTGCCTGGGCGGCAGCAGCTTTGCACAGCTCATTAACTGCCTGGGCAGGAAAACGCCCGAAATTAAAGATGCCGGCTATTTCGCCAGTGCATTCAATGCCATCCAGGAATGTATCGATCGTAAACTGATACTGGCAGGCCATGATATTTCCTCCGGGGGCATGGCAGTAACCCTGCTGGAAATGGCTTTTCCGGTAAACGACATGGGCATGGAGCTGTCGCTCGATGAAATTGGCGAAAAGGACCCCCTTAAACTGCTGTTCAGCGAAAACCCGGGTGTGCTGCTGCAGGTGGCCGACAAGAAAACGGTATGCGGGATCCTGCATGAAGCAGGCATCGCACACCACGTGCTGGGCAAAACATGCAGGGAACTGAAGATTAATCTGAAACACGGGGATCGTCATTACTCCCTCGACATTAACGAATGCCGCCGGCGTTGGTATAAAACATCTTATCTCTTTGAACGCCTGCAAACGGAGCCAGGCCTGGCGCAACAACGTTACTGTAATTATTTCAGGCAAGACCTGCGCTTCGACTTTTGCAAGGACTTTACCGGTAAATTCAGCCAATACGGGATCGATCCGGCCCGGAAATCCGGCAGTGGGGTCAGGGCTGCCATCATCAGGGAGAAGGGCGTGAACGGCGACCGCGAGATGGCCTATTCACTTTACCTTGCCGGCTTCGACGTAAAAGATGTTCATATGACCGACCTCATCTCCGGTGAAGAAACACTGGAGGATGTCAACTTCATCGTGTTTGTGGGAGGCTTCTCCAACAGCGATGTGCTGGGCTCGGCCAGGGGCTGGGCCGGCGCATTCCTGTTCAATCCCAAGGCCAGGGAAACCCTTGAGATGTTCTATTCAAGGAACGACACGCTCAGCCTGGGGATATGCAATGGCTGCCAGTTGATGACAGCCCTCGGGCTGGTATATCCTGAGCATCCCGAAAATCCCCAGATGAAACCGAACCAGTCGGGGAAGTTCGAATCGGCATTCCTCAATGTGAATATCGAAGACAACGAAACCGTGATGTTGCACAGCCTGTCGGGATCCAGGCTTGGGATCTGGGTGGCCCATGGTGAAGGACGTTTTTGCTTCCCCTATTACAGCGACAAATACAATATTCCCGTAACCTATACCTACGAAGAATACCCGGGCAATCCGAATGGTTCCGATTTCAATGCAGCGGCCATCTGTTCCAACGATGGCAGGCACCTGGCCATGATGCCGCATCTCGAAAGGGCCATCTTCCCCTGGCAATGGGCTTATTATCCCGAAAGCAGGCCCAATGATGAGGTCTCCCCATGGATCGAGGCTTTTGTCAATGCACGCAAATGGATTGAAAAAAACAGCTAGGAAAACATGAACAAGATCGTCATGATTACGGGCGCTACCTCGGGTATCGGGGAAGCCTGTGCACATAAATTCGCCGCCGAAAAACATGCTGTCATCATTTCCGGAAGGAGGGAGGAACGCCTTCAGAAGCTTGCTTTAAAACTCAGGAAGGATTATGAAGCACAGATCCTGCCGCTGGTGATCGACCTGCGTAATCGCGATGAAGTGAAAAAGGCCATCCGCGGCTTGCCGGCAGCATGGCAGGAGATTGACGTACTGGTGAACAATGCCGGCCTGGCACTCGGACTCACCGCGTTTCCCGAAGGGGATGAAGACGACTGGGAAACAATGATCGATACCAATGTGAAAGGGCTGCTGTATATGAGCAAGGCCGTTGCCCCCGGCATGATCGCCCGCGGCAGGGGCCATGTCATCAATATAGGATCCGTTGCCGGCCGGGAAGTATACCCGAGAGGTAATGTTTATTGCGCCACCAAACATGCCGTTGGTGCGCTGAGCAAGGCCATGCGAATAGAAATGCTTCCGTACGGTATCAGGGTTACGCTGGTAGCGCCCGGAGCCGTGGAAACGGAGTTCAGTTTAGTGCGTTTCAAAGGCGATAGCGAAAGAGCTCGCCGGGTGTATGAAGGCTATGTGCCCCTTCATCCCGCCGATGTTGCCGAAGTGGTTTATTTTGCCACTACCCTTCCTCCCACTGCCAATATCGATGATGTGCTGGTGATGCCCACGGCGCAGGCCGGTGCGTCGACTTTTCATAAAAAACCGTAGAGCCCGGGGAGCGGGAGCTTCCGCTGCACGGAAGATTGGCCATTTGAATTCTGAATTCTGAAATCTGAAATCTGAACTGTAGCCGGAACGGTCGTTATCAAAAAACTAAGAGAAATTGCTCATTTCCCCGTCCCTCGTCCCGGAGCCTGCCCTGAGCTAAGCGAAGGGTCCCTCGTACCCCTTTTAACCCTTTAACCACCGAGGTTTTGGGGCAGGCCACCGAGTTCTCGGGGCAGGCACTGAAACCATGAAACACTGAAACACTGAAACCACCGAGTCCTCGGGGCAGGCACTGAAATACTGAAACCCACGAGGTCTCGGGGCAGGCACTGAAACACTGAAACCCCTCATCCCCGCTGCTTTCCGCTGCTGTCCTGTGTTTGTCTAGGTGCAGAATTTGCATTGCCGGGTACCTTGTGTATATCTTTGGCTCGCTGATCAGGAAGGCATGTGCGGAAGGGCAGGAGGAGGGAGGCTGTGGCCTCCCGCCCGGTCAGCGCCCCGGGTTCTTTGACAAGTCTGTTGAGAAGAAGAGAAAACCCGATTCTGTAAATTATCATGATAAACGTTCTTTATTATGAACCTGGCAGTTTATATGCCATAGAACGCTTTTATGACAGATTGCTTGACATTGTTTTTTTGTGTCTAATATTATGATTATGACTGAACTCATACAATTCACCTTATTAACAATAACCAATAATCATGAAAACCAAACACATTATTTTTAGTCTTTTGGCTGTATTTGCTTTTGCTTCAGCCTTATTTTTTAATGCTTGCAAGAAAGATGTTGTGAGCGAGCCAATTAAGCAAAGCACTCAAATCTCACAGGAAGAGATGGAGGCTTCGAAGGCGATGAGTGAACATATCAAAGCCTTCAAGCAACGGATGAATTATTGCAAACAAAACCCTTCATTTAAAAGTGGAACATTTTATCTGCCAGATGATGCAGTATTAGAAGTTGAAGCTGCATTAAGCTTCACCTATTGTTTTTCCAATATTGACATTAAGGAACAAGAATTTACCAGCTCCACTCTGATCATGCCACTTGAAAACGGGGAAATTGCTGAAAATGATCTATCCATTTTTCAAGAGGATGTTATTGATGCTTTACAAGGACATATGCTGGCACTAGCCTATCCTGATAAAAAACTAATGGTAGTGGATTTAGAATATACAGGGAATGATGCAAATGGGGATGCAATAGTAGGCATAACTTCAGTGGTAGGAAACCAACAAGAGGTGTTTTTACACGATGATGCCTGGTGGTACGGGCTAGAAGCGGGAACCTGCCAGGGAAACAATGTACCCGAGGATGCCTCCACACAGTTGCAACAGCGAGTTATAGATGAGTTGCTTCCCCCACCCCCCTCAAGTGGAAGATGGTTCTTTACCAACCCTATTTCAATCACTTACTATTATTATCAATATCCGCTCACTCCACAGGGTGAAGACCCCGACAATTATTGTGATTACAGAATATTTTTTGCAGATAATAATCCATCTCAGAATCTGGAAATAACTGATACTGAAAAGTGTTTATCGCATACGGAAATGGTCTTTTATGAAGGACATTACGTTGATCTTGCGATAGATTATGAAAATGCAAATGGTAACAGGAAATTCAAAACATGCATTGTTGAGGATTTTACGAACGGAATGCAAACTAATCCAGATCAAATTGGACATGTTTATACAGTGTCAATTGGATTTCGTTTTGTAGAATATTTCGACGGTGTTGGAGACATTATGAATCCAAACTAATCTAAAAGTATGATAAAACAGTATATATTCTATGTTTTCTATTTTATTGTGTTTCAATCAGCAGCACAAGAAATTGCTTTTGAATTCATTATTGAAAAAGAGAACACAAGGATTTCTACTGGTCAGTTTGCCCAGGATCAGCATAATAATCTGGTAGGGCCTGTTTTGTATGAATATTTCGTGGAAGATACTCTTTTTAGCAGGTATTCACGTATTTATAAAATAAGTGAAGACGGAGATACCAGCAGTGTTTTATTCATTAAACCTGACACTTTGTTTACAGTACAATCTGTATCTGAAGTTAATGATGATAGTGGTGGATATTTACTATGGGCTATATATTATCAACGTGAATTGGGACCTAACAAGCAGATTGAAGTATTTATACGTACAGATTATGACTTAAATATTCTTTGGGAAAGGCATTTCGACTTGGGCTACCACTATGTAGCATCGGGAAGAAAGATGCTTCAAACAAACAAGGACGAGCTATTATTTGCTTGCAACCCAAATGACGTATTTGACATGTATTTGTTGAAACTATCTGCAACGGGTGACAGCCTGGATTTTAGATACTATGAAGGCGATAGCGCAGGCTCGGTTCAAAGCCTGACCTATAATTTTGACTCTACGGGTTTCTTTATACATACCTGGGGAGCATATATTGAACCGGGAACAGTCTTTAATAGCCTGATAGAAATTAATGAAGACCTGGAACAAGTTGATATAAAGTTTTACCCAGACTGGTATGATAGACCGTATGAAACAATTTTATGGCCGGGAAACAACTTTCTATCTGCCGGATATGAGAAGGAGATTAACGGTTCAGCATTTGACAAGTATTTTACGGCATACATACTCGATGAGAATCTGGAAGTAATTGAAAAGAGAAGATTGTCGAGCCCTGATACTGCTTCTAATCCAGCATGGTTCCGCAATATGGATGTGGTTGACAACTCCTTTATTTATGTCGGCGGCTCCTTCGATGGTCATTATCATTCGAGCAATGATACAAGCTGGTTTTATATTGCGATGCTGGATTATAATCTTGACATTATATATGAAAAGTACATAGGTGGTGACATGCATTATTGGTGTGATTGCATCACGGCTACTAATGATGGGGGGGTGTTTATGAGCGGATTATTATTCCCAGTTTATCAAACTCCTATTTTTCACAAAGCCTATCTTGTAAAACTTGATACTACAGATATTCCGCTGTATATAGATAAGCCAGGCCAACTAAAGCTTTACGATGCACTGATCTACCCCAATCCCGGCAATGATCATTTAAATATCAGGACCACCCTAAAAAATGCTTGGTTTGAACTATATGATATTAAAGGGAAACTATTGATTTGCCAGGCTATAAACAAACATATCACAACGATCAACACCGATCATCTGTCTGCGGGGATGTATGTGTATAATATTTGCAACAAAAACAAGGTGTTGCAAACAGGTAAATGGATTAAAAAATAAAAAACATTAAAATATGAAAACAAAAATAATTATAAGTCTTTTTGCCATGTTAATATTTGGCCACACCAGTGTGTATTCACAATGTGTACACTGTCCTGAAAGTAACGACAATGGCGTTAATTCATCGGCAATTGGCTATGGATCGATATCAGAAGGACATTCAGCATTTGCTTCTGGTTATCAAAGTTTCGCTATTGGCAATTATTCCACAGCAATGGGCTCGCATGCCTATGCAGAATCAAGTTTTTCAATCGCTATGGGTAGATGGGTGAAAGCACGAGGCGACGGCTCTATTGTATTTGGAAGAGGGGTTGCCAATGCAGAATTATATCTTGAAAATAACGACGGTCCAAGCTTTATGGTTGGCTTTAACAGCAGCAATCCAACTTTTTATATTTCAAGACCGGCAGAATCGGGCCCGTATTTCGACAAAACCGGCCGAATAGCAATTGGTAACATCAGGAACAGCTCAGGATACTTGGACCCCCAGGCCAAGCTCCACCTTCGCTCCGATGAAGGCGAGAATGCCACGCTATTTATCGAACCCAACAACTGGGCGGGTGGCGAAAAGGCCATGCTTGCCCTTGGTAGCCTCAATTATGGTATTTCGAGTGATGTGAATGCTGGTTTTATCTTCAGATCGAGCGCCGACTATAAGTTCCTTGGTGGCCGCATGGGCATCGGCAATTTTATGTACAACCCGCCCGAAGCAAAACTGCACATCAGAAGCCAGGCCGGTGAAGCTGCCGATATTTACATCGAACCTTACAAGGCCCCTGTTCAGGGTGGAGAAAATTCCTGGCAGGCCAGTTTGTTTCTTGGCGATATGGAGAATGGCATAAGTTGCCGCAGCAACCTGGGAATGGTTTACGGAACAACACAAAACCATCTTTTCCAGGGAGGCAAAGTGGGAATTGGCATAGCAGAGCCGGCGGCCCTGTTCCATGTTGAAGATAACCTGGGATCTTTCAAATATTCAGATGCAAAAGCTATTATTGGTGCCAAAAGCGATCTTGTCTCACTTATATTTCACAACAGCAGCGGTGATTACAGTATCAGCAAAATGGATGATATGCTTGCGTTCATGAATAATGATGGTTTTCAGATGGGCTTGTCTGATACATACGGTCTAACTGTAGATAGACACATTGCTGTTGGTACTATGGCTAACAAAGCTGGTATTTGGCCGGGTGCAGGAATCAATGTGGTGCAGGATGGAACCCTCAACCAAAAATCAGCAGAGTTCATTACAGAAGAAGGCGGACGAATCTTCTTTGTTCCGCGTTTGGGCAATAATGGAAGCTATTGCCCCAGTACTGTAAAAGGTGATGCTGGTATATTTTGGTCAGGCACAACAAATCAAAACAATACTGCTGGCTTTGTTATTGGGCCGCACGACACTGATAACTGGATACATGGACTTAGAATTAACCATGAAGGCAATGTGGCTGTTGGCTTAAGTGAACCAGAGGCAAAACTTCATGTGAACTCACGGATTATGATCAGCGGATGGAATGAGAAAAGTTTTGTTATAAAAACAGAAGCGGGTGATGATGGAGATGAAGTATTCGTTGTTAACTCCAATGGCCGGACATGGATATCGAATAAACTAGAAGCACAGGAAATAGAAGTGAAATCAGTTGTTTCCTGGTCCGACTTTGTTTTTGATGAAAATTATGCTTTGCGTTCTCTTTCCGAAGTAGAAGCATTTATAAACGAAAACAAGCACCTGCCCGATGTTCCCAGCGAGGAGGAAGTCCTTGAAAACGGTATCAATCTGGGGGAAATGGATGCCATATTGCTTCAGAAGATAGAAGAGTTAACTTTGTATGTAATTGAATTGGAGAAAAAAGTTGAAAAGCTGGAAAAAGAGAAAATGCGAGAATAGCTTTACACTGATTTATAAATATGTTTGCATCATCTGTTCAAAACTTTTGAGCAACCTAACTAAGGCAAAGGGGTTTATGAGAATTTGGAAAATATTATTCATGACACTTGTTTTAATATTACTGACTGATTTATCATCTGCACAGAAAACAGGGCCTGTTTTTTTAGACAAAAAACACCAACATAGCATATCAGCTGAAGTACTGGCTTTTTCATATTCCTATGCCCACAGGTTTAAATGCAATGTTGTTTTTGGGGTAAGTGCTACTAATGGTTTCAGCTTCCAGGTTTTGCTTGCGAGCAGTCCCATTCAAAATAGCAGTGATCCTGATGAGTACGATAAACCTTACGAGTATCATTTTGAGTTCTTAAAATTTCAGTTTTTCTATCGTTTCGCAATATCGAATCGTTTTTATATTGACTGGGGACCTTTCGTTTCAATTCCAAGCCCCATGGACGATCCTAGCTGGGGAAACCCTTCTCTTGTTGGCATTGAAGTTGCACCATATGTTATGGTCTGGAAGTTACATATTGGATTACGGTTTAAAGTTGCTATGAGTTTTGACTCTAATTTTTCATATGGTGAAAAAAAATATTACGCATTATATATTATGCCTTTGGTTATTGGCTTAGGTTTTTAGTTTCAATACGATTAATTAAAAAAATATGAAAAATATACAAATATCTTTTTTACTGCTTTTTATTTCTGCATGTGTTTATCCTCAGTTTTCAAACGACCTTGGAAACTCTTCCAATGTGGATGAAGGTAAGAAGAAAATTCTAAAGGGTGTTCATTTCTGTACGCCCCCACCTTTGTGGAATAAATGGAAATTCGATAATTCAGATCGAAGGTTTAGATTCCGCGCCCATATGTATGATAACTGCTCTTACAATCCAGAGAGCCTGAATAGCACAAATGGATGGAATAAGATTGGAAGAATTAATTTCACAGATAATCCATATCATCATAATAGGTTTAAAATGCACTTGGGCTGGATTTTTAGAGATGATCCAAGTACAGTGCGTTATTCATTATATTATCATAATGATGAAGATGAAGAATTATTTGTTGCCCATAGAATAGATGAAATGAGCTTTAACCCTGATGCAAGCCCATTGGTTGATATGTATCTTGGCCGATGGGTAATAGGCATGATAATTAGCAATTGGTATTCTAGCAATGATGAGACCAAATGCCTTGGAATAAGGGAGGATAATTCTGGTTTATCAGTATTAAAAGATTCATGGATTTCTAAAACATTCTATTTTGGAGGAGATTCAGAAGCACCACATAAAATGGAAATGAGGTTTCATGATCTATGGGTAGATGAGACAGGTTACCAAACAAAGTTTAACAGCAATGATATTATGACATGGAACCTTTCGGAGTTTACCAGCGGAGATGATTTTTCCTACACTGCTGGAAAAGAAATCCATGGTTCCATTGCGGACCCCGGTAGGGTGCAATATCGGTCGAACGATCCGAATAAAGAGCACCAGAAATGCATTATTAAGCCTGGAGCCTCAATTCAATTCACTGCCGGCGAGAGTGTTCATTTACACCCGGGCTTTCATGCTGAACAAGGGTCATATTTCCGGGCTGTACCGGAACCTGTTACAAAAATCAATATTCTCAATGGCCCCAAAGAGATTTATGATCAAATTACTTTTGAGGTAGAAAATGCAAAATTGGCAGAGCTTAGCCTCTATACTGACCAAGGACAGGAAATATTTGTTTGTGGGAAACAAATATTAATGGAACCTTCTTCAAAAATGGCCAGCACCAGCATTGACACCATCTTAACCGAAAATATGTATTATTTGGTAGCATACTTCTATAGTGGAGAGGGAAGCCAAAAAAGATGGGAAGGATGGGTTGATAATTCTAACAAAAGCATGAAGGGGACAGCCAAAGCTTCTGCGAATATTGATCTTTTAGGTTCAAGGGCCGATGAATCCTCCAAATCTTGCATAATCTACCCCAACCCCAACCCAGGTATATTTAATATTGAATTTCAAGAAGAAGATGTATCAACATTCACCGTGGAAGTCTTAAACACCTTGGGAAACACAGTTTTCTACAAGCAAAACATCCCAACCGGCACAATGCAAATTAACCTGGCTTCACAAGCAATAGGGCTCTATTTTGTAAAAGTATATGCAGGTGATCAGGTTTATACCGAGAAGGTGGTTTATCGGTAGTTTTGTTTTGCAGTTGGTTTCCGGCCAGGTTTTGTTTTTGATAAAAATTATTCTTTACTATCTATCGGTATCCCGTATCCCTTCTACCAATCAGGTCTTGAAAAATCCTGGGAGTTGAAATAATTTTGCTTATTCAGGGGAGATGT
>CAZHFC010000005.1:0-107446 GCA_964531985.1 uncultured Bacteroidales bacterium
AAATGGACAATGAACAATGAGCAATGCCGAATGGACAATCATCCGCGCAGCGGAAGCATAAGGAGGGGCGGGGGGTTAAGGGGGTGAGGTGCATGAAAACAATGAAAAATTGAAAATTGACAACACCGAATCGACAATCTTCCGCGCAGCGGAAGCCTTTTTCCTTAATTTTGCCGGTAAAACAGGCATCATGATCCGCATTGAAGAAGCTTATCGTATGGTGATGGAATCCGTTGAGCCCATACCGGCCGAACGTGCCGGCATTCTCGACGCCCTGCACCGTGTGCTGGCCGAAGATGTGATATCGGATGTTGACATGCCGCCTTTCGACAAATCTGCCATGGACGGATATGCCTGCCGCATGGCCGACCTGGGTCAGCCGCTTACCCTTATCGAAACCATCCCCGCGGGCAAGGCTCCCGAACGTGAGATCAGTCGCGGAACCTGTGCTGAGATCATGACCGGCGCACCCGTGCCGCGGGGTGCCGACTGCGTGATCAAGGTTGAAGATACCCGTACCGATATCGATAACAGGATTATATTCACCGGTAACCCGGGAAAAACAAATATTTCTTTCCGGTCAGAAGACGTTGCCCGCGGCGACATTCTCCTGAAAAAAGGCACTTTTCTCGAGCCGCAGCACCTGGCCATTCTTGCCGCAACGGGTTATGCCTCGCCGCTTCTTGCCGTCAGGCCTTCGGCAGCGATCATCTCAACGGGCAACGAGATCGTAGAACCCCATGAGCAGCCCGGGCTATCGAAGATCCGCAACAGCAATGCATACCAGCTCATTGCCCAGGTAAAAAAATGCGGAGCATTGCCCGCCTACATGGGTATTGCCCCCGATGAAGAGCAGGCCACCTCCGAACTCCTGCAACAAGCATTAGATAAGCACGACCTGATCATCCTCACCGGCGGCATCTCCATGGGCAAATTTGATTTCATCCCCCTTGTATTTGAAAAAATGGGGGTGGAAGTCCTGTTCCGGACACTGGCCGTGCAACCCGGCAAGCCGACGCTCTTCGGCAGGATCGGGAAAAAGAGGATCTTTGGCCTGCCCGGAAACCCCGTTTCTGCCTTCAACACCTTCGACATGCTCGTAAAACCTTACCTGCGCCTGTCGATGGGCAGTGATCCGGCCATAAAAACCATCAGCCTGCCGATGGGTGTGCGATATTCAAGGAGAAAGTCGCAACGCGACTCATTCATTCCCGTGAGCATTGACGGGGGAAAGGTATACCCGATTGAATACCATGGTTCGGGGCACCTTGTTTCGCTGAGCCGGGCCGACGGCTTCATCAAAATACCCAATGGCACCAGCAGCCTTGAAGAAGGAGCCCTGACCGATGTACGACAGATATAACCGACGGATCCATTACCTGCGCGTGTCGGTGACCGACCGCTGCAACCTGCGTTGCACCTATTGCATGCCGGAGCATGGCATCGAAATGAAATCGCATCGCGACATACTGACGTATGACGAGATCACCCGCGTGGTGGCATGCGCCGTTAACATGGGCGTTGACAAGGTCAGGATTACCGGCGGCGAACCGCTGGTCAGAAAGAACCTTACAGAACTGATCAGGATGATCGCCGGCATCCCCGGCATCCGCGACCTGGGCATGACGACCAACGGCATTTTGCTCCCCCGTTTTGCAGACAAGCTGAAGAAAGCCGGCCTGCACAGGGTGAACATCAGCCTCGACACCCTCGACCCTGAAAGATACCGTTCGATCACCCGCACGGGTGAGCTCGTGGATGTGCTTGCCGGCATCGACGCCGCCATCGAAGCCGGGCTCACACCCGTAAAGATCAATTGCGTGATCAGCAGCAGCATCATGGAGCCCGATGCCATGATGGTGAAGGAGTTTGCCCTTCAGAAGGGGCTGGAAGCCCGCTTCATCCCCCTGATGAATCTGCATGAAGGCCTCTTTGGGCAGGTGATCGGAGGCTCGGGCGGCCATTGTGCCACCTGTAACAGGCTGCGCCTGACTTCCGACGGCATGGTAAAACCCTGCCTTTTCAGCGATATCGGGTACAGCGTCCGTGAACTGGGCCCCGAAAAGGCCCTGAAATCGGCCCTTGAAAACAAACCCGCATGCGGGCTGAGCAGCCATCACGGCAACTTTTATAATATCGGGGGCTGAAGCACATTAAGCAAGGATCAACACAACCCAAATACAGCCATCATCCGTATGAAAAAACTAACGCATACCAACCAGAAAGGCAAGGCCAAAATGGTGGATGTGGGCGACAAGCCCCCCGTGAAAAGATATGCCCGTGCCGAAGGGCATATCAGCCTTTCCCCGGCCACCCTCGGACTCATCCGCGAAAACCAGCTTAAAAAGGGCGATGTTCTCAGCGTAGCGGAGATTGCCGGCATACAGGCAGCAAAAAAGACCAGTGAACTGATACCACTCTGCCATCCACTGCAGCTCACAAATATCAGCGTAAGCGCCACCCCCGGCGAAGGAGGCGTGATGGTGACCGCCGAGGCAGCCTGTACCGGCCCCACCGGCGTGGAAATGGAAGCCCTCACAGCAGTCCATGTAGCCCTGCTGACCATTTACGACATGTGCAAGGCCGTAGACAAAAACATGCTGACCGGTAATATCAGGCTCGTGGAGAAAACAAAATCCTGACCGATTACGTTTGGAATGATGATGAGAAAAGCGGGAATATTATTCCTCACGGGAGTTTGGCTCCTGTTATCCACGCCTGCCGGGGCCCAGGTAAACATTGCACATTTCATGCAGGGCGGGCGGTTTGAGCTTAGCCAGGGAAACTACGCTGCTTCCATTCAGAAGTTCAATATCGTGATCACCTACAAGCCCGAACTCTTCGAGCCGTATTTCCTGAGAGGGATCGCCAAGCTGTACCTGGGCGACTACCAGGGGGCAGAGCTGGACCTGGGCATGGCTGCAACCATACATCCCCTATACTCGCATGCATACCATTACAGGGCGATCGCCCGTGCACAGATGTACAATTATGCCAGTGCCCTTGAAGACTTCGAGAAAGCCCTCAGCATCGACCCCTTCAACCCCGACATATACCTGGACCGTGGCCTGACGCTCATCAACATGCGCAACTACAACCGGGCCATCGAAGACCTGAACCAGGCCATCAAATACAACAGGAATATCCCCAGGGCATACCTTTACCGGGCCATTGCCCGTAGTTCACTCGATGATAACGAACAGGCCATCGAAGACTGCAACAAGGCGCTGATGCTCGATTATTTCAATACCGATGCCTACCTTAAAAGGGGGCAGATCTATTACCAGATGGAAGAATATGAACCGGCTCTTGCCGATTTCGAACAACTGCTCAACCTCGACCCCGGGAACAGCCTGGCCATTTTTCACCGGGGCCTGACGCGGATCAGCACCGGCGATACCACTGGCGCCATCAGGGATTTCGACCGGGTGGTGAATGAAAACCCCTATAATGCGCTGACCTATTATAACCGGGCCTGGCTGAAAGCCGGCATGAAAGATTACCAGGGCTCACTGAGGGATTACGACATGGTGATCGGCATCAACCCGAACAATATTTACGCCTGGTACGGGAGGGCCTATATCTACCAGGAACTCGGGCAATACGAAGAAGCCGTGGCCGACTACTCCAGGTGCATTGAATTATTCCCCGACTTTGCCGGCGCATACCTGCAACGTTCCTATTCAAGGCAGATGGCAGGCGACCAGGAAGGCGCCAGGCGCGATCATGACAAAGCCTTTGCGATCATCAACCTGCTCAACGACGGTGACACCTCCACCGAGGCGCTGATGAAAGTCTATGCCGATTCGAACTACTTCAGGAAGCTGATCGCCCTGGAATCGGACTTTAACGTTGGCAACATGGCCGGTGAGATCAACCGGGCTTATGAAGGCATCGCCCTGCAACCAAATTTTACGGTTCAATATGTTAAGATGGATGATGATTTCGTCAGGATGAAACGCAGCCGGCAAAGCATCAGGAAACTATCCGGGTTGATCGTCGGCGGGGATGATGATTACGGTTTTGCCCTTATGAGCGCTGTTCCCGGCAAAAGGCCCGGCACACCCGGCGAGGGTGCCGCTACGGCCGACAGCCTCACCGACCGGTGGCCGGCAAACCACATGGGGCATTTCCTTGAAGGCGTGGTCAACGGCATGGCAGGAAACTACAATACCTCCCTGGATGCATACGGGAAAGCCATCAGCCTGTCGCCCCGCTTTGCCTATGCCTATTTTAACAGGGCCAATGTAAGGTATGAGCTGGAAGAATACAAATACAATGAGAGCATATACACCGACAAGGTGACCATCACATGGGAAAAGGCTTCCACCCCGAAAGAGCAGGCGGTTGTCAGGGAACCTGATTTCAACACAGTGATGAAAGACTACAACAGCGTGATCGAGCTCATGCCTGCATTTTCCTATGCCTGGTTCAACAGGGCCAATATCCGTTGCCGGCTGCGCGATTACAACAGCGCCATTATCGATTACACACAGGCACTGGAACTCGAGCCGACCATGGCCGAAGCATGGTTCAACCGCGGGCTCACATACATTTACCTGGGGCAGCCCGAACAAGGCTGCAACGACCTGGGCAAGGCCGGCGAGCTCGGCATCGGCGACGCCTACGGCATAATCAGAAGATTCTGCTATAAATAATGCCGGATGGCCGGTGCCCGCCTAACGCAAGAATTCACCCAGTGCAAAGCCTCCGGCCAGCACGGCGATCACGGCGATCATCGAAAAAACAATCCCGATCAGGGTCATGATGCCCATGATGGTGAAATACAGCTTTAACTGGCTGAGCGACTTGATCAGGCTGAATTTGTCGCCGCTGAAATAGGCCTGTTCCGTTGAAGACCCGGCCTGGTATAGCACCACCCCCATCCAGATGGGCAGCCAGGCAATGATGATGCCCACAAGGGTAAGGGCATACAATACCCCGACAATGATCATCAGTATGCCGATGAATTTCATCCATCCGCGCGCCTGGAAAACAGGCGTGCTCACTTCTTTGATCAAATGAACCTGATCGGTGTTGGTTTCTTCCATGATTAAGAGTTTTAGTTAATTTTGCATTGGTTGAACCGGCAAAAAAGATACCGGAATAGCAAATATAGGGAGCATTGAGCAATTATAAAACAGACTTATGAATATTAAAACAAAAAATATTGAAATCCTCTCCGTTAATGTGTCTGCCGAAAAGGGAACCATCAAGAAACCGGTAAGCGAGATCCATTTGAACGATGAGGGTGTGGCCGGTGATGCACATGCCGGGAAATGGCACCGGCAGGTGAGCATGCTGGCCGCCGAGAGCATCGGGAAGTTTTCAAAGCTGGCGGGAAGGGAGATCGCCTGGGGCGAATTCGCCGAAAACATTACCACCCGCGGGATGTTACTTTACAAAGCCGCCCCGCTCGACCGCTTTTATTGCGGCGATGTTGAACTGGAAGTGACCCAGATCGGGAAAAAATGCCACGGTGAGCAATGTGCCATCTACCGAGAAGTTGGCAACTGCGTAATGCCAAAGGAAGGCATCTTCTGCAGGGTGCTGAGCCCCGGCGACCTGAAGGCCGGCGACCGTCTTGAATACATCCCGAAAGTTTTCAGCGCCCGCGTGATCACCCTGAGCGACCGGGCCTGGGCAGGAGACTACGAAGACCGTAGCGGCCCCCGGCTCACGGAATTGCTGAAAAATTATTTTGAACAGGAAAAATACCTGTACGAGATTGAAAACACCATCATCCCCGATGATGCGAAAGCCCTGGGCGCACTGCTGCTCGATGCCGTTGAGCAGGGTGCCGACTTCATCTTTACAACCGGCGGCACCGGCATCGGCCCCCGCGACATCACCCCCGAAGTGGTGAGAAGCATGATTGACAAAGAAATTCCCGGCATCATGGAAATGATCAGGATGAAATACGGTGCCGAAAAACCAAACGCACTGCTCAGCCGCGGCTTAGCCGGAACAGCAGGAAAAACACTGGTGTTTACCCTGCCCGGAAGCGTAAAGGCAGTGAATGAATATATGGATGAAATACTCAAATCGCTCAGGCACATGGTATACATGCTGCACGGACTTGACATGCACGGATGACAAGCGGGCCGGGACAGGCGGATTGACAAAACCATGAAATGATGAAAAGAGAAAAAGCCATTGAACTGCTCAACCATTACATCAAAAATGAACGCATGCGCAGGCACTGTTATGCCTCGGAAGCGGTGATGCGGGCACTGGCCCTGAAGCTGGGAAGGGATCCGGAGCAGTGGGGACTGGCCGGGCTGCTGCACGACATTGATGTGGAGATCACCGATGCCGACCCCAAAAGGCATGCACTGGAAAGTGCCGGCATACTCGAAAAAGAAGGGCTTGACCCGGAAAGCATCGAAGCCATCAGGCTTCACAATGAGGAAGCCACCGGCATAAAACGTTCCAAAGAGTTTCATCATGCCCTGGCAGCAGGCGAAACCATTACCGGGCTCATCATCGCCACCACCATGGTTTATCCCGATAAAAAGCTGGCATCGGTCAAACCCCGGTCGGTCGTTAAAAGGATGAAAGAAAAAGCCTTTGCCGCCTCCGTGAACCGCCACACCATCCGCGAATGCGAAATGATCGGGATACCCCTCGACGAATTTGCAGGCATTGCCGTTCATGCCATGCAGGGCATCAGCGACGAGCTGGGACTTTAAGCCGGACAAATTATGACCGCCAGGGCAAAGCTAAACACCGGAATACAGTACGACAGGATCGCGAAATGGTATGATCTCCTGGCGGAAGGAGATGACGGAAAGATCTACTTCAGGCTTCATGCCCGGGAACTCCTGAACAGACAGGGTAAACAGGCATACATCCTGGATTGCTCCTGCGGCACGGGCGACCATGCAATCTGGATGGCAGGTCTGGGTTACCGCGTCGATGCCTCCGATATCAGCCAGAAAATGCTCGGCATTGCCAGGCAAAAAGCAGCCGCAGAAAAACTGAATATCCGGTTTTTCCGCAGTTCATGGGAAGAGCTGCAGCACAAGGCAAAAAAGAAATACACACTGGTGGTGAGCCCCGGAAACTCCTTTTCGCACCTGCAGGGAAGCGAAATGCTGCAGGCCTCGGTCAGTTCAATATGGAACGTAATGCAGCAAGGCGGTCATTTCATGTTCGACATCAGGAACTGGGAAAAGACCATTGCTGAAAACAGCCTGCAGGAACAAAGCTTCCACATTTCAGAAGGCGGCATGTGTTCGAAAGTATGCTATGCATGGGATAACAGGGGGCTGAATAAGCCCGGCAAAATGTTTGTCAGCATCAGCCGCGGTGAGGATGGGGAAGTGGAACGCTACGACTTTGATTTTCTCCCCGTGACATACGGACAACTCCGATCAGCATTGGAAAAAACGGGCTTTGGGCACATCAGGCGTGATTTTTACCCGGGACGGGACCATTATTGCCTGACGGCACAAAAAATATAATTAACAATCCATTGCTGATAACAATCACCCGGAAGGCTTGACCATGCCCGTGACCATTCTTACCTTTGTAACAAGAAAAAAATAAATGATCAGAAAGATATTTTCCAGGATCAACAACAAATACTTCTACGCCGGATTTGTTTTCGGGGTGTGGATATTGTTTTTCGACAACAACAGTTTTATTTCACAGCTCAGGCTGAACCGCACCCTCAACAACCTGCTGCAGGAAAAGGAATATTACCTGTCGGAGATCGACAAGGACCGGCAGGCTGCCTATGAACTCGCCACCGACACACTGACCCTTATCAAGTTCGGGCGGGAGCAATACCTGATGAAACGCGAACACGAGGACATTTACCTCATCGTGGAGGAGGGGAAGTAATAAAACACATCCGCCCTTTCAGAGGGAAGAGGAAAACCCGTAAACACTATATGCCCGCAGGTAGTCGGCCGCTTCTGTCAGCACCTTGTCGAAGCTTTGATCGACAAGATCGGACCGCCCGGCATCTGTAAAGACCGGGAAAGGGGTTTCGTGGGTGTATGTATATGGAAGCCCGATTACATTGACCTCCACGCCTGTTTTCTGGAAAGCGTCGAGAATGTCGGCGGCAGGAAAAACATGATCGTGTTCAAGGGCGATGACCAGGACCCGGTCCCTGAAACGTGAAAAGGACTTTTCCCTGAGTGCACGGAAGTAAGCCGGCGACAGCATGGCCATAAAGGCTCTTGCCACATCGCGTACCTGTGCCGCATCGGCGTAAGAGGCCAGCGATTTCCTTCTCCAGTTGCTTTTGTCGAGATAGAATTTCTGCAGGCGCTCAAAAGCCTGCCTGTCCATGATAAAACGGGAGATCCCGTTTATCCTGCTGAAAACCGCACCGCCGGCAAACAATACAAACCTCGAATGGTCGAAAAGCCCGCCCGGGTTGGCGATCATCAGCACCTGAGAAAGAAAGGCACCGATGGAATATCCAAAAAAGTGCGACACGGTGTTTTGGCTGAACATGGCGTGCCTGCCTGCCTTCAGTGCCTCAGTCAGTGCCATCAGATCCATTACGCTCTGGTAACCCGACAGGGCAAAGCGTTCGGGCATGTTGTCAAGCCGTTCACTGAGGGCCGCATTGGCAAAAGTGGAAGACAGGCTGCCGTGATAACGCTGCTGCCTGTACCGGCTCAATCCTGCCATGCTCCGGTGACTGGCCCAGTCGGGAGGTATCCGGTTCATATGGAAACTGATGGGGAAAAGCATGACCGGATAGCCGGTCTTTTCAACCAGCAATTTTGCCCATGGAAGGTATTTGTCCCAGCTCTTTTCATTCAGCCCGTGCAGCAGAATGATCACCCTGTCAAATTCTTTTCTCCCTTCGGGATAAAATACCGGGTAACGGAATGATATGTTCTCTGCCACCTGGCTGTCGGCCACGGCCTTCAGAAACCTTCTCTCCGTATCGGGCAGCCCCTGCATGCCCGGCAGGTGCCCCGTATGCTCTGAACGGAAAGCAAAGTTACGGTACCCGATCCGCGTCCCCCCGATCTTTCTCCCTTCTTCCTCAAGGCTGAAAGCCTTGTTAAGCGTATGATGGTCGCAGGTATAACTCATAATGGTTTGAATTGCAATTGTTTTTACAAAATTCGCACAGCAAATCCCGCAATGCAAATTAAAGGGATGCCCACAGCAAATAAGTGCCGAAAAAGCAAATACAGGGGTGAAATTTGCCATACAGGGGTGAAAAATCAATAAGGAAAACAAATCAGTGAGCATTCCGGGCCCGGGATTTTGTTATCTTTGTTCTATCAGTAACGATGCTGAGCGATCAATACCAGGGCATGCAGCTTTACGAGCGGAATATCCCCGACTACCTCACCCGCAGGGGAAACCTTGTCAGGACCGTCCTCTTCACGGCCGCCTTTGCACTGGCATTCATCAATATTTACGACCCCTTTGGAGTTGATTTATACCTGGAGATAAGCGGCATCAGGCTGTTCCTTTATTCCAGTTTTGTGATCCTCACGGGCATGCTGGTGGTGGTCATCAGCCGGATAGCCATGTATTTTTACAGCCGCTTCAGGAAACTGAACTACTGGCGATACGTGTTATGGGTATTTGCCGAAATATTGGTTATGGCCTTCGTGTATTCCATCTACCTGGAATTTATCCTGTTTGATGAAAGGGACTTTATGAACATTTTCAGCATCAGCCTGAAGAACACTTCGCTGGTGCTGCTCCTCCCCTACACCATCTTATGGCTTTACTTTTCGTGGCAGGATAAGAGCATCAGGCTTGAGGAACTGGCCGCGACGGATAATCCGCATATGAAAACAGGGGCCGAAATGATCCACTTCCATGATGAATACGGAAAACTGAGGTTGTCGGTATTACAGCATGATCTTTTATACCTGGAAGCCGCCGACAATTACGTGACCATCCATTACCTGCATCGCGAAAAACCGCAAAAGTTCATGGTCAGGAATTCGCTGCGCTTTTTTGAAGACCGGCTAAAGGACAGCCGGCTTGTCCGCTGCCACAGATCATTTATGGTAAACCTCGACAAGATCAGTATCATACGCAGGGAAAAGGACGGCATGCACCTGGAGCTGGATGCCGGTCCACATACCTCGATACTGATAACCAAGACTTACCTGCCCGGGCTGATCGAAGCATTCTCGAAGCATCCGCCTGTCAACCCGTAACCGATGCCGCTCATGAATGCAAACATCTCCTTCCTGCTGCTTTTTCTGCTCATGCTCCCCGTGCCAAGGCTGGTTCAGGCCCAACAGCCGCTGATGCCCGGCTTTGATGCAAATGAATATGCCATGCTGCTGAGGCTGGGCACGCTGATAAAAGACCCTCAGGCGACGCCGGAGAAAAAAGCCCCATCGGGTGAGCTGCCAAGGCTCGTTTTCCGGTCGGAAGTCACCGGTCTCGACAACCGCTGGGATCTCTGGCTCATCGGCAATCATACAGGGATCATCGAGGTTCGCGGCACAACCTCAAAAACCATATCCTGGATCGGAAACTTCTATGCAGGCATGGTGCCGGCAACGGGAAGCATACAGGTGCGGAAAGGACATATCCTGAATTACCGCCTGGCCGAACATCCCGGTGCAGCCGTGCACGCGGGCTGGCTGACAGGCCTGGCAAGCATGCTGCCAATCATCACCGGAAAAATAAACGAATATTACCTGAAAGGGGTAAAGCAGTTTATCCTGATGGGGCACAGCCAGGGAGCCGGCATTGTATTCCTGCTCGACTCTTACCTGCATTATGATGTGAACGGGGAGATCCCCGATGACATCATCTTTAAGACATACAACAGCGGGGCACCAAAACCAGGCAACCTATACTACTCTTACGATTACTCATACATTAACCGGGGCGGGTGGGCCTTCAGGGTGGTAAACACTTCCGACTGGGTACCCGAAACGCCCATTGCCGTGCAGGACATGGACGATTTCAATGAAATAAACCCTTTTGCCGACCGTAAGACCTTTTCACGATCACTGAACTGGATGCAGGGCATCATCCTTAAATCCATTTTCCGGAAAAACGAACGTTCGCTCCGGAAAGCCGGCGGGAGGCTGAACAAATACCTTGGCAGGAAGCTGTTCAGGTTTGTGGGCAGTCATTTGCCGGAAATGACCGAGCCCGCTTATGTCAACAGCATGAACTACACCCCTGCCGGCACAGCGGTGATCCTGCCTCCGACCGAAAACTACCGACGCGACTACCTGCCATCAGCCAGGCAGGATCTGTTCATCCATCATAAGGCAGCAGCATATCTTTTCCTGTTAAATGAGCATTACCATATTGATCATCAGGGTCAATAATTTCCCCCTATAAAAGATTTACGGATGAAAGGGATTGGGAAAAACCGGGTTTGGGCTGCGATATTTGATAACACCGAATCGACAATCTTCCGCGCAGCGGAAGCTCCACCTTCTTTTGGCACCTCACCCCCTGGCCCCCTCTCCTGGAGAGCCTGTCCCGAGCGAAGGCGAGGGAAGAGGGGGAAAAGGGGGTTGGGGGTAAAGGGGGTGAGGTGCATGAAAACAACATAAAAATTGACCATTGACAACACCGAACCGACAATCTTCCGCGCAGCGGAAGCTCCTCATACCTGATTTCCCGGGTTTTTTTGGATTGCCAGCGAAGGCAGATTAAACGTTGCGGATGTTTTAACATCCAAAGAAGGAATAATTCATTAATTTTGCTGTTCCTGGAAATATGCGGCGGCCGGAGCCGTTAAACTGAAAAACAATTATACAGCATTGGAAAGATATTACCACATCCTGAATATCGCCCTCGACGCCGTGCTGGCCAATAAATTCCGATCGATCCTCACAGCACTTGGGATCATCTTCGGCGTGGCGGCGGTCATCTCGATGATGGCCATCGGGAACGGCGCCAGGCAGGAGATCCTTGAGCAGATCAAACTTGTTGGCGTAAATAACATCATGATCACCCCCATTCTTGATAATTCTGCTTCTGCCGACGACAGCGATGAAGACGGGAAAACCCTGAAAGGAAAGTTTTCGCCGGGGCTTACGCTGAAAGATGCCGAAAGCATCCGGCAGATCATTCCAACGGTTGTGAGGGTAAGTCCTGAAGTCAGTTACGAAACGCACATCATCAAGGACGGCATCAGGCGCAAGGCCACCCTGAAAGGAGTTACGCCCGATTTTTTCCAGGTATACAGCATCAGGCTGCAGGAGGGTGTGATGTTTAGTGATATCCAGCTGGAAAACGGCGACCCGGTCTGCATCATCGGGCCTACCATCAAATCGCGTTTTTTCCCGGCCGAAAACCCCATCGGAAAATATATCAAATGCGGCAATATCTGGCTCAAGGTGATCGGCATACTGGAAAGCATGAAAATGGCCTCCGGCACATCCGAAGACCTGGGGATCAGCGATTATAACAATAATATCTATGCGCCTCTGCAAACGGTACTCCTTCGTTTCATGGACCGCTCGGTGATCGATCAGAGGAATATCGGGGGCGGCGGCAACACGGTTATCGTCAGCAGGGGCAGCGTGATCAGTTCCACTTTCAGTTCAAGCTCCGCCAGTGACGAATCCAACAAAAACCAGCTCGACAAGATCGTGGTACAGGTTGATGAAAGTGAGAACCTCGACGTCACCACTAGCCTGCTCAACCGGATGCTGTTCAGGAGGCATTCCGAAGTGGCCGACTACCAGATCACCGTGCCAGAGTTACTGCTCAAGCAGGAACAGAAGACAAAAGACATATTCAACATCGTGCTGGGGGTCATCGCCAGCATTTCCCTCATCGTGGGCGGCATCGGCATCATGAACATCATGCTGGCCTCGGTGATGGAACGTATCAGGGAGATCGGCGTGCGCCGGGCCACCGGCGCCACCCGCCGCGACATCATTACGCAATTCCTCACCGAAGCGACCCTCATCAGTGTTACGGGCGGTTTCCTCGGTATCGTCCTTGGCATACTCTTTGCCAAGATCATCACTGAGATCACCGGCATTCTCACCATCATATCACTCTTGTCAATTCTTGTATCCTTTGGCGTTTCCGCTGCCATCGGCATCATGTTCGGTTACATGCCGGCACGGAAAGCAGCCAATCAGAATCCCGTTGAATCACTCCGCTATGAATAAAGATCAAGCTAAAAAAAAGGCAGGAAATATTCAGTATTACTTTATTAAACGCCTGATGGGTGCCCTGGCCTGCATCCTTGCCTCCGGCCTGACGCAGGCACAGGATGAGGCCGTGAACTACCTCTCGCTCGACGATGTGATCTATATCGCCCACCAGCAATCGCCCGATGCACTCATCGCCAAACACCGCTTCCGGGCAAGCTACTGGGAGTTCAGGTCATTCAAGGCAGAATACCTGCCGGGCCTTCGCCTCAACGGAATGCTGCCCAATTATAACCGTTCCATTGAAGGGATCAACCAGAACGACGGCTCCATCGTTTACCGCGAAAGAAGCTATGCCAATACCGACCTTGGCATCTCACTCACCCAGAAAATCGGCTTCACCGGCGGCGAGCTGTCGCTCAACAGCGGGCTGTCGCGCCTCGACAACTTTACCGATTCCCTCAACAAACTCTCCTACCTGTCCACACCGGTCAACATCCGCTACCGGCAACCATTGTTCAAGTATAATGCCTACAAGTGGGAAAAGGAGATTGAACCCATTAAATACGAACAGGCAAAGAGAAAATACCTGGAAGATGTAGAGCAGATCGCCGTTACGGCTACGAATTATTTTTTCAGCCTGCTGCAGGCACAGATCGATATGCAGATCGCACTGAAGAACATGAACAACTACGACACCCTGTTCAGGATCGCCCGGGGAAGATTCCAGTTGGGCAAGATCGCCGAGAACGATCTGCTGCAACTGGAACTCAACTTCCTGAAGGCAGAAGCATCCGTTGAGCAGTCGGAGCTGGAACTGGAAAACAACCTGTTCAGGCTTCGGTCATACCTGAGGATCAAGGACGACATGCCCATTGAACTGATCCCGCCCGTGGTGGATGACTTTTTCACCATCAGGGCCGATAAGGCCATCGAAGAAGCCAAGTTTAATTCATCAACGGCACTTGATTTTGAAAAGCGTTTGCTCGAAGCGCAAAGCCAGGTGAACATGGCTAAACTGAACAACCGCTTCGACGCCGACCTGAGCGCCGTATTCGGGCTGACCCAAACATCCGATAACCTGCCCGATGTTTATGCAAACCCCCTCGATCAGCAACAAATCAGGCTCGATTTCACACTGCCCATCCTCGACTGGGGAAGCGCCAGGGGAAGGATCAGAATGGCCGAATCGAACGAAGAACTCGTTTATACAGCCATTGAGCAGGAAAAAATAGACTTTGAACAAAATATCTTCCTGCAGGTGATGCAGTTCAACATGCAGGAAAACCAGCTCAGGATAGCCGCCAAGGCCGATACCGTTGCAAGAAAACGCTATGATGTAACGCAAAAACGCTACATGATCGGGCAGGTGAACGATGTACTTGAGCTCAACAACGCCCAGATCGACAACGACAATGCCCTGAAAGGCTATTACCAGGCCCTGCGCGCTTACTGGCGCAATTATTACCAGCTTCGCAAGGAAACACTTTATGATTTCAAAAGCGACTTGCCAATTTTATTCAACATCAACGACATTATGTGATCATCCGCCCCCCGGCGCAATCATTCCCTGCAACAAAAAACAGGCGGAAGCTTAATTATAATGCTTCTAAATAAAAGGAATTCCATATCTTTGCCGCTGAAAAAATCAATCTTAACGAAAAAAAATTGAACTATGGCAGTATTAGTTGGAAAAAAGGCTCCTTTGTTTGAAGCTACGGCAGTGATAAACGGGAGTGAATTTGTTGAAAAGTTTTCCCTTGCCCGATACACCGGGAAGAAACACGTGGTCTTTTTCTTTTATCCGCTCGACTTCACCTTTGTATGCCCGACGGAGATCCTGGCTTTCCAGGATAAGCTGGATGAATTTGAGAAACGCAATGTGGCAGTGGTTGGCTGCTCCATCGATTCTCACTTTTCGCACTGGGCATGGCTGAACACCGAGGCCAAAGACGGCGGGATCAAGGGAGTGACCTTCCCGCTGGTTTCCGATCTTTCGAAGACGATCTCGGAAAATTTTGATGTCCTGGCCGGAGAGTTCGATTACAATGACGAAGGCGAGATGGAGTTCGAAGGCGAACCGGTTGCATACAGGGGTTTGTTCCTGATCGACAAGGCGGGGGTGGTACGTCACCAGGTAGTGAACGACCTGCCGCTCGGGCGGAGTGTTGACGAAGCCCTTCGCATGGTCGACGCCCTGCAGTATTTCGAGGAACATGGTGATGTGTGCCCCGCCAACTGGCAGCCCGGCGAAGAAGCCATGTCGGCCGATGCCAATGGCGTTGCCAGCTATCTTGGAAAGAAATACAAATAATACTTCCGGGATCCCGGATGCGAAAGAGGCTGCCCCTTCACTGACGGCAGCCTCTTTTTTGCATATTCCGTTTTTATCCTGCAGGCAAACGGGCTAAACACGCGACAGCGGGACAATAACGGGTTCAGGGTAACGGGAAAAGGGTTGAGTGATCCGGTGTTTTAGTGTTAAATAGCAAAATGCCTGCCCCGGGAACTCGGTGGCCTGCCCCGGGAACTCGGTGGCCTGCCCCGGGAACTCGGTGGCCTGCCCCGGGGATCGGGGGTTAAAAGGTGGTACGGGGTACGGGGAGCTTCCGCTGCGCGGAAGATTGTCGATTCGACATTGTCCATTGTCCATTTTCCCCGTCCCGGAGCCTGACCTGGGTCAAGCGAAGGGTCCCTCGAACCTCGTACCTGATTATAAGCGTGATTCATCTCCGGGTTATGACAACGCCCGTTCCGCCAACACTTCAAATATCAGCTATCAGCTATCAAATATCGCAGCTCAATCCCGTCTTGGGAGAGGGATACTGTCATTCCACCAGCACTTCATCAATGAAGAGCCAGGCAGGTTGTCCGGCGCCCGGGTGCCAGTCAGGGCATACAGCCCTATTCCGGGCAATCACCCTGATATAGCGAACCTGATCTTTGCGCGGCATGACAGAAAAATCGTGTATGATCCCCCCTTTCTCTCGGGGGTCGGTCAGGCAGTTTTCCCTGCCTGCAGGCTCAAAGTTTATCCCATCGGCCGAAAGGCTGAATGCAACCCATTCGGGCATGAAGATCCAGCTGCCCTGGTCCTGGAGGAAACCGGCCCTTACAGACTCAACGTACTGTGCCCGCCCAAGGTCAACAACCAGGTCAACATCCACCCCGTGGAATCCCTGCCATGATCCGGTGCGAAAATTGTCGCCGCCCCGGATGAGGTCAATCAGCGCAATATCGCCCCCGGCGGTATACTGGGGATCACAGTTTGTATGATAGATCACCTTTCTTCCTTCAGGCATAAGGCTGAAAAAGCCTTCGATCACCTTTGAAGGGAGCTTGCCGGGGGCTTCGGAAAAAGCCCTGACCCGTGTATTCTGGCATATGGTAAAGGGAGCCTGATAAATGGCTGAAGACATGCCGGGCTCACTCCCGTCGAGGGTATAGTGTATCACGGCATCAGCATGGAGGCAATCCATGCCAATCTCCAGTTCGCTCTCGAATGTCCGGGAATCTGCAATCAGATAAGGTGCCGCCGTGATCAGCTGGTCCACGATGCCCGTTGCCGGCCTGTGTTCCGCTTCCCTGCCCCACTCCCTGTTGGGTTCGGGCCCCATGACAAAGACAAAATGCCCGCCATTCATGATGTCGTGATGCCTGATGAAAGACTCATGCAGGGGTTTTCCAACCAGGCTGGCCGACTGAATATATTTGTTTCCGGCCGAAACATTCCTGGCCTCGATGATGGCCGTATTACCGTTTTCAAGCCGGATGCTTACCTTGTCGAAAAGGGGGCTGCCTGTGACATAATAGTCGGTACCGGGGGTAACGGGATAAAAACCCATGGCGCTGAACACGTACCATGCCGACATCTGTCCGCAGTCTTCATTACCGCAGAGGCCATCGGGCTTCTCCGTATATAGTTCGTCCATGATCTTCCTGACCAGTTCCTGTGTTTTCCATGCTTCGCCGGCGAAATTATAGAGGTAGGCCATGTGATGGCTGGGCTCGTTCCCGTGTGCATATTGTCCGATCAGGCCCGTGATGTCGCTCTGATGGCGTCCGGTCATCTCCGTACCGGCACTGAACATCTCATCCATTTTCCCGACAAAGCCTTCCTCTCCTCCGTATAATGCCATCAGGCCCGAAATATCCTGGGGGACAAAAAAATTATACTGCCAGGTATTGGCTTCGGTCAGCATGAAATTAACTTCCAGCGGGTCGAAGGGGGTCACCCACATGCCATTCATCCTGCCCCGCATAAAACCGGTTTCGGGATCGAATATATTTTTATAATACTGAGCCCTTTGAATATATTCATGATAATCCTCATCCATGCCCATTTCTTTGGCCATAAGCGCAATACACCAATCGTCGTATGCATACTCAAGGGTTTTCGAAACCGATGAGCCGTCCATTCCGGCCGGGATGTAGCCATAACGCCGGTAATACTGAAGTCCTTCAACATCCTGCATGCTACTTTTCTTCATGGCTTCATAGGCCTTTTCCATGTCAAAGCCGCTGATTCCTTTCGCCCGGGCATCGGCGATCACCGGCACCGAATGATATCCGATCATGCACCATGTTTCATTGGCAGCCAGTTCCCATACCGGCAGCAGCCCGCCTTTGTCATGGATATCGAGCATTGCGTTGATAAATTCGCTTGTACGTTCCTGCTGTACAATGGTAAAAAGCGGATGCAGGGCCCTGAAGGTATCCCAGAGCGAAAACACGGTATACATGGGAGTTTTATCGGCTTGATGGATCTGCATATCGTGCCCGCGGTAGCGGCCATCGGCATCGGAATAGAGATAAGGGGCCAAAAAGGCATGATAGAGGGCGGTATAAAAAACGACCCTTTGCGCATGGGTGCCACCTTCCACCATGATCCGCGAAAGTTCGGCATCCCAGGCTTCGAAAGCTCTTTGGCGCAGGCCGTCGAAGTCCCAGTCCGGCATGCATGATTCCAGGTTTTTCCGCGCTCCTGCCGTATCCACGGCCGAGATGCCTGCCTTGACCATCAGTACCTCATCACCCCCTCCTTCAAAGGAAAGAATGCATTTAAGGTCAGTCATGGAGCTAAAACTGCTCCCCTCCAGCACCCGGCCTTCTTCGAGTACTTCAATGCCTGCGAAAGGTTTCGAAAAGACCGCATAAAAAAACACATATTGGTCGTCGGCCCAGCCACTGGTACGTTTCATTCCCGAAAGCGTATATTCGTTCACAATGCTGAGCTCCAGGCCGAGTATCCTGTCGCTGGTAACACCCTCGGCTATGTCGAGCACAACAAACTGTGCATCATCATTGAAGGTATACCTGTGAAACCCGCACCTTTTCCCTGCCGTGAGTTCGGCAACGACGCCGGCATCGTCAAGGGCGACTTTATAATACCCGGCGCCAGCTTCCTCTCTTTTATGTGAAAAATGAGAATAGGGCAGTTCACCTGCTTCATATTTCTCTTTTACCGCATTTATATTCCCCGACCAGGGCAGCAGCCTGATATCCCCGTAGTCGCCCACGCCCGTGCCGCTCAGGTGGGTATGGCTGAAGCCGAATATCCTGTCGTCGCTGTAATGGTACCCCGAACAGCCGTCCCAGCTGTCCTTGCGGGTATCGGGGCTTAGCTGCACCATCCCGAAGGGGACCATCGCTCCCGGAAAAGTGTGGCCATGGGCGGCAGTGCCGATAAACGGATCCACATAAGCGGCGGGCCGTTTATCCTCTGCTCCTTGCCGGCATCCGCCGGATATGGCCGTCAGCATAACCATTACCGCCAGGCATGCAAGAGCCCGGGTCGGCCTGTGACGATTGGACAATTGAAAAAGTCCGGTTCTGTTGAATCTGAACCCGGGGCGGAGATTTGAATATTGTATTTTCATTGCCTGAGTTTTTCCGGCCGGAACACCGGCCTGTCATCGAATAAAAGGGGTTATCTTCAGTTCAAAATCATAATTATCTGCCGGAAAGCGGTATTTTTCGATGGGCATGGCACCCCAGCTGTTGTTTCCGCCTACACCCATCTGGAAGCGGTCGAGGTGGATGGCCACCACATTTCTGGCAGGAATGTCGACGCTGTGCATCCCGCTGCTCCTGCTTTCCTGCGCAATGTCGGAAGGTCTGTAGTTTTGCACCGTAAACTCAAAGGGCGGGTCGGCCATAAATTTCAGCCCCACCCCCAGCCTGTCGGTGAGCTGCATCCAGCGCACATCGCATTTGTTGCCATTTTCCTGCGGACGGATATACGACACATGCTGGTCTTTCACCTTACCGGCATATTTCCCCACAAAGGCGGCCGTTTTACGGTCGATATAGTTTTCGAAAGGCCCCCTGCCAAACCATTCAAGATAGTCGAAAATCCCCGGCATCTCCAGATAAAAACCAAAGCGCGGAAGATCGGGAAGAATGCTGTCGGAGATGGCCAGGCTGCCGTTGATCTTTATATCCCCTTCAAGGCTGATGTGGTAAAGCAAAGTATATTCGGCGTAAACATCGGGCAGCTCATAAGTAACCCTGAGCAGCACTTCCCTGGTGTCGGCCTTTTCGAGGGTAAGATCCTTCAGCATCCTGTTTACCGATGCTTTTTTCCAGGGCAGCATCTTATGCTGCATGCCAAAACCAAAATCGTTGTCGGTGGGTTCGCGCCAGAAGTAAGGTTGCGGCGCCTTCAGGAACATCTCCCGCAAGCCGTAGGTGAAGTCTTCTATCAGGCCGTTCCCCTTGTTAAAGCTGACCATAAAGTTGTTCCCCTGCACTTTGAGCATCTGATCGTTCTGTGAGATGCTGAGGCCGGGTGCAACGCCCGGTGCAGGCATGATCCGTACGGGGGTATATGGCAGCATGAACTGTTCAGACGCAAGCACGAATCCTGCAGGCACAACACCCTGCCGGGCTTTGGTCCTGGCATATACATTTGCAAAATAAGTAACCCCCGGCTCGTTCAGTCCTTCTTCCAGCGGGATCACAAGCAATATACTATCGCCCGGCGGGCAGTCGAGGTCGGGAAGTTCATCTCTGTAAAGCGCAGCCCCGTCGGCTGTGATGATATAGAAAAAGTCAAATTCGTTCAGGTTGGTAAACAGGTATTCATTGTGTACATTAAGCAGGCCCGTCATTCGCGGGTCTTCTTCGAAAATGATACTTTGATATACCTTTTTCACCTCATGCAGTCCGGGGTGTATGCTCCTGTCGGCATTGACCAGGCCGTTGGCACAAAAATTATAATCGGACGGGGTGCCCTCAGGCCCGAAGTCGCCACCATAAGCCCAGTATTCATTACCCTTTTCATCCGTAACGAGCAGCCCCTGGTCAACCCAGTCCCAGATGAAACCGCCCTGCAGTTTATCATACTGCCTGATCAGGTCCCAGTATTCCTTCAGGTTTCCGGTGCTGTTTCCCATCGAATGGGCATACTCGCACATGATCAGGGTGCGGGGGTCATCGCCGCGGGCATATTTCTCAATATATTCAAGGCCGGGATACATGGGGCAGTATATGTCGGTATGGGGTCTTTGCAGTGCCCGTTCATAGTGTACGGGGCGTGAGGGATCACGGTGGCGGATCCATTCCGAAGCCGCTTCGAAGTTCACCCCGTCGCCGGCTTCGTTACCCATCGACCAGATGATGACCGATGGGTGGTTTTTATCACGTTCCACCATCCTCCTGATACGGTCGAGGTGGGCTTCCATCCAGGCGGAGTCGTTTCCCAGGGTGCGGTCGGGATGATAACCCATGCCATGTGATTCGATGTTCGCCTCATCGATCACATACAGGCCATAGCGGTCGCAAAGTGCATACCAGCGCGGGTCGTTCGGATAATGGCTCGTCCGCACCGCGTTGATGTTGTTCATCTTCATCAGCGTAATATCCCTGATCATGGATGCTTCATCGATCACATGGCAGGTTTTTTCATCATGCTCATGCCGGTTCACGCCCTTCAACAGCACATATTCGCCGTTGATGTATAACAGTCCGTCCCTGAGCTGCACATTCCGGAACCCGATCCCGGAGCTGAGGCTTTCCACCAGTTTCCCTTTTCGGTCGTATAGGCTGAGGACAAGCGTATACAGTTCGGGCTTTTCAGCCGACCAGGGCATGACGTTCTCAACCCGAAGATCACGGAAAAACATTGAATCGCGAAGCTGGTCCACGTCCATTCCCGGATTTTGCCTTTCGCGCAGCACTTCCTGTCCCTGTGCATCCAAAAGCAATAGCTCCGCATCATACCTGTTCGGGTCTGTTTCCTCGTCATACTTAAGCAATTCGAGGTCGACACTGAGGATGCCGTGCCGGTATTCATCGTCGAGGGATGCCTTTACCATGAAATCGCGGATATGTATGCCGGGTGCCGACCAGAGGAAGACATCCCGTTCAATACCGCTCACCCGCCAGAAGTCCTGGCATTCGAGGTAGCTGCCGTCCGACCAGCGGTATACCTCTGCTGCCAGCAGGTTTTCGCCTTCCTGCAGATAAGGGGTGATGTTGAATTCGGCCGGCAGTTTGCTGCCCTGGCTGTAGCCCACTTCCATTCCGTTCACCCAAACATACATGGCTGATTTTACGGCCCCGAAATGCAGGAATACCTGCCTTCCCTCCCAGGATCCGGGAACATGGAAAAGCGTCCGGTATGAACCCACCGGGTTATTGCCTGCGGGGATCTCCGGAGGCCGCGGGTCGTCGGTAAATTCGTAGGGGATATTAACATAAATGGGAATGCCGTATCCGTGCATCTCCCAGTTGGCCGGAACGGGAATGTACCCCCACTGGCTGTCGTCGAAGCCGGGCATATGAAACCCATCCGGCTTCAGGGCGGGTTCAGGCACCCAGTGGAACTTCCAGTCGCCGTTCAGGAGCAGGAAATACGGGCTATCCCCAGCCCTGCCACGGATGGCTTCATCAATGCCAGCATAGGGCATCAGGGTCACGTGCGGGGCTTCCTTGTTCCTGGAGATCACGGCAGGGTTTTCCCAGTCGTTCACCGGGGTTTCCTGTGCCTTCAGGCCCTGCATGGCTGTCATCAGCATTAATGGTAACAGAATTTTCTTGATCATGGCATATCCTCCATAGCCTTCTGTCGCGGCAACATTCATTGTAAAAGAACATCCGTGACAGATCGGGGTTTATGTTATGAATTTCCGGATGATCCCGGAAAGTCTGTCTTCCTTCTCTTCGAGCTGTCGCAGCAGTATGAACTGGTTACGGCAACGGTCGAGGTTATGGTTTTCGCGGGCGGTTTTAAAATAATGGTCGCCTTCGAGAAAATCGGTCAGGAATCGTACACCGATCATCAGCAGCATGATGCGGGCACCAAAGAGAAGGTTTTCTTTTTCACCTGCCGTGAGGCTGCGGCCCACCTTGCCCAGGTATCCCGCTGTGAGCGCCTCAAAAATCTCTTCCCTGAAGACGATCTTTTGCGGATCCGGTTCGTCTTCTTCCGCCGGGCTGACGTATGTGCGCACCATATCGCCGTAATCGTACAGCACCGTGCCGGGCATCACCGTGTCGAGGTCGACCACACAGATGTACCTGGTTCTGTTCTCCTCGAAAAGAACATTATTGAGTTTGGTATCGTTATGTGTTACGCGCAGCGGGATATGTCCACCTGCCAGCAGCTCCTCCAGCATTGTCCCGTGATCGAGCCTTTCCAGGGCAAAGCGGATCTCGGCCCGGGCCATATCAGTCCTTCCGGATTCATCATTGCCGATGGCGGTCATCAGCTTTTCCAGCCTCGCACCCAGGTGGTGGAAAGCCGGAATAACCGTTACATAGTCGTTGGGGTCTTCGGCATTCATCACAAGCTGGAAATCGCCAAATGCGGCAGCGCCTTCACGGGCGACCTCCGGGCCGGAGGCGATATTAAAGGAGCGGCTTCCGTCCACAAACTCCATCAGCCGCCAGTAGTTGCCCCGGCTGTCGCGATAAAAGGGGGCACCATCTGCATCATGGATCAGCCCCGGATAGGGATTTTTTTCCTTCCCGCCATAGTGCCGGTCGAGTGCCCGGCTGAGCCTCGACAGGTTATTCATCAGTGCAGGGGGATCCCTGAAAACATGGTGGTTGATACGCTGGAGGAAAAGGCTTCCGGTTCCTGTGACTTCCACAACGAAGGAATCGTTAATATGGCCCCGTTTAAACTCGTTCACCCGGCTCATGTCCGCATCGATGCCCCAGGCATGCAGCACTTCCATAAAATCATATTTATTTTTCATCGGTTCCATAAAGATACCGGATAAGTTCCTCTTTCAACCATTTGGCGGATCCTGCCGACTGCCCCGGGCTTGTCGTTGCGATAGGTGATCCCGAACCATTCAAAGCCGGCCTGCAGCACTTTTACCGTGGCCTGCCCCGAAGCAAGCAGTCCGTTGATCACCCCGGGCAAGAGGTACTCGGCTGTAAGGCTACCCTTTTTTACGGCCAGGAACTCCCTGAACCCCTTTTCCAGGTGTTCAAAGATGCCCGGTTTAAAACCCCATATGTTCATGGAAACTATGCGCTGGCTGTCGAGCATTTTCAGGGTTCCGTCCTCCTGCCGCCATGCCGGGAGGCCGCCTGCAATCTCAATGTTCTTTATTTCCGTCACCCCGCTGAGCTCATGCTCTTGAATGATCTCACATAGTCCCCTTGACACGCCTCCATACCCGGAAAGGGTTTTGCCCAGTCTATAGCCGGCCATGCAATAACGGTTTTCCCCGGCTTCTGTTATCAAAAATTCGCGGATGAGCCGGTAGGCCTCACGCCCGTAGAAGTCGTCGGCGTTGATCACGGCAAAGGGGCTGTTAACCTCTTTCCTGGCAGCAAGTACTGCATGGGCTGTACCCCATGGCCTGACACGTCCGGGCGGTACCGAAAAGCCTCCGGGGAGGTCATTGGCATCCTGCACCACCACTTCCATTGCAGCCCGTTTATGCAGCCGGGGTTTCCAGGTTTCCCCGAACGCATGTTCGAGCTCTCCTGACGTCACGAATACGATCTTTTCAAAGCCGGATCTGATCGCATCATACACCGAATACTCCATGATGGTCTCGCCTGAGGGGCCCAGCGCATCAAGCTGCTTGAGCCCGCCGTATCGGCTTCCGAGTCCGGCTGCCAGCACAACAAGGGTCATTTCCTTCATGTTTTCCTGTAGCTGCGTTTTCCAATGGTGTGGCCGTAAGCGGCGTAAAAGAGAATGATCAGGTAACAGGGGATCATGATGCCGTAAGCGTAAGAGGGGCCAACCGTTTTCAGATCGGCAAGGTAGCCGTATACCAGGGGCAGGATGGCACCTCCCGCAATCCCCATAATGAGCATGGCCGAGGCAGTCTTGATGAACTTTCCAAGCCCTTCGATGGCCAGGGGCCAGATGGCAGGCCACATGATGGAATTGGCAAAGCCCAGGGCCGCGATCATCAGGATTGAAGTATAGGAGGTTGTAAACATGGCGATGATCGTAAAGACAAGTCCGAGCAATGAAAAATATTTCAGTGCCCTGGCCTGCGAAATATATCTGGGTATGGCGATGATCCCGAAAAAATATCCGATGATCATTGCAAAAAGCGTGAAAGAGGCGAAGAATTTCGCTTCGGAGAACCCGAAGCCCAGAAAACTGCCATAGCTGATGAGGGTATCAACAGCGATAACCTCCACCCCCACATACACGAATATCGAAAGTACGCCCAGCAGCAGGTAGGGATACTTCCAGATGCTGCTGCGGCTTTTCGTGCTTTCATCAAGGCTTCCATCTTCTGCCTCTATGTCGGGGAGCGTGGAAAAGCGCACCAGGCCGGCCAGGACAAGCAATGCTGCGGCCATGATGATGTAGGGCAGGATAACCCTTGCCGCCAGCTCGTCGAGCGTGGCTGCCCTGGCGGCCAGATCCATCCCGGCGATCCCGGCCGTCACTTCATCGGCATTTTTAAGCAGAATGGCCCCAAAGATGATCGGGCTGAGAATACCTGCAAACTTGTTGGCCACCCCCATGATGCTGATACGTTTGGCTGCGCTCTCGATGGGACCGAGGATGGTGACATAGGGGTTGGAAGCTGTTTGCAGGATGGCCAGGCCGGTACCCTGGATGAACAGGCCCGCCAGGAAGAGCGAATACATGCGGGTGTTGGCAGCAGGGATGAAGACCAGCGCACCGATGGCCATGGTGATCAGTCCCAGCGACATCCCGTTCTTGAACCCGCTCATCCGCAGCACCATTGACGAAGGCAGGGCCATCACAAAATAGGAGATGTAAAAGGCAAATGTTACCCAGAACGACTGGAATGTTGTAAGTTCGCAGGCAATTTGCAGGTACGGGATGAGCGTGGCATTCAGCCAGGTTATAAAGCCGAAAATAAAAAACAGCATCCCGATGATGCTGATGGGGATCAGGTAATCGCGCCTGTGGTTTTTCATGGTTTCAATTTGGAGTTAAACTCAGTTTTTGGGGTCATACCGGACGATGCCCGCTCAGCCGGCCGGTTCATATCAACGGATGATCACTTCATCGGTAAACAGCCAGGCCTTTTCTCCTGCACCGGGGTGGCCTTCCGGGCAAACGCCCCTGTTCCCGGCCACCACCCTAACATAGCGCGCCGGCACCCCATCGCACTCAAAAATGTACCTGCATATGTTCGGATCAATGGCGGTGAAGGGCGGAGGGCTGTCGCTGCGCCGAAACTCCTCATAGCCGACACCATCTTCCGAAATAAAGATGGCAATACTTTCGGGAAGGAATATCCATGAAGCGGCATCACTCAGGAAACGCAATTCTATCTCTTGCAATGTTCTTATTTCCTTCAGGTTGATGAGCACATCCAAATCATCCCCTTCAAAACCCTGCCATTTCCCGTCCAGATAATCGTTGCTTGCCAGAATGCCGTCGACCAGCCCGTCATTGTGGCCGGCCCTGTATTTTGACGAATACTTATTCCTGTATTCTACATAACGACCCGTGGCCAGGTGCACTTCGAAGTAGCGTTCAATATATCCGGCCCTTTCATTATTGAGCAGGGCGACGGCCTTAACCGTTGCAGAAGCATTGATCCTGAATGGTTTCAGATATTGCATGGATCCCGGACCCGGATCGGAGCCGTCGGTGGTATAGCGGATGTCGGCTCCCCGGTGGGATGTTACGATATGCAGGGCAACCTCGTTGTTGTCGCGGTTCACAAAGGAACGCATCTCCATATCGGGGTAAAGCTGTAACAGGTCGAGCCAGACTGTTCCCATACTGCCCGATCTCAAAGCCGGCGACAATCGGTTGGGGCCTGTCTCCGCCTGCGGAACACAGGAAAACGAATACTCCTGCCATTCGCCACCGGGGGTAAATGTTTTGCGGCAGTTGGTGCCGAACGACAGCGTGAAATCCGGATATTCATCTCCTTCACTGCCAAAGAGGCTTTGCAGGAAATTCCTGCTTCCGGGTTTCCTGTATTTGAGCGGGAGTGCCCGGGCCTGGACGCTCATGGTATAGCTTTGGCCGGGTTCTATCCGGAGCTGGTGGAACGAGAGTGAAACGCCATCTCCGCCGGCGGGGGTGTTAAGCCTGAGTGCATGTTCGCCGCGAACGGCAACACGGGAATCGATAAAGTATGTGGCTCCCTGGTCATTCCCCGCCACGGCATAGCAGGCAGCCGGAATGCCGGGACCTGTGATATCCTCAAAGCTGGGGTCTTTAACAAGGTTTTTCGGATGTACGCCCGGGCCACGGCTGACCGGCATCCTGTAACGGATCCTGTATACACGGGTTCCGTATGCATCGATGATGTCATCGATCTTCCCTCCCATCACCTGAAGCCTTCTGTTTTCGAAAAGTACGGAAGCGCTCCCGTTGTAGCGGAAACCATCAACGGTCAGGCTGTATTCCTGCGGCTCGTTGAGGGTATTCACTGCCAGGATCAAAAAGGAGCCGTCATGATGAAAACCTTTCATGCTGATCCCTTCCGTTTCGCATACTATTTCCGGGACCGGCTCAGGCGAGAAGATATAGGGGGTGATCTCCGCCATTTCAAGTGCCATGGCACCGCATTCGTTCCAGGCAATGGTCGACTTCGGAAAGATATTCGGTCCCTGCCTGATGAAGTATTGCACACCCGTGGCATTATTGATAATGGCCAGGTAGGTCATTGCACGCAGTTCCTGCCTGGTGGGCTCCCGCTCCCAGTGTTCGTTGCCGCCAAAAGCCTGCGGGACGATCCATACCGGTTTTTCCGGGAAGAATACATCATGCAGCATGGCCGCGCCTGCCCCCACCTCACTGATGTCGCCGTGGGGAACAGGGTATGGGTCGGTCATGACGATATCCGTTGCTTCGCTGTATTCAACAGCCATTCCTGCATGCATAAATACCATGGTAACCGGGTGATACGGATCCAGTTCCTTGATCATTTTGTAAACCGGAAGCAGTTCTCCCGGAGGGATGCCCTGCCCGGCAGGTTCATCGGCGATGTACCATGACAGGAGCGCGGGATGGTCGCGGAAAGCCTCTATTTCCTTTTGCAGGAGTTTATATCGCCGGCTTTTGGTCATGTAAACATCCTTGTTCCCATATACGCCTCCGCCCCCGGCCAGGCTGATCAGGTGATAATTGACCTTCATTCCCAGGGCGGCGCAACGGTCCATATATGCCCGGCGTTCACGAAAGCTGTTCCTGTCATTATGCTGGTACGGCGATATCATGTTAAACCCCCTGACCACTTCCTGCCCGGGCAGCAATGGATGAACCGGTGAATAGGTATAAAACCCGAAGGGGAAGAAAGGAAGGCCTTCCACCACCAATCCGCCGGTAGCCCTGTCGACCTTTACGGCATTATAATGATGTGGAAGACGCCTGAGCACGATCTTGTCGGATCCTACCCATTTATCATTTTCATAATAGGAAACCGTGAGCTCGTTTTCGCCTTCATGGAACATTGCCAGCGGAACCACCAGGATATTCATCTCTCCTGCCCGGACGGGCTCATGCCTGAAGAGGTGGGTGAATTCAAACACCAGATCGACATGCAGGGCTGTCTCCCGGCGGGATGCAGGCACCCAGACAACGATCCCGGCGTTTTCCTCGTTGGTGTAATAGTCATAGCGCGACCACGACCGGTAATTATCCTGCCAGTCGGTTGCTTGCAGCGAATACCATGAAGCTGCGAGAATAACGAAAAGCAGACCGCTGTTTATGATATTTCTTGTTTTCATGTTCATTATGGGTTTATTTCACAATCCAGCCAGCCGGCCAGTGTTTCAAGCACCTGCCTGCGTAGTTCTTCCGGAAGGTTGCCGATCCTGGTAAGATGGCTCCCACCGGGCTTTACCAGGTTGAATGCATTTGTTTTGCCGCTGATCTGCACGGCCGGCGCCGACCACGGGTCATATTCGCCATAGATGAAAAGCATGTTGCTGCCATGATGCCTCACAAAGTTATCGACTTTCTCCATGGTTGCCGGTTCGTAGATGCAATCCGTTTCCGGCGGGCAGGTGAACATGAAAGTTGGATCGTCCAGGGCTTCGATACAGCCTTCAAAGGCAGCCAGGTTGTATCCGTAAAAGCCGATTTCCGTCAGTGCCTGGTAAAAGAATGGCCGGAACCCTTCTATCCCTTCATCAGAAACCCAGTCGAGACCGGCAACCTGATCGAGATGGGCAATCACTTCTACGGGTGAAGCTTCCGCTCCCGGTATCGAATCGCACGGCATCAGTCCCCACTGCCAGAAAGCGAATGAATATTCGAGGGCTGTCAGCTCATAGGCTGCCGTATCACCGATGGAATAATGTTTCCCTGCCATTTCCGCCCTTTCGCGGAATGCTTCGAAATACCAGTCCTTGTTGCACAGCAGCATTTCCTGGAAACGATGGATCCTGTCCCTGCATTCGCTGCTTCCCACTTCCTGCAGGAATGTATAGCATCGCCGGTCTTCAATGGAAAAGTTCAGCGGGCATACGTACCCGACGGTGGCATCCACATCGTCTGGATAGAAAGCGCGGTGGAACATGGCTGTTTGCCCGCCCTTGCTGATGCCGGTGCTCACCCATTTACCGTCAAAAAACGGTTTCAGCATTTCGATCACCCTGTGGTGGTCGGCAGCGGCAGCGGCTACCGTAAGGTGTTTCCATTCGGGATCAACGGGTACCGATGCCCCGAAATAACGATGCTCAACCACCACCTCATTGGCCTGGAGATAACCGGAAAGTTCACTACTGTATGCGGGATATTCAGCATAATCGGCGGCATAGCCTTCGGTGGTAAAGACCACCGGCGCATGCCTGTTGCGGAGCATCACAAACACCCGTTGCTGAAAGCCTGGCGATGCCGGATCATTGTGGTCGACCGGCTGATCCACATACAAAAGATATTTTTCTGTGTAAGGGCCGGAACATTCCAGTTTTTCGACTCCTGAGGAGCGAAGGCCGTTCAGAAAGGCCTTCAGGGGCGTCTGATCCCCATCCCGGGCCGTGAGGGGAAGAATGAACAACATGAGGAAGAGGCCCATAAACGCCTTCGCGCAGCATTTCGGTACAGGCATACTAAAAGTGTTGGTTGAACGAAATGCAATGATAATACATTTTTGTAAAACAAGGAAGGCTGTCCGGCATCATCCTTAACGTCCGCTCCAGGGGCTTCCCGCTTAATTCTCCCTGACCCCGATCGTTTTTCGCAGTTTGACGGCCTCCGCCGATGTTCCGATGACGATCTCATAGAGCCCGGGCATGATGGACCATGCACCTCTCTCATCGTCCCAAATGGCAAAAGCCTCATTGGGAAGGGGGATGGAAATGGTTCTTTTCTGTCCGGGCATGAGGCTTACCTGCCTGAAAGCCCTCAGCTCTTTTTCGGGCCGTATAACGGGGCCTTCCGGGTTACGTACATAAAGTTGCAGCACTTCCGTTCCCGGCCGGGAACCCATGTTCCTGATCTCAACGGTGGCAGTCCATCCGCTCTTGTCGCGGTTTTCGAACATCAACAGCTTGCCGATTCCGAAAGTGGTATAGGAAAGGCCATGTCCGAAGGGGAAACGGGTGGCGAGGCCGTGCCGGTCATTGTAACGGTATCCCGTAAACAGCCCTTCAAGATACCAGGCCTTCAGGCTCGGGCTTTTATATGTTTCCAGTGCCGGATAATGACCAGCCGACATATTCCAGGTAAAAGGCAGCTTCCCGCCCGGGTTATACCGGCCAAAAAGTATTTCGGCTATGGCATTCCCGCTTTCCTTTACGGGCAGCCACGCCTGGAGGATGGTCGGTACATCGAAGGCCCAGCTTTCGATATCTACGGCAGCCGCCGTTTGCAGTACGACAATGGTATTGGGGTTGGCCTTCAACACTTCAAGGATGAGGCGCGACTGGTTCGGTATGCCGAAGCGGCTGCGATCGCGGCCATCCCCTTCCAAAATATCCGGGGTTCCGGCAAAGATGATGGCAACATCCGACAACCTGGCTTTTTCAACGGCCTCGGCGATCATGTTTGCAGGGAGGTAGTCGATACCCAGCCGGATACCTGCGGGGCTGTCAGAAGCAAAATATTCGAGCTGCAGGTTATAAGATCTTCCCGCTTCCACATGGATCCATGCCGAATCGGTACGGACAGGGCCGGGAATCCAGGCATCGATGATCGCTTTGCCATCGATATAAAGCCTGCAGCCGCCATCGTGGATCACTTTTATTTTAAACGAGCCTCCACGGGGGTGGATGAGGCTGGCATCCCACCTGGCTGAAAATCCATCTTTTCCGGCAGGGATGGGAAGACCGCTGCCCCAGTTGAAATCAATCCTTTCGTCGATCCTGAACAATGCCGGCATGCCTGTGCAACTGTTATTCCCGTAATATTTGGCTGAAAAACCATTTCTCCCCTGCCCGGCATACACCAGGTCGGGATGGAGGGGGCTTACATCGCCATTAATATTGGCGCCGACGGCAGTACGTATATGGACCTTATCGCCCAGCAGCTTTATGATCCCCTCATAAGGTGTGACATATCCATTATTTGCATCGCCGCTTCCCCGGCTACCGGCATGGAAGAGTCGCGGGCCGATCAGGGCAACTGAACGGATGCTGTCGGGACTGAGCGGAAGGATGCCCCCTTCGTTTTTCAGCAGCACTATGCTCTGCAGGGCGGCACGCAGGGCCAGGCCAGTGTCAGCAACCATCGGCGCCGGCGGAAGCCTGTCTAGCATACCCAGTTCCGTCTGTACGCGCAATATCCGACCAAGCCTTTCGTTGAGCAGGGCCAGGTCATCACTATCGACCGTATCCCGGCAAAAAGCTTCAGGGCCGGCGTCATCTGCCGGAATAAAGCCACCGAAGCCCCATTCTTCCAGGAGGATGCCGTTCAGCAGATGGTCATGCTCGCGGCAATATACCCCATTAACCATGTTGGGGGCGGTCATGACGGCTCCGGCCCTGCCCTCGCTGAGGGATGCCCTGAACGGGAAAAGGTATATTTCGCGCATGCTGCGTTCATCGATCCTGATGTCGAGCCGGTCCTTTTCCCATTCCTGGTTACTAAGCGCAAAGTTCTGAACACAGGCGATCACGCCTTTTTCCTGCACCCCCCTGATGAAGGCCACAGCCATGGCTGCTGCAAGGTAAGGATCTTCACCGAAATAAGCGGCATTCCTACCGGCCAGCGGATTACGGATAAGGTTGGCATCGGGTGCGCGCAGGATATTGCTGCCACCGGAAAGTGTTTCAAGTGCAAGGGCTGCGCCCACTTCCCTGACAAGGGCCGTATCCCAGCTTGCCGCCAGGGCAACCGGAACCGGGTAGCTTGTATAACTAAGGGGGCCGCTCATTTTCAACAGCGGAATGCCCCATCTGTATCCCACGGCATGGCTGGCGGCCTGCCCGCACAGCAGGGCTGCCTTCTCCCTGGTATCCATCCTGCCAAGCAGGTCATCGACACGCTCTTCAACGCTGCGCAAAGGGTTGCGGTATAAGCCTTCATCCTGTGCGTATAAAAGCGATTGAACCAACAGTAAGGCAAGCGTGAGGATGCATGCATGAATTCTTTTCATATGCCGCTTCTTTTAGCGTATTATTTGCGGGTGTAAAAATAAGGTATTTGCCCGAAGCCGGTATGATCATATTCCTGAACCGCTGCATTTCCCCTTACGCAATGAGCAATACTGGGCAAGGATAATCCCTGCAAACATCAGGGCGCAACCTGCCAGTTCGCGTGTTCCGAGGCTTTCATTAAGCAGCATCCAACCACCTATTGCCGCGAAAACCGCTTCGAGGCTGAGAATGATGGCCGCATGGGCCGGAGGGGCCTTTTTTTGTGCAATCACCTGCAGGGTGTAGGCGATGCCAACCGACAATACCCCGCCATAAAGGATGGGGATGGAGGCATCGAGGATGCTTCCGGTGCTGATGGTTTCGGTGAATACGGCCGTAACCGTGCTCAGCACAGCGCAAACCACATACTGGATAAAAGCCAGCTTAAGGGAATTCACCCTGGGTGAAAGCACGCCGATGATCAGCAGGTGTACGGCCCAGAACACTGCCCCCGCCAGCACCAGAAGATCCCCGGTAAAAATGCGGAAACCTTCCTGAACACTAAGGAAATACATGCCGGCAACGGCAAGCAGGGCTGCGATCCAGATGGTGAAATGCGGGTATTGCCTTCGCAGCATACCGAGGAGTGGAACAAATACCACATAAAGGCCCGTGATAAAACCGGCATTACCTGCGGTGGTGTAAACCATACCGTATTGCTGAAAGGTGGCACCGGCAAAAAGCACCAGACCTAAAAGCAGTCCGCCGCGCAGCAGGTACCTGCTCTCCCTGCGGCGGTCAGCCCCGGACGGCAATGCATGCTTACGGCTCAGCCAAATGACGGGAATGATGACCATTGCCCCCAGTGCAAAGCGGATGCCGTTAAAGATGAAAGGCCCTACATATTCCATTCCGGCCCTTTGGGCCACGAAAGCAAACCCCCAGATCAGTGAGGTCAGCAAGAGGAGACTATCGGAACGTAAGGTAGCGCTTTTCATTGTATCTCATCCGGGGTTCCCGGCCTTTACCCTGCCCGTTCCGGGAATATGGCAATCAATGGTACGAAAGGGCAACGGGCCATCATCACGATTCATTATTTTATCAATCAAGGTAGGCGGGGCTGTCTACAATACCAAACCCGTCCTTCCTGAACAAGGCGTAGTTAAATCCTTTCTGTATGGCATAAGCGCCGGTTTCACCGGCTTTATTGATGGCCAGGTAACCGATCTGAAAGTTTTCGTATCCGGGTATTCTGGCCACGATCCTTCTGATACCTTCCTCACATGCTTCCCGGGGTGAGAGGCCGTTCCGCATCAGTTCAACGATCAGGAATGAGCCCAGGGTTTTCATGACCAGTTCGCCCATACCCGTTGCCGTGGCTGCGCCCACGGCCTCATCGGCATAGAGTCCCGCCCCGATGATGGGTGAATCTCCGACCCGGCCGTGCATCTTAAAGCCCAGGCCGCTGGTTGTGCAGGCCCCGGCAATGTCGCCTTTGGACCCGATGGCCAGCATGCCGATGGTATCGTGGTTTTCGATATTGATCACGGGCTCATATTCGGCTTTAACCATCCACTCCTCCCAGGCCTTTTTGGCTTTATCGGTAAGCAGGTTTTCCTTTTCGAAACCATTTTCCAACGCGAACTGCAGGGCACCCTCACCCGAGAGTATCACGTGCGGGCTTTTCTCCATCACCAGCCTGGCCACGGAAACGGGATGCATGATATGTTCAAGGAATGTTACCGACCCGCATTCACCGTTTCCTTTCATGATGGACGCATCGAGGGTAACATGGCCATCGCGGTCGGGAAGGCCGCCGTAGCCAACGCTCATATTATCGGGATCGGCTTCACAGACACGAACCCCCTGCTCTACGGCATCGAGGGCGGAACCTCCTTTCTCAAGCACTTTCCAGGCAGCCTCATTGGCGGCATAGCCATGGTTCCATGTGGAGATCACAAGCGGGATACTGCCTTCGCCCGCTGCCGCGATATTCCCGCTTGCAGCCCGTGCGAACCAGGCAGGAAGGGTCATTGCCCCGGCAGCGGCCAGTGCCGTGCGGGAAATGAATTGCCGTCGGTTTGATTTCATAAGGTCAGATTAATTGTGACAAACTTTACAATGCCTGATCTAAACAACAAGGCCGGAAAGGGATCAAAGACCATGAGTTCCCACATAAAGAAACAAGCCTGCGACAAGCGGGCCGGCGCCCTTGGATACTGCTGATCTTCCATTGTTGCTCCGCTTCAGGTTTTCAGGCGAAAATAAGGCTTTTATCCTTACGGCATCTTCAATTTTAACCGCACCATTACCGGCAGGTGATCGGACGGGTAATAGCCGGCGTTGTTATCGCCGATGATACTGTATTCCTCCACGGAAAAATGCCGGCTCACAAAGATGTGGTCGATCACGGATCCCCCGATGATGCTGGCAGGGAAGCCCACGAAGGTAGTCCCCGAAAGGGTATCACGCCTTTCAGCCTCCAGGCCGGCGTCGGTCAGCAATTTCGTGATGATCCCCATGCTTTCCGACCTCCTCGTATCGTTCATATCGCCGGCAAGCACCACCGGGCTTAAGCCGGCAATGGCACGTATACTGTCGGTGAGCAGTCTTGCGCTGTTCACCCTGGCCTGTTCGCCCACATGATCGAGATGGGTATTAAAAACATAATAATGGTATCCTGTTGCAACTTCTTCGAGCATCACCCAGCTCAGCATGCGCGGGCATGCCGCATCCCAGCCTTTGCTTCCCGGCAATGCCGGTGTTTCCGAAAGCCAGAAATGCCCTTCTTCAGCAAGCCTGAAACGATCCTTCCTGAAAAAGACCGGCACATGTTCACCCCGCGAGAGGCCGTCGTCACGACCCGCCCCGGCCCAGCCATAACCGGCAAATTCCGTGGCAAGATCGGCCACCTGTCCACTCAAAGCTTCCTGCACCGCCAGAATATCGGGATCGTATTTCTTTACTACCCAGAACAGCAGATCCCTGCGGTTTTCCCAGCCAAAGATACCATCGCCCGGATTGTCGTACCTGATGTTAAAGGTCATCACGCTGACCCCTTCCTGCTGCGGTTTGTCGCATGCGGCAAAAAAGCCGGCAACCATAAATGCAAATACAGCGATTAAGCGTATCATCTTATAACGTATTAAAGATTGACCGGAGGAGCAGTTTCTCCCTGATCCCGTCAGGGCCGGCATCCCCGGTATAATGTATGGTTTTCGTTTCGCCCGGCGCCATGTCAAAGAAGTTATCGCTGAAGCGGGCATTCGCCCCCGGCATTTCAAGAAACACCTGTCTGGCAAGGCCCACGGAGGTGATCCGGATGATTGGGCCATCCTCCTGATCCAGTACTTCAAACTGCAGTCCGGGATCGCTCAGTTGCATTTCCCTTGTTGGGACGAAATACAGGAATGAATTCGAGACCTCCTCTGCTTCATGGAATAACCTGGCGATGAAAACACGGTTTCCGGGCTCTTCCCGGTCATGGGTCATGGAAAAAACATGGTTGTTGCTGTACGGATCCGCCTGAATACTTTTTACATCCCGGCTGAGGACCCTTCCCGTGAAGTCCGACATCTCAAAGAGCAGATCCAGCGTCTTTGTGTTCCGGTGATCGTTGAGCACATGCACATTGATGGTGCCGTCTTTCTCAACCGCCCTGACCATAAGGGGTGCGTATGCCCTTTTTACGTGGTAATGCAGGGCTTTCCACCGGCCATAATAATCCAGCCCCGACCACGAAGTGACCGGCCAGCAGTCGTTGAGCTGCCAGTACAGCGTACCCATACAGCGGGGCTGCGCAATACGGTGCGAATAGAACGCCCTGCCCATGCCCTCGGCCTGCAGCACCTGGCTGAGATACACATAATCCCCGAAATCAGCAGGTACCACGAACTCCCTTTCCATATATAATTGTATAAGCGCGGTTCCCCTCGGATGCTTCTGGTGTGACTCCATCACAGGCGAGCCGGTATGGCGGTCGCCGGACCTGGTAAAGGAATGGATTGTTTCCATGGGCGGCATTCCCTGAAAACCGTATTCGCTGACAAAGCGGCCCACCTTACGGCCGTACATTTCGAAGGGTTCTTCTCCCCACCATACACCCCAGTAGTGGACATCGCCGCGCATATATGCCTCATCACGCCCCCAACCCGTCGTGGGCGAAGAAGGATGGTAAGGTGTACCGGGAACATGCTGTTCCACTGCAGAAGGCAGGATTTCATGAAAAATCTTCAGGTAATCGTTCCATATCTTTGCCGAATCTTCATCGGAGTAGCCCAGGTCCTTTTGCCATCCCCAGTTATGCCAGCCTTCATCAATCTCGTTATTCCCGCACCACAGGGCTATGCAGGGATGGTTCGACAGCCGCGCCAGGTTGCAGGCTGCTTCTGCCTTCACGTTTTCAAGGAACGCTTCATTGCCCGGGTAGAGGTTGCAGGCGAACATGAAGTCCTGCCACACCATAATGCCATGTTCATCACAAAGATCATAAAAGATATCGTTCTCATAAAAGCCGCCGCCCCATACGCGCAGCATGTTCATGTTGGCATCGGCCACTGACCGGATCAGATCGGCATAGCGGGCACTGTCGACACGGGGCAAAAAATTATCCATCGGAACATAATTGGCGCCTTTCATGAACAAGGGAACGCCGTTCACCCTGAAATAAAATGATTCTCCTTCTTTATCCGGTTCGCGCACAAGTTCGATCTGCCTGATGCCGAAGGTGCTCAGGTTTTCATCGTGCTCACCGCCGGACCTTATTTTCGTCCGTATGCGATAAAGGTTCTGTTTCCCCATTCCGGCCGGCCACCACAGCCCGGGCCGCTCAAGGCGGTACGAAAGGGTCACCTTGTTCATGCCTGCAAACAGGTCGGCATCAGCGGTGGCAAGCCTGCGGCCGTCTTCATCATCATACAGGGTGATCCGTGCATGCTGTTTTCCGGCTGAGCGGATAAAAACCCCGGCAGTGACCTCAAGGTCGGAAGTGTCTGCCAGGCTGCCGTGGGTAACATGAACCCTGTCGAGATGAAGCCCGTTCCAGGCTTGCAGGAATACCTTTTTCCATATCCCGGCCGTGATGAATGCGGGGCCCCAGTCCCAGCCAAAGTGGTATGGCGACTTACGCGTGAAGGCCCGTTCATCCGGAAAGCGGTAAGGAAGTTCGGCAGCTTTTTCGCTATTGACAGCACCCGGCGGGGAAAACAATACCGAAAGGCGGTTTTCGCCCTCCTGCAAAACGTCTTTCACATCCACCACCCAGCTGCGGAACATGTTATCGGCTTCCAGGATGAGGGAGTCATTCAGGTAAACACCCGCATAGGTATCCAGGCCTTCGAAGACCAGTTCGATCTGCTCCTTTTCCATGATTTCCGGAGAAGGATAAAATGAGCAGGTGTATTCCCATCCGGCTTCGCCTATCCACTGCAGTGTGGCTTCATTATCGCGGTAATACGGGTCATCGATCAGCCCGTTTGCCAGCAGGTCGAGGTGGACGCAGCCAGGCACGGAAGCTGGAAAGACAAGGGTATCCGCGACCGCAAAACCCGCCTGTCCGCTGGTCATTTTCAATTCCCATCCTGTGCTCAGCTCCTGCTTCACGGGGCGACCGGGCCCGCAGGCAGCCATCAGAAGAATGAGGAATACGGGGTAGATATTTTTCATCTGTCAGTCTTGTGCCAGTTCAACGATCTTCCGGATGCGCCGGGGGTCGGTGATCCATAGGTCATATTCCGGTACACCCGTAATCCCGCCCATCGACACCTCCATATTCCGGTATTCCATCCTGCCCGGGAAGAGGCTTCTTCCGCTGACGTGAAACTCTCCGGCGCCGGTAGCCAGTTTAAGCCCGGCAATGGTATGTTCATCCACACCGCTCCCCGGCATGATGATGATACGCCCGTTCGCCTTCATGATCAGGTCCCTGATCAGCCCCGCGCCTTCTGTTGCCTTGTTCTTTCCGCCGCTGGTGAGGATGCGTTTGGCGCCGAGGCCGATCAGATCTTCCATGGTTTTGAACTTGTCGGACGTCATGTCGAAGGCGCGATGAAAGGTCAGTTCCATGCCACCGGCTTCTTGCATAAGGATCTCCATGCGCCTGACATCTACCCGGCCATCGGGAAGGAGTATGCCGGCAACGAAGCCATTGGCGCCACGCTCCCTGGCAACCCGCACATCTTCCTTCATGATATCGAACTCCGTTTCGCTGTAGCAGAAATCCCCGCTCCTGGGGCGGATCATGACATTCAGTGCAATGCCGGTCGCTTCCCGTGTTTTGGCGATCATGCCGGCCGAGGGCGTTGTTCCGCCTTCCGGCAGGTTATCGCAGAGCTCGACCCGCCGTGCTCCTCCCTTTTCGGCGTTGATGGCCGAAAGGGCCGAATTTACACAGGCTTCGATGATAATGGCGGGCATATAACCGGATGATTTAATTACGAAAATACTAATTTTCGTTTTGATGCCCTTAGTATTATCATAACATCAGCAGAAATAATATTGACGGCAATCAGAATTTTCTGAAATTTCGTTTCCCCGCGACCCAGGAATGTTAACACAAACATGTACGGCAGTCATTTCCCGGTCATATTAAATAAACAATAAAACAAAAAGACCCTGGCAAAGCCTGATCTGGCAGGTATCGGATATAATGGCATTGAAAGTAAAACCCTATCTTTGGGGCATGATCTATCCCGGAAATTTCGAACAGAAGATCGGCTTCGACAGGATCAGGGAGTTGCTCCGGCAGCAGTGCATCAGTGAACTGGCAGGCCGGCATGTCGATTCCATGCGCTTTGAACAGAGCCATAGCAGGGTACAGGAACTGCTCAGCCAGGCGGAGGAATTCCGCCAGATCCTTGTTTCGGGCAGTTCCTTCCCGAATTCCGGCTATTTCGACCTCACCACCGAGATCAGGCGTACGAGGCCGGAGGGCACCTACATGGAAACCGAAACATTGTTCGACCTCAGGTCCTCCCTGCAAACCATCAACCAATGCCTGCACTTTCTGAGTGACGACGGGCAGGAATTGTATCCCGCCCTGCAAAAACTGGCCGGCGACCTGGAGCCTGAAGAAGAGTTGTTACGGCAGATCGACAGGATCATTGACGACAGGGGAATGGTCAGGGACGCTGCCTCTGCCGGCCTCAAAGAGATCAGGGACGACCTGAAGCGCAAACGTTTATCGATCGACGGCAGGATCAGAAAGAGCATGCAGGCGGCAAAGCAGGCAGGCCATGCACCGGATGAGGCCGAGGTCACCATCCGCAGCGGACGCCTCGTGATCCCAGTGCTCGCCGCCAGCAAAAGGCAGGTAAAAGGCTTTATCCACGATGATTCGGCTACCGGGCAAACCGTATATATCGAACCCACCGAAGTCTTCGACCTGAACAACGACATTCGTAAACTCGAAAACGCGGAGCGAAGGGAGATCATCAGGATCCTGACGGCTTTTACCGACAACCTCAGGCCGCTTGCAGGCAAGCTGTTGCTGATGTACGACTTCCTGGGGATGATCGACTTTATCCGTGCCAAAGCAAAACTGGCCATGCTGATCAATGGCATCAGGCCGGTGGTGAAGCCCTTCCCGCTCTTCAACTGGCGAAATGCCCGGCATCCCTTGCTGTACCTCACACTTAAAGAACAGGGAAAGCCTGTCGTACCCATGGATATTGAACTCAACAACAGGCAGCGCATCCTGGTGATCTCGGGGCCCAATGCGGGCGGGAAATCGGTTTGCCTGAAGACCGCCGGCCTGCTGCAGTACATGCTGCAATGCGGGTTGCCCGTACCCATGGAAGAAAACTCAGAAGCCGGCATATTCAGGGAGATTTTTCTCGACATCGGCGATGAGCAGAGCCTGGAGAACGACCTGAGCACCTACAGCTCACACCTCATCAATATCAAATATTTTATCCGCAACGGGAATCGCAACACCCTTTTCCTCATCGATGAATTTGGCACCGGCACCGAACCAAACCTGGGCGGCGCCATTGCCGAGGCCGCCCTCCATGCCCTGAACAGGCACAAAGCGTTCGGGATCGTCACCACACACTATGCCAACATCAAGCATATGGCAGGGAAAGAACCGGGTATCATCAACGGGGCCATGCTGTTCGATACACGGGAAATGCGCCCCCTGTACATGCTCAAAACCGGCAAACCCGGCAGTTCCTTTGCTTTTGAAATAGCCCGGAAGACAGGATTCCCTGAAGATGTGCTTTCGCATGCCGCTTCGATCACCGGCCATTCCCAGATCGATTTTGAAAAACAACTGCAGGAACTGGAAACTGAAAAAATGCTGCTGGAAAAGGAAAAGGAACAATTCGGCGTTGCCGATGGCTTCCTCTCAGAGATGATCGACAAATATCAAAAGCTGCTTGATGAGCTGAACAGCCGCAAAGCGCAGATTGTTGAAGCAGCCCGCAATGAAGCCGAAAATATCATTAGCGGTGCCAACAGGCTGATCGAAAAAACCATTAAAGATATCAGGGAAGCCGAAGCAGAAAAGGAAAAGACCAGGGTGCTGAGGAAGAAAATGGAAGAAGAGGCGGAGAAGATCGTGGTAAAAAAGACTGAGAAAATTGTCAGCCCTGCCGTCAAAAAAACCCCGGAAGAACAATCCGGCATTTACCTTCCGGGCCCTCCCTCCGTCGGAGACCTGGTGGAGATCAAGACCTACAACACCAGCGGGGAGTTGATCAATATCAAGGGTAAGACCGCAACCGTAGCCAGCGGAGCGCTCAGGATCAGGGTTCCGTTGAAGGACCTTGTAAAGCTCAGGCGGAGCGAAAAGGAGGGTAAAAAAGAAAGCCGGAAAAGCCCTGCTTACCGAAGCATCATGCATGATATAAACCGGCGGGCGGCAAACTTCAAGCCTTCCATCGACCTCAGGGGGAAAAGGGCCGCAGAAGCCCTGTCCGAATTACAGTCGTGGCTCGACGATGCCATCATGCTCAGCATGAAAGACCTGAGCATCCTCCATGGTACCGGCGACGGCATCCTGCGGAAAGTTATCCGTGAGTACCTGCAAAATATCGAGGAAATTGAACATTTCCGCGATGCGCATGTTGAACATGGCGGACAGGGCATCACGGAAGTGCGCCTCCGCTGATTAATAAGCATCATCCCCATGTAACAAATAACCATCTTTTCAGCAATACAATATGACAGACCAGCAAAATACCGGCCCCGGAACGGGACAGGAACACCCCAAAAAAAGGAAGTTCAACTATTTACCCCTGGCGGGCGCCATCCTCGGAGCCATCGGAGGATACATCTACTACCTCGAAGTTGGCTGCAAATCGGGCAGTTGCGCCATCACTTCAAGCCCCTACCTGAGCATGCTCTGGGGAACCGCCATTGGATACCTGCTATTCGACCTCATCAGAAAAAAACCTGCCCGGCAACGCAAAACCGGGCAATAATCAACCTACTTTAGCATCATGAACGCTGAAACCGAAAAGCAAATCCTGGAATTGCAAAAGAAAATCGAAAGCCTGGAGAAGGGAACCAAAGACCAGTTAACCATGGTTGTTTTTTCCGGCGACCTCGACAAGCTGTTGGCGGCCATGATCATCGCTACCGGTGCTACCGCCATGGACACAAAGGTCAAACTATTCTTTACCTTTTGGGCAATTGCGGCCCTGAGGGATATCAAAAAGAAAAAGAAAGGAAAAAGCTTCATGTCGAAAATGTTTGGCATCATGCTGCCGAAGGGCAGCACAAAGGTAAAACTTTCGAAGATGAACATGGGCGGCCTGGGCACTGGCATGATGAAGTCACTGATGAAGAAGAAAAATGTTGCCTCACTCGAAGAGCTGTTTGAAGTGGCCGGTGAGCTGGGGGTTGAGATCAGGATATGTGAGATGAGCATGAACCTGATGGGTTTCAGCCTTGATGAACTCATCGATTATCCCCATATGGAAGTATGCGGTGTTGGTACCTTTTTGGCCGATGCCGGTGAAAGCAAGGTCCAATTGTTCATTTGATGATCCCCGGCCGGGGAATTCCGGCTATGGCTGCCCGCATTTATTCCCTTGCATCTGTTTTATGACCCTGTCAGGAGCAGGGTCTTCTGCTTTTCCGTGCAATTGATATTAGCTGGAGCCTGTTTCTTCCAGGGCTTTACGCTCTTTTGCCGGAAGCCCTTTTACCACCAGCCCGTATGAATGATCGATCCATTCCCTGATCAGGGTGCCGGGCACACTGTCATCGATCATCACCAGGTTCCAGTGACGTTTATTGAAGTATCGGGGGACGCGCACCGCCGGATATTCTTCCCGGAGGCTTTCCGCCTTCTCAGGATCGCACTTGAGCGATACCGCAAGCTCATCTTCCAGATCGGTTACCGCGAACATTTTTCCGCCAACCTTGAACACCAGTGTTGTCTGATCGAAGGGAAAAGACTCTGATGCCCCATTCTTCGACATGCAATAATCGCGAAGCGCTTCAATATTCATATGGGATAGTTTTAATATCAATCACTTACGACCTCAATACTGCTCTACGTAAAAATTTATTCGGTCAGGCAAAGTAAAAAATACATTAATTTTGCAGCAGCATAAGGGACAGGAAGTTTATGCAGCGGAGCGGACATAATCATTGGTTTGCCGTTCCGCACCGGCAACTGCCTGTGCCTTATATTTGTCTTAACAAATATACAAAGATTATGGGCTTAAAGAGCAAGACATCCGAACTCAAAATGAGGATGAGAAATGCGCTTCAGGGAGGGGGATCACTGGCCATTGAGAAGCAGAAGGCGATCGGCAAGCTAACTGCCCGTGAAAGGATCATAGCATTGCTTGATCCACGTTCATTTCATGAATATGATATTTTCGTTGAACATACGGCGAAGGATTTCGACATGGACAAGAAATACCTACCGGGCGACGGTGTGGTGACCGGCACAGGCACCATCAGCGGCCATCCGGTTTGCATCTATGCCCAGGACTTTACCGTTGCCGGCGGCTCGCTCGGACTGATGCATGCCCGCAAGATCACCAAGATCATGGATCATGCCATGAAACTGGGAGTTCCGATAATAGGCATCAACGATTCGGGCGGAGCCCGTATACAGGAAGGGGTAAATTCCCTGGCGGGATACGGCGAGATCTTTTACCGCAACACACAGGCTTCGGGGGTGATCCCGCAGATATCCGTCATCCTTGGCCCCTGCGCCGGCGGTGCCGTATATTCGCCTGCGCTCACCGACTTTGTTTTCGTGGTCGACAAGATCTCCAAGATGTTCATCACAGGCCCGGAGGTGATCAAGGCCACCATTGGGGAAGAGATCTCCATGGAAGACCTCGGCGGAGCACGGGTGCATTCCGAGATCACCGGCAACGCCCATTTCTTTGCCGAAAGCGAGCAGGAATGCTTTGACCAGATCAAACAGCTCATCACCTTTATTCCCTGGAACAACCAGAAAAAAGCCGATCCTTTTCCCAAGAAAGCCCCGCGTACCAGAAACTACAACATTGCAACCATTATCCCGACCGACGCCAGACAGCCCTACGACGTACGTGATGTGATAAAGGCCATTTGCGATGATTCGGAATTCCTTGAAATACAGGCAGGCTTTGCCGCAAACATCGTGATAGGGTTTGCAAGGCTGAAAGGCGAAACCGTGGGCTTCGTCGCCAACCAGCCGCTTGTGCTGGCCGGCGTGCTGGATGTGGACTCTTCCGATAAAGCAGCCCGTTTTATCCGATACTGCAACGCATTCAACATCCCGCTGGTCACATTGGTCGACCTGCCCGGATACCTGCCGGGTGTTGACCAGGAACATGCCGGCGTGATCAGGCATGGCGCCAAGATCCTATATGCCTATTCGGAGGCAACGGTCCCGAAACTAACCGTTGTTTTACGGAAAGCATATGGTGGCGGGTATATCGCCATGTGCTCGCACCACCTGCGCGCCGACTTCGTTTTTGCATGGCCCACAGCCGAGATTGCCGTGATGGGACCCGAAGGGGCGGCCAACATCATCTTCCGGAATGAGATCAAAAATTCAGAAAACCCCGACGAAACAAGAAAACAAAAGATAAAGGAATATAAGGAAAAATTTGCCAACCCTTACGTAGCCGCCGCATTTGGCTATATCGACGCCGTGATCGAACCCGGCGATACACGACGGATGCTGATCCACGCCCTCGACATTTCCACCAATAAAAAAGAGATCCCGCCTGTTAAGAAACATGGCATCCCGCCATTTTAAACCGCAAAGCCATGAAAAAAGACGACAAGCAAACCGGGAAATTCCAATTGCTGAACATCGATTACTTTAAATACAGAACCCTCCTGACGGGAAAATACCTCAACAGAAAGACATACAGTAAAAAGGACCCCAGGAAGATACTCGCTTTTATCCCCGGCACTATCAGGAAGGTTGAGGTGAAACCCGGCGACACGGTCGAAAAGGGCCAGTTGCTGCTCACCCTGGAGGCGATGAAAATGAAGAACCGCATCATCAGTCCCCTGGACGGAAAGATCAGTAAAGTAACCGTAAAGACGGGAAACACCGTTGCAAAAAATGAACTGCTGATCGAACTTGAATGATCAGCCTTTCCCTTTCATGTATTCTTCATACAAGGCATTGTTGGCTGCAATAAGTTGCAGCAGCCGCTCCTTGCCAAGCCCTGTGGTAGCCGAAGTGGCAATATATCCGGGCAGCTCTTCCCAGTGCTCCATCAGGTGCCGGCAATAGGCCGCAATGGCCGCATCAAGCCTCGTGCGGGAAATCTTATCCGTCTTGGTAAAGAGGATTATAAAGGGCAGTTGGGCAGAGGCCATCCATTCCATGAAGTCCGTATCGGACTTTTGCGGCTCCAGGCGTGTATCAACCAGAATAAAGGTACATACCAGGTTCTGTCTTTTCAGTAGGTAATCATGGATCATTTTCTCCCACCGCACCCGCTCTTTTTTGGAGATCCTGGCATAGCCATAACCCGGCAGGTCGACCAGGTACCACTCATCGTTGACGATGAAATGATTGATCAAACGGGTTTTTCCCGGTGTCTGGCTCGTCTTTGCCAGGCCTTTGGTCTCGGTAAGCATATTGATCAGGGAAGACTTCCCCACATTCGACCTGCCGATAAATGCATATTCGGGCAGCTTGTCGGAAGGGCATGCATCCACGCCGGGACTGCTGGTAACAAAGCCTGCCGTTCTGACAAGGGGTTTTTCGCTGTTTTTGCTCACTTCTTTTTGTAGGTTGACAAATGCCTGTCTTTCTTGTAATCGTAAATATCGGCGATGGTAACGATGATCCCCATTTCCTCCACATTGCCAAAGCCCGGGTTAACGGCCGACCCGAATGACCGCATGGTAGACGAAAGATTCATGTAAGCATTGAACAACGGGGGCACCTGCTCCTTGAGCGAACGGATCTTGTGCACCATGATCTTATAATCCTCATCGTAGTTGCATCCCGAAAAAATGCTTTTCAGCACCTTTTCGGGTGTGCTGATCTTAACGGGCTTATGCGGGACGATCAGGTTGTCGTGGTCGGGGAAGTACTTTTCAATAAAATAATACAGAAGATCACGCGCCAGCGAATCATAATGCGGATACAGGGTAACCTTTCCAAAAAGGTATTTGATGTCGGGATTGTCAATGACGATGGCACCCAGTCCGTCCCAGATATTGTCAAGAGAATACATGCCGCGGCGCAGGTCAACGGTAGGCTGATAGAAAGTCTGCACGAAGCTCCTGCCCAGTTCCACCGTTACAGGCAGGTATTCACTGATAAATTTATCGGATATCCTGAACAGCTTGCCCGTGGGGGTATGCAGGCTTCCGTCCTCGTTTAAGCGGATGTCCTTGCCATGGATGAAGCGATAACCCCCGATGATCTCCCGCTCATCGGGATCCCACACAATCAGTTGCTTAAAGGGGATCTCATCGGTGTCGTACTGATCAATATCCAGGGACTTTCCCGTTCCGCCACCTGCATCGCGAAAGGTCATTTCGCGCAAACGGCCAATCTCCCGCATGGTATTCGGAGAATCATGGTGTGTGATCACATAGATCCTGTTGCCGGCATTATTGGTATCCCTGATGAACTTATCATCGGTAAGTTCCTTTTCGATCCTTGCCCGGTCGACCGGGGGAATGATGGTTTCCATATCCTAAAGCTTGTTTTTCTCTTTTAACTCATAAACTTTTTCCCTGACCATGGCGGCCCATTCAAGGTCGCTCCTGCTCCGGTCAAACGTTTCCCACGGAATGCTTTCCCCCACTACGATCGGGATATCCTCGTCGAGGTGTTTATAGGTTTCATGAACCAGGTAAAGCATTTCAATATTTGCCTTGATACCGAGGCCTGTGCGAATGCTGGCCAGCCTGTAAAAGAAGTTTGAATTCCGGCCGCCCATGAAAACAGGGATAATATCGCGCTTGAACTGACGGGCCTTGGTAATAATGGTTTTTTTCCAATCCAGGTCACTGATCACCCCTCTCTTTTTCCGCGAAACCAGCCCGGCAGGATAATAGAGCAGCAGGCGGTCGGAGGCGAAGGTTTCATTGAACAGCCTGATGTTGTCGGCATTGCTGCCATGCTTGTTGATCGGAATGAAAAACTCGCTGAAATTATCGATGTTCATCAATATATCATTAACGGGAAAGACAAAGTCCCTGCGTACGCCCGATACGGCCTTCATCAGGGCTATGCCGTCAAGCCCGCCGAGGGGATGATTGGAAACAATGATCTGCCTGCCACCCGCCGGTATGTTCTCCCGGCCCGTTAGCAGAATATTGATCTTGAATTCATCCAGGATCGCATCGATGAAGTCCATCCCTCTTTTATGCCCGTTCCTGAAAAGGAAATCATTCACATCGTCTTCATGAACAATGCGCTTCAGGTAATTTAAAACGAACCAGGGCAAAAGCCTGGCAAGCTTCGGGCTCTTGGCCCGTATCACCTCCTTCAGGTCTATAAACTTTTTTTGCTGCTTTTTAGCCATATCCGTGATTAGATCAGGGTCACTTTAAAATCCCAATTACAAAAATACGACATATTCCACTGTATCTGCACGGATAAGTCACTTTCACGAAACACACTTATAAAATCCTGACAATGGACATATTACAGCTCCATCCGGCCCTCAGGTTCCCGGGAGGGTAAGTGATATATTAACATTTTGTTAATAAAAACTGTAACAAGAAATGAAAAAAAGTGGTAAAAAGTGGTAAAAAGTGGTAAATCATTTCATATTTTTACCCAAAATTGAATTCAGGTGTCGAATATTATCGGGACATACGAGTGCAAAGTTGATGTAAAAGGGAGGCTGATGTTTCCGGCTGCTTTTAAAAACCAGCTGGAAGACAACATCAGTGAGGGCTTTGTCATCAAGCGAAGCATATTCAGGAACTGCCTTGAGCTATACCCCATGGCCGAGTGGAACCTGGAGAGCAGGCGCATCAACAGCCTCAACCGTTTTGTCAAAAAGAACGTCGACTTCATCCGGAAATTCATGGCTGGTGTAAAAACTGTTGAACTTGATTCTGCCGGGCGTTTGCTGATCCCAAAGGATTTGATCAACTATGCCGGGATCAGCAAGGAAATCGTACTTGCATCAGTCGTGAACAAGATTGAGATCTGGGACAAATCGGAATATGAGGAAGCTGTTGACTATGACCCCGATGAATTCGCCGACCTGGCCGAAGACGTCATGGGGGATAAGGAAACAGAACCGATTGACTGATGTACCACATACCTGTCCTGTTAAAAGAAAGCATTGAAGGGCTCCGGATCCGTTCCGGCGGCGTTTACGTTGACGCCACCTTTGGCGGAGGCGGGCATTCCGCTGCCATCCTCCGGGAAATGGATGGCGGCCGGCTGTTTGCTTTCGACCGTGACCCCGACGCCCGGGTCAACAATATTGATGACCCGCGCCTATTGTTGATCAATGCCGATTACAGGTATATCAAAAACTACCTCAGGCTGCATAACGCCATTCCCTGCGACGGGATACTGGCCGACCTGGGCATCTCTTCGCACCAGATCGACACCCCTGAACGGGGATTTTCAACCAGGCAGGATGGCAGGCTGGACATGCGCATGGACAGCAGGATTGAGCAGAATGCAGCGGATATCATTAACGCCTTTACCGAAGGTGAACTCGAAAACATCTTTCGTATGTACGGAGAGATCGCCAACAGCAGGCAGCTTGCCAGGGCCATTTGCCAGAGGCGTGAACAGGAAAGGATCGGCACCACCACAGCACTGGCAAAGGTGGCAGGAACCTGTGCGGCACGCGGACAGGAAAACAAATACCTCGCCAGGGTATTCCAGGCGCTCAGGATCGTGGTGAACGAAGAACTGGAATCGCTCGGGGAGTTGCTGATGAAAAGCCTTGAGGTGCTGAAACCCGGCGGCCGGCTGGTCGTGATCTCCTATCACTCCCTGGAAGACAGGATGGTAAAAAACTTTATAAAATCTGGCAACCTGGAAGGAAAGCTTGAGAAAGACTTTTACGGGAACCTCCGGGCGCCTTTCATCCCCGTAAACAGGAAAGTGATATCGGCCCCGCCGGAAGAGAACCTGAAAAACCCACGTGCACGCAGCGCCAAACTGAGGATAGCAGAAAGGACGGAAATATGAGCAAACCGGCAAACACATATAAGAAAACCCATAAAAAACCGACGAAACGAAACGGAGGCGTAAAGGTTGGCGGCACCGTTAAAAACGTACTGGGAGGCAGCTTCCTCTCAAGAGAACGCAGCATCCGGCTCCTGCCCTTCTTCCTTTTCCTCACCCTGCTTGTGATGGTTTACATCGGTAACACCTATTACGCCGAAAAGACCGAAAGGGAGATACAGGCACTCCGCTCTTCCCTGAAGGAATTGCGCTATGAATTCATTACAACGCGTTCGGAGCTGATGCACCGCAGCCAGCAGTCGGAAATCGCCCGCCGGCTAAAGAACACCGGCATTAAGGAATCAAGGGTGCCCCCGGTAAAAGTCATTAAAAAAGATCAATAGCCTCACATGGACCAGGATATAAAAAAAGACATATTGTGGCGGGTATATGTGATTTACCTGGGCATACTGCTGATGGCGGTTGCCATCATCGGCAAGGCGGCCTATATACAGTTCTATGAGGGGCAGGAACTGATCGAAAAGGCTGCGAGCCAGGAACTCCGCTACTTCAGCATCGAAGCCAACCGGGGCAACATCTATGACGCTTCGGGCAATTTGCTGGCCACCTCGGTTCCCATCTTCGAGGTAAGGATGGATGTGGCTTCCGACCTCATTCCCGAAAAGTTCTTCAAAGAAAAAGTAGATTCACTGGCCATCTGCCTGAGCCGGCTCTTTGGCGACCGGAGCAGGTACCAGTACAGGCAGGGACTGGAACAGGCCCGCCGTGAGGGGAACAGGTATTACCTGCTCAAACGCAGGGTGACCTATGATGAATTGAAGGAATTGCGCAGGTTCCCGATCCTGCGAAGAGGAAAATACCGCGGCGGCCTCATCGTGATCCAGAAAACCCGGCGGGAAATGCCTTTCAACGAGCTGGCCAGGCGTACCATCGGATATGAAAACAAGGAACAGGAGTTGTTTGTCGGACTCGAAGGCGCCTATAACGATGTACTGGAAGGCATCAACGGGAAACAGCTCAGGCGCAGGGTGAGCAATGGCGACTGGATACCGGTTTACGGGAAGGATGAGCTTGAGCCGAGCGACGGGCAGGATATTATCACCACCATCGACATCAACATACAGGATGTAGCCGAAAACGCTTTAGGCCGGCATTTGGCCGAACACCAGGCTTACCAGGGCTGTGCCATTCTCATGGAAGTCGGGACAGGGCACATCAAGGCCATTGCCAACCTGCGCCTCGACAAGGAAACCGGCGAATACCACGAAGCTTACAACTATGCCATTGCAGAGGGCTTTGAGCCCGGATCAACCTTCAAGCTTCCCACCATGCTGGCACTGCTTGAAGACGGAAAAGTCAACCTGGCCGACACCATTGATGTGGGCGACGGCTGGATCATGTACCACGGACACACCATGCGCGATGTGAAGAAGATACGCGACGGGAGGATCACGGTCAGGGAGGCTTTTGAGAAGTCGTCGAACGTGGGCATCTCCATGATCACGCGGGAGGCTTACAAAGATGATCAGGCCGCATTCGTCAACCGCCTGTACAGCATGTCGCTTAACAAACCCCTGGGCCTGGAGATCGCCGGCGAAGCAAAGCCGCTGATCAGGCATCCCGACAGCAGCAGCATGTGGTACGGCACCAGCCTGCCGTCAATGTCGATAGGCTATGCGCTGACTGTAACGCCCATGCAAACCCTGGCCTTTTACAATGCCATCGCCAATGACGGCGTCATGGTAAAACCCATGTTCGTAAAGGAGATCAGGCAGGCAGGCAGGATCATCCGCAGTTTCGAAACAGAGGTGATCAACGGCAGGATCTGTTCAAAGGCGATCATCGACACGGCAAAAACCCTCCTTGAAGGGGTAGTGGAGCGGGGTACTGCCACCATACTGTTGAACGAGCATTACAAGGTAGCCGGCAAAACCGGTACAGCCCAGATCGCCCTTGAGAACCAAGGCTATAACAAAAAAAGCTACAATGCATCATTTGTCGGGTATTTTCCGGCCGACAACCCGCGCTATTCCTGTATCGTAGTAGTGAATGACCCGGTGCAGGGCTATTACTACGGCGGAAGCGTGGCGGCCCCGGTCTTCAGGGAGATCGCCGACAAGGTTTATGCCACCCAGCTCGACATTTACCGGGAAAAGGAAGATCTGCAGGCCGCGCCCGGCATTCCGCCGGCCATGTATGGAAGGTACGAGGACCTTGCCTGGTTATGCAGCGAACTGGACATCCCGGTTTCAGGCGAAAGCCAGGTGTCGGAATGGGTTGTCAACTTCCGCGAGGCGGAAGGTCTGCGCTTCGCCCCGCGCCTCATTCGCGAAGACGTTGTCCCCAACCTGCTGGGCATGAATGCACGCGATGCCATTTACATAATGGAAAAGCTTGGCATGGAAGCAAAGATCAGCGGATACGGAAAAGTCAGCAGCCAATCGGTGAAACCCGGCAGCCGTGTCAATCCGGGAGCTGAGATCATCCTGAAACTGTCAGAAAAAAGTTAAGCGGCCATGGCGATGAAATTGGAGGACATATTATATAAGGTAGCCGTAAGGGAGATATACGGTTCAACCGGCGTGGAGGCAAATGCGCTCTGCATCGACTCCCGGCAGGTCGTTCCGCAAAGCCTGTTCGTGGCACGCCGGGGTACGATCACTAACGCCCACCGCTTTATCCCCTCTGCAGTCGAAAAAGGTGCCGTGGCCGTCGTATGCTCCGAAATACCTGCTGACATGGATGAAGATACAGTATATGTATGTGTTGACGACTGCGACCAGGCACTGGGCATCATGGCATCAAACTTTTACGGGAATCCATCGGCGGAACTCAGGCTTTGCGGCGTGACCGGCACCAACGGCAAGACGACCATCGCCACACTGCTGCACCAGCTCTTCACCGGACTCGGTTACGCCACCGGATTGGTATCAACGGTAAGAAACCTGATTGGCGGCAAGGAGGTTTCGGCAACCCACACCACCCCCGACGCCATCAGCCTCAATGCCATGCTCAGGGAGATGGCAGGGGCCGGCTGCACCTATTGCTTCATGGAGGTGAGCTCGCACGCCATTCATCAGAAACGCATTGCAGGACTGGAATTTGCGGGCGGCATCTTCACCAACCTCACCCATGACCATCTCGACTACCATGGCGACTTTGCCGGGTACCTGCGTGCCAAGAAAGCCTTCTTCGACATGCTGCCGCCGCAGGCCTTTGCCCTGGCCAATGCCGACGACCGCAACGCGAAAGTGATGCTGCAGAACACTGTGGCGAGAAAATTCACCTACGGGTTGAAGTCTCCCGCCGACTTCAACGGGAAGCTCATGGAAAACCTGGTCGACGGCCTGCTGCTCAGCATAGGCGGAAAAGAGGTATGGAGCAGGCTCAGCGGCGGCTTTAATGCTTCAAACCTGATGGCCGTTTATGCTGCTGCCGTATTGCTGGAGCAGGTCCCCGAAAAGGTGCTGACCCTGCTGAGCGGCCTTGAACACGCCGAAGGACGATTCGAGACCCTGCGATCCGAGCATGGCATCACGGCCATCATTGATTACGCGCATACGCCCGATGCGCTGCTAAACGTGCTGAAGGCCATACAGGCCATCAGGACCGGCAACGAACAGGTGATTACCGTAGTGGGCGCAGGCGGCGACAGGGATAAGGCCAAGCGGCCGCTGATGGGTAGCATTGCCGCAGAACACAGCGACAGGCTCATCCTTACTTCCGACAACCCCCGGTCGGAAGAACCCCAAGCCATCATCGAAGAGATAAAGGCCGGCATCAGTGCCGCCGGCATAAAAAAAGCCCTGGTGATCACAAACCGGAAGGAAGCCATCGCGGCAGCCTGTGCCCTGGCCCAGCCGGGCGACATTATCCTGGTTGCAGGCAAGGGGCATGAGAAATACCAGGAGATCAAGGGGATAAGGTATCCTTTTGACGACAGAAATATATTGATTGAATTGTTGAATATAACAGCATAAAACCATGTTATACTACCTGTTCGATTACCTTGATCAATGCTGCGACATTCCCGGCACGGGACTGTTCCAGTATATCTCCTTCAGGGCGGGCGGAGCGGTGATCACTTCGCTGATCATCAGCCTGCTCTTCGGAAAACGCTGGATACGCTTTCTGAACAGGAAACAGGTGGGAGAGACCATCCGCGACCTGGGTCTTGAGGGGCAGATGGAAAAACAAGGCACACCCACCATGGGCGGACTGATCATCCTCACCGCCGTGATCATCCCTACCCTGCTCTTTGCCAAACTGCACAACATCTATATCATCCTGATGCTCTTTACAACGATATGGCTGGGGATGATCGGCTTTACCGACGACTTCATCAAGGTATTCAGGAAAAACAAAAAAGGGCTCCCGGGAAAATACAAGGTGGCAGGGCAGATCATCCTTGGCCTCGTGGTGGGCCTTACCATGTATTTTAACGAGAATATCGTGATCAGGGAAAAGGCTGTGGAGACAGGCAGGCTGGAAGAGGTGATCAAAAACGGCGAAACTGCTTCGCTCTTCCGTGAAGAAGCCGTTCAATCGCAAAAGACCACCATCCCCTTCTTCAAGAACAACGAGCTGGACTATAAGATCTTCATATCATGGATGGGCGAGGGAGCCGCCAACTGGACCTGGCTCATATTCGTGCCCATTGTCATCCTGATCATCACAGCAGTTTCGAACGGTGCCAACCTCACCGACGGCATGGATGGCCTGGCCACGGGGACCTCGGCCATCATCGGTGCCACATTGGCGGTGCTGGCGTGGGTGTCGGGCAACATCGTTTTTGCCGATTACCTCAACATCATGTATATCCCCAACACCGGCGAGCTCACCATATTCATCAGTGCCTTTGTAGGTGCCTGCATCGGCTTTCTCTGGTACAACTCATACCCGGCGCAGGTCTTTATGGGCGACACGGGCAGCCTGGCCATCGGGGGCATCATAGCCGTTTTCGCCATCCTGATAAGAAAAGAATTGCTGATACCCATTCTCTGCGGCATTTTCCTGGCGGAAAGCATCTCTGTGATCATGCAGGTAGGCTATTTCAAATATACAAAAAAGAAAACGGGTGCAGGGAAGCGCATCTTCAGGATGTCGCCGCTCCATCACCATTTCCAGATACTCGGCTATGCCGAGCCCAAGATCGTACAGCGATTCATGATCGTAGGGATCATGCTGGCCATCTTCACCATCATTACACTAAAACTAAGGTAAATTGAATGGATACAGGCAACATCGTCATTTTAGGAGCCGGCGAAAGCGGGGTCGGCGCGGCAGTGCTCGCCAGGAAGGCAGGCCATATGGTGTTCGTATCCGATAAACAAGCAATAAAGAAAAAATACAAGGACGTTCTTTCACATCATGACATTGCTTTTGAAGAAGGGAAGCATACGCCCGGCCGGATACTGGAAGCAGGAGAACTGATCAAGAGCCCGGGTATACCGGAAGGGGTGCCGCTGGTAAAGGCAGCCATCGAAAAGGGGATCCCGGTGATCTCGGAAATTGAGTTTGCAGCCAGGTACAGCAAGGGGAAAAAGATCTGCGTAACAGGGTCAAACGGTAAAACCACCACCACCCTGCTCCTCGGTCATATCCTTAAAAATGCAGGACTGGATGCGGTAACAGCCGGGAATGTCGGGAACAGCTTCGCCATGGAAGTGGCGCGGCGCGACCACGACTATTTCGTGCTCGAGGTCAGCAGTTTTCAGCTCGATGGCATGTTCAGCTTCAGGGCCGACATCGCCATACTGCTGAACATCACTCCCGACCACCTCGACCGTTACGGCAGCTTCGAAGATTATGCAGCCTCCAAATTCAGGATCATAAGGAACATGGGGGTTAACGACAGCTTCATATTCTGCATGGACGACCCGGTGATCATGGAAGCCCTCGGGCGGCAAAAGATCATTCCCAGGCAGATCCCTTTCAGCATATCAAAAGCAATAGCTGGTGAAGGAGCATACATCGAAAGAAACAACATCATTATAAATATAAATCAAAACAAGCAGCACATGACTTTAGAAAGTTTAGCATTACAGGGGAAGCACAATATTTATAATTCCATGGCCGCCGGCATTGGCGCCAGGCTGCTCGACATCAGGAAAGAACTGATACAGTCGAGCCTGTCCGACTTCCAGAACATCGAACACCGGCTGGAGCATGTGGCCACCATCCACGGAGTGGATTACATCAACGACTCAAAAGCCACCAATGTCAATTCAACCTGGTATGCCCTCGAGAGCATGCAAAAACAGGTGGTATGGATCGCCGGCGGCATTGATAAGGGTAATGATTACTCCATGCTGGAAGAACTGGTCAAAAGCAGGGTAAAGGTGATCATATGCCTGGGAGTGGACAACCGGAACATCAGGGAAGCCTTTTCGCCCTTCGTCAACCATATCATCGAAACCCGATCGATGGAAGTAGCGGTGCAAACGGCCCATTACCTGAGCCGGAAAGGCGAAACCGTGCTGCTTTCGCCGGCCTGCGCCAGCTTCGACCTTTTCGAAAATTTTGAAGACCGGGGCCGGCAATTCAAGCAAGCGGTAAACAATCTGTAATAATAATGACAAGAATACTCGAAAATATCAGGGGTGACAAGGTAATATGGGCAGTGGTCGTGCTGCTGTCGATATTTTCCCTGCTCGCCGTTTACAGTTCAACCGGCACACTGGCCTATAAGTACCAGTCGGGAAATACCGAATACTACATGATGAAGCACCTCATCATCCTGCTTTTCGGCTTATTGCTCATGTACCTCACCCACCTGGTCAAGTTCACCTATTTCAGTCGTATTTTCCAGATTGCACTCTACATTGCCGTGCCCCTGCTGGTGCTGACCCTTTTTGCGGGGCTCGACCTGAACGAAGCCAGGCGGGTGCTTCCCCTTCCCTTTGGCCTCACTTTTCAGACATCGGACCTTGCCAAGCTTACCCTGATCATGTACCTGGCGCGGCTGCTGAGCAAGAAACAGGACCGTATCAAGGATTTCCGTTCGGCCTTCCTGCCGCTGATGATCCCTGTGCTGATCGTTTGCGTGCTCATCCTTCCGGCTAACTTCTCCACCGCGGCCATCCTGTTCATCACAAGCCTGGTGATCATGTTCGTGGGGCGTGTCAGCCTGAAATACATCTTTGCCCTTATTGGCATCGGTATTGCCGGTTTTGCACTGTTGATGCTGCTGGCGCATACCTATCCCGACCTCATACCCCGTGCCACCACCTGGAAGGCAAGGATAGAATCCTTCACCGGCAAGGAGGTTGCCGACAGCGATAAGAACTACCAGGTTGAGCAGTCGAAGATCGCCATTGCTTCCGGCGGCCTGTTTGGCAAGTTCCCGGGCAACAGCACACAAAGGAACTTCCTGCCGCACCCTTATTCCGACTTTATTTTTGCCATTTTTATTGAAGAATACGGCCTTATCGGTGGCGGGTTCCTGGTACTGCTATACCTGATATTGTTTTTCAGGGTTGTGCGCATTGTTACGCGAATACCAAGGAATTTCGGGGCCTTTATGGCTGTTGGGGTAGGCTTCAGCCTGGTTTTCCAGGCCATGATCAACATGGCCGTCGCCGTGAACCTCATCCCGGTAACCGGGCAGCCCATGCCATTGGTGAGCATGGGTGGCACCTCGGTCTGGTTTACCAGCATCGCCCTGGGGATTATTCTCAGCGTGAGCAAAGAAATTGATACGAAACCTGAAACAACGGAAGAATATGTTACAGCCTGAATACAGGATCATCATCAGCGGCGGAGGTACCGGCGGGCATATCTTCCCGGCCATAGCCATTGCAGATGCCCTGAAAAAAAGACTGGGCCATGTTGATATTCTCTTTATCGGTGCCAGAGGCCGGATGGAGATGGAAAAGGTGCCCAGGGCAGGTTATCCCGTCAGGGGACTATGGATCAGCGGCATACAAAGGAAGCTTAGCTGGAAGAACCTTTCATTCCCCCTCAAGCTGGTTTCCAGCATGATCAGGGCCCGGCAGATCGTTAAGAAATTTCGGCCCCATGTGGCCATCGGCACCGGCGGCTACGCCAGCGGACCTATGCTGCGTGTGGCATCCCGCATGGGTATCCCTTCGCTCATACAGGAGCAGAACTCATTCCCCGGCATCACAAATCGTATTCTGGCAAAGACCGTCGACAGGATTTGCGTGGCTTTTGAAGGGATGGAAAAGTATTTCCCGGAATCACGGATCGTGATAACGGGAAACCCGGTACGGGCAGAGATCCTTGAGATGGAGGGCAGCCGGGAGGAAGGGCTCCGCTTCTTCGGGCTTGACCCGGGGCTGAAAACCATCCTGGTGATCGGGGGCAGCCAGGGCGCCAGATCGGTGAACCAGGCAATAGAAAAACACCTGGCAGATATCCTTGGGGAAGACCGGCAGATGATCTGGCAATGCGGCAAGGCTTTCCTGCCACAGGCACGTGAAAAGGCGGGGTCGATGGGAGCCGGGCTTGCCAAAAGAGTCATTACACTGGATTTCATTACGAAAATGGACATGGCCTATGCCGCCGCCGACATTGTTTTGTCGCGTGCCGGAGCCATCGCCATCTCCGAACTATGCATAGCGGGGAAACCTCTCATACTGGTGCCGCTTCCCGGTGCTGCTGAAGATCACCAGACCAGGAACGCAATGGCGCTGCAGGAAAAAGGAGCAGCCATTATAATCAACGACCATGAGTTGGACATGAAGCTGTGCGAAGGGGTCGGCGGGCTAATCCTTGATGATGGAAAACAAAGGCAGATGCAGGAAAACATAAAAAAGCTGGCCAAACCCGGGGCAACGGAAAAGATCGTTGATGAAGTGATCAAACTGCTTGAGCGATGACAGGTATACTGCATACAAATACGATATACATGATCGGCATTGGCGGCATCGGGATGAGCGCACTGGCGAGGTATTTCCTTAGTCTGGGGAAGGGAGTGTCAGGCTATGACCGCAGCCCCACGCCGCTGACGGCTGCGCTGGAACGGGAGGGCATCAGTGTCCACTACCATGATGACCCCTCTTTTGTTCCTTCCGGCGCCGGCCTGGTAATCTATACGCCGGCCATCCCCTCCGACAATAAGGAACTGATCTATTGCCGCGAACACGGGTTTACACTCATGAAGCGGGCTGAAATACTTGGGGAGATTGCAGCCGGTTACAAGACCATTGCCGTTGCCGGGACACATGGCAAAACAAGCATCTCATCGATGATCACGCATATCATGCATCATGGAAACGTAGCGGTAACAGCCTTTCTGGGCGGCATCATGCAGGATTATGACACCAACTTTATCGGAACGGCCGGCAGCCGTTACCTGATAGCCGAGGCCGATGAGTACGACCGCTCATTCCTGAAACTGCAACCATCGATCGCTGTAATTTCCAGCATGGCAGCCGATCACCTCGACATTTACGGTTCGGTTGAAGAAATGACGCGATCGTTCAGGGAGTTTACAAAAAAAATCAGGCCTGGCGGGACCCTCATCGTCCATGAGAGCATTGCCGGCAGGATCCCTTTACCCAAAGGCACTGTCATTTACGGGGAAAGTAAGGCGGCCAGCCTGAGGATATCCGGCAGCGGGATCGAAGACCACCATTACCGCTTTACGCTGGAAGGCGAATACGGCCGGATCGGGATACGGATGAAAGTGCCGGGCAGGCACAATATCGAAAATGCGGCGGCAGCGGCAGCGGCATGTATGAAGGCAGGCATGGAACCGGAATCCGTGAAGGCAGGGCTTGAGACCTATCCGGGGGTGAAACGCCGTTTTGAATTCATCCTGGAAACAGACAATGCGATCTTCATCGACGATTACGCCCATCATCCTGATGAGATCAGGGCATGCATCAACACAGCCAGGGAGCTTTTCCCCGGAAAAAAGATCACCGGGGTATTCCAGCCCCACCTGTACAGCCGCACACGCGACCTCGCCACGGGTTTCGCCGGCAGCCTGGCGCTGCTCGACGAACTCATACTGCTCAACATTTACCCCGCACGGGAAAAGCCCATTGAAGGCATAGATGCAGACATGCTTCTGAGGATTACGGAGCTGGAGGAGAAAAGCCTGGTGCCGAAGGAAGAGCTGGTAACCACCATCCTGCAAAAAAGACCGGAAGTGCTCATCACCATGGGTGCAGGCGACATCGACCAGTTGGTAAAACCCATTAAAACAGCTTTGTTATCCATAAAATGAAAAAGATCCTCTACATACTGTTCTGGACCCTGCTGGTTACGGCAGTTATAACCGCCATGGCCTTTATCGGCAACAAGCATGATGAAACCACCTGCCGGCAGTTCGAGCTGTATATTGCCAAACCCGGCGAGGACGCCCTGATGAGTGCGGAGGACATTTCCGGTATCATCATCAAGCGGCTCGACAGCCTCGAAGGGAAGACCCTGGGCGAGATCGACATTCGCAGGATCCACAATATCCTCGACTCCATACCCTATATCCGGAAAAGTGACGTAAAAAGCGGCATTTCAGGAATGCTGTCGGTGGCCGTCCATCTGCGGCAACCGCTGCTCAGGATCATTGACAAGAACCATCGCACTTACTATATCGACCGCGAAGGATATTTACTGCCTTTGAGGCCGGGATATCCCGGCAGGGTATTCATTGCAAACGGCAACATCAGCCTTCCCGAAAAGGAAAACCTGAGCGGCAGGCACATCAGTTCACTGCCCGGCGGCTCGCCAACGGTAAAACTTTATGAACTCGCCCTGAAAATTGATTCCTCCCCCTTCCTGAAGCACCTGTTGTTGCAGGTCTGGATCAACGGGCAGGGGGAAGCGGAGCTGGTACCTTTGCTTGGCGGCCATACCATCCACTTCGGCAGCCTCGACGATATGGATGAGAAACTCGGCAAGCTGATCACTTTTTACCGGGAAGGGGCTGCCAAGGCCGGATGGATAGAATACCGCTCTATCGACCTGAGATATAAAAATCAAATAATCTGTTCAAAAAAATAAAGTCATGGGAAACTCAGAAATAATTGTAGGACTTGACATTGGCACCACCAAGATCGCCGCCATCGTTGGCCGCAGGAACGAGCACAACAAACTGGAGATTTTGGGTTATGGAAAAACCGAATCCATAGGCGTTAAGAGGGGCCTGGTGTCGAACATCGAGAACACGGTCAACTCGATAAAGATAGCCGTGGAGCAGGCCGAGCAGAAGTCGGGGGTCGACATCAAATATGTGAATGTCGGCATTGCCGGCCAGCACATCAAAAGCCTGCAGCATCATGGCAGCATCATCCGCAAGAATGTAGATGAGGAGATCAGCCAGAGCGACATTGACTTGCTCACCAGCAATATGTTCAACCTGAACATGGCACCCGGTGAAGAGATCATCGACGTGATCGCACAGGAATACATCATTGATGCGGAGCAGGGCATCAGGCAGCCGGTGGGCATGCTCGGCAATTCGCTGGAAGCCAATTTTCATATCATCATCGGGCAAACGGCGGCGGCCAAGAACATTTACAAATGCGTGAGAAAGGCCGGGCTGGAGGTTGTCGACCTCATCCTGGAGCCCATTGCCTCCGGTGAAGCCGTGCTGGGTGATGAAGAAAAGGAAGCAGGGGTGGCACTGGTGGATATTGGCGGCGGCACGACCGACATAGCCATATTCCAGGACGGCATCATACGTCATACTGCCGTGATCCCCTTTGGCGGAGAGATCGTTACCGACGATGTGAAGGAGGGCTGTACCATCATCAAAAAACACGCCGAAGAGCTGAAAGTGAAGTTTGGCTCGGCACTTGCCAGTGAAAACCGGGACGAGGAGGTAGTGGCCATCCCCGGCTTGCGCGGGCGGCCACCCAAAGAGATCACCCTCAGGAACCTGGCATCGATCATACAGGCCCGGATGGAGGAGATCATCGAGCATGTCCACTATGAGATCAAGAACTCGGGATACGAGAAAAAGCTGATCGGCGGCATCGTCCTCACCGGCGGCGGCGCCCTGCTGAAACACCTGGTGCAGCTCACCGAGTTCACCACAGGGATGGACACGCGCATCGGTTACCCGAACGAACATTTAGCCAGCGATGTACCCGACGAAATGGCCAGCCCCATGTTCTCGACCGGCATCGGGCTTGTCATTGAAGGAATCGCTCGCCTGAACAAGGAAAAAGAAAAGGAAATGCTGAAACCCGACAAGAAAAAGATCAGGACCAAGCAAGCCCGGCAAGGCAGGCAAACCAATTTTCTGAAAATGATACAGGACTGGTTTGAGCGTGATCAGGCCGAATAAAGAAATCAACAGCCATATTGTTGAAAAAATCAGGAACAGCAAAAAAAAAACCCGTATTAATCACCTAAATTTATTGAATAAAATGGAGGATATGTTAAAATTTGAAATGCCGAAGAACCAGTCGTCAATCATCAAGGTACTGGGTGTTGGAGGAGGCGGCAGCAATGCCGTGAACCACATGTACAACCAGGGGATCACAGGAGTGGATTTCGTGGTTTGCAACACCGATGCCCAGGCACTGGACATGAGTCCCGTACCGAACAAGATCAGCCTCGGGAACAAAGGGCTGGGAGCCGGCAGCATGCCGTCGGTTGCCGAAAAGGCTGCCATTGAAAAGTCGGAAGAGATCAAAAAGATCCTTTCCTCAAACACCGAAATGCTCTTTATCACCGCCGGGATGGGGGGTGGCACCGGTACCGGTGCGGCACCCATCATTGCCAGGCTGGCCAAGGAAATTGACCTGAACGATGAAGATGTCAGCAAGATACTGGTTGTGGCCATCGTAACAAAACCCTTCAGCTTTGAAGGAAGAAAAAGGAAACTGCAGGCTGATAAAGGGATTGAAGAGATACGGAAATATGCCGATGCCGTGCTGATCATCAGCAACGACAAACTGCGTGAATTATACGGTGACCTGGGCCTTACCGATGCATTCAAAATAGCGGACAACGTCCTGCTCACGGCAGCCAAAGGCATTGCCGAGATCATCACCGTACGGGCAAACGTGAACATCGACTTTAAGGATGTAAACACCGTGATGAAGAACAGCGGAGTTGCCATCATGGGTACCGGCATCGCCGAAGGTGAAGGCCGTGCGAAAAATGCCATTGAACAAGCCCTGAGTTCCCCACTGCTCGATGATAACGACATAACCGGAACCAACAACATCCTCCTCTACATGGCTTCCGGAAAAAAGGAGATATCCATGGATGAGATCACCGAGATCACTGAATATATCCTCAAAAAAGCAGGCGAAGACGCCAATATCATCTGGGGTGCGGGAAAGGACGAATCACTGGGTGAACAGATCAGTATCACCATCGTGGCAACGGGTTTCAAGAAAGAAGACAAAACAAACGAGCCAAAAGTGGTAAAGGAGCTGTACTCAGGCAGCACGGATGCAAACAATGACATCGCCCTGCCCAGGCCTACACGTCCTGCATATGAGCCTCCTGTTGACGAGGACGATAATGACAATACCGATTCGATCAGGCTGATCAGGAAAGAAGAACCGAAAAGAAAAGACGGCAATCAGGCGGATAATGAAAACGCAGTGGCTGAAAAACGCGATGTTCTTATCCATGACCTGGATGATCCGGTAACGGAAATCAAGTTCATGGTGAACAATGAGCAACCGCAACCGCCGGAAAAAGAATACCGGAAACAGCCTGTTGCGGCGGTCCATCCGAATGAGCCCGTCGAACTATTCAGGAAAAGGGAAACCGGAAACCCCGGGATACTGACAGTGGAAGAAAAATCGGAACAGGAAAAACGTGCACTCGACAGGGTCGAAAAACTGCGACAGCTCAGCGTGAAACTGAAAACACCCGGCGGCCTTGCCGACTTCGAAAAAGAGCCGGCATACAAGAGAAGGAATGTTGAACTCTCGGATGAAAAACCTTCCGAAGACACCAAGATCTCACGGTACACCCTTTCAAGCGATGAGGAGGAAGGCACAAAACTACGGTCCGACAATTCGTTCCTGCACGACAATGTAGACTGAGCATCCATTGCCACGAAATATCTGAAATGTTAAAAAGGAGGGAATACGATGACATTGGCTGAAAAGATCGACAAAGACATCAGGGAGGCGATGCTGGCCAGGGATTCAGAAAAGCTTGAAGCCCTGCGGGCTGTAAAATCGGGGCTGTTGCTTCTGAAAACCGGCAAGGGCGCTGCCGCAGGCGATATTCCGGCCGAGATGGAAATGGCGCTGCTGAAAAAGCTGGTCAAGCAGCGCAATGAGTCGGCCGGAATCTACCGGGAGCAGGGCCGCACCGACCTTGCCGAAGAAGAGGAATTCCAGGCCAGGATCATTGGAAATTACCTGCCGGACCAGATCAGCGGTGAGCAGTTGAGGGAGCTTATCCGGGCCATCATCAGCGAAAGCGGGGCTGAGGGTATGAAAGACATGGGCCGCGTAATGGGCATGGCAACCAAAAAACTGGCCGGCAAAGCCGACAACAAGGAAATTGCCGGGATGGTCAGGGAATTACTTGCCTGATACTCAAACATGAAAACAGCAAAATAAAAAAGGCTGTCTGCCAAAATGGCGACAGCCTTTTGTTTTTTTCAGGGGCAAACTTCAGGCTCCCAGCATCACCCTATGGAATCCGGTTACCTTCAGGTCCTTATTGCTTTCGGCAAGGTACTGCCGTACGGTCTTTTTGGTATCGCGGACAAAATCCTGGTTAAGCAGCGTATTTTCCTTGATAAACTTGCTGACCTTGCCCATGGCGATCTTTTCAAGCATCGCTTCCGGCTTTCCTTCCTGGCGTGCCTGTTCAATTCCGATTTCCAATTCCTTGTCGAGAACGGTCTGGGGCACATCCTCCTTATCGACCGCGATGGGGCTCATGGCAGCCACCTGCATGGCAAGTTCGTGGCCGGCCTTTTCAACGTTATCGCCTTCGGCAAGGTTTAATCCAAGAATCGTGGCCAGGCGGTTACCCGGATGGATATATGAGAATACCCTGGGGGCTTCGATGATCTCGTAAGTGCCAAGCTTAATGCTTTCACCGATCTTGCCCATCTGTTCGCTCACATGCTCTTCCACGGTACGGCCATCAAGTTCGAGTGCCAGCAAGGCTTCGATGGTTTTTGGGGTTTTCCCGAGGGCGAGGGCAAGCACTGAATTGGTAAAGTCAATAAAATCCTGGTTCTTGGCAACGAAGTCGGTTTCGCAATTCAGCATAACGATGGCAGCAAAATTTGCTTCCTTGTTGATGCCGGCAAGCACCACGCCTTCACTGGCCGATTTGTCGGCACGCTTGGCGGCGATCTTCTGGCCTTTTTTACGGAGTATGTCGATTGCTTTTTCCACATCGCCTTCGCTTTCGATCAGGGCTTTTTTGCAATCCATCATTCCTGCCCCGGTAATCTTGCGGAGGTTGTTCACTTCAGCAGCTGTAATATTTGCCATTTTTAAAAAGTTTATATGTTAACGCTTGACTGATTATTTCTTTGAAACAGGTTTACGGGGCCTCTTGCCACCTTCCCTTTTTACCGGCTTTTTCTCGGTTTCATCGCCTTCGGTTGATTTGGACGATAGTTTTCCGCCACCCTTTTTGATCAGTTTTTCCGCTTCTTCATCTTCAAGGTCGGCATAAGCTTCACGGGTTTCGTAATCCGCATCGTGATCGGTTCCATCGTCGGCACTGTCTTCGGCATCTTTGCGGTCTTTCTCAATCTTCCTTTCGGCCAGTCCCTCTTCAATGGCATCGACCATGGTTTTGGTGATGAGATAGATTGACTTGGAAGCGTCGTCATTGGCTGGGACCGGAAAGTCGATGAGTGTGGGATCCGAATTGGTGTCGACCATGGCGAAGGTCGGAATATTCAGTTTCCGGGCCTCGGCAACGGCAATTTTTTCTTTGAGGATATCGACAACGAAGATGGCTGAGGGGAGGCGGTTGAGGTCGGCGATACTGCCAAGCTGTTTTTCAAGTTTGGCACGTTCGCGGCTGATCTGCAGCCTTTCCCTTTTCGACAGGTTTTTGTAGGTATCCTGCGAAAGCATTTTGTCGATTGACGACATTTTTCTGACAGCCTTGCGGATGGTTGCAAAATTTGTAAGCATACCACCGGGCCAGCGTTCGGTTACATAGGGCATGCCTACCCTTTTCACCTGCTCGGCAACAATCTCTTTGGCTTGCTTTTTGGTAGCCACGAAAAGGATCTTTTTGCCTGACCTGGCGATCTGTTTCATGGCCGATGCTGCCTCTTCGAGCTTGGCTATGGTCTTATAAAGGTCGAGGATGTGGATTCCGTTGCGTTCCATAAAGATATACGGAGCCATATTGGGATTCCACTTTCTTTTGAGGTGTCCGAAATGCACACCTGCATCTAACAATTCTTCAAAAGTTGTTCTTGCCATTGTTTTATTTTATTGTTTACATTCTTTATAAGCAATTGCCTGGTAGCACTGTGATCAATGGTCCGGGCAATTTAGATACTAAACACGTTCCGGTGTCTGGTAATGATTAACGTTTACTGAACTGGAATTTCTTACGGGCCTTTTTCTGTCCGGGTTTTTTGCGTTCGACCATGCGCGGATCCCTCCTGAGGAGGCCATTCGACTTCAGGATTGGCCTGTGCTCGGGGTCGATCTTGCACAAACCCCTGGCGATAGCAAGGCGCAGCGCTTCGGCTTGCCCGGTGATGCCACCCCCGTCGAGGTTGACCATGAGGTCGTATTTCGATTCCGTGCTCGTCAGCTGAAAGGGCTGCTGAACCACATACTGCAAAATGGACGTGGGGAAATATTCTTTCCAGTCTCGCTTATTGATGATGATCTCGCCCTTGCCTTCTTTGATGAACACCCTGGCGATTGCACTTTTCCTTCTGCCTAATGCATTGATGACGTCCATGATAACTTACTTTGTTTTAATTTTATGTTCTTTTGGTTGTTGTGCTTCCTGTTTGTGTTCAGGGCCTGTGTAAACATAAAGGTTCCTGAAGAGCTGACTGCCCAGCCTGTTTTTTGGAAGCATGCCTTTAACAGCATTTTCCACGAGGCGCTCAGGGTATTTTGCCAATACCTCTTTTGCAGTCCTGCTGCGTTGCCCGCCCGGGTAGCCCGAATGACGGATGTATTCCTTATCGTCCCATTTGTTCCCGGTCAGTTTTACCTTTTCGGCATTGATAATCACCACATTGTCGCCACAGTCTACATGAGGGGTGAATTCGGGTTTGTGTTTGCCCCGCAAAAGCATTGCCACTTCTGATGCAAGTCTTCCCAGTACCATGCCGTCCGCATCGATCAAAAGCCATTCCTTGTTGACCGTCTGGTTGTTCGCGCTGCGCGTTTTGTAACTTAAAGTATCCATTTATAAACCTTTGTTTACTGCTAATCTAAAATTCAAGCCCCTGAAAAGGGGGTGCAAAGATAGAATTAAGTTTTTGGATTAACAAACTTTGGCATTAAATATTTTTCCGCCCCGCGCTATCATGCATGCTCTGTCAGCAACACCCGGCACGACTTACCTGTACACGATAAATTTTGCCGTTGCAAGCGCCCCGTGCTTTGTTCGCAGGGCCAGGATATAGAGTCCGTTGGAGAAAGCTGAAACATCCATTTCGATGATCCCCTGCGATTCGTTCAACATCATGACTTTCTTTTCCCTCCCAAAAAGGTCATGCACACTTAAGCGGAAGGTGCTGCGTTTGTCCCCCGGAATATATTCAACATACAATGTATTTTTGGCGGGATTGGGATAACATCTCAGAGTGGTTTCTTCGTAAACGTTTTCTGTTGTTCCAAGGCTGTTATAGGTGATCACTTTTTTGGGCGATGACCAGGCTGAATTTCCGCAATTGTTGGTGGCACGCAGGATGATGGCGGCCTCCCCTTCCCGGTTTTTCACCCAGTGTACAACGGCCGTGAGGCCGTCCGGGGTAATGCTTCCGGCGGTATCAGGCAGCAGTCGCCATTCGTAAGAGAGGGCACCCGGAACCGGTGTATCCAGCACAAAAGTGCTGAGGGTATCGATGGTGGTACATACGGTGTCGGGGCCGGTAGCCGGCTGCGGCACGGCAGGCTTTTGTTCAATTTCTATGTAAAGGCTTGCCGGAGGGCCCATCCCGCAGGCATTCTGCGGACGCACCTGCAGGTTCCCGTTCACGGCCTGCATCGAGAAGCTAACCAGGATATGGGAGCTGTCGCTTTCGCCATAAGCCCCGTCGGGCAGCAACCATTTGTATTTCTCAGCCCCGGGCACAGGGTCAGCATGATAAAGCACCAGCATGTCGCCGGCACAAACGGCCTGCGGGCCTTCAATATTACTGACAGCGCCGGGCAGCGGGATCACATCCACGAAAACGCTGTCTGCTACGCTGTCGTTCCCATCGTCAAGTAATACGAAATACCAGGTGCCGGAAAGCGGAGCGGCTATCGGGTCGGCAATCCCTGATGTAAAACCGGGCGGGTCGGAAGTCCAGCCATATGCATAATTCCCTGTTCCGCCGCCGGCCAGGGCCAGCAATTGCGTGACGGAACCTTCGCATACGCTTTCCGGGTCGGCGGAAGCCTCCACAGCCAGCGGGCCGCCGGTCACCGTAACGATCACCTTGTCGGCCGAGGTGCATCCACTCACCTCATCCGTCACCGTGAGGGTGAACTGAGTGCTTTGAAAAAGCTCAACGGTGGTTGGATCGGCTATGGCCGGATCATGAAGCAATCCGGGTGGCGACCAGTAAAAGGAATAGTTGCCGGAGCCGCCGCTTGCCGCACCGTTCAACTGAGTGGCAGTGCCCTGCGGAATCGACTGATCTTCTCCTGCCCAGGCAATGGGAGGTTCACTGATCGTGACCCGGAGGGAGTCGGACCAGGGGCCTGTGCCGCAATTGTTGAATGAGCGCACCCTGATGGCTGCCATCCCTGTATAGGCGTCATCCCATTCAATCTCAGCTGTCAGACCGGTACCCGAAATGTTTCCGGCTCCGGCAGGGCTGAGCGCCCACTGGTATCCGGCACCAAAGGCAGCACCGGAGGTAGTATATTCGGTATCGGGCGGGTTCTGGCAAAGCTGTTCGGGACCTGCCGGCAATGCCGGTTTGGCAGGCAGGGGGCTGACCAAAACCAGCAGGCTGTCGGACCAGTTGCTGGTGCCACAGCTATTGGAGCAACGCACAAACACATGGGCATCACCCGTAAAATCTTCAGACCATTCAACGATGGCCTGCACGTTTGTCCAGCTGATCGATCCGGCCCCGCCCGGAAATAATCCCCATTCGTATGAAACAGCCCCGCTTACCGGCTCCACCGTGTATTCACTGTATGCCGTCCCCTGGCAAACGCCGGTCTCACCTGTTACCGGACCAGGCGCAACAGGCGGTCCGAGTATGTATATCTGGTTAACCTCCGGCGTGGAGGTGGCCCCGTTTTCAATCACCGTCAGGCTAACTTCCTTCATGCCTTCGCTGATCCAGAAAACCTCATAAGGACCCTGCCCCGAACCCGAAAGAACCTGTCCCCCGTCAAAATCCCAGATATACTGAGCCGAAGCGGAAGCATTGCCCGTGTATGTAATTGTAACAATGTCGTAAACACAGGCAGAGTCCTGCAGGGAAAAGCTGGCCGAAGGGGCAATGCCGAAGATCAGGATATCAGAAAAGGCCGATCCGGCATAGGAATGGTCGATTGCCTGTACGGATGCATAATATTCGCCGAAGGCGAAGCCATTGATCTCCCATTCGGTCGCACCACCGGTGTTACCACGCTCCGCCAAACGCCGGTAACCGGCCGGAAGTCCGGCAAGTGCGGAAAAGATGTCCTGGTTTGCAGCTTCGGTGCCTATACGCAGGTTATAGTTCAATCCTGCGGCAGGGGTATGGTCATCGGTGGAAGGGTTCCAGGAAAACTGCACACTGTTACCGTCGAGGCTGTGGCTAAGCCCGGTGGGGGCCGAGGGGGGATTGTTGAACTGTGAAACCTGATTTTCATAAATGATGGCCGGTGGCCGCGGCATGTTTACAGCCGCATCAAAATCGCCGGCCAGGAAAAGGTCAAGGTCGGAATCATTGTCATAGTCGGCGCATACCACCGCATTGAATGCCGGTGCGGGCAGGCCGGGTGAGATCTCTTCAAACTGGTCGCCACCCAGATTCCGGTATAAAAGAAATACCGGTGAAGCGGGCGGTGGAGGCGGATTACCGGTGGCCGTTACACGCCTGCCGGCAACGATAAAATCGAGCAGCCCGTCATTATCAAAATCCCCCCACAGGGCCGAGCCTGAACAGATTCCGGCAAAACTTCCCGTCAGCGTGACGAAAGACTGGCCATTGCTGTTCCTGTAAACAAAAGTTTGCGTCAGTCCGTTTGCGCCAAGCCCGCTGACAAGCAGGTCGGGATAGCTGTCGTTGTTATAGTCGCCCCAGGCGAGCGAGGCCTCTCCGAGTCCGCTGAGGCCGGCGCCCATCAGGCTGAAGCTTGCTTCATCATTCAGATATATGTATAAGCGGTAATTCCCGTCAGCATCCGTTCCAATGATGGACAGGTCAAGGTCGCCGTCGAGGTCAAGGTCGGCCCATGCGGCAGTGCCCCCACCAAGCCCTGCCAGCCCTGCCTGGGCATCCGTAAAGCTTTCATCTCCATTGTTGCGATAGAGGATGGTATGGGGTATGCCGCCTGCATCATAGCCGCAAACCAGCAGATCGGCCAAACCGTCGTTGTCGTAATCGGCCCAGGCCACGCTGCCCTGTGTCAGGTCCGAAAAACCTGAGGAGATTGCAGTAAATACAAAGTTCCCGTCATTGCGGTAAACCATTGTGAAAGGACCACTCCCATCGTGACCTGTCAGGGCCAGGTCGGCAAGTCCGTTGTTGTTCAGGTCCCTGAAGCTACAGGAGGCATCGTAGAGGCCGGCAATGGCCACCGGCATTGCCGTAAAAACGCCACCACCATCGTTACGGTATAGATTAGCCGCTGCATTACCCGCTTCATCAAGGCCGGTCAGAAAAATATCGGCATCCCCGTCATTATCCATATCCGCCCACGCGGCCGCAGCCCGTCCGGCAACATCGAAACCCGGATCGACAGGGATGAAAGTCTGTGAATATAAAGGAAAGGCCATTGCCAGAATGGCGGCCAGGAGCACATATTTGATTTTTTCAGGCATGCTTTGAAAAATTTGCCGGAATAAAACCGACGATCCTTCGTTTATCCGGTTGACATGCAAAATTAACAATTCCTGCTGATGATTGTTAAAAGCTGCCTGACAATACTTTCATTTCATGCATTCATGAGGCTGCATGCCAAACGGAGCCGGCAGCATGGCCGGCTGCAGCGGCCGGGCCATCCCGGACCCGGAAACAGGCTTGCCGGTGCCCATGCACCGGCAGGCGGGTTTGGCCGGCCAGGAACATTTATTTTTAGTATTTTCGCAACCTAAAACAGCAAAAGATGTCGATCGTTGTAAAGGAGATCACCAAAATTTACGGAAAGCAAAAAGCACTTGACAGCGTTTCGCTACAGATCAATGCCGGGGAGGTGGTGGGCCTTCTCGGGCCGAACGGCGCGGGCAAATCAACCATGATGAAGATCATTACCTGTTTCCTGCCGCCTACTTCGGGCGAGGCTTCCGTAGAGGGTTACGACATTTTCGAGCACCCCCTGGAAGTCAAAAAGCGCGTAGGATACCTGCCCGAAAACAATCCCCTTTATCACGACATGTACGTAAGGGAATACCTTTCTTTCCTGGCGGGATTGCACAAGCTTGTAAAGCCCGGGAAGCGTGTGGACCAGATCATTGAAACCACCGGACTGGGCCCTGAACAGGGCAAAAAGATCGGTGCCCTGTCGAAGGGTTTCCGTCAGCGTGTCGGCCTGGCGCAGGCACTGATCCACGACCCGCCGGTACTTATCCTCGACGAACCCACCTCGGGCCTTGACCCGAACCAGTTGCTTGAGATCCGCTCCCTGATACAGCGGGTAGGACAGGAAAAGACCGTATTGCTCTCAACACATATCATGCAGGAAGTGGAAGCCATCTGCAGCCGCGTGGTGATCATCCACCAGGGCAGGATCGTGGCCGACGATGCCACCGGGAACCTTTCGAAAAAAGCCATGGGTACTGCCCTGCTCAGGATCGAATTCAGCGGCTCCGTCCTGCCCGGAGAACTGGAAGCCCTGCCGGGCGTCATCGCCGCCAGGCAAAAAGAAGATAAAACCTGGGAAGTTGAGGTTTCCGGCGATAAAGACATCAGGGAAGACATTTTCCACTTTGCCGTAAAGAAAAAGATCTCGGTGCTTTCCCTCAACCTTGAAAAGAAAAGCCTCCAGGAAATCTTCCAGTCGTTTACAAGTGGGGACGAGACCCTGTCGAAATAATTATTTCATTACTTTTGCAAACCAACCCGTTATTAGTAAACAAACCTTTTTACCAGGTGTTTAACATAGCAAATTATTGTTAAATCTAAGTTATATTAAATAAACAATGGCATATTTATTTACATCAGAATCCGTTTCGGAGGGGCACCCCGACAAAGTTTCGGACCAGATATCAGATGCATTGCTGGATGAATTCCTGCGGCACGATCCCGAATCAAAAGTGGCATGTGAAACCCTCGTTACAACAGGCCTTGTTGTTTGCGCAGGGGAAGTCAGGACCAAAGGCTGGATCAATATTGATGAAGTAGCCCGTGAAACGATTCGGGTTATAGGATATACCGATTCGGCATATAAATTCGATGCCGATTCCTGCGGCGTGATCAGCACCATTCACGAACAGGCCGATGACATTCACATGGGCGTTGTGCGCGAAAAGAAGGAAGAGCAGGGAGCAGGTGACCAGGGCATGATGTTCGGGTATGCCTGCAGGGAGATGGATAATTTCATGCCCATGCCCATCGAGCTGGCGCATATATTCCTGCAGGAACTGGCAGCCATCAGGAAGGAAGGAAGGGAGATGACCTACCTGCGCCCCGATTCCAAATCGCAGGTGACCATTGAATATGACGACCAGCATCATGCGCAGCGAATTGATACCATCGTGATCTCCACCCAGCATGATGATTTTGACGAAAACGACGAGCGCATGCGCAGCAGGATTGAGGAGGACGTAAGGAAAATCGTGATCCCCAGGGTGATAAACGGGCCTGATATTCCTGAAAAAGTAAAAAAACTGTTCAAGGGCGATTTCAGGCTTTTGGTGAACCCAACCGGCAAGTTCGTCATCGGGGGGCCGCACGGTGACACAGGCCTCACCGGCCGAAAAATCATTGTTGACACCTATGGAGGAAAGGGGGCTCACGGCGGGGGCGCCTTTTCAGGCAAGGACCCGTCGAAGGTCGACCGTTCCGCAGCCTATGCCATGCGGCATATGGCCAAAAACCTCGTTGCCGCGGGGGTGGCCGACGAGGTGCTCATCCAGGTTGCCTATGCCATTGGCTGCAAAGACCATGTGGGGCTCTATGTTGATACGCATGGCACAGCCAGGGTGAAAGACAGCCAAGGCAACACCATAAGCGACGGGGAGATCGCCCGCAAACTGGACAAGATCTTCGACCTCACCCCTCACGGTATCATTGAAAGGCTCGGACTGAAATATCCCATTTACCTGAAGACCGCTACCTACGGCCATTTTGGCAGGGAGCCCTTCGAAGAAGAAGTGAGTCTGTATTACGACCCCATTGATCCCTCGGTTTATGTCAACGGCGGGGAGCCTCCCTATAAGAAGAAGGTTAGCTTTTTTGCCTGGGAAAAGCTCGACTACGTGGATAAGATCAGGGAGGCCTTTGGCTTGTAACGGAGATGCTGAATGAGATTGCTAACTGAGTACCCGGGACTTTTTGCTTTCCCGAGGCTGGTGCGTTGATGTGCCTGCCTGTTTACAACTTTGTGGATATGTGGCTGATATGCCTGTTGAAGGGTATTTTAACAATATCATAACTATTATTCAACCTTTCTTATTATTCTGTTTTTTATTTTTGCGTCTTCAATAACAGACACATGATGGCAGGATATTTACGCATTTCAATGTTTTTTGCCCTTTATCTACCATTCTTTAGCAGTGCCCAGGTTGCCATTAATGAAAGCGGTAATGCACCCGACGGTTCAGCAATGCTGGAAGTGGAAAGCACTCAAAAAGGGTTTTTACCCCCGCGCATGACCACTGCCCAACGCAATGGCATAAGTAACCCTGCCGAAGGTTTGTTGATCTACAATACTGAAATGCAATGCCTGGAATTCTGGAATGGTTTGATGTGGTATAATACAAATGGCACAAATTTTCCGGAGGGATCTGTTTTTTGCAGCGGAATCCAAACGGCCATCGTCGAAGTTACCAATCCCGCCACCGGTCATACCTGGATGGACCGCAACCTGGGCGCTTCACGGGTGGCCACCTCCGCAACAGATGCCGATGCTTACGGAGATCTATATCAGTGGGGGCGTTTTTCTGACGGGCACCAATGCCGGACCTCCTCCTCAACAACTACTTTGTCAAACCAGGACGATCCCGGACATGGTGATTTCATTTTATCAACCTCATCCCCTTACGACTGGCGCTCACCCCAAAACGGCAACCTCTGGCAAAGTATAAGCGGCATTAACAATCCCTGCCCGAACGGGTTCAGATTACCGGACGATAGCGAGATAAACACGGAGATTAACACCTGGTCACCATATAACAGTGCCGGCGCTTATGCCTCACCACTGAAATTTACGGTGGCCGGCTTCCGTTATCGCGACAACAATGGAATACTTGGAGATGTCGGCATCAGTGGCAACTACTGGGGCAATTATCCCTTTCCCAATACTTCGCGCTACCTGAACATCCGGGCCAACGGGGTTGGCTTTGGGATGCAACACCGTGCCTACGGATATTCCGTACGCTGCATAAAAGATTAACATGGGTATAAAACTGCTTCGTATGACTCCCTTTCCATACGCCATTGAAATATCAGATTATTCAGAACACGGGGCCCGTGAATTCAAAGTAAGTTGCCATTCCCACAATGGATGATGGCAAGTTGTATTTTTTTAAGTTCACACTCACAATCACAATCAAGCCGTTAACTCCCGCAACACCGGGGCAAACACTGAAACACTGAAACACTGAAACACTGAAACCATTTAACCATGGAACCATTTAACCATGGAACCATTTAACCATTTAACCATTTAACCATTTAATGAAAACAAAGCCATCCGTCATAATCAAATCCGCCATCATCATCCTGATATTCCTGCTTTCCTTTTACGGGAAAGGGATTGTGACCCCTTATACAGGCTTAACCATTTCCGGTGTATTTGCCGGCACATTATATTATTATTCGTGGTGGATAATTCCAACAGCACTCACCCTGGGTTTCCTCTTTGGTTTCCGGAATATTTTCAAGGTAACAGGACTGCAAAAGAATCTGCTTACCGGGCTGCTATTTGCTTTGCTCACCGTCTGGCCCATGCTGGCAGGTTCGGCCATTATCGGAAAATTCAATGCCGGCATGGATTTGGGGCTGCTTTTCCGGTCAACATTCCTGGCGGGATTCATGGAAGAGTATCTCTTCAGGGGATTCTTATTTGGGATCTTATTCAGGAAATATGGCTGGGGATTCATCCCGGCTGCCCTTATCGGCGCCGTATTCTTTGGATCAGGACATATTTACCAGGGCAGCAATGCCGGGGAGACCATTGGCATATTTATCATTACAGCGATGGGAAGTCTTTGGTTTGCATGGTTATTCATTGAATGGAGAGAAAACCTCTGGATTCCGGTGTTTCTTCATATCCTGATGAATTTATCATGGGGGTTGTTTGACATCAGTGACAACGCGATGGGGGGCATTGCTGCCAACCTTTTCAGGATCGCAACCATCGCTTTAACGATCGTGATCACTATTTTTTACCACAGGAAATCCGGACTGAAGATCCGGAAAAATAATCTTATTGTAAATAAACTGTCCCTTCGTACAACAGAGGAAAATTAAAAATCTGATCTTATGGACAAGAAACAATGGTATGAATCTTTGTTCGAGAACTACGGACAAAAGTACGACAATGAAACCTTTACACAAGGCACCGCCGGTGAATGCGATTTTATTGAAATGGAGCTAAAACACGATAAGTCGTTGAGGATACTGGATGTAGGCTGTGGCACCGGAAGGCACAGCATCGAGCTGACAAAGCGTGGGTATTCCGTCACCGGTATCGACTTGTCGGAGTCACAACTTAAGAGGGCAGAAGAAAAGGCCCTGGAACAGGGATTGAAGATCGACTTTCAGCAACAGGATGCAAGGAGCCTTTCTTTTCAGAACGAGTTCGATGTTGCGATCATGCTCTGCGAAGGGGGTTTCCCGCTCATGGAAACCGATGAGATGAATTTTGAGATCCTGAAAGGTGTTACACGCTCTCTGAAACCGAAATCGAAGTTCATTTTCACAACCCTGAACGGCCTCTTCCCCCTGTATCATTCAGTGGAAGAATTCTGTGCTTCATCATCCGGCGAGGGAAATGCGACCTATGGCAGCAATACTTTTGACCTGATGACATTCCGTGATCACAACATCACCGAAATTGAGGATGACCTGGGTAACCGCAGGACCCTTGAATGCAACGAAAGATACTATGTGCCTTCCGAGATCAGCTGGCTGCTGAAAACGCTGGGGTACAAAACGGTCGACATTTACGGTGCCCGGCTGGGGCAGTTTTCGCGGGAAGAAGCATTGACGACAGAGGATTTTGAAATGCTCGTCATTGCCGAAAAATGATGCCCGGAATATCATGCTTTTTCCGGGAAAGGGGGCCAAACCGATCTGATATCGGGTACGGATAAAAAAACGGAGGCTGTGCCTGCCTTATGCAGCCACAGCCTCCGTTTCATTCCTTATTGTTTTACTGAACAAGCAGTTTACGGGTTAACACCTTGTTACCATCAAGTTTCAGGGTGGCAAAATAAATGCCACCGGGAAACCCGGAAACATCGATCCTGGCTGTTCCGTTCAGGCCTGTGAGCTCAGTGGTTTGCATGACCGAGCCGATCATATTTGTAATGACAACCTCCGTCAGGGTCACGCCCTCCGGGATGCCATAGTCGAACATCACCGTGCTGCCGGCAGGATTCGGGTAAGCGGGGGAGAAAACCGTTGCGGCTGCCAGGTCTTCACTGATACTGCTGGGGGCAGCATTGAATTGCAGCCAGAACAGGGCATAGCTGCCGGGGGTCATCGGATCCGTAAAAACGTATACGATCTGGGATATGCCGGCATTTCCCTGTGCGTTGTAGTAGGCATCGAATGACTCATCCACCGTATTGGCCGGGATGGTGACCATAGCCGAAGTATCAACGCCAAAAGGATATTCGGTTCCACCAAACCAAAACCAGTTTTCGGAATTGGCAACGAGGTATACCGGGTTTTTAAAGGCGATCAGGTTGAGGGGGGCGTCGGCATGGTTGTGTACCTTGATAACACCATGGATGGGATCATCGACGTAGCCGCTCAGCATGCGCTGGTGTGCGCTGATCTCTTCGCCGGCCTCACTTGACAAGCTGAACATACTGTTGTACATGATAATCACAGAAGCCGCATTATCGGGATTACCCACTTCATAAAAGGTATATTGTATTGATGAAACACCTGCGGTACCCTCCGGCCAGTAATGACCTGTAAAATCATCCGTAGACTCGCCCGGCGTCAGTGTAATGGTCAGAGCCGAAGTATCAGTATCGAAGGAGTAGCAAACACCGCCCCAGCAGAACTGGCTCTTGGTGGTTTCAACCATGAAAAGTTCAATCCTTGCAGCCTTCAGGGTGACGGTTTCCGGACCTGTATTGGTAACCGTTACATATCCGATGATCTCTGTATCGGCAGGCGACCCGTTGGCGGTTATGCTCGGGCCCATGCTGGTGGGACCAAACTCCCATGTCAGCAACAGCGTCGACTGTGAAAACAGGAACGCCGATGTTAAAATGACTGATAAAGAAAGTAATAGTTTTTTCATGTTGTTGTTGTTTAATGATTAATCCGTTTTTTTGTTGATGCAAAGGTAATAATAATGCTTGTAACACATATGCCAAAAACCCGTTTTTACCTTTTACCAGGCATCCACTTCCCGGAAAAACAATCTATATTATCAGATGAATATTGATACTTAAATATAAAAATATCTTTTTATAAGTTGGCAGCAAGGAGTTAAAATTATATTTTTGCATCTAAACATGTCTATAATTACAAACTAAATAAGAAAAAAATGAAAAAAACACTGACCACACTCTTTGCCTTACTCCTGGTTTTAAGTTATTCATTCTCACAGCAGGTTGCCCGCGACAAGGTGGTGCTGGAGATCGGCACCGGCACATGGTGCCCGTATTGCCCCGGAGCTTCGATGGGAGCCGATGACCTGATCGCCAACGGACATGATGTTGCAGTGATCAAATACCACAACGGCGACAATTACACCAATGCCGCCTCCAATGCCAGAAACAGCTATTATAATGTGAGCGGATATCCTACCGCTCATTTCGACGGGGGGCTGCCCTATGTGGGTGGAAGTGCCAGCCAGAGCCTTTACCCGCAATATCTGCCGCGATACAACCAGAAAATTGCCATCCCCTCATCCTTCACCGTCGACATTGAAGGGACCTCGTCCGGGCTGATCGACTTCAATATTGATGTAACCATTGAAATGGTTGACCCCTATTCGGGCTCCGACATCCGCCTGCACTGCGTGATCACCGAATCGGATATCCAGCAATACTGGCAGGGGCAGGACCATCTTAATTACGTGGAACGGATGATGCTGCCGAGTCATACCGGCATACAACTCGATTTTTCGGGAGGAAACATCATTGAACAAAACTACAGTTTCGCACTTGACCCATCATGGAACGCCGAAAATTGTGAGATCGTGATCTTCCTTCAGGAAAACGGAAGCAAGGTGATTCTGCAGGGTTCCCTGCGCGAGCTGATCGACATGGGCAACGTGAACAATTATGATGCCTCACTCTCACAACTTTCCAATCTGCCCGAAAAAACCTGTGCCGGTATATTCACCCCTGCCTTTATCCTGCGCAACAACGGGAATGAGAATCTTACCAGCATCACTTTCCAGTATCAGGTGAATGGCGGTGAGCTGAGCACCCATGACTGGACAGGCGACCTTGAGTTCCTTGAAGAGGAAATAATTTACCTGCCGGAAATCACCTTTACCCCCGGAGAAGAAAACTTGCTCAAGATATATTCAGAAAACCCCAACGGCAACCCCGACCAGTACCCCCTCAACGACACGATCGTAGCGCTTGTTCCCCTTGCCGATATCGTTCCGGCTGATGTAAGCCTGATCCTGAGGACCGACAACAATCCTTCAGAAACCACCTGGGAAGTTTTAGATGATGAAGGCAACGTCATCTATTCGGGCGGCCCATACACACAAGCCAGCCAAACTATCATGGAAAGCTTTGAGCTCGACAACCTGAGCTGTTACCAGTTTTTCGTATACGATGCCGGTGGCGACGGGCTGAACTCCCCGGGTTTCTTTGCCCTTTATTACGGCACCAGCAACTACATCCTGCAAGGTGTCGGTGACTTTGGATCCATGAGAGGAACGGATTTTCAAACCGACGACGACACAGGCATTGACGACCTGGCGGGAAACGCTTCCATACAGGTTTATCCTAACCCCTTCAGCGACTATACAAACATTGCCATCACTACACAAACCTTCAGCCATGTTAAGGTAATGTTGTTCAACATCCTTGGCAAAAAAGTATATGAATCGGATGAGGGCATGCTTTCCGCAGGCGAACACCTGATCGGGATAAATGCCGGCAACCTCCAGAATGGCGTTTATTTTATCAGGCTGCAGGTGAATGAGCAAATGATCACGGAAAGGGTGATGATTTCTAAATAGGGAATAAGGGTTGGCAACCCTTTTTTATCCTTATCGGATGAAGGGAGGCTTTCCGCAGGCGAACACCTGATCGGGATAAATGCCGGCAACCTCCAGAATGGCGTTTATTTTATCAGGCTGCAGGTGAATGAGCAAATGATCACTGAAAGGGTGATGATTTCTAAATGGGGAATAAGGGTTGGCAACCTTAATAAGGTTGGCAACCCTTTTTTAACAAGGAATCCATCTCCACCCCGCCTCTTATGCCAAGGCTTGATGGCCAGTTGCCGTACATGGCATTGGGCAACACAATAAATTTCCGGCCAAATTCTCCCGACAGATCATTTACCTGTTCCGAACGGTCATCCCCAATAAGGGTATCCGTGTAAAAGTCGCCAAGGTTATCACCGATCAGCAACACGATCTTGTATCCACGGGCGATAATCTCATCTCTCCTGCCCTGTTTGTCAGACGGATCAGGATTGGCCTCCGACCTTTCCGGTCTTAGCAGGAAGTGTTCCTCTCTTATCTGCGGGAAACCCAATGAATCAAGGTTATGCAGGGTGGCTTCCCGTACATATTTATCCTTCCGGTTGGAGACATAAAAAATACCGAACCCATTTGCATCGGCATACTGCAGGAAGTCTACAGCCCCCGGCACGGCGGAAGCCCTTGCCAGCCTGCACCATTCGTTCCACATGTAGGGATATGCACTATCGTGGAGGATCATCAAAGCCTGGTGCGGACTGTTATCGATCAGGGTTTCGTCAATATCGACCACGATGGCAAGATTTTCCTCAAAGGGATTTTCCCTGCGGATGGCATCCACCCTTTCACGGGCAATGTTAAATGCCTGATATGCCAGTGCCCGGTATTCGGCAGCAAAGTGGTTATAAAGGGTTGCCATGGTATGGGAATGATCTGAGGCATATACTTTCCCGGGCCGGTCAGGTTCCCCGTCCCTGCATCCGGCAATGACGATAAGGAGAATAAAGAAGTATTTTTTCATTGGTTGTTTGTTAGCAGGTGTCGGGTTAGTTATCTGATGGCTGACATTCGTTAATCCTTGTTCAGCAGCTTTTCATCAACCTTGTTAGGCAGGGTGACCTTCAGACGCGGCTCGGCCATCATGGCGCGTTTGATGGCAAAGATGGCTTCGTCATTCCTGGCCCAGCTCCGCCTGGCAATGCCGTTGTTCACATCCCAGTGCAGCATGCTTTTCAATCGCCGGCCGGCCTCGGTGCTTCCGTCCAGCACCATTCCAAAGCCCCCGTTGATGACCTCGCCCCAGCCTACGCCGCCACCGTTATGAACCGACACCCAGGTCGCCCCGCGGAAGCTGTCGCCGATCACATTCTGTATGGCCATATCGGCGGTGAACTGCGAACCGTCATAGATATTGGAAGTCTCACGATACGGTGAATCTGTTCCTGACACGTCGTGATGGTCACGTCCGAGCACGACAGCTGCGCTGACCTCCCCCGTCCTGATGGCTTCATTAAAAGCATCGGCAATGCGGGTGCGTCCTTCACAATCGGCATAAAGAATACGAGCCTGCGAGCCCACCACCAATTTGTTTTCTTCGGCCTGCCTGATCCAGCGCAGGTTGTCGTAAAGTTGCTGCCTGATCTCCTCAGGGGCCTCCCCGGCCATCCCTTCCAGGATGCGGGCCGCAATGCGATCAGTGATGCGTAAATCCGCCGGATCGCCCGAGGTGCATACCCAGCGGAAAGGGCCAAAACCATGGTCAAAGCACATGGGTCCCATAATATCCTGCACATAGGAGGGATAGCGGAAAGTGCCATCCTCCTTCATAATATCTGCCCCCGCCCTTGAAGACTCAAGCAGGAAGGCATTGCCATAGTCGAAGAAATACATGCCACGGCTTGCAAGGGTGTTGATCGCAGCTACCTGCCTTCGCAGCGATTCCTTTACCTTTTCTTTAAAGGCATCCGGGTCCGTGGTCATCAGCCTGTTCGATTCCGCAAAGGTGAGCCCGGCCGGATAATAACCACCCGCCCAGGGATTATGCAGTGAAGTTTGATCGGAACCCAGGTCGATTCGGATATCGCGTTTAGCCAGCTCTTCCCAGAGGTCAACGATGTTTCCCTGGTAAGCCAGTGATACGGCCTCTTTTGCCTCCCTGGCCTTCAGCATCCTGTCGATGAGCTCATCCATTCCCGTATATAGTTCGTCAACCCAAGCCTGCTGATGCCTTTTCACTGCCGCCGAGGGGTTAACTTCGGCGATAACGCCCACTGCCCCGGCAATAACGGCGGCTTTGGCCTGTGCCCCCGACATGCCGCCCAGGCCTGAGGAAACAAAGATCCTGCCGCCCAGTCCCGACCCTCCGTCCTTCAGCTTCCTGCCTGCATTGAGCACTGTGATGGTGGTCCCATGCACGATGCCCTGCGGGCCGATATACATATAAGACCCGGCTGTCATCTGCCCATATTGCGACACCCCGAGGGCATTGAACTTCTCCCAGTGGTCGGGGCTTGAATAGTTGGGGATGACCATGCCATTGGTTACCACCACACGCGGAGCATCGGGATGGGACGGAAAGAGACCAAGGGGATGCCCCGAGTACATGGCAAGGGTCTGTTCACCGGTCATCTCCGCCAGGTACTTCATTGTTAAAAGGTATTGCGCCCAGTTCTGAAAAACAGCCCCGTTCCCTCCGTAAGTGATAAGTTCATGGGGATGCTGGGCCACTGCAGGGTCGAGGTTGTTCTGTATCATGAGCATGATGGCGGCAGCCTGCTGCGAACGTGCCGGGTATTCATCGATCGGCCTGGCATACATGGGGTAATCAGGCCTGAAGCGGTACATGTATATTCGGCCATACTGCTTCAGCTCACCGGCAAACTCCCCGGCCAGCACAGCATGGTGCTCCGGATGAAAATAACGCAATGCATTTTTCAGGGCAAGCCTTTTTTCAGCCTCTGACAGTATATCCTTTCGAACCGGGGCATGGCTCACACTGTCATCAAACGGTTTCGGGGCAGGGAGCTCAGCGGGTATGCCACGCAAAATATGCTTTCTGAATTCTTCGGTATCCATGATCGTGGTATTTCGTCTAAATAATAATTATTCCAGGTATCCTGGTGAAATCTCCCGGGAGCCATTTAAAACGGCTTTAAATGGCAAACAAAAAGGAGTCTCACGATATCCGCGGATCAGGCATCAAAATTACAACTAATTCTTTATCTTTGGTCAGTCATAGCAGAGCAAACCAATATGAAGACCTATCCCCTCGAGACCATCGTTTCGGTTGCCCGTGAGCTTTCGGGATATTACGGGCAGCTCTATCGCGACCTGCCGCAAAAGGGCTGGAAACTGTCTGACCTCCCGCCGGTCGACCAGGCTGTTTTCTGGGAGCATAACCGGGTAGAAGGCAACCGCCTGTTAACCGGGTCCATGACTGACGGCATCATCTTTAAAAGCGGCGGCACCACCGGCATGCCCAAGTTCTCGGTTTACAGCCGTGAAGAATGGGAAACCATGACGGGCACCTTTGGCTACCATCTCGCCGAAAGCGGCTTAAAAAAGGGCGACCGCGTAGCCAACCTCTTTTATGCAGGAGAGTTGTACAGCAGTTTTCTTTTCCTGCACGACAGCCTGGCCCGATGCCCGGTCGACACCATGATTTTCCCCATCTCCGGGGCCTCTCCACTCGAATTCATTGCGCGTGAACTCCGCGATTTCCGTATCAACACCCTGCTGGGGGTGCCGACACAACTGATCAGCCTGGCCGAGCATGTCAGGTCGAAGCAATCGGAGGGGCTGAAGATCGAAAAAATATATTTTGGCGGGGAAAGCATGTACGAGGATCAGCGCGAGCTGATGCATGAAGTTTTTCCGGGGGTGCAGATCTATTCAGTGGGATATGCCAGCGTTGACGGCGGACTGCTGGGATATATCGATCCCGGGTGCGGGTTTAACGAGCACCGTGTATTTGACGGTTACAACATCATCGAGATCGTGGACGAAGAGAACGGCGAAGTAATTGAAGCCTGTAACAAGGAAGGCCGCATACTCACCACCAACCTGTCGAGGCTGCTGATGCCCATCATCAGGTACCCGGCAGGCGACCGCGGCATATGGGTGGAAGAAGCCGGGAAAGAAAACAGGAAGTTCAGGATAATGGGGCGGTCGGAAGAGGGAGCCAGGATCGGCGTGGTGACCATGTACATCGACAACTTCATGCACATCCTCCATCTTATGAAACCTGTATTCCAGGCCGCCAATTTCCAGATGGTGATCGACCATATCGGAAAGCTCGACAAGCTCACCCTGCGTATCGCCGTTGACGATCCCGCAGCCGTGCAGCCTGCCTGGGAAGAAAAGCTGCTCGACACCATCTTCAGGGAGCGTCCCGAATTCAGGGAGGAAATCGCTATCAGGGGGGTTCATCCCATCAGCATTGAATGGACAGGGCCAGGAGAACTCGCGGTAAACCCACGCACTGGAAAGATACGCCGCATCATCGACAACAGATTCAAATAAACCACCATATGTCAAAGTTTGAACCGATACAGGTCCCCGACCCATCCGCATTGCCCTCCGTTCAGAAAATCTGCGATATCAATGAGCCCTTCCGCACAGATGCGGACACGGACGAATTATTCCTGCAGGCCATGCGCGAGATCATGCAATGGCATTATGAACGATGCCCTTTTTACAGGAGCCTTCTCGACAAGGAAAAATTCAGTCCCGCCAGGCTGAAGGCTACCGGCGACCTGCCGGCCATCCCATTCATCCATGCCAACTTTTTCAAAACACATGCTATAAAATCGGTCAGCGACAAAGACATCGAGATCACCCTCACCTCCAGCGGCACCATGGGACAGAAGAGCCGGATGTTTTTCGACCACTGGTCCATCGCCTCCGGCAGGCGCATGGTCGACTACGTATACGACCATTTCGGATGGTATGAGCCCGGAAAAGAAACGAACTACCTGGTGAGTAATTACGAGCCTGAAGCGGGATCGACACGGGGCACGACCAACACCAGCCGCTTTCTCACCAAATATGCCCCTGCCCGGCATATCAGCTATGTGCTGCGCCTGACGGGAGAAGGCACGCATGAGTTCGACCTCTTTGGCAGCATAGAGGTGCTGAAACGATACGAGGCCGAAGCGATCCCGGTCAGGCTGATCGGCTTCCCGTCCTTCATATTTTTTATTCTTGAAAGGATGAAGAAGCTTGGCGTAAAGGACCTCCGGCTGCCCGAAGACTCCCTGGTCTTCTTTGCAGGCGGCTGGAAAGGCTATGCTGACAGGCAACTATCCAAGCCCGAACTTTACGGCCGCCTCGGGGAGCAGCTCGGCATTCCCGGCATCCGCTGCCGCGATGGGTTCGGCTCGGTCGAGCATTCGGTGCCTTACGTGGAATGTGACCGGCACCATATGCATGTCCCGGTCTGGGCGAGGGCATTCATACGTGACGTAAAGACCCTTGAGGTGCTGGGATATGGGCAGCCCGGCTATCTCAGCTTTGTGACGCCCTACATTACTTCGGTGCCGGCCATAAGCGTGGTGATGGGCGACCTGGCCGTGATGCACCCGCCCGAAGCATGTGGCTGCGGCATCGAAACTCCCTGGTTTGACATTGCCGGCAGGGCCGGATTATCCAAAAACAAGAGCTGTGCCGTTTCGGCAGCCGAATTGCTCAAAAAAGAAGCCGTATAAAACACCCGTCATGAACGAAAAAGAATATATCTGGAGAGGTGAGTGGATCAGCGAAGCTGATTTCGGGAAGAAGGTGCCCAACATAGGCCGCAACATGGCCCCTGACCTGCGCCTGCGCATGGAGCCTGCTGTGCTGTTCCGCGCCTGTGCCCGTTACAGGGACCTTTTGCTGGAAGGCGACAGGCAGGAACTCATCGACTCCCTGGTGAAGGCCGGCAATACCGCTGAACATGCCCATCAGACCATTGAAGAGGTCGCTGCCTTCCTGGAGCCGGACTTCCTTGAAGAAAAGATGAAGCGGGAACTGGGCAGCGAAAACCCCTTTATCATGCACCGCAACGGCTTTCGCGAAGACACTTTCGAAGCCTGGGCACCACTGGGCATGCTGGTGCATGTGGTGCCGGGCAATGCCCCGACGGTGGCACCGCTCAGCATGCTGGAAGGGCTCATGGCCGGCAACATCAACGTGCTTAAGAACAGCAGCAGGAACGGCAACTTCCCGCAGCTTATCCTGAAAGGCATCGTCGACGCCGATCCCTCCGGTGCCCTCAAGCCCTTCATATATGCCTTCCGCCTGTCATCGTCACGCAAAGACATCCTCAGCATCCTTTTCAATGAAGCCCACGGCATTGCAGCCTGGGGCAGCGAAGAGTCGGTGGCCGCCGTGAGAGGGATGACCCCTGAAAACACGCGCATCATCGATTGGGGGCATCGCATCAGCTTCTCCTATGTAAGCAGGATGATGAAAGACGATGTTGATACCCTGGAAAACATTGCCTACGACATCTGTGTGATCGAGCAGCAGGCCTGTTCCAGCCCCCAGTGCCTGTACCTCGAAACCTCCGGCAAAGATGAGTTGCTGGCCTTTGCGCAACACTTTGCAAAGGTGCTCGACAAGGTTTCGCAAAGCTTTCCACAGCCGGCACTGAGCATCCCCGAGATGGCCGAGATCACCAATGTGACCCAGGTCACAAAACTGGGTGCTGCACTGGGCGAATCGGAAGTGATCGAATCCAGGGAAAAGACCTGGCGGATACTGATCGACTTCAAACCGGGATTGCGCCCCTCACCACTTTACCGTACGATCTGGGTAAAGCCTCTACCAAAAGACAAGATCGTAAGCACCCTCAGGCCCCTGAGAAATTACCTGCAAACCGCAGGGCTGGCCTGCCGGCTCGAAGAACTTGGAAGCCTTAGCAGGGAACTTGTACAGGCCGGCGTGACCCGCATCAAGCGGCCCGGGCATCACCTCGACGGCTATGCCGGCGAACCCCACGACGGGGTGTACGCCCTGCAACGTTATTGCCGGCGGATATGCCTGCAGCTTGGCAGCCTCACCGACGGCCTCAGCAGCTTCGCCGACCTGGAAGAGCAGCCGGCACCCTTCCTTCCCGCCAATACACCCGTGATCCATAAAGAAGAATATATTAAAAGGCCGGTGCCGGCCGGGGTTTCAGAACTCTTTTTCAAGAGCGGGGGAACCAGCGGCAAGCCCAAGATGGCCGTATATACTTACGAAGACTACCACAAACAGATGTTTGCCGCTTCCGAAGCCCTCTTCGCCGCCGGCCTCGATCCGGCCAACGACCGCTGCATGAACCTCTTCTTCAGCGGGGAGCTCTACGGGGGCTTCATCAGCTTCTGGACCATCCTCGAAGGCATGGGCGCCATACAATTTCCCATGACTGCCGTCCCCGACTACGGACATGTGGCTCAAACCATTATCGAGAACAAGGTGGACACACTGCTGGGGATGCCATTCTACTTTTCTCAGCTTTTCGAGGCCTGTAAAAATGAGCTGAAAAAATACGGCGGCATCCGCAAGATATTCTATGCCGGCGAGCATATGAGCAAGGCCATGCAGCAATACTACAAGGACGAGTTTGGTGTGGAAGTAGTCAAGTCGGCCATATACGGCAGCAACGACGCCGGGCCGCTCGGCTATAGCTGCACCCGCTGCGAAGGCAGCATCCACCATGTGATGACACGTACCCAGCACCTGGAGATATTCAAAATGGAGGAGGATAAACCCGTTGACAAAGGAGAGACCGGCAGGCTTATCTTCACCAGCCTTTCACGGAAAGGGCAAAACCTTTACCGTTACGAGATCGGCGACCTGGGACGCTGGGTTGAAGAACCTTGTCCCTGCGGCAGACAAGCCCCGCGTTTTGAACTTCTCGGCCGTTTCGGCGACATCTTCAAGATGGGGCCGCTCTTTAACTACAATACCTTTGCCAGGACACTGGAAGACCGCTTTGACTATAAAGATGAACTGCAACTGCTGCTCGACACCACTGAGGCAGGAAAACAAAGGATCACTGTGCGGCTGAACCGAAATTCCGGACTGAAACCTGAAGAAGTATGCAAAATTTTGCTGGAAGGCGATCCCGTGCTGTACGACATGGTAATGAACGACAACCTCATTGAACTTGTAGCGGAAGCGGCAGAAGGCAATGACTTTATCAAGATCGAAACCAGCGGCAAACTGCAAAAGATCATCGATAAACGTAAACAAACCTCATGACCGAATTCCATCATTCAAGGCTCAGCATACAAAACCGCATCGATTATATACCGGAAACGGAGGCATTTGTCGAAAAAATTTCAGAGATCAGCGGTTTCAGCCGGCACGACAACAAGCAAATACAACTGGCGCTGGAGGAGATACTGACCAACATCATCAAATACTCTTTTTTACCCGGGCAAAAAGGGAATATCGACCTGGAGTTTATTCAGAAGCCGGCCGGGCTGCAGATCGGCGTCCGCGTGAAGGGTATCCCCTTCGACCCCGCATTATTCCCGGTTTACAGCAAGGAAGAGCTGCAAAAGAAGTACAACGACCGCGGGCTGGGCACTTATCTGGTCGGGCAGGTCATGGATGAGTTGGCGTATGTGAATCATGGCCATGACGGGATAGAGGTCATGCTCACAAAAAACCTTCCGGCACGGTCGATCGGGCAAATGATCGATGCCGGTGAAACCGGTTCATTGGAGCATGGCAAAGGGCAGGCAGTGGTCACAGCCGGGTTTACAACCGGTCCGATGCTGGCGCACGAGGCGGTTGAAGTGTCGCGCCTTGCCTATTTTTGTTACGGCTACAGCTATCCCTACGAGAACATCTATTATCCCGAAAAGGTAGCGCAACTGAACGGGTCGGGGCAGCTTGTATCCCGGCTTGCCCGGAACACCAAAGGGGAGATCATCGGCCATTCGGCACTCAACATGGCACACGGCAACAATGCAGAGATCGGCATTGCATTCAGCAACCCGATGTACCGCGGCATGGGGGTGATGAACAGGCTTTGGGACGACCTTATTGCGGAAGCCGTGAATATGCGCATCTGCGGACTTTACGCCATGACCGTGACCACCCATCCCTATTCACAGAAAGCAGCGCATCATTTTGGCATGCAGGCATGCGTGCTGCTGATGTCGCAGGTGCCTACGCTGAAATTCAGGGATATCAGGGAAGAGGATCATCCAAGGGAAAACATCATGATCGCATACCGCTACCTCCATCCTCCTGCACGGCTCATCCTTTATCCCCCGCCCAGGCATCGCAAAATGATCATGAACATCATCGGCAATACCGGTGTTGAGTCCGAATACCCGGAAACCAAACCGGAATTAAGCCGGTTGAAGGGAAAGCGGACCAGGCTAAGCATTCATCGCGACAGGGGATTCATCACAGCCACCATCCGGATCGATCATTATGGCGCGCACACAGCCGACAGGGTAAGGGACGCACTGAAAAGCCTGTGCATAGGCAGGTATGAGACCATATACCTCTACCTGAACCTGAACGACCCCTTTACCGCACTTCTGTGTCCTGAATTTGAGACCATGGGCTTCTTTTTTGCAGGCGTTTTCCCGGGCGATGAAAACAACACTTTCCTCGTTTTACAATACCTGAACAACCAGTTGATGGATTACGGCCTGATGAAGCTTGATGAAGGATTTGGCAGCGTGCTTGCCCATTATGTAAAAAACTGCGACCCTGGTCAATAATTCTCGGGGATATTCTTCATGATATTGCTAATGAATTCGCGGGCGCGGAAAAGCTGGGCCTTCACAGTGCCGAGAGGCAGATTCAACTCTTCTGCAATCTCTTCATAGGAATATTCTTTGAAATACCGCAGTTCGATGAGGGTACGGTAATGGGGCTTCAGTTTTTCCACCACCTCGCGCATCAGTCCGATCTTTTCCTTTTTCATGACCTTTTCCTCGGGATCGGGGCTGTCGGAAGCAATGATATTGGCAAGATCCTGACCGTCGTCATCACCGGTTCCCAGGTTAAGGGTAAACGATTGCTTTCTTTTTTTCCGCATATAATCAATGCAGTTGTTGGAAGCGATCTTGAACAGCCATGTACTGAAGGCGTATTCAGGGGTATATTGTTCCAGCTTCTTGAATGCCTTGCCGAATGCTTCGATGGTAAGGTCATCTGCATCGCTGGCATTATTGGTCATCTTCAGCAGCATAAAATAAAGTGAATCGCGGTAATTGTTCATCAGGGCGGCGTAGGCCTTCTGATCGCCACGGTTAATGGCGGCCATCACCAGCTGGTAATCACGCAGGGCTTTATCGGTGAGATTAGGATTTACTTCCATTTATCGGGTTTTCTGATCATATTGGCCAGGCCCAGTAAGGGGTAAAAAATGACCAGGAATATTTCCGCCATAGGCGAAAGTAATAATAATTCTTTTTCATTCAGTTTGTTCATACTTTTTTTCGTGATCAAAAGATGGCTGAAAAACCGGATGGCAAATATCCCGCCGGCGACAAGCAGGTTATACCCCAGCACCATCATGGCCGCAAACAGGAGCATGAAGGCGAAGGTGCTTCCCGACCAGCCTCCCAGCAGCCATTTGTATTTTTTTCTGTAATGCTTCCAGGTGGTGAAATGTCTTCTTTTTTGGCGCATCCAGGCCCCGAATGATGCTTTGGGCACAGAAACCGTATGGCTCTGATGGCCAACTTCAACGGCAACGTTGTTCCTTGTGGCGGCCCGGTTGATAAAAAGGTCATCGTCGCCCGAGGAAAGTTTATAATGTGATGAAAAGCCCTTATTCCTGTAGAAAAGCGTTTTACGGTATGCAATATTTCTTCCCACGCCCATATAAGTATGTCCCGACAGGGAAAATGAAAGGTACTGTATAGCAACCCAGAGTGTTTCGAAGCGGATCAGGTAGTTGAGCAGCGAACGCCTTCGTTCGTATGCGCCGTAGCCGAGCACGATCTCTTTGCCTTCGCGGAAACCCGAAGTCATCCGGCCAATCCAGTGGTCAGAGGCGGGGCGGCAATCGGCATCGGTCAACAGCAGGATCTCGTGGGTGGCAGACTTGATGCCGATCGAGAGCGGGAATTTTTTGCCATGAAAAAAGTTCAGGTCCTGGCTGAGATTCACAACCTTAAGATTATTGTGTTCACGGGCCATATCGTTGAGCAACTCCAGGGAGTCGTCCTGCGAATTGTCGTTTACCACCACGACCTCAAAATCAGGGTACTCCTGACGGAGGATGAGCGGCAGATTATTTTTCAGGTTATCGTATTCATTCCTGGCACAGATCACCACGGAAACAGGGCCGGCGCCGGGCTTTTCTTCACCGGACTTCAGAAAGGCAAGCCTCCTGAATACCACCCACAGGTAGCACATCTGGACAAGAAACGCGAGTCCATACACCGCCATAAGCGCTTGCTCAAGCGGTTCGGAGGGGAAATAAGGAAACTGCATCACAACCGGTCTTGCTGCTAAATTATCCATTCTTCGCGAATAAAAATTATCTTTGAACGAATTTTTATAAACAGCATGAAGTTTATAATTCAGGCCACCGACACCCACAGCCATGCGCGTACCGGCATGCTTGAAACCCCGTACGGGACGGTAGAAACACCGGTATTTATGCCCGTTGGCACCGCCGCCAACGTCAAGGCCGTGCATATGCGTGACCTGAAGGAAGACAGCCGCGCACAGATCATACTGGGGAATACCTACCACCTCTACCTGCGGCCCGGAACAGGTATACTTCAGCAGGCAGGAGGATTGCACGGCTTTACCGGCTGGGAAGGGCCCATACTCACCGACTCCGGCGGGTACCAGGTGTATTCACTGACCGAGATCAGGAAGCTCAGGGAAGAAGGGGTTACCTTTCAGTCGCACATCGACGGCTCAAAACATACCTTTACTCCCGAAAACGTGATCGACATACAGCGTATCATCGGTGCCGACATTATCATGGCCTTCGACGAGTGTACGCCATATCCCTGTGATCATGCCTATGCCGGAAACTCGATGGAGATCACCCACCGTTGGCTGAAACGATGTGCAGACAGGTTTGCGGTTACCGAAGCCATATACGGCTACCCGCAATCACTGTTCCCCATCGTGCAGGGCAGCGTTTATCCCGACCTGCGAAAAATCTCGGCCAACGTCATCAGCAGCTTCGAAGCCGACGGCAATGCCATCGGCGGGCTTTCGGTGGGCGAACCCCACGAACTGATGTATGAAATGACCGGACTGGTATGTGAAATACTACCCGCAGACAAGCCACGTTATCTAATGGGTGTGGGCACACCGGCCAATATCCTGGAAAGCATTGCGCTGGGGGTTGACATGTTCGACTGCGTGATGCCGACAAGGAACGGCAGGAACGGCATGCTCTTTACCGGCGAAGGGATCATCAATATGCGCAACAATAAATGGAAAGACGACTTTTCGCCACTGGATGAGGAAGGCACTTCTTTTGTCGACCAACAGTATACCAAAGCATACCTGCGGCATCTTTTCATTTCGGGCGAAGTACTGGGCGGGATGATCGCCAGCCTGCATAACCTCGCCTTTTACAGCCGGCTGATGCGCGAAGCCAGGGAACAGATACAGGCAGGCACCTTCGGCGCATGGAAAAGCAGCATGGTAAAAAAATTAAATACAAGGCTCTAGGCAGAAGGCATATTCCATGAAGATACTCGACCTGTATATCATCAAAAAATTCCTCGGCACTTTTTTTTATGCCATCTCCCTGCTGATCGTGATCGTGATCATTTTCGACGTATCGGAAAACATCGACGAGTTCATCGAGAAAAAAGCTCCCCTCAACGAGATCATCTTCAGCTATTACCTGAACTTCATTCCCTATTTCATCAACCTCTTCGTATATCTGTTCACCTTTATCTCAGTGATCTTCTTCACATCAAAGATGGCTTCCAATACGGAGATCGTGGCCATACTCAGCGGGGGTGTCAGCTATTACCGCTTTCTGAGGCCATACCTCATCTCTGCCATACTGCTGGCGCTGATGTCATTCTACCTCGGGAATTTCCTCATTCCCAAAACCAATATCACCAGGCGGGAGTTCAAGGACAAGTACATGGAAAACCTCAGCCTCGACAAAGACCGGAACATCCACCTCAAGATCGGGCCTGAGACCCTCGTATTTCTCGAGAATTACAATTCTTCCACCAATATCGGGATAAAATTCAGCCTGGAAGAGTTCGAAGGCAACAAGCTGCTCACAAAGATCCTTGCCGACCGTATCCGTTGGGACAGCACGGACCGGTCATGGGCCCTCGAAAACTATGTGATCAGGGAGATCACTGATGCAGGTGAGCATATCAACAGGGGCCAGCGCATGGACACAGTGCTGAACCTGAAGCCGGTCGACCTGTATGTGAAGAAAGAGGATTTTGAGGAGATGAACTACTGGGAGCTGCGCGAGCGCATTGAGGAAGAAAAAATGAAAGGATCGGAAAAGACCAAGACCTACGAAGTGGAGAAGCACAAGCGGATCTCCGGTCCTTTTGCCACCATCATCCTTGCCATGATCGGCGTGGCCCTGTCGAGCCGGAAAGTGAGGGGAGGCATCGGCATGCACCTTGGCCTGGGCATCGGTTTCACCTTCACATACATATTGTTCATGCAAATATCGATCGTATTTGCCACCTTTGGCAACCTCTCGCCCATGCTCGCCGCCTGGATCCCGAACATCGTTTTTGCCGCCCTGGGCCTATTCCTGCTGCGTACGGCACAGAAATGACCGGGCATGCCCTGTCCCGGCAATCAGCCCGGATCCTTTTTAAACATATCGGCTTTACCAGACCATAGCGGCAAATCGTTTCATGAAAGCCGGCAGGTCCAGGTAAAGTGGTCCTTACCAAAGATACCGGGGGGAGGGTGCCCGTCAAATATGCCGTACACGGCGGAGCCGCTGCCGCTCATGGCTGCATAGATGGCTCCCCGTTCGTAAAGGGCCCTGCGGATATTGGCTAATTCGGGGTATTTCTCAAATACCGGGGCTTCGAAGTCGTTCACCAGGCTTCCCTCCCACTCCCGAGGGTATTTCTTGACGATGGTGGCCGGCGAGGGTCTGCCGGCGAGGGGCCTGAGCATGGCATAGGCATCGCCCGTACTGACGCCGAAAGCAGGCTTTACCAGCATCAGGTACTTTGCGCTGAGGTTCACTTCCACCGGGCTGAAGCGGTTCCCCCGCCCGCCGGCAAAAACGGCCTTGTTCCTTATGAAGAAGGCACAATCGCTTCCCAGTTCCGATGCCAGATCCTCCATCATGCCGGTATCCAATCCCAGGTTAAAGATACTGTTGAGCATGCTGATGATATGTGCGGCATCGGAAGATCCGCCGCCCAGCCCTGCCCCGTCGGGAATGCGTTTCAGCAGGTGAATGGCAACGGGAGTAAGGCCGTAACGCTTCTCCAGCAACCTGTATGCCTTCATGCAAAGGTTCTCTTCCCCCCCGGGGACACTGTTACCATATATGCTCAGTGAGGGCCGGCCATCGCCTGCCGGCAACACTTCCAGCACGTCACAGAGGGGAATGGGGTAAAATACCGTTTCGATATTGTGAAAACCGTCGGGCCGCCTGCCCGTAACCAGCAACCCCAGGTTGATCTTTGCATTCGGAAAGCAAATCATATTTCAAAGATAGCAATTCAATCGAAGCCCGTTTTATAAATCCCAGGCGCCGGGTCTGTTTTTTGCCGGAGCCGGGACACAGATCATAATTTCTTCGTAAATTTGGCCATCAATAATTCCGATATATGGCACTGATCAATTCCCTCATATCATGGCTGATGAAAAAGCGCTATCACCAGATCGAGCTTTTCACCAAATACCCGCATGAGGTTCAGTCCGAATGGCTCAAAAAACTGCTGAATACCGCCCGCGACACGGAATGGGGAAAGCGTTATGAATTTAAATCCATCGACTCCTATGAGAAGTTCCGCGACCGTATCCCGCTGAACGACTATGAATCCATACACCCCGACATTGAGCTGCTCATGAAGGGCCATCAGAATATCATGTGGCCCACTGACATCAGGCTCTTTGCCAAATCGGCCGGAACCACCAGCGAAAAAAGCAAGTTTATCCCGGTGAGCAATGAATCGATCGAAGAGTGTCACTTCAAGGGCGGGAAGGATATGCTGGCCATGTACTGCCATCATCATCCCGACACCCGTCTCTTCGACGGGCGCGGGCTGGCCATGGGCGGGAGCCACATCATACGGGAGGTCAACAACGAAGAATACCTCATCGGTGATCTGTCTGCGCTCATTATCCGCAAACTCCCCCACTGGGCCGAGTTTATCAGGGTTCCAAAACGCAGCCTGGCCCTGCTCGACGAATGGGAGATCAAGATCGAAAAGATGGCCCATGCCACCATCCCCCACAATGTGACCAGCCTCTCGGGCGTTCCTTCCTGGACCCTGCTGCTGCTGAAACGCATACTCGAGATCACCGGCAGGGACAATATTCTGGAGGTATGGCCAAACATGGAAGTATTCTTCCACGGCGGCGTGAACTTCGACCCTTACCGCAAACAGTTCGAAGAACTGCTGCCATCCCCCGACATCAACTACAAAAATACCTATAATGCATCCGAAGGGTTCTTCGGACTGCAGGAGGCCGACCAGGACGACCTGTTGCTGATGCTTGACTATGGCATTTATTACGAGTTTGTGCCCATGACGGAAATCGACAGCGATCAGCCGACGGCCCTGCCCCTCCATGAGGTAACGACTGGTGTGAACTACGCCATGGTGATCACCACCAATGCCGGCCTCTGGCGTTATAAGATCGGCGACACGGTGATGTTCACCTGTACCGACCCATACCGGATCAAGATCACCGGCCGCACAAAAAGTTTTATAAATGCCTTCGGCGAAGAGCTGATCGTTGACAATGCCGAAAAAGCACTGGAGGTGGCCAACGGCAAATGCAACTCGGTGATCAGCGACTATACGGCCGCCCCGGTGTACTTCGAAGGCCGGGAAAAAGCCGCCCACGAATGGCTGATCGAATTTGAAAAAGAACCGGAAAACCTCGACTTTTTCATTGAAACCCTGGATAACGCCCTTAAGTCGTTTAATTCCGACTATGAAGCCAAACGCTACCACGACATGGTGCTGCGCAAACCCATTGTACGAATCCTGCCTCCCCATACGTTCTATAACTGGATGAAAAAACGTGGCCGGCTGGGCGGACAGAATAAAGTACCCCGATTGTCGAACGACCGGCGTTATGTTGACAACATCCTTGAAATGATCAAATGAAGGCTGTTAAAAAAAACAAACGGCATCTTTCGGTTATGCTGATCCTTGCCGCCCTGCTTTGCCTGGCCGCCGGGGATCAGTATACCGAAACCGCCAGGATAAAAGCCGGAGCCGGCTTCATCACCAGCGATGATCTGGGGAACGTTTTTACGGTAAAGGACAACCGGATTGAAAAATACGGACCCGGAGGGAAAAAGCTCCATACTTACAGCAATAACTATGCAGGTGAGATCACCTTTGCCGACACCCGCGACCCTTTCAAGATACTGCTGTTCTATCAGGACTTCGGGCAGGTTGAGTTTCTCGACCAAACCCTGAGCCTCAGCGCCGGTTCGGTGAACCTGGGCCAGCTCGGGCTGGGACTTGCCTCCCTGGCATGCGCATCCTACCAGGGCGGTTTCTGGGTTTACGACCCGCTCAATGCCGAACTCATCAGGGTGAGCCAGTCGCTGGAGATCAGCGAACGCACCGGAAACCTTCAACAAGCCACGGGATTCAGCCTCAACCCCAACTTCATGATCGAGCGCGACAACTTCATCTATCTCAACAATCCCGAAAGCGGGATACTCATCTTCGACAAATACGGTTCATACTATAAGACCATCCCCGTAAAGGGACTGAGATCATTCCAGGTATTTAACCACAGGATCATCTATACCGAAAAAGACCAGATCAGTATTTACGACACCCGCCTGCACGAAGTGAACACCGCCGTGCTGCCAATTACCGGCGCCAGGTCGGTAGCCGTATGCCTCAGCACCCGGCCACAGATGCTGTTCATGCTGGCCGGAGATGAACTTTTCTTTTTTCATATCGGAGAAGAGTAATCGGATTTTTTCATATTTTAGTCGAAAAATCACACCATGCACATCGCCATTGCGGGAAATATCGGCTCGGGAAAGACAACCCTTACAGGACTGTTGTCAAAACATTTCGGGTGGAAAGCACATTATGAAGATGTTGAGACCAACCCTTACCTGCACAGTTTTTACGAAGACATGCAGCGCTGGTCATTCAACCTGCAGATATATTTCCTCAACAGCCGTTTCAGGCAGATCGTGGAGATACGCAAGAGCGGCAAGACCGTGATACAGGACCGCACCATTTATGAAGACGCATACATCTTCGCCCCCAACCTGCATCACATGAACCTCATGTCGACACGCGACTTTGAAAACTACAGCAGCCTGTTCGAGCTCATGAGTTCTTTCATCCAGCCACCCGACCTGATGATCTACCTCAAATCTACTGTGCCCAACCTGGTGAACCAGATACAGAAACGCGGCAGGGAATACGAAGAATCGATCCGCATCGATTACCTGAAAAGCCTCAACGAACGCTACGAAGCATGGATCTCAAAATATACCCTTGGCAAGCTGCTCGTGATCAACGTGGACGAGATCGATTTTGACGAAAACCCCAAAGACCTGGGCATTGTCATCGACAAGATCAACGCCGAGATCCATGGGTTGTTCTAGTGCCTGGTTCAGGGTTACTGATTCCCGGAAATTGATACCCGGGCCGTGTGATAAATAATATTGAACATGAAATTCATTGCCGTTATTCCCGCACGTTATGCCTCGACCCGCTTCCCGGGCAAGCCCCTGGCCATGATCAACGGGCGTTCGATGGTCATGCGGGTATATGAGCAGGCCCTGAAGGCCGGATGTTTGTCGCAGGTGGTGGTGGCCACCGACGATGACCGGATCTGCCGGCATGTTCTTGACGAAGGCGGGCAGGCCCTCATGACCAGCCCGGAGCATCGCAGCGGAACCGCCCGTGTGAGAGAGGCGGCACAGTTGCTCTGCGGGGAATGCTCATCCCAAAAAGGCACGGTGGTGATAAACATTCAGGGCGACGAGCCCTATATTGATCCCGGGCAGATCGACAGCCTCGCTGCCTGTTTTGACGATCCCGGTACCGGCATCGCCACCCTGATCAAAAAGATCGTTTCAACAGAGGATCTTCTCAACCCGAACGTGGTTAAAGTGATCAGGGGAGCCGGTGGCCGTGCGCTCTATTTCAGCCGCTCACCCATTCCTTTTGTAAGGGATACAGGCCAGGATCAATGGCTGCAACAGACCGTTTTTTACAAGCACATCGGCATTTACGCATACCGGGCCGACATCCTTGAAGAGATCTGCAACCTGGAGGCCGGCCTGCTCGAACAGGCCGAAGGACTTGAGCAGCTCAACTGGCTGGAACATGGTTATCCTGTCATTACCGGCCTGACTGAGCATGAAAGCATATCGGTTGACACGCCCGGAGATTTATCAAAATTTACTAACAAGACTTGAAATCAGGACAATAAAATTATAATTTAGCGGGCAGAATGAAAGGCATGGAGTCTATTGACGTTTACATCAGCGAATTATTGTTTGAGCACGACTGTGTGATACTTCCCGGTTTCGGAGGTTTTCTCACGAATTATTCCGGTGCAAGGATACACCCGGTTCGCCACAGCTTTCATCCGCCTGCCCGTACGGTGGTCTTTAATGCCGGGCTGCAGACCAATGACGGCCTTCTGATCAGCCATGTGGCGAAACGCAGGAATATCTCCTACCAGGAAGCCTCGGAACTGGTAAAGGATTATACGGCCCATTGCATGGCCGGGCTCTGTGCCGGTCAGGCCATCCGTTTCATACATACAGGCAGCTTCCGCATGGGCAGGGAAAACAACCTGGTTTTTGATCCGGAAGCCGGCAGCAACTTTCTCCCCGACGCCTTCGGCCTTCCCTCCTTCGTTTCCCCCGCCATCAGCAGGGAGAGCATCCGCCGCCGGCTCGAAAAGCAGCTCAGCTCCCGGCCCGCCACCACGAACAGGCCAAAAGAAAGAAAGCTCCTGCCGGCACTCAGGTGGGTGGCAGGCATCAGCATCCCCATCGCCGCCGCTTTCATGTTATACTATTACAACCCTTCAGTACTCGACGATTTTGGCAGGAGCTACTCGGGCATGATACCCATGTTCAGCCTTGAAAGCGGGGAGCCCGCCCGTAAAGCCGGCGAGGTCGACACCCTTGCCGAATATATGAATTTTAAGGTTATCCCGCCGAAGGCGGAAATGGCCACAACACCAGCCGAAAGCCCTTCCGCCCTGCCCGCTGCACCGCCGCCGCCGGCGCTCAAAAAATACCAGATCGTGGTAGGCGCCTTCTCCACCGAAGAGAACGCCCTGAATTATGTGGATGAACTGAGGGCCCAAAATTTTGATGCCGCCATCATCGGCAACAGCAGCAACGGGCTGACCCGCGTCAGCATCGCCGGGCTCGACACACGCAGCGAAGCCCTCTCCCTGCTGGCCACTATCCGCCGCGAAGAAAACCCCGCCGCCTGGCTCCTCATTATCAAATAATCCTTTCCTTTGTGGTCCGGATCACCAAAAACAACTTTGGCAGATGGGGAAAAAGAAGTTAAGCCGCTTTGAGGAAAACCTCACTTTTAACCACCTTTTCCAGCGAAGCTTCGAGCAACTGCAGGACGGATTCCACCTGAAAGGCAGGTGGCACAGCAACTTCTTCGGCAACAATAACCCCATCGTACTCGAACTGGGCTGCGGAAAAGGCGAATACACCACCGGCCTCGCCGAAAGATACCCCGGCAAAAACTTTATCGGCATCGACGTTAAAGGAGCGCGGATCTGGGCAGGCTGCAAAAAGGTAAAGGAAGAGAAACTGAAAAATGTTGCCTTTATCCGCACACGCATCGAACTGATCGAACACTTCTTTGGTCCCGGTGAGGTGAAAGAGATCTGGCTTACCTTTTCCGACCCGCAGCCGCGTAAGTCGAGGCAGAAAAAACGGTTGAGCTCGCCCCAGTTTCTGAAACGTTACAGCAACTTTCTGGCCGGCGACAACCTCATCCACCTCAAGACCGACAACCGTCCGCTACTGGACTACACACTGGAGGTGATCCGTCAGCATGGACACACCCTTGAGGCGCTTTCATATGATGTATACGGACAGGGTGCCCCGGACGAGGTAACGGAGATACAGACCTTTTATGAACAGATGTGGCGGGAAGAAGGCCGGACCATCCACTATCTCAGTTTCAGGATGAACATGACATGAGCGAAATGTCATTCTTTGAACGGGTTTATGCCGTGGTTTGCAGCATCCCTCCCGGACGGGTGAGCACCTACGGGGCCATTGCGGCCTGTCTCGGCACGCGGGGATCGGCGCGCATGGTGGGATGGGCCATGAATGCATCACATACGGCAAAAGAAAACGTTCCCGCCCACCGGGTGGTGAACCGCAGGGGACTGCTCACCGGGAAACACCATTTCGGGGCGCCCCATATCATGCAGCAACTCCTGGAAAGCGAAGGGATCAGGGTAGCGGACGATCAGGTGGTTGATTTTGAGAAGCACTTCTGGGATCCCGGATCAGAACGCTGAAAAATTAAAATTTCATAGGTTTTTCCCGCTCCTGTTACCTTTGGGAAGGCCGGGTGATTGAGCGAGTGAGCGATCTTCAAAAATGGTCACACCGATCGGGCGCAGCGAGGAAGGAGCTCCCGGCAGTCCGGCATTCAGCCATCAGATACCACCTGCAGCCGCGAGAAGAGATCCTGAACATTCCCATCTGATGAAAAAAATTGTAAATTGCACCTTTTAAAACCAATTTACAAATGAACAATATCCCATTTCTGCTGCTTTCCCTGGCCATATATTTCACATTTAACCTGAACGCCCAGGTAGCCATTAACAGCGATGGCAGCAGCCCCGACGGCTCAGCCATGCTCGAGGTAAAAAGCACGGACATGGGCTTTCTGCCCCCGCGCATGACCACCGCCCAGCGCGATGCAATCGGCAGTCCTGCAGAAGGGCTGATGATCTATAATACAGATGATGGCAATATTCAGTTTTGGGACGGTACCTGGTGGTATGATCTCAGCGGCGGCAACGATTACCTGCAATATCCCGCAGGTATGGTCTTTTGTGCCAGTGGCCCCACAGCTATTGTGGATGTGACTACCAACACCGGCAAAACCTGGATGGACCGCAACTTAGGGGCATCGCAGCAGGCAACTTCCTCCACCGATGCCCTTGCCTACGGCGACCTCTACCAGTGGGGCCGCTTTGCCGACGGGCACCAGTGCCGTACCAGCCCGCTTTACAGCTCCGGCCTTGCCAATATTGCTGCACCCAATGCGGGAAATGCCTGGGACGGGAAATTCATTACCAATGGCTCAGATCCATATGACTGGCTTACCCCGCAGAACGATACACTCTGGCAAGGTGTTGGCGGAACCAACAACCCCTGTCCGGCAGGTTACCGTTTACCTACTGAAGCAGAGCTTGAATCTGAACGACAGAGCTGGAGCCCCAACACCGCAGCCGGCGCTTATGCGTCACCGCTTAAATTGTCCGTCGGAGGCTATCGCCATTACAACTACGGTTCACTCAACAATGTAGGCATCTACGGCCTCTATTGGTCAAATACCGTGAATGGTATCTACTCGCGGCCCCTGATCTTAAGAAATACTTTTAACGAAATTTACAACAATTGCCGGGCTGACGGTTTCGCTGTGCGTTGTATCAAGGATTGATATTCGATGAAATAGAGAATGGTGATAACTTAAAAAATGGAAAGTTAATAAAGGAGAAAATAAACGAATTCAAAAGATTCAAACCCTTCTTAAGAAAATCGCTGAATAATGAGACCATATTACCTGCACTGCCTGGTTACACTGATCATTTTCTTATTGCTCCTCTTTCCCGGCATATCTCAGGGTGATGAGCAGGCCGACAGCCTGAGACGGCTTTTGCCGATGCTAAAAGAAAAAGATAAGGCGGGAGCATTATTGGAACTGGCAGATTTGCTGTTCAGAGAAGATCCCCGGGCATCTATAATATATAGTGAAGAGGCATTGGACCTGGCCATCCAATACAAAAATCAGGAGGAGATGGCTGTTGCTACGGAGATTATCGGCAAGGGGCATTTCTTTCTACACGACTTTTCCAAAGCCATCCAGTACCTGAAACGGAGCCTGGCTCAATATGATGAATACGGAGACCAGAGCAAGGCTGCCGGGGTGAACCAAAATATCGGCATTTGTTATCTTAAACTCGGCGAATTCGACAAAGCAAAGGATTATCTGCAAACAGCTGCTGCGGAATTCTCCGCTAAGCATGACATGGATAATCTGCCGGACTGCTATATCGACCTTGGTTTGGTCCATTTCTTAATGTCGGATTATGCCACCGCACTGGAATATTACACCCTCGCCTCGGAAATTTATAACGAAACCGGCAAGAGGGGTATGCAATCCCGTCTTTATAACCGCATAGGGATGACCTATTATTCCATAGGCATTTACGATAAAGCGGTGAAATTTGTGATGGAATCGATTGAATTGAAGGACCCTGCGGATCTCAATGGCAGGGCTATTGGATACAATAACCTCGGAACTATTTACAAAGACCTGAATGAGCCAGATAAGGCCCTCGAAAACTACCTGATGGCACTGGCCATGCACAAAGAAAGGGGTGACAGCCTGGAAATGCCCCAGGTACTGACAAACATCGGGAATACTTTCTTCATCCAGGAAAGGAATGACAGCGCCCTTGCATATTATCAGCTATCGTTGAAGCTCAGTAAGGATGCAGGTGACAAATTACAGTCTGCCAGGACAAAGCATAATATGGCCCAACTGTTTATGAAAGAAGGCGAGCAGGAAAAAGCGGAGGCCAGCTTCAGGGACTTTTTGGAATTGAGCAGGAATACAGGTTATCGGGAAGGGGAAGCATTTGCACTTTTGGGGCTTGGAGACCTTTGGTGGCAGCGGGGAGAAAAGGAAAAGGCCAGGAAACTGTACATTAAATGCCTGGAAATTTCGGATAGTATAAACCTGGCACAGGTACAGAAACGATCCCATTATAACCTTTCGGAACTGGCCGAATCTACCGGGGATCTCCAGGGAGCTCTTTATCATCACCGGATGTACTCCCAAATCAAAGACTCCCTCTTCAATGCCGAGCGGGCCCGGATCATCTCCGAAATGGAAACAAAATATGAAACCCAAAAGAAACAAAGGGAGAATGATCTGCTCAAAATGGAAAACAAACTTCAGGAACGGGAAATAAAGACGCTATATCTGATGACCGGAGCATTGTTGGTACTACTTCTTGTAATCAGTGTCCTCATCATACAATACCGCAGGATGTCCAGCAACAAAAAGTTGCTGGCAGAATCAGAAGCGGCACGGCTGACTGAGAAAGTGGAACATCAAAACCGGGAGTTGGCCTCCAGCGCCCTGGCCCTCAGCCGGAAATTTAACTTTATTGCCAACCTGCAAAGCGATCTGAAAGAGATCACACCCCATGTCAATGAGCAGGGATTGAAAAAACTGACGGGTATCATTCACAGCATACAAAGACTGGATAAGAACTCTGCCTGGAATGAATTCGAAGTCAGGTTCCGCCAGGTGCATTCAATATTTTACGAAAAACTCACAGCATCATATCCCAATCTTACAACCAATGAGCGGCGCCTGTGTGCCCTGATGAGTCTGGGAATGAATACCAAAGAGATATCCATGGTTACCTACCAGAATATCCGGGCAATCGAAGCTGCCCGGCTAAGACTCAGAAAGAAGTTCGATCTAAAGCAGGGTGAAGAACTTAACAATTTCCTCCAAAGATTTAATTTTTCCTGAAAAATGCCATTCCTATCGTAATAAAGTCGTAGTGCTTTAATTGACAAAGGAAGGAAATAGGTCGTATCATTGCAATTTCGCTCATATCCGGACTTCCGGTAAAGGAAATAAAAACCAGTAAACACAATAATTTTCTAATTCCTGTAAAAAATGAAGAAACCTGTTGCCAGTGCCTTATCAGTAATGATAATACTTTTTTTATTTCAGATTATTAATACCAGGTGCAAAAAAGAAAAGGACACAATCAACAATGGCAATGAATTGACAACCGATCAGTCATTGCCATATACCTGGAAGAACTGGATGGGGGGACTTCCGGATGGTCTCTCCCTTAACCAAATAACGATTCCGGGAACACATGACGCCGGTGCGGATAAACATACTTCCGGCGTTTCATGGCCTTCAGCACCATATGTTATATGTCAGGATTTCAGCATTCCCAACCAATTGAACCTGGGAGTTCGCTGGCTTGATATCAGATTGTGTTACGACGATGGCGATCTTATGGTGCATCACAGTCATTACTATTTGCATAAAAACTTTAAAGATGTGCTTCACTATTGTGTCTCTTTCCTGAATGATCACCCCTCCGAAACAATTGTTTTGATGATCAAGCAAGAGCATTCAAATGTGAGTGACGTTCATTTCAGTGAAAGAGTGTACAATCAGATCGAGGACAGGGGCTTGTATAACTTTTTCTTGGATGACCGGGTGCCAAAGCTCGGAGAGGTCCGTGGGCTGATATACATTGTGAGAAGGTTCCATAAAGAATTCAACCATCCTTTAGGCGTATATGCATCATGGCAGGATAATACCACAGGGTCATATACTGAGCATAACGGAATTGGCTGGTATGTCCAGGACCATTACAGCCTGAACACTGTATTAAGCCACATCAAATTTCAACAGATAAGAGATTGCATTCTACATGCCCATGCGGAAACCAGCGACAATGTGTTCCATCTTAATTTCGTAAGCGGGGAGAGGGTAGCATCGTCTCAAACCCTCTGGCAAACAGCAAATGACATTAATCCCACTGTTGATTCTTACATCAAAACCCTTCTTAATACCTATACCAATTGTGGGATTATCATGACCAATTTTGCCGGTGGCGGAGATGTAAACCATGGGCCGAGAAATTGCACGCCAAATTTTGTAAAACACATCATTGAACGCAATGGAATTCATTTAAAATAAACCAAGGAGTTGGGCAATGAAATTATAAAAATTATTTCCCCTCCATAAAGAGATATTTTTAAAAGTTGCTAAAAACACAAAAAATGATAAAATCGATTATTTGGCAGCACCAGGATAAATTTTTGATATAAAAGTGATTTTATAGAAAAAAGACAAAAGGGAAAATATTTGAAATAGAAAGATTTGAGGATATTGCTGCCTGGCAGAAAATTAAGACGCTTACAATACAAATATATTACTCATTTAAATGTCTTCAGGCCTGATAAAAACTTTATGAACTTTATAAACTTTAACCTTTTACCTTTCAACTTTAACCAATATCAACATTAAACTCTGAACCCACAATATATGAAAATCATCATTCTCCTTCTTTTAATGACCGGATGTACTGCTGCCCTTGCGGCTCAGGTAGCTATTAACCATGATGGCAGTTTACCCGATGCATCATCCATGCTCGAAGTAAATAGCAACAACAAAGGCTTTCTTCCACCCCGCATGAACACCACTCAAAGAGATGCCATCGACAGTCCCGCCGAAGGACTGCTTATATATAATACCACAACGAATTGTTTGCAGTGGTTTAACCGCAGTTTGTGGTTTGACCTTTGTCAGGGCAGCGTTACCCCGGGACCGGAATCAGATTGCAGTACTCCGGGTTTTATAGCTCCATTCCTTACGGCTGATGAGACGGCAGTAGTGGATGTTAACAATCCCGTTACCGGCGATACCTGGATGGACCGTAACCTGGGTGCCATGACAGATGCCAGATCTTCTGCAGATTGCTGGGCATATGGCAATCTTTACCAGTGGGGCCGGGCAAGTGAGGGCCATGAGGATCGTTCATCCGGCATCACTTCCAGCAACGCCACCACAGCTGTTCCCAACGCCGGCAACTCCTGGGATGGTTTGTTTATAACCGAACACGATTCTCCCTATGATTGGCTTTCCCCCCAGGTCGGCACACTCTGGCAGGGTGTTAGCGGCACCAACAACCCCTGCCCGGCAGGTTACCGCCTGCCAACGGAAACGGAGCTGAACAACGAGCGTTTAAGCTGGGTGCAACCCCCGATTAACAGCACAAATACTTCCGCCGGCGCTTACGCTTCACCACTTAAGTTGCCCGTTGCCGGCGCCCGCACCCGCTGGAATGGTGTGCTCAGCTCTGTTGGTTCCTACGGCTACTACTGGTCAAGTACAGTTAATGGGGGCAGCTCCTGGCACCTGAACTTCAGCAGCGGCGATGCCTACATGGGCAGCAACTACCGTGCTTACGGCTTCGCTATTCGCTGCCTGAAGGATTAACATGAATGGAATGGTGCAAGCTTATAAATAAGTAAGTTAAAAAACCCGAGCCAAAGCCGGGGTTTTACAATAAAGGCATATTGCCCGTTTGGTTGTTTTGATATCTGATAATATCTTTATGAACTATAAAACTTTTACCTTTTAACCCAATTCCCAACATACTCTTAATTCATGAAAATCATCATTCTCTTCTGTTTATTGACCGGCTTAACCGCTTCCCTTTCGGCCCAGGTTGCCATTAACAGCGATGGCAGCAGCCCCGAAGGCTCAGCCATGCTCGAGGTAAAAAGCACGGACAAGGGTTTTTTACCCCCACGCATGACCACCGCCCAGCGCGATGCCATTGGCAGTCCTGCAGAAGGATTAACCATTTTCAACACCGATTGCAACTGCTTGCAGTTTTATAACGGCAGCTTATGGTTTGATGCCTGTTCAGGAGGTGTTACCCCGGGACCGGAATCAGATTGCAGCACTCCGGGCTTTATAGCTCCATTCCTTTCGGCTGAAGAAACGGCAGTAGTGGATGTCACCAATCCCGCTACCAGCCTTACCTGGATGGACCGTAACCTGGGTGCCATGACAGCCGCCAGATCTTCTGCAGATTGCTGGGCATATGGCAACCTTTACCAGTGGGGCCGTGCAAGTGAGGGCCACGAGGATCGTTCATCCGGCATCACTTCCACCAATGCCACCACAGCTCTTCCCAACGACGGCAACTCCTGGGATGGTTTGTTTATAACCGAACCCGATTCTCCCTATGATTGGCTTTCTCCCCAGGTCGGCACACTCTGGCAGGGCACAAGCGGACCCAACAATCCCTGTCCGGCAGGTTATCGTTTGCCAACGGAGGCAGAATTGGACGCAGAGCGTTTAAATTGGACCGGTGGCAACAATGCAGCCGGTGCTTACGCCTCGCCGCTGAAGTTGCCCGTTACCGGCGGCCGCGACCATAGCGATGGTTCGCTTGACAACGGTAATTCTGACGGACGCTATTGGTCAAGTACTGTGAATGTTGAAGATTCGCAATACCTGTACTTTTACAGCAACGCTGCCGGTATAAGCAGCAACGGCCGGGCATATGGTTTTTCGGTGCGGTGCGTGAAGGATTGACCCCGTTGAATATTTGCTTCGCTACGCTCCGCGATTCTACGGGACAAGCCCTGATGGTATTCCACACGGTTAGACACTTTGGCCTGCCCCGGGACCTCGGGAAATCACCGGCTAAAAAGCCTTCCCCGGGCACTTAAGGAATCAACAAATCTTCATCCCGGGTTTAGTCCCTCTAATCTTGGATGAAACGGACAGAAAAGCCACCCGTACGGTAGCTGCTGTACATGTCGGCCCAGCCGTTGTAGAAGCCCAGGAACCAGGAGGAGGTAACATCCACGGTACTTGACCAATAATGGCCGTAGGAGCCAACAAAGATGAGCGAACCATCGCTGCTTTGGCGGTAGCCGGCAACGGGCAATTTAAGCGGTGAGGCAAAAGCGCCTGCCGCATTCCGGGTTGACCAGGATTCACGCTCATTAACCAACTCTGTTTGGGTTGGCAATCGGTAACCTGCCGGGCAGGGGTTGTTGGTGCCGCTTGTGCCCTGCCACAGGTTGTCGTTTTGCGGGCTGCGCCAGTCGTAAGGGTCGTTTGGGCCAAGAATAAAATCACCATGCCCGGGATCGTCCGTGGAACTGAGGGTTGATGTTTCATTACTTTGTTCTGTACCATCTGAACCTGTTGATGATGTCCAGTTTATACATTGGTGCCCGTCGGATAAACGTCCCCACTGATAAAGTGAGCCATAAGCTTCATAATCATTGCTTGCAGTTGCCTGCTGCGATGCCCCTAAGTTGCGGTCCATCCAGGTTTTACCGGTGGTGGTATTGGTCACATCCACAATGGCTGTGGGGCCGCCGGCACAAAAGACCGTGCCTACGGGAAATTGCAGATACTCATTGCCGCCGCTGAGATCATACCACCAGGTACCGTCCCAAAACTGCAGACTGCCATCATCTGTATTATAGATCATCAGCCCTTCGGCAGGACTGCCGATTGCATCGCGCTGGGCAGTGGTCATGCGCGGGGGCAGAAAGCCCTTGCTTGTACTTTCCACATCCATCATGGCAGATGCATCAGGCGGATTGCCGCTTTCACTGATCCCAACCTGGGCATACATAAGGAATGGAAAAGAAAAAGCAACTGCCAGGAACAAATTTCTTGTTTTCATGGCTAAAATCAACTTTTGTTCAGCAAGTTACATCCTTTTTAAACGAAAGTCAATAGTTGAATGATTTTAAAAACTGTTTTAAAGGAATTGGAGCCTCCGGAGACTAAATAGCATGCACCGAAAATCCGGGGGGTATTCGGCTTATCGACTAAACAAAAACGACTAAACAAATAACCCTTTAGCCATGTAACCATTTAACCATCCCGAGGTCTCGGGATTCGTTCGACTAAGCCTTTTCATTTCGCTTCGCTCATAAAAAGCCAGTCTCACGAATGTAACCACCGATTCTCGGGGCAGGCCACCGAGGTCTCGGGGCAAGCATGTAACCACCAGCTTGCCGTGCTACATCAAAATGTACCCAATCCCTTCAATTCAACTACAAC